>JAWXCI010000013.1:0-45371 GCA_034408895.1 Flavobacteriales bacterium
CATTTATCTGATGCCTTGCCTGTAAGTATCTGACAACGATAACCCAACCCGAGTTTTTTGCTCTCGATGGAATCGGGTTCACTGAAATAGCTTGTTGTGGCTATAGAAAATGAAGAAGTGTTGCCAATGTTTTTCCACATTCTTTCTTCCAGAAATTTCTGGTCTTCGCGCTGGTTGTAGTAGTCATCAAACGTTGCCTTCCTTCGCTTTTTCATCCAGAAGGGATTAAACTCAACGCCCATGTCTCCGATGAAACCTTGTCCACCCACTGCATTTTGAATAGTGGTGGAAACCGCCCTTAGGTCAGTAGGTCGCGATACTTCTTCGGTTGACTTTCCGATGATGGAAAATGCAGGCAGACTTGGCGAAACAAGATCATCGAGTGCAATTTCCTGTTGGCTAAAGAGCATTACACTCAAAAA
Organism: Flavobacteriales bacterium; assembly: GCA_034408895.1. Lineage (GTDB taxonomy): Bacteria > Bacteroidota > Bacteroidia > Flavobacteriales_D > Sanyastnellaceae > UBA4660. The sequence goes on from JAWXCI010000013.1 coordinate 423, forward strand.
AATATACTTTGTGCAGAGTAATAATTTTTTCATTGGAGATCCATTAGGAATTGGAATACCACTGCGTCATATTGTTCTATTGCGAGCGATTGTTCATAGGTGCGTTCCGTGTTCCCGTCATTGAGCACCAGCGTGGCGAATGCCGGATCGGGCGCACCGTCCATATCCAGCACCCGCACCGATACATACAATTGCTTTCCGCGCAGTGCCTGGGCAGCTCCCACTGCTATATCATTGGTATAACTCGAAAAGTGGAAGTATTTCGAATCGCTCAATCGTGCCGCAGTTTTCTTATCCATACCGTAAGGCCCGAGAACGGACATTTTCAAAACCCCGCCCTCAAGCATATAGGAATCTCTTTGAATTTCAGGTCTGTGTTCTGCCATTCTAATTTTGTTTTTTATGATGTTGTTTTGATTGTTCTTTAATGAACGCCCGCAAAATATGCCAGCTAAAGCAGGTATTGTGCTTCCCCCACCAGAGACCTTATAGGAACGTACCTCGCGTCCCCATAAGATCTTTTCAGGGTTTTTTGGTTAAGTGCACACGTTGTAAGATCCGTGCGTTTTTTTATTGCAATGCTTTCCAGCGCTTCATGCTTTTTGTTCCATAAAGATTGGGCGATTGGGGGTATTGTTGCGAGGGTAATCCCTTCTTTATTTCAATATACCATTGTCGGTAAGTTGCATCTTTCTTTAATGCCTTAAGTGCTTTAAGCGCCACGTAAGTGAAAGCACCATTGGGCCGGTTTTGGAACCAGGCATCGTAGCTATACTCATAGTCCTGGCATCCGCTGATAAGCAGGCAGCCGTGCCTGCCCGGAGGAGAGGATCCGCGTATTGCGCGAGATACTACTCCCAGTTTGCTGAGGTCGCCTTTTTTAAGGAATGTGGCCGGGGGCAGGAAACGAACTTTGCGCTGTGGGGCCTTTCCACCGGTAATAGTTGGCGGGGTTGTAATGGGTGCAAACTTGGACACCGTGCCGCTGTGACAGGAGTCAGAGAAAAAAACAAGTTTCACTCCATAAGCGCGTGAGTTGAACAAATCGTTCAGTTCGTCATCCGTCACGGGTCCTTTGGTGTTGATGTCGTAAGGCACCAGGCATTCATCAGTTCCATCGGGTTCATCACCATCCTGATCAGGAATGTAAGTACCGTGACCGGAATACTGGAACACGATGCTATCACCCTTCGTTGCAGATTTAATGATGTTGCCCATGGCATCCAGTATTCCCTTGCGGGTGGCCTGGCTGTCCAGCAGTTTGGCTACACTGAAGCCTCGCAGTTTCAGCTCGGCCGCCCAGTCATTGGCATCATTGACACATCCACTCAGGTCGCTGCCTGTTCCAGGATAGTCGTTGATTCCGATACACAATGCAATTTTTTTTGACATTTTTTTTGTTGGTTTTTATTTTTGAGACCTACTTTGTTTTTTTAAGGACTCACTCTGTGCAGCAGGCCGTATCACAGATTTCGGTCTAACTTTTATTCTGTCTCCATTTGTCAAGGCATTTGCTTGTGTTTTTTTTAAATACTCATCCATTGTGGAAACTGTACTAGCTCTCCATTGTGAAAGCGATAGGATAGAAATTCCGGTCCAATCGTTTCTTTTCAAGTCCCGAAGCGCTGGCAATCATTTCTTTTATTCGATGTTCTTTGGCTTTGCATATTGCACATAAGAAATTTTCATTTCAATCGGCAGCTAAGTGAATGCGGGTAGTTGAAACCTGTTGTTGGTCAGGACATCGTTATGTCTTCCCTGGTAAAAGATTTGCACTTTTATTATTGTTGCCCGGTTCGGATCGTGTTGCGTTCCTACCCACATTCACTTAGGTACCCTTTTGTTGTGGCCAAATAAAAATGGACTGATTCGCCCTCACAAGCGGTTTCCCGGATCGTGTCGAATTTTGGACAAATCAGGTAGATTTTTTGCAAAATCAGGTAGAAATCGGAAATCTGTCTAGTCATTTTTGATCAAAAATGACCTTCATTTTTTCGTTTGAAAACCGGAAAAAGGTGGATTTCGACTGCGTGAGCGATCGGACAAGAAAAAAAATGATGTGACGATATCGCGATGTGTTTATGCCAACAGACCCCAACTATGAGATAATAATTTTGATATCGGCATCAGCCTGTCCGGCAAGCAGGCAACGCCACATCATTCTTTCATTCACATCGTAAAAATTTCCTTTGAAAATGTTGCGTTCCCGGTTTGCGGAACCACATGCTGACTGCGCTATCAGCGCGGGAAATCCGCCTTCCGATGAATCAGTGGCCCCGACCATTTTTCGGGGATACTTCGGAGACCCATCAGGGAACTACGCTCTACCTCACCACATTCACATGTCCCATAATTCTTTCACGCCTGTCCACTGTTTCGTATTCGATTATCCACACGTAGGTGTCGTTCTGCACGTAGTATCCATTTATGCCACCATCCCACACTTTATGGATTTCTTCGGTCTCGAAAATCTCGATCCCCCAGCGATCAACAATCCATAAATGATAACCTCTGATGTTTTCACCCACAGCAAAAAACACATCATTGATTCCATCATTGTTGGGTGTAATGGTGTTGGGTACCCAGATAGGAAAAAAGATTTCTACCCAAACTGAATCCGTTGCAGAGCATCCGTTATTATCGCCAGCCGTGAGGTAGTAGAACATGGAATTTTCAGGCGTCACCCATGGGGAAGTGCAATCCGTACAGGTGATGTAGATATCGGGTTCCCAATAAAAACTTTCACCTATGATGGTGCCGAAAAGTTGTGCGCTTTCCGGGAAATCAACGTACTGGTTCGGGCCCGCATCCACATAAGGTTGTGGAAGAACGTTCACATAGACTTCCGCTTGGTCGCCACAGCCGTATTGATCAATCACTGTTACAGTGAATGTTACATCTTCAAACGGTGAGAGAAGGGTAGTTGCTTCATTGTATGGAAAGGCAAATGATGGTGGCGACCACCAGTATTCCACTCCGCCTGTGGCATAAGCAAGCAGCGAATCTCCGGGGCAAATACTTCCTCCACCAAAAGCTTCGGCGTCCGGGATTATGACGTTTACAGTTACCTCATCTTGCCCCTCTCCGCATGGATTCCATATCGTACAGATGTAAGTGGTGGTATCATCTGGCGATGCCATTGGGGTTTGTGAAAAAGGATCGTCCAACGTACTATTAGGTTCCCAGTAAAATGATGAGCCATCAGTAGCCTGCAACTGGATATTGTTTCCAATGCACATGGAAATATCCGGAAACACATTTCCACCTGGTTCGTTCTGATAAACCGTGACGGTCACTTCTTCGCTCAACTCGCAATCGTATTGGGTGTGAATCGTAACGGTGTAAATGGTGGTTTGTGTAGGTGATGCAATAACGTAAGGCGAAGTGGGATCATCAAGCCCGGTAGCAGGAAACCATTCTACCCACTCGCCACCGAGCGCAAAGAGTTCAACACTTTGGCCGAGGCACAATTCTGCATTGGGGCTCACCGATGTGTCCGGTACAAAGACCTCCACCCAGATACAGGTGGTATCCATGTCACAAAAATTGGAATCCACCACACAATAGAACTGTGATTCGTCCGGTGCGGCTATCGGATCAGGAATGGTGGTGTCGCTCAAGGTGAAATCATAAATCCAGAAAAGATTATCGGAACCTGTTGAATTTAGTTGAACTGAAGTTCCGATACACACGGGATCCACGGCTTCAATTTCAAGTGCAATGCCGGGAAGAATTTCAATGATGATGCTTGCTGTGTCTGTGGCCAGACATCCAGTATCATCCGTAGCCACAAGAGTGATGGTGAAGGTGCCTGTTCCAGTGTAAATATGCGATGGACTTTCTTCAGTAGAAGTTGAACTATCGCCAAAATCCCAAAGAAAATCAGTTGCCCCGGTAGAAAGATTGATGAACGATGCGGCTTGACCAAAACAGATTTGCGGTGGGCCGTTAATTTCCAAATCCGCATGAACGCTTCCCAAATCGAATTTAAAAACCCCTATGTTGCAATTGAAGCTCAGGTTGTCCGCACTCCACGCACCGGGTGTAGTCGGGAAATCGCTGTTGCCTCCACAGCCCGCGCATACTGCCTGATAGACTTGCCCGTTTTTATCAAAACGCGATGTTCCTCCATCCACATGTTCGTTGCTTGATGTTCCACCAAGAAAAGATCCGTACACCAAAGAGGCAGCATCTTGTGCAAGTACACACAAATAAAAATCACTTCCATCGGTTGATGATTGCACCGCATCGGAAGTGACAGGCATTCCAATTGTAGTGCTGCTACTTGCATAGCATGTATAAAAACTTCCACAGTAGCCATTTGTCTCGCCACCCCATCCCGAAAAATAAATCTGGTAACAATCGCTTACAAGAAATGCAGTTGGCGAAATATCAATTTCACCGCTGCCTGTGCCTATGGTGGTGCTCCATTCAAGGGATGATAAATCCGAAGAATATTTTCGAATGAATTGCCCGCTATTTGCCTGGCCATAAATGCCGGCTGTTACAGGCATAGTTCCATCAGTTTGACCCAGTACGTAAATGTTTTCATCAAAATCCAGTTGCACGAAATAGATCTGATCGTATTCGCTGGTGCCCACAAAACTTCCCTGCTCCACAGCAAACGTTGCAGCATTAAGTTTCACTACAAAACCATCCACGTCACCATTGTGCGATGTGTCGTGGCCCAAGGTGCAATGCGGGAAATTGTTGCTTCGTGTTCCACCCGCCACTATCATTTTTCCATTGCCGGAAAATTCAACAGCGTAACATGCATCGTCACCATTCCCTCCGAAGTATGAACTCCATTCCAACGCACTTAATGCAGGATTCATTCTAAACACCACACCATCGCACACTCCACCACCGTAAGTGTTTTGCGGACCATCACCGGTCATCGGGAAATTACCGTTGCTTACAGATGCCACGAAGATGTTGTCATCTTCATCCACGTTCACTTCACCGCGAAAAGCATCTCCATAGTTGTAGAAAAGTTTATCAGCGAAGTTCAACCCTTCGTTCATAGTTCCGCCCGCGAAAGTGGAGGCATCCATGGCGCCATTGCTCTGGAGTTTTGAAATGAAAATATCAGTTCCCTCCGGATGCGAACTGATAAAAAAATCATCCATGAACAACGCGGGGCCGCCCACAAAATTTTCCATGTAAACACCCGTGGTTGTTGGAAAGTCCGCTGAACCTGTTACACCAAACATGATGATGTTGTCATCACTATCGCAGATAAGGCTATGACCCGTTTCCTGGTTTGCACCACCCAAGTAGGTGCTGTACAATAAGTTGCTGCCATCAGCCGCGAATTTGGTAATGGCAACGTCCATGTAGTTGGAAAAACCTGCATTGAAATCTGTTTCGAATGCACCAATGGTTGTAGGGTAACCTGAGGCAAAAACAGCAGCGCCCGAAATCAGGTTGGCCTGCGAATCGTTGCACGCAGTGAATCCGAAATTGTCAGCAGTGGAGCCTATGTAGCTGGCAAAAACAAGTTCGGGGTCAATGATGACATCGAAGTTTTTATCGTAATCACCCAATTGAAAACGAACCGTGTTTCCTCTTTCCACAAACGCACATTCCACTTCCTTCATCCTTCCATTAATCAACTGGTAGGCGAATGGTTTTTGTTCGATGATTTCGTTAACGGAAGTTTTAATAAATAATTTTCCGTCTTCAATTTTCAAGTCGCTCATCCCATCGTATTTCATCGCAATGTCATTCGCATCTGCACCTGCATGAACAATAAAATCATATTTGATAGAGGAAGATTTTGAATAGAGATTCAAATCAATTTCATCGTAGATGTTTTGGTAGTGGATGATTTGAAACACACTTGCATGATGGGTCCAATTCGCTTCTTCATCACCGATATAGTAATTGTAGTAATGTGAAAAAGGTTTGGAGCCATTCATTTCCACATCATCATTGCATCCTACAAAATTCACTTTGAAAACATGCTCGCGATGAATGGATGATGCTTGTACAGAGCGATCAGCCGGATGAATGAATTGCAAAATCTGCGGGTCGTAGAACTGATATTTGAAACCATCGCCTTCCGCCCAAAGTGCACCTGCCGGCAGCGCTGCACGAAAGCCAACTTGTTCAGGCCACTGGCCTTTGTTCTCTACAAATTCAGCCTGACCTGAAATTTCAGAAACGAAAAGAATGAAAGCGATATGTAGCCAAAGGCGGGTCAAGCTGAGATATGACGCAAACGATAATGGTAGTGTTGCCTTAGGACGAAGGTAGGGCAGGCATAAAACTGTTGGCCGGACCATGCGTGAAGGCAGACGAATACAATTCGTCACAAGCACGTGGCACTACTGCGCCCAAAGTGCGGTCGCTCTTGTTGAATAAAATTGAAGCAGGTCGAAAATCGTTGAACCTTTAACTAAGCTTATCTTGTAACAGCCTCATCTCCATCATGGGTGCTACTTTTTCGTAAAGTATGCGGTAGACTGCATCGGCAATGGGTATGTCGGCTTTGAATTTTTTATTGATGGCGTGAATGCCTTTTGCGGCATAGTAACCTTCGGCCACCATGTTCATTTCAATGGTGGCCCACTTCACGCTGTAGCCTTTGCCCACCATGGTGCCAAAGGTGCGATTGCGCGAATAAGGCGAGTAGGCGGTTACAAGCAAGTCACCGAGGTAGGCGCTTGATTTCACATCGCGGTGAACTTCGTGCACGGCATCGAGGAAACGTTCAATTTCACGAATGGCTGATGAAATAAGCACTGCCTGGAAATTGTCGCCATAACCAATTCCATGACAAATTCCTGAAGCCACCGCGTAAACATTTTTGAGAATAGCAGCAAGTTCAGCCCCAAACACATCTTCCGTTGTGTTGGTTTTGATGAAACGGCACGAAAGAAGTTTCGCCAGGGTTTCAGCATGAACAGGGTTCTTACTTCCTACTGTCAGGTACGAAAGTTTTTCCAGCGCCACTTCTTCCGCATGGCACGGCCCGCAAATGATTCCGATATCGTCATACGAAGTACCGAATTGTTTGTGGAAGTATCGCGCAGGAATGGAATCATATTCCGTGATTATACCCTTGATGGCAGAGAACAAAACCTTTTTATCAAGACCACGCGGCTTATGTTCTTTCACTGTTTCGTGAAGGAATGCAGATGGAATAGCAATGACGATGTAGTCCGACTTGTCCACCACTTCCTGAACGCTGCCCGTGAGATAGAGTTTCTCCTTATCGAACTCGATGCTTTGTATGTAATTAGGATTGTGGCCATAAGCCAGAATGTGTTCGCGAGCTTCTTTGTTGCGCATCCACCAGTTCACTTTTGGAGTGTGGTTGCAAAGCAACTTGACAAGAGCAGTGGCCCATGAGCCACCACCAAGAACACCTATACGCGGAGTATTTTGCATTGAGGGGGCGAAAGTATTAACCCTGTAAACCCTTATATGTTAAGATGAAAACCAATTACTGGTGGTCGTTCACCTTAACGGAGTCGGTCGGAGTTTCCACTGGACCAACACCGCCATTTTCAATCACAGGCTCTTCCTCAATTTCGGTTGCGGGTTCCTCCACAACCGGCACAACTTCCTCCACGTCCTCAACCTTCTCCGGCAATTCACTCTCAGGCACCGATTGAATTTTCTTTTCAACCTCTGCTTCCTCTTTCTTCCTCTTTTCATCGGGCACCCCATCGGCATATCGTTCGAAATAACTATAGCCAATCATGCGCATCAGTCGTGTTATTTGCCCTTGTCGTTTTTGCAAATACTTTCCTGGTTTTCCTGCAATGTACTTTTTCGGGTTGGGTAATGATGCTGCAATAAGTGCAGCCTGGTCGGGTGAAAGTTTCGATGCGTTCGTCTTGAAAAAATCTTGTGCTGCGGCTTCCACTCCAAACTTGCAGGGGCCCGTTTCAATCACATTCAGATAAACCTCCATGATGCGCTCTTTACTCCAGAAAAACTCTATGAGGTAGGTGAAGTAAACTTCAAAGCCTTTGCGAATCCACTTAGTCCATTTGGCAGAACCTTGCCACAGAAAAACATTCTTTGCCGTTTGTTGTGTAATGGTACTTGCACCGCGGTACTTCCCTTTTTTCTTGCCGATGGTTTCATTGTACTTCTTTGCTTTTTCTACTGCGCCCCAATCAATGCCGTTGTGCTTCATGAAGTTATTGTCCTCACTTGCTACCACTGCCATCTTCATGTTCAGGGAAATGTCATCGTTCCAATCTTTATGAAAAGTGTATCCATCCTTGCAGTTACAGCTCTCCCGAATTTGCAAATACGTGGTGGGTGGATTCACCCATTTGTATAGGATCACCCAGGCAATGGTGATGATGAAAAACCACATTGCGCTTTTCCAGCAGAAACGCCAAATCCTGCGCGGTAGCGAGCGTTTCTTTCCTGGTGGTTTGATTTTTTGTTGTTCTGGCACGGTGCCAAAATAATTGTCCATGAATTCCAACTTCTTGAACTCCTTCCCTCTTCCATTTTTCCCTCCTCAATTTTCAATTCTCCATTTCTTTGCGACTTCGCACCCGAAAGCTATCGGGATTTACTGAGATAAACACATGCACCTGACTTCAAAACTTCCTTCAATTTCCACTTCCATCTTCACCACTATGTCGAAACTTGCTGGCGAACATGGCGCAGTAAATCTTGGACAAGGCTTTCCCAATTTTCCTATTGACCCCATGCTTGGCAAACTGGTGGAGAAATACATTGCGCAGGGATTCAACCAATACGCGCCCATGCAGGGAGTGCCGGAATTGCGCAAGGCATTAGTAGAAAAAGTGAAAAAACTCTACGGCAGAATTTACGATTGGAACGATGAGATCACCATTACTGCAGGGGGAACACAAGCCATCTTCACAGCCATCACTGCCTTAGTGCATGAAAATGATGAAGTGGTACTTTTTGCACCGGCCTATGATTGTTATTCGCCAGCCATTGAACTCAACGGGGGTATTCCGGTTTGGATTGAACTGTATTGTCCCGACTATAAAATCAACTGGGAGCTGGTGCGTAAACGTGTGAATCACCGCACACGAATGATTATCATTAACACTCCACACAACCCATGCGGAACTATTTTGACCAACGATGATTTGACGGAGTTGGAGAAAATTATTTCAGGCACTGACATCATTGTGCTGAGTGATGAAGTTTACGAACACATCCTCTTCGACAAGCAGCGACATGAAAGTGTGGCTCGTTATCCCAAACTTGCCGACCAATCGTTCATCGTGTTTTCATTTGGCAAAACCTATCACATCACCGGATGGAAGATGGGCTACATCTTGGGCCCCGCTGCTTTGATGAATGAGTTCAGGAAGGTGCACCAGTTCAATGTGTTCTCTTGCAACACTCCTGTGCAATACGCGCTCACTGAATACATGGAAGATGAATCGCGATGGACAACTCTCCCGAAATTCTATCAGCAGAAAAGAAATTTTTTTCTTGCTCAACTTAAAGGGTCACGCTTTTCATGGAAACCAAGTGCAGGCAGTTATTTCCAATTGCTGAACTATGAAAATATTTCTGCAGAGAAAGATGTGAGCGTGGCCATGGAATGGACGCGCAAACACAAAGTGACCGGCATACCCGTTTCTGTTTTTTATCCGAATGGCAACGCAGACAAAGTGTTGCGTTTCTGTTTTGCCAAGGATGATGAAACGTTGGAGAAGGCGGGTGAAATTCTTTGTGGAATTTGAATGAGAAAAAACTTCTCCTTACTTCTCATCTTAGTTGTAGCCTCAGTTCTTCGCTGCTGGAATTTCTTTTCTATTCCATTTACTTATGATGAATACAGCAGTATGTGGAGATGCTCGTTGGGTGATGTTGGTAAGGTGATTCGCGAAGGTGTGATGCTCGATGCACATCCTCCACTCAGCACTTTGTTTCTTTTCTATTGGACAAAATTCTTCGGTGTGGAAGAATGGATTGTGAAACTTCCATTCATTGTAATGGGAATTGTTTCGGTGTTTCTTGTGTTCCGTGTCGGGGTGTTGTGGTTTTCCAAATCATGCGGATTGATGGCCGCTGCGTGGTTTGCGGTATTGCAGGAAAGCGTGATGCACTCTCAAATTGCTCGGCCATACATAATGGGTGTGATGTGGGTGTTGCTCGCTGCGGTGTTATTCCATGGTATTGTAAAGAAACTTTCAAAACCAACTGCCTTCGCCATTATAACGTATGGACTTGCCCTTGCCTTATGTGCTTACACACATCACTTCGCTATGCTCGCTGCTGCTCTGCTGTGGCTATGCGGACTTATTTTTTTCCGAAACCAATGGAGAGCACAAATGATGGCGGGTGTTGTGGCAGTAGTGTGCTACCTGCCTAACCTGGGCATTGTTCTTTCTCAACTGAAAATCGGAGGCATCGGCACGGTGCTCGCGCCTCCACCCTTTTCATTCCTGCCCGATTATCTCTATTACGTTTTTCATTTCTCATGGTGGCTCATTGCACTGGTGGTAATAATTGCTCAGTCTTCGATTTTCTTCCACCAAAAGATTGAAAAGAAATTCTTGTGGCTGGCACTTATTATGTTCTTCGGGACACTTGCTGTTGGATTTTCTTATTCGCATCTTGTTGCTCCGGTGTTGCAAACACGTGTGATGTTTTTTGTACTGCCGTTTTTTCTCCTCGCATTGTTTGCTTTTATCAATCCGGAGAAATTCAAACTACAATTGACAAGCGTCATCATCATTCTTTTTGCAGGAAGTTTTTCGCTGGTTGTTGAACGAAAATATTATGATGTGTTTTACAAAAATGGTTTTTATGATGTGATGGCATTTGCCGAACAAGAATCCCTGAAGCCCGGAACTCAATTTAACATACTTGCCTTATCACCTTTCATTCTTGATTATCAAAAAGAGAAACAGGGATTGAACAAAATGCAAATTGTAAATCCCGACAGCTTGTGGACGATGTGCGACTACCAACACCTGGTAGATACCTGCACCGCTCAACGGATTTGTTTTGGCTGGACAACACAATACTACAGGCCACCCATCGAATTTATTGCAATGGTGATAGAGAAATATCCTGTTATTGAATCGCATGAGAACTGGTTTAATTCTTCGGCTTATGTGTTTGCTCAAAGCAGTAGTGGAAGCACTATGCTGCATACGGAAATGTTGAAACCATGCGAGCACAGTGAGAGATGGAAGGTGAATGATAAAATAGAAATTGCAGACACCACAGGACATTGCTCACTAACGTTTCTTCCCACACAAGAGTTCGGGCTTCTCTATGAATCGCCTGCCTATCAACTGCAAGAGCATCGTTATGATTTGCTGTACGCAAAACTGCTATTTCGACCCATAGATAGCAGCGTGGAAAAAATGGGTGATGCACTGCTGGTTATGGAAGTGTTGAAAGGTGATAGCACCGTGCATTGGAATACAAACAACCTCAGTGATTTTGTGTGCACAGACGAAACTGAAAAAAGAAATCTGATGAGAACAGGTCTTGAAAAGGCCACCTCGTACACTGCATACATCGGTTGTTATTCCCCCGATGTGTTTCGCCATGCAGGGGCTGATTACAACGTGAGGTGCTACGTGTGGAATCGCGGAAGCAGCTTTGCCGTGAGCATGATGGAAGTGGGCGCCCTGCCCGGCAATCCACTTGTGTATGGATTGATGGAAAAACTGGAATGAGTTCTTATGAGTTGAGGTTGTCTCAACTCCTAATTTCGCCACATGAAAGACCTGCACATTGCACTCGTCCAAACCATGCAACTCTGGGAAAATCCGGAGGGCAACCGCATTCATTTCGAGGAGAGGATTGCCCGCATCGCAACTCGTCCCCATCATTCATCGGGATCATCTCCGCACATAATCTTCCTGCCCGAAATGTTTACCACCGGTTTCACCATGAACACCAAAGTGGCCGAACATTTTGACGAGGAAAACATGACCACCCTTAACTGGATGCGCAGCATGGCCGCTCAGAAAAATAGTGTCGTTGCCGGAAGCGTTGCAGTGGAGGACGGAGGAAAATTTTTCAATCGCCTGCTTTGGGTAAGGCCCGATGGTTCATTTGAACAATACGACAAGCGCCACCTCTTCTCTATGGCCCATGAGGACAACCATTACACGCCAGGAAAATCAATTCTTGTGGTGAGTTGTGAGGGCTGGAAAATCTGCCCGCTTATCTGCTACGATTTGCGTTTCCCGGTGTGGAGCAGGAATAAACTCGTGAGTGGCATTCCACTATACGATGTGCTCACTTATGTGGCCAGTTGGCCCTCCCCCCGCATCCATGCATGGAAAACATTGCTACCGGCCCGCGCCATCGAAAATTCATGTTACACCGCTGGTCTCAGCCGAACGGGTGCTGATGCAATGGGGCTTGAATACACTGGCGACTCGCTGGTGTGCGATTTCAAAGGCAACACCCTTGCACATTCCAACAACGATGAAGTAATAGAATGTGTGCTTTCATGGAACGAACTGGAGGAATACAGGAAAAAATTTCCAGTGCTGCGCGATGGCGATGGCTTCGAAGTGGAGGTTTAGAAAAGGCATACTCACATGCATAGCCACGTATGGAAACAAGGGCAGGCTTATGTATAAATACAAGGCAACACCCTCCACGATTGCATCATTTTTCGACTTCAGCATTTTGCAGGCAGGAGACAATCAAACAGTGCTTGGCGGATTGCTTCTTGCAAATGCCAGCGTACAGGCCGATTATGGCACCAGGGAAATAACGGCAAATACACCAGTTACGGTAGTGAACAACGGAACCGGCCTGGCCAAATTAGGCTTTGGTTTTTCACGGGACATTGCCTCCACAACCGCCATTACCATTGATTTGCTTGCAGGCGAAAGCAACGAAATGACTGCACAGGAACTTGGTTTTGGCGAAGAATTCATCGTGCTGATGGTCATTAACCAAACAGCACAAAACACGGAGTGGCAGGTGATAATCGGGTAAGACAATCCTCCAGCCCCCGCACACCGATCCATCAAGCTTTCGCTATTCTCCACCAAAAGGGTCTTCCTACCTGCCGAACGCGGGAGGACCCTTTAGGGGCAGGGGTGTGCGGGGGCTGTCCACTTCCCACTGTCCACTACCACTGCCTACTGCCTACTGCCTACTGCCTGCCCCCTCCCAAACCCCCGCCCAGCGCGCATTCTCAAAATCAATTGCAACTCTCCCTTGCACAACCCAAAGACACGAATACTTTTGCCGCGCTTTTCAAAAAGCAATCCCCGCATGAATTTCAGCGCAAATACCAATAAAGACAAGGGTTGTAGAACATTTTGTTCACTCTTTTTCCTCCTTGCATTGGTATTGGTTTCAGCAAAAGTTTCAGCATCTGGCGATGATCTACCCGCGGAATCGAAGAAGTTCAACCCCGGTGAAATGATTATGCATCACATCCAGGATGCCCACTCCATCCACTTTTTTGGTGATGTCACCATTCCTCTTCCATGCATTGTTAAGACAGAAAACGGCTGGGACTTTTTTATGTCCAGTGTCTTCATGGATGAACATCATGAGTTCAACAACACCTACACCAGCGCACGCACCGGCAACTCGTATGTGCTGCACCACGAAAAGATTGAAATAATCAAGGGTGAACACGATCACTCCACAACAGAAGACTATCACCCTGCTGAACATTCCGCCACTGCCCCACACAACACTGCCGAACCGGGCGCCCATGCTGACCCCGCGGATCACCAACTTGCAACAACATCTATTCTTGATCTCTCCATCACCAAGAGTGTGCTGGGCATGTTGCTCATCCTGAGTGCAGTCATCTATTTATTTGTGCGCCTTGCCCGCAGCTACCAAAAGAAAAGAAATCAGGCACCCCGTGGCTTGAACAACCTGCTCGAACTGCTCGTGGTGTTTATCCGTGATGATGTGGCTACCCCAGCCCTCGGTAAAAAACGCGCCCGCAAATTCCTCCCCTTCCTCCTCACCATGTTTTTCTTCATCTGGATTTGCAACCTGCTGGGTCTTGTCCCCTTTGCCGGAGGATTCAATATAACCGGTACCATCAGCATCACCATTGTAATGGCCACCCTCGTTTTTGTTATTACCACCTTTAGCGGAAATAAACACTACTGGGGCCACATTGTATGGCCACCCGGTATTCCCTTAGGTGTAAAAATCATTCTTGTCCCCATCGAAATCGCAAGCATCTTCATCAAGCCCATCGTGTTGATGATACGACTCACCGCCAATATCAACGCTGGCCACATCGTCATTCTCGCCCTCACCTCCCTCGTATTCATTTTTGGTCAGAACAGTGCCACCACAGGCTATAGTGTGGGCGTGGCAAGCACACTCTTTATGGTATTTATGTTCCTTATCGAGTTGCTGGTTGCATTCCTTCAGGCGTATGTATTTACCCTCCTCACAGCCATATATTTCGGTGATGCCACACAGGAGCATCATCATGCCCCCGAAGTTGCGGGCCAAGCGGAACATCATTAACAAGCAATAATTTAAACCAATATAAAATGGAATTACTTACAGTTATTTTACAAGAAGTAGTTGATCTGTCAAACAACAAGGGACTTGCCGGTATAGGTGCGGGCCTTGCTGCCATTGGTGCGGGTATCGGTGTGGGTCTCATTGGAGGTCACGCCCTCGAAGCTATGGCGCGCCAGCCTGAAAGCATGGGCGACCTTCGCTCCAACATGTTCGTTACCGCGGCATTGGTGGAAGGGGTTGCACTTTTTGCAATCATCATTTGCCTTCTCGTTTCGCTCGGTTAATTCTTCAACCCTTCGCCTCAGCGAAGGGCTAACATTAATATCACAACCACATGGATGGATTATTAAGTGTAAGTTGGGGTACCGTCTTCTGGGCAACCGTTGCGTTCCTGATCGTGCTTTATATATTGAAGAAGTACGCATGGGGCCCCATCCTTAAATCACTGGACGAACGCTCGCAGCACATTGAAAATGCGCTGGGCGAAGCCGACCGTGCCCGCCAGGAAATGGCAAACCTCAAATCGGGCAACGAAGAATTACTTCGCGAAGCCCGCAACGAACGCGACCGTATTCTGAAAGATGCAAAAGCCGTTGGCGAGAAGGTAAAGATTGAAATCGAAACTAAAGCCCGCGAACAATCCGGGCGTATGATCGAATCTGCACTGCTCGAAATTAATAACCAGAAACAACGCGCCATCACCGAGTTGAAAAACCAGGTGGCCACACTTTCCATTGAAATTGCCGAGAAACTGGTGAAAGAAAAACTTTCAGAGCCTGAAAAGCAAAAAGCACTGAACAGCGCACTCGCTGCCGAACTCAGCGCAAACTGATGATTACCTCACGACAATGAGAGGAATAAAAATATCTTCACGCTACGCAAAATCACTGCTCTACCTGTGTATTGAGAAAAAACAGGTAGATGCGGTGTTTGAGGATATGAAACTGGTACAGTCCACCGTGCGCGCCAGCCGCGAGTTCGCTGTGCTGCTCTCCAGCCCTGTGGTGAAAGCCGACACCAAAGTGACCATCCTCAAAAAAATCTTTGGCGGCAAAGTGAATGAGATTACACAACATTTCATGAACCTGCTCACTGCAAAAGGCCGCGAAGGATTGCTTGGCGAAGTGGCTGATTCATTCGTTGAACAGGTTATGATGCACAAGCATATCGCGTCAGCCCACATCACCACAGCCGTGGCGATGGATGCTGAAACACGCGCAAAAATTTCAGCCATCGCCAAAAAACTTGCAGGTGGTGAAATTGATCTTGAAGAGAAAACCTCCGCTGACCTTATCGGTGGTTTTGTGCTGAAAGTGGGAGATAATATGATTGATGCTTCGGTATCAGGAAAAATAAGAAGGCTCAAAAGGGAATTCGATGAAAACCTTTACGTGCCGGATTTTTAGAAATGAAAGACCTCACGCAAAGACGCAAAGGCGCGAAGGTTTATTCAACATAAATGTTTTAAAAATGACTGTGCGTCTTTGTCCCGCAATTGCGGGATGAGACAACTGAAAAAAACAACATGGCAGAAGTAAAACCAGCAGAAATATCCAACATACTGCGCGAGCAGTTGGCAGGATTCAAGACAGAAGCCGAACTCCAGGAAGTGGGCACCATCCTCCAGGTGGGCGATGGTATTGCACGCATCTATGGACTTTCCAACGTTCAATCGGGTGAATTGATTGAATTTGAAAATGGCGTTCGCGGCATTGCATTGAACCTTGAAGAAGAAAACGTGGGGGCAGTATTGCTAGGCCCCAGCGGTGAACTCAGTGAAGGCTCCAGCGTGAAGCGCACAGGCCGCATTGCATCCATTAACGTGGGCGAAGGCATGTTGGGTCGCGTTGTAAACACATTGGGCGAAGCCATTGACGGCAAAGGCCCCATTGGTGGTGAGCTTTTCGAAATGCCTATCGAGCGCAAGGCTCCCGGTGTAATCTACCGCCAGCCGGTAAGAGAACCATTGCAAACCGGAATTCGCGCCATTGACGCCATGATTCCAATCGGCCGCGGCCAGCGCGAGTTGATTATCGGTGACCGCCAGACAGGGAAAACTACTGTGGCCATTGACACCATCATCAACCAGAAAGAATTTTATGACAAAGGCCAGCCCGTGTTTTGCATCTATGTGGCCATCGGACAGAAAGGTTCCACCATTGCATCCACCGTTAAGACGCTTGAAGAAAATGGTGCAATGTCATTTACAGTGGTGGTAGCTGCCACTGCATCCGAACCAGCCCCACTCCAGTTTTACGCACCGTTTGCAGGATGCGCCATTGGCGAATTCTTCCGCGACACAGGTCGCCCGGCATTGATTGTTTATGATGACTTGTCAAAACAGGCCGTTGCATACCGCGAAGTATCCCTCCTCCTTCGCAGGCCACCAGGACGCGAAGCATATCCCGGAGATGTGTTCTATCTCCACAGTCGCCTGCTGGAGCGTGCTGCGAAAGTGAACGAAACACAAAGTGTGGCTGAAAACATGAACGACCTTCCTGCATCACTCAAATCAAGAGTGAAAGGTGGAGGTTCGCTCACCGCGCTTCCAATTATTGAAACACAGGCGGGAGACGTTTCAGCCTACATCCCTACCAACGTAATCTCCATCACTGACGGACAAATATTTCTTGAATCGAACCTCTTCAACAGCGGTGTGCGACCTGCCATCAATGTTGGTATCAGTGTAAGCCGCGTGGGTGGTTCTGCACAAATCAAGTCCATGAAGAAGATTGCCGGAACATTGAAATTGGACCAGGCTCAATACCGCGAGTTGGAAGCATTCTCCAAGTTTGGCTCCGACCTTGACGATGTGACCAAATTCGTTCTCGAAAAAGGAAAACGCAACGTGGAAATCCTGAAGCAAGGCTCCAACAGCCCGATGCCGGTGGAGAAACAAATTGCAATCATCTACTGCGGTACAAAAGGATTGCTCTCTAAAGTTCCGGTGGACCAAATCAGGAATTTCCAGGAAGACTATCTCGCCCACCTGGATGCTAACCACAAAGACATATTGAACGCTCTTGGTGCAGGTAAACTTGATGACGAAATAACCGGAGTACTTGAAAAAGTGGCGAAAGATTTTGCTGACAGATATAACTAAGACGGAAGACCGATGACCGAAGTAAAATTCGAAAATCAGTAATGGCCAATTTAAAAGAAATACGCACACGCATCACCTCGGTGAACAGCACCATACAGATTACCTCTGCCATGAAAATGGTAAGTGCTGCAAAACTGAAACGCGCCCAGAACGCAATCACCCGCATGAGGCCTTATGCCCAAAAGCTACAGGAAATTCTTGGCAACGTGAGCAGCAGCCTCCAAGGAAATGAAGGAAAATTCTCTGCACAACGTGAAGTGAAGAATGTTCTTCTTGTAGCCATTACCTCCAACCGGGGGCTTTGTGGCGGATTTAATAACAACGTTCTAAAAGAAATCCGTACCCAACTCCGTGGCCCTCTGCAAGGGAAGAATGTGAAGATACTTTCACTAGGAAAAAAGGCATTTGATTTTTACAAAAAGACATCTTACCACACCACAGAAGGGCAAAGCGAAACGCCCTATTCCATTTTTGATAACCTCACCTTCCAATATGTTTCCGCAATTGCTGAAAGCATTATGAAACAATTTGCAAGTGGCAAATACGACCAGGTGGTGCTGGTGTACAATAAGTTCAAGAACGCAGCCGTGCAAATTCTTGTCAATGAGCAATACCTGCCTGTGCTGCCTCCCAAGACAGCGGGAAAATCTGCAAGTATTGATTACATCTTCGAACCGCAGAAGGAACAAATAATTCAGGAGCTGATTCCGCGTTCGCTCAAAATCCAGCTTTTCAAAGCGCTGCTTGATTCTAACGCAGCACAGCATGGTGCCCGCATGACAGCAATGCACAAAGCCACCGACAATGCAGGGGACCTTGTAAAGGAATTAAAACTCACTTACAACAAAGCCCGGCAATCTGCCATCACTGGTGAAATCCTTGAGATTGTTGCCGGTGCTGAGGCACTGAAGGGATAAAAGATTTATTCTGATTAATGATGAGCAATCATCAAGGGTTGAATTAAAACCCGGATTCCTCATTAGAAGGATGTGGCAGCAATTTCTTTGAAAATCGTTCTGGCCGCCCGAAGCATCAGTCCTGAAGCAGCCCTCGCGAGATAACCATCTTCTGCACTTCGCTGGTGCCCTCGTATATCTGGGTGATTTTGGCATCGCGCATCAGGCGCTCCACATGGTATTCCTTTACGAAGCCATAGCCGCCATGAATTTGCACGGCCTCCACAGTGTGCTTCATGGCTACTGATGATGCGAATAGTTTTGCTATGGAAGAGGCATTGTCGTAGTTCAGGTTTTGGTCCTTGACCCACGCGGCCTTGTACACCAAAAGTCTAGCAGCTTCTATTTCAGTGGCCATATCCGCCAGTTTAAATGCTATGGCCTGATGCTTTGAAATTTCCTGGCCGAATGCCTTGCGCTCTTTGGAGTATGCCAATGCAAGTTCGTAAGCTCCGGCAGCAATTCCCAGCGCCTGCGCGGCAATTCCGATTCGCCCGCCACTCAGTGTTTTCATTGCGAACTTAAATCCGAAGCCATCGGCTCCTATACGGTTTTCCTTGGGAACTTTCACATCCTGAAACATGAGTGTGTGCGTGTCGCTTGCGCGTATGCCAAGTTTGTTCTCCTTAGGCCCCACCACGAAACCCTCCATGCCGCGTTCCATAATTAGGCAGTTTATTCCCTTGTGACCTTTTTCCACATCGGTTTGCGCCATCACCAGGTAAACGCTTGCTGTGCCACCGTTGGTAATCCAGTTTTTTGTCCCGTTCACCAGGTAATAATCCCCCATATCTACAGCAGTGGTTCGCTGCGATGTGGCATCGCTCCCTGCCTCCGGTTCGCTCAGGCAAAACGCTCCCACCTTATGGCCACCGGCAAGAGGCACAAGGAATTTTTGTTTCTGTTCTTCGGTGCCAAATTCTTGCAGACCCCAGCACACCAGCGAGTTGTTTACTGACATCACCACCGATACCGAAGCATCAATTTTCGAAATCTCTTCGATGGCAATTACGTAGCTCATGGTATCCATGCCACTGCCTCCATATTGGGTATCCACCATCATGCCCATGAAACCCAGTTCCGCAAGTTGCCTTATTTCTTCTTTGGGAAATTTCTGCTGCTCATCGCGTTCTATCACTCCTGATTTCAACACGTTTTGTGCAAATTCACGAGCAGCTTGTCTCACGGTTATGTGTTCTTCGGATAGTTCGAAATTCATGGTGAAAGTTTTTTTGGATGGAGTGATTTGGCGCTCACACGATCAGGCATATTGCGCACATTTGGTGGGCGAAAGTAAATGATGCAGGGCTAGCAGTTGCCTGCCTCACATCAGCCAACTGCCTCCTGCCTGCTGCCGACTGCCAACTGTAAATACCGAATGAACAAAAATGATTACATAGTTGTAGGATTAATGAGCGGGACATCGCTCGATGGGCTTGATGTGGCATTGTGTCATTTTAGTAAGCAAGAAAAATGGCAATTCGAAATCATTGCTGCGAAAACTTTTGATTACCTGCCGCAATGGAAACAGAAACTAAAGAGTGTAATGGATGGCACAGCGCTTGAAATTTCATTGCTCCACATAGAACTGGGTAAACTGCATGGTGAGTATGTAAAGGAATTCTTGAAAAACAGAAAAGAAGTAGTTGATTTTATTTCATCACATGGTCACACCGTTTTTCATCAGCCGGAAAAAGGACTTACACTTCAAATAGGAAGTGCTGCACACATCACGGCCATTACAGGGTTTCCGGTGGTAGCAGACTTCAGGGCGTTGGATGTGGCGCTGGGAGGGCAGGGCGCTCCGCTGGTTCCCATTGGTGATCTATTGCTGTTTGCTGAATACGATTATTGCCTCAACCTGGGAGGCATTGCGAACATCTCATTTCACCAAAATGGAAAGCGCCTGGCAATGGACATATGTCCGTGCAATATGCCATTGAATGTACTGGCAAGCGAGCTGGGTTTGGAATATGACCAGAATGGAAATGTGGCGCGAGGCGGCAATATAGATTCACTCTTGCTCACCAAGCTAAATGCGCTGAATTTCTATCATAAGGCTCCGCCCAAATCGCTTGGTAAAGAGTTTTTTGATGCTGACTTCTGCCACATCCTCAACACATCAATAAATCAAACCAACAACAAGCTCCGCACTTGTGTTGAACATATAGCACAACAAATTGCAGCAGTGGTGGAGCATCATCCCCAGAGGAAAATGCTGGTGACAGGTGGCGGAGCATTCAATACTTATCTAATAGAAAAAATTCGCGAATTGGCGGCCATAGAACTGGTGATTCCCGATATACAAATTATACAATACAAGGAAGCACTCATCTTCGCTTTTCTAGGTGTGCTGCGGTGGCGGGGCGAGGCTAACTGCCTTTCTTCAGTTACCGGAGCAATGCGTGATAATTGTGGTGGCATTGTTTGTAATCCGTTATTGGTTCAATCACTGTATAAATAATGGCTAATGCAATTCCGGGTTGCGGTAATTCCAAATTAATCATAGTGCCCTGTTTTAAAGTTCATACTTTTTGGAACCCACCACTTCTTTTTCGGTTAAACACGCTAATGCGCAATTGGAACGACTGCATTAGGAGGCAGCTTAGATTGTTCTTTCTTTGCACCCTCAACATCATTCTGTTTTGAATCAAAGTTTAGAACCCATCATTATCGAAGCATCCATGATTGGAATTTTTCGCATTATTCTTTACGTCCTGCTTTTTACTTTTATCATCAGGCTTGTTGCAAGGCTTGCTTTGCCTTATGTGGTGAAAAAAGCATCGGCACGGATGCAGGATCGCATGGATGAAATGCAGAGGCAACGGCAAAATGCAGAAAGGCCGGAGGGCCATGTCACCGTGGAGAAGAAGTCCACTTCATCACCAACAAAAAAAGAGGATGGGGATTTTGTGGATTACGAGGAAGTGAAATAGGAGTGACGATACGCACCAACTTGCCAGCCGCCCACCTGCCGGACGGGCAGGGCTATCGGGAGGGAGAATATGAAGTATCCAGCGAATGTCAGACTGCCGTCTGCCACCTGCCCTCTCCAGACTCCCAACTGTCGTCTATTTTTACGCTGACTTCTGCAAATCGGCAGATATTCTAAATTGAAGATGAAAACACATAACAGATTTATTGCGACCCACTTTATTCTTTTTGTGGTGCAATTGTTTTTTTCGTGCACCAGTTATCAGGGCACCACAGCCAATACTTTCAAATACCTCTATGATTATGAAAGCAATGTGCTGCACCCGGAGTATCTGCTTTATCATTTCACTGATGATAGCAGCGCGTTGTACGTGAAGATGAACACCATCGAATTGCTTTACCAGCGCAGCGATGCCAATTCTCCATTTGGCTGTGTGGCAGAGGTGAAATGGACTTTGCAACAGGTGGTTGGTAGCACCATGCTGATGGTGGATAGTGGAAGTTTCCAACTTGCTGATGGAGGAACACAGCCCATGTCGCGCTGGTTGGTGGTGAAGCAAAACATTCATCTTCCGCCAAGCCAGGAGTTGAAACTCTCACTGGAAATGACTGACCTCAACCGCCCGGTGAAACACTTTGAAATGATGAATGTGGACAAGACAACAAAAACATCGTCCCAAAACTTTATGCTGACCGATGCACTTACTGGCGAACCCATCTTCAATCAATTTGCTGAAGAAGGGGGTGAAATAAAAATCGAATCGCAACGAGCATCTCTGCCCGCAGTGAAATTAAAACACATAGCCAACCCTGCAAAACTTCCTCCGCCTCCCTTCTCCACCAGCCTGCCTGAAATGCCGGACATAACCACTGCAAGAAGTGCATCTGCTATTCCGTTTGATGGTGGATTGTTGTTTACACCCGAAGAGGGATTTTACATTATCACCGCTGATGTGCAAGCATCCGATGGTTACACGTTGGGAGTTGCACATCACTTCTATCCGGAAATAAAAGATGTGGATCAACTTATTGCACCACTTCGTTACATAACATCAAAAACGGAGTACAATGAAATTGAAAGCAGCAACTATCCAAAACAACTGGTGGACAATTTCTGGCTGGATTGCGGAGGTTCAAAAGACAAAGCCCGCGACCTCGTTCGCATTTATTATAACCGTGTTCAGGAAGCCAACCGTGCATTCAGCACGCACACCGAAGGTTGGAGAACAGACCGTGGAATGATTCATCTCGTGTTCGGCAATCCTAATAAAATTTATCGCTACGATGACAGCGAAACATGGATTTATGGTGAAGAAGGAAATGTGTCAACGCTGCAATTTGTCTTTCGCAGGCAATCATCGTCTTTAAGCGATAATGTTTTTGTGTTGACTCGTGACCCGTTGCTTAAAGCATATTGGGAACGTGCAGTTACTGCCTGGAGGAGCGGGAAGGTTTATGGGGATTAACATGATTTGTAGAGTTGGAGAATTGAGAGTTCCAGTCTTCGTCCATTTACTTCAGTTTCGGGTTTCCGCGATGACGTTCTGCATCGCGCTGGGTTTTCTTCTCCAGATTTTTTTGGAAGGCTTCTTCAAGGTTTACGCCTGTTTGGTTGGCAAGACAAATGAGCACCCACAACACATCCGCCATTTCATCACCGATGTCTATGTTTTTGTCTGATTCTTTTTCCGATTGTTCTCCGTATCGCCTTGCTATGATTCGCGCCAGCTCCCCCACTTCCTCAGTGAGTATGGCCATGTTGGTGAGTTCGGAGAAGTAGCGCACACCATAGGTTTTTATCCAGTGTTCAACTTCGAGTTGGGCTTGGGGAACTGTCATTACGGGGGAAAATTATTTCAATGGGCAAAGTAGGGAAGCGTTTCTATTTACTTCTGGCAAAGAACCCAAAGTTCAATTCCGTGTCGAAATCTTTAGAAGCATCAAATGGAGCATGATCTTCCTCCCTGTATTGCACCGTCTCTCTCATTGTGAGTTGCCAGAATGTTTTGCTGCCGGTAGAACTTATTTCGTTCGATGCAGAACAAAAAGGAAATGCAGTGGAATTGGTGTGGAGCACACAAACTGAAAGCAACAACGATTACTTCCTTTTACAACGTTCACTAGAAGATATGAATTGGATGGACATTGGAGTTGTGGACGGAAACGGATCTACACAACAAGCTCACCTCTACACATTTCATGATGCGCAACCTCCGCAGGGCATGAATTATTACCGTTTCCTGCAAGTTGACTTCAACGGAATGTCCGGATACTCGAATGTTGAAAGCGTGAATTTCAAAAACACTTCCTCGGTAATTCTTCCGAACCCGAACAATGGTGTGTTCCATCTTTAATTCAACGGGGCAGATATTTCCGGAATGAACATCTGCAATGCGTTGGGTGAATGTGTGCGGTTCAGAATGGTAATATTTGAAGAATCTTCACTTGCAGAAATTCACCTTGTGGATGTGCAGCCGGGTGTTTACTTCGTTCATCATCCTGACAATTTGCTTGAGCATGAACGGTTGGTGGTGAAAACTCCATGAGGTAAAAGTTCTGCTCTACTCTTTCGCTTTCGAATCCATCCAGATGGTAACAGGGCCAGCGTTTACAAGATGCACATCCATCATCGCACCGAACTCACCGGTTTGAATTTTCTTTCCCAATGCAACTTCCATTTGTAAAATGAAAAAATTGTAAAGTGGAATGGCCTGCTCTGGGCGCGCAGCACGAATGAATGAAGGTCGGTTGCCTTTTTTAGTAGATGCATGAAGAGTGAATTGTGAAACCACCAACACATCGCCATTCCCTTCTTTTATATCGCGATTCATCTTTCCTTCATCGTCAGTGAAAATTCGCAGTTGCGAAATTTTTGATGCAAGCCACTCTGCATCTTCGCGGTTATCGAATTCTTCGATGCCGAGAAGTACAAGTAAGCCGAGAGTGATTTCGCCAACTGATTTTTCTTCAACAACTACTTTGGCTGAGGAGACACGTTGAATGAGGGCCCGCATTTTTTCCTAAGTCAATAGTTAAGTTTTTATTATAAAATCATTTGAACTTTTTTATCACCCCCGACTTCAAATCCGCGAAGTATTCTTTCATATCCATCCGCACTTCGGGAGCCAGGATCACAAGCCCGATAATGTTCGGAAAGGCCATGCCGAGAATCATCATGTCGGAAAAATCTAGCACTGCTCCAAGGCCACTCACTGTTCCTATCACAGTGCAAATCATGAAAAGCAGATTGAACGATTGTTTTACATACCATCGCTCACCAAAAAGATAAGCCCACGATTTCATTCCGTAATAACTCCAACTGATCATGGTGCTGTATGCAAACAACAATATGCAAACCATCAGCACACTATCGAACCATGGAAACACAGAGGTGAATGCAGCATTGGTGAGAGCAGAGCCACTCAGGTCTTGTGTATCGGCTGCATAACCGGTGAAGATGAGGACGAGAGCCGTCATAGTACATACCACCACGGTATCAATAAATGGTTCGAGCAGAGAAACAAATCCTTCGCTCACGGGGCGGCTTGTGCGTGATGCACTGTGCGCAATACTTGCTGAACCAATTCCGGCTTCGTTGCTGAACATGGCCCTGCGAAATCCCATTAGCATCACACCCATAAATCCTCCCACCTCCGCACCCGGCTGGAAAGCTCCATTGATGATCAGTCTGAATGCATCACCAATGTGAGTGATGTTCACTCCAATAATAATGAGTGCAAATAGCACATAGACAATAACAGCGAAAGGAATCACTTTGTCTGACACACGAGCAATACTTTTTATTCCACCAACAATTACAAGTCCTACGAGAAGTGCTATCCCGATTCCAAACCAAAGTGATGAAACATTTCCGTCAAAGGTTTCCTGCACTTGTGCAAAAGCCTGGTTGGCCTGCACCATGTTGCCACCACCAAGCGAACCTCCAACACACATGATTGCGAAAATCACGGCAAGTACTTTTCCAAGTCCGCCCATTTTATGCTTTGCCAATCCTTTGCTGAGATAATACATCGGGCCGCCACTCACTTCGCCATTGGCAGCAATGTTCCTGTACTTCACACCGAGGGTACACTCCACAAACTTGCTGCTCATGCCAACGAGACCCGCAACAATCATCCAAAAAGTTGCACCAGGTCCGCCAACTGCTATAGCTACTGCAACAAGAGAAATATTTCCCAGCCCCAATGTCCCACTGAGTGCTGCGGTCAGCGCCTGGAACTGTGTCACCTCTCCCTTGTCTTCCGGTTTTGCATAACGCCCCATCATCAATGCAACGCCATGACGAAATCCACGGACATTGACGAAGCCCATGTAAAAAGTGAAATAGATTGCCGCGCAAATCAGCACAACTACAACAAGCCAGCAATCCTGTGTGATGGGGTCACCGTTTGGATGAAGCACAGGATTGCCAGCTTTATCTTTTACAACAGGATCATAAATACCGATTGCTGCAAATGGATCCCACAGAAACACCGTGTAGAGAACATTGACAAGAGGAATAAAAAATGAATTGAGTTTTTCTTCAAGACTACCTGGCTCAATGGTCAAGGAGTTGCTGACACTTGCACCATTTGCATCCGTTACAACTAAAGTGTAGGCAACACCTTCATCCATTCCCACGCAGGTGTCGCTTGACAATCCGGTGTCCTGCTTGCTCCATTTGAAAACAGTTTCGCCTTGTGCACCGGTTACGATTGCAGTTGCTTTTCCATCTTCAATTTCGAGAGTTGGATTTTCTGTTTTGATTTCCACTTGCAACTGTGCTGCGGAAAACACAACGATTGAAAAGCAGAAGAGGGCGCAAAGAATTTGCTTCATAAAGAATGAGGGATTGTATGCGGACAAAGAAAACCGAATTCAAACTTATCTCACGCAAAGGCGCAAAGACGCAAAGTCACACTAAAACCCCTGTTGCCGGTTTGGATTTTTCTTCGCGTCTTTATGTGAGGAATTCACTCCCAAACACTTCTCCTTCCCTTTGTGAAAAAGAAAATGTGCCTGTTACTTTTCCAGAACATGAGCACGATGTAAACGAAAATGGGAGAACCGAAGGTGATGAATGAAAGATAGATGAAGGATAAACGCACGCGGTGAGCACGCACACCCATGTGGTTGGCTATAGACTGGCAAACACCATAAGTCCTGCGTTCGAAGAAGGTGAGTATAGATTCAATAAAGTTTTTCATTTCCCTGATTTTTTAGAAGTTTCAAACCTACTTGGCAACTGAGGCAGCGTTTCTCAATACAATACCGATTGTAAAGCTGGAGAGTTGCTTGCGAGTCGGCAGCGGTCGAAATTTTTACTCCGAGCGTTTTCCAGTTGTCAATAATACGGTTGGATTCCGGGTGGCACATTTCAAGAAGTTTCAGTGCGCGATCCACCATGGCATCATCGCGCTGGCGACCATAGGTAAAGAGAACGGTTGAAGCAGTGTTGATGATGATGTTCTCGATACTTCCCCATCCAAGCCTTCTTTCATCGGGAATTTTACCGGGAATGGTTGTGGGAGGAGGTTCGTCTGCAAGTGGGAAACGAAAATGGCTTTTCCAATACTCGTGTGCTTCCACATCGAACATGGAAAAAATATCGTGCAGGTTTTCTGTTTCAAGAATTTTGGAGAAGAGATGTTCGCTCTTGCATACCAATGCCGCGAATTGTGCAATGCGGATGCTTGGGAAATTGGCAGGACGCAGCCTCCCGAAATTCCATGCAGCGGAACTCATGGGAGTGAGTGAAAACTTTTTGGAGAGAAACTCAAATTCCTTTTTCAACTCCTGCGGATAGTCGTCCCGAAAATCATCTTCAAGAAAACCCGCTGTACCAAAAAGCAACGCCTCCACCTGGAAAGGATCGCTTTTATGACGGCCCAGCACAGATTGCGGAATGGCAGCAGCAAGCATTTCCATCGCCTCTGCATTTGCTTTGAAACCAAAATTGCGCGCCAGCCTTCGATAGAAAGTTTCGTTCCAATCGCCACGGCAACGTTCCAATTCTGCAAGAACATCTTTGGATTTTTCTTCAAGGCGTTCTATGGTCAGACGCTCTTTCCAACCCATCCATGTGAGTTCATCCATAAGATGAATTTGTGGCTGGCAGGGTATCCATGTTTGCGCTTTCATCCAGCGTTGCCATGTTTCGAACTGGTGGGCTATGATGTAATCAGCAAGTACCAGCACCGGAAGATCACCGGGCTGACCCAGTTCAATGGCTATATCATTTTCAAACACCACATGCAGTATCACGTTCTTGTAATGTTCATCTTGGGTGTGCTTGTGCCGATGCCAATCGCTGGAGCGAATGTGCACTTCCACATTTCCCACCCATGTCTCTTTCCCAATCCGCAGTTTCGCATTCAGGAAATCAGGCCCGCCTCCCATGTTGTGCTGGCCAGGATGAAATACAGACAGCGCCTCGCCCGATGTGGTGAGCAATTCAGGCGTATTAAAAAGTCTGTATTTCCAGATGTATTGAAGGAAGTCTTCGGTCATTCACCGCGGTGGTTGTGGGGGACAACGATAGTGAAGGGAAAAGAATGATGACAGATTGAGTGGAGAGAAGGTTGGTGAAGGGAGGGATGAGCGATGTAATAAAAGTTAGTTGCTGCGCTTTTCTAATCGCGCAGTGTAAGAGCCTGAAGTGAAAAAGCCCCGATGTTTAACGGGGCTTTTTGTTCTTGAGTGGTTGAGGGGATAATTTTGATTGGAAGAATTAAACCACCCCGTTCCCGACTTTGTCGGGGAAACCCATCCCTGTCAGGAAGGAATAATAACGCAAGTGGGTGGAGGGGATAATTTATGCTGTGGGTGGTTCGAAATGACTTTGTCATCAATTTCACCGGTCACAATGTTCCGGTCGCCAAAGGCGAGGTTATACATTCCTGCAAGATTGGTCTTACTGAACTTAATCACCTTTGGAATTTTGCCCTTGGATCCTTCACTGATGAACTCAAATACCATCAGCGATTTCTCCGCTTTAAGTTACCTCGGTAATTTCATTTAGGACTTGCCAGCACAGAAATTACCTGTTCGCGCTTTACTCCATCGAAGTCCGAAAGAAATGTTTCAATTGTTTCGCCTGTTTCGAGATAGTCGAACAGGTTTTTGACAGGAACACGGGTGCCATGAAACAGAGGTGTTCCGCCTAAAATTTCGGGGTCACTGTTGATGACTTTATTCATGAGGTTGAGGGTTGGTCAAAGGTAGGTGAATTTGAATGAGGCCGCTTGAAATGAACTGCCCCGTTTCTCACTCCGTATTTCAGTTTTTCCGCTCTCCCTCATCTTCACATCAGCTTTATCACTTACTGAGATACAGATTCCTCTCATTATATATCTGCCTGAAAAACGGATCTCTCAAATCCTTGATAAACCGGATAGCCTCACCTGTGCTTTTCATCTCCGGCCCGAGTTCCTTTTGCACCTCCGGAAATTTCTCGTAGCTGAACACAGGGATTTTAATTGCGTACCCATTTCGTTTTGGAGAGAACTTAAAGTCCTTCACCTTTTTCTCGCGCAGCATCAGTTTCGTTGCGTAGTTAACATAGGGTTCATCGTAGGCCTTCGCAATAAACGGTACTGTGCGCGAGGCCCGCGGGTTGGCTTCAATTATGTAAACCAAATCGCCCTTGATGGCGAACTGTATATTAATAAGCCCTACGGTTTTTAGTGCAAGCGCAATGGTTTTGGTGTGCTCAACAATCTGGGTCATCACCAAATCTCCCAGGTTGTAAGGCGGCAGTACGGCATAACTGTCACCACTGTGGATACCTGCCGGTTCAATGTGCTGCATGATGCCAAGGATGTAAACTTCTTCGCCATCACAAATCGCATCGGCCTCAGCCTCTATGGCGCCTTCAAGAAAATGGTCGAGCAGGATTTTATTGTCCGGCATATCGTTCAGGATATTCACCACGTGCTGCTCAAGTTCTTTCTCATTGATTACGATTTTCATCTTCTGCCCGCCAAGCACATAGCTTGGCCGCACAAGAAGCGGAAATCCAAGTTCGCGAGAAATTTCAATAGCCTGTTCCGCACTTTCCACCACCCCGAACTTCGGATAGGGAATGCCGTGTTCTTTCAGCAGCATAGAAAAACTTCCGCGGTCTTCAGCAAGGTCAAGCGATTTGAAATCCGTCCCAATTATTTTGATTCCGTAGCGATGAAGTTTCGCTGCGAGCTTCAGTGCAGTCTGTCCTCCAAGTTGCACAATTACTCCTTCCGGTTTCTCGTGTTGGATGATGTCATAGATATGTTCCCAGAAAACCGGCTCGAAATAGAGCTTATCGCTCGTATCGAAATCAGTGGACACCGTTTCCGGATTGCAATTAATCATGATAGTTTCATAACCGCATTCTCTGGCAGCCAATACTCCATGCACGCACGAGTAGTCAAACTCAATTCCCTGTCCTATACGATTCGGTCCGCTGCCCAGCACCACAATTTTTTTCCTGTTGGAAGCAATGCTCTCATTCTCTTGCTCGAAAGTCGAATAGTAATAAGGTGTCTTCGCCTCAAATTCGGCAGCGCAAGTGTCCACCAGTTTGTACACGCGCTTTATTCCCATCTCTGTCCTCTTTTTGTGTACTTCACTTTCAAGACAACGCAGCAGGTGTGCGATTTGGCGGTCTGCATATCCTTTCTGTTTTGCCTCGAACATCAAATCATGCGGTATGGTGTCGAGAGTGAATTTTTCCACCCTGCGCTCCAGCAGAATCAAATCTTCAATCTGTTTGAGGAACCAGAAATCAATTTTTGTTTTGTCCTGTATGGTCTTGAATGGTATGCCCAGTTTGATAGCATCGTAAATATGGAAGAGGCGGTTCCAACTGGGTCGCTCTAGCGAATTGAGAATTTGTTGCTGGTCGCGCACTTCTTTTCCATCGGCACCTAATCCATTGCGGTTTATCTCCAGACTCTGACAAGCCTTTTGCAATGCCTCCTGAAAACTTCTTCCTATTCCCATCACTTCTCCCACACTCTTCATCTGTAACCCGATTTCGCGTTTGCTGCCCGGGAACTTGTCGAAATTCCAGCGCGGGATTTTCACAATCACGTAATCGAGTGTCGGTTCAAAAAATGCTGAAGTGGATTTTGTGATTTGGTTCTGCAACTCATCGAGATGATATCCGATGGCCAGTTTCGCAGCGATTTTCGCAATGGGATAACCTGTCGCTTTTGATGCAAGTGCTGATGAGCGCGACACCCTCGGATTGATTTCAATGGCGATGATTTCTTCTCTCTCATCAGGACTTACGGCAAACTGCACATTGCATCCGCCTGCAAAATTTCCGATAGCGCGCATCATCTTTATCGCCATGTCACGCATCTTCTGGTAAGTGGTGTCGCTCAGCGTCATGGCAGGAGCCACAGTGATTGAGTCACCGGTATGAATTCCAAGAGGGTCAAAATTTTCGATGGAGCAGATGATGACAACATTGTCATTCTCATCGCGCAGCAACTCCAGTTCGTATTCTTTCCAGCCGAGCAGAGCTTTGTCAATCATCACCTCGTGGATGGGAGAGAGGTGAAGTCCGCGGTCGAGCAGCCCATCGAAATCCTCCTGCGCAAATACCAACGATGCACCGCTTCCTCCAAGAGTAAAGGATGGACGGATGCAGAGCGGAAAACCAAACTGTTGTGCAATTTCTTTTCCTTCAAGAAAACTTTTTGCGGTGAATTGCGGAGCCATTCCCACACCGATTTTTTCCATCAGCGCACGAAAGTGTTCCCTGTTCTCGGTTATTTCGATGGCGTGAATGTCCACACCAATCATGCGCACACCATATTCTTTCCACAGTCCCATTTCCTCACATTGCATGGCGAGGTTCAATCCTGTTTGCCCGCCCACTGTCGGCAGCACAGCATCAATCTTGTGTTCGTTCAGTATGGTGATAATGCTTTCAGGCTCGAGCGGTAGCAGGTAGATATTGTCGGCCACCACTTTGTCCGTCATGATGGTGGCGGGATTGGAATTGATAAGCGTGACTTCAATTCCTTCTTCACGAAGAGATCGTGCGGCCTGCGATCCGCTGTAATCAAATTCACACGCTTGTCCGATGATGATGGGTCCTGAACCGATGATGAGGACCGACTTGATGGAGTTGTCTTTGGGCATTTTTTTTTTATCTGGCCGGAATCCCGATGTGTCGGGACCAGCCAGTAATCCGAAATGTCGTTAACTTTATGGGGGAAAAACCGCGGGCGAAAATAGAATGGCGGGCATGGTTGGCAGGAACTAAGATTTCAACGTGATGTGAATAACCGGGAATTCTACATTGCACGCCCATGCCTTTCTTCCTCTACAAAGATTTCGCGATTGATTACGTGTGCTATGGAGATGGTAGCGATGCCATCCTTTGCTTCCACGGTTTTGGACGAAAAGCGGAAGACTTCGAAATTTTTCTTCCTCTCTTATCAACGAATCAGCGAATGATTTCAATTAATCTCTTTGCACATGGCAAGAGTGAATTTCCTGAATCAAGAATTGACCACATACCACTTCAACCCAACGAATGGAAAGAATTACTCGAAGCATTTTCGAAAGAACAAAAGATTGATTGTTTCCATCTTGTTGGATACAGCATGGGTGGAAGAGTAGCCATGATGACTACATTGCTGATGCCTGAACGAGTGCAATCTGTTTTATTGATGGCCCCCGATGGGTTGAAAAAAAATCCTCTTTACAGTTTTGCAAGCGGGACACCAATTGGACGATGGCTTTACCGGAAACTCATTGAAAATCCGAAGCCTCTTTTCGCCACAGCGAAATTTCTGAATAAGTTGGGATTGATGAATGACAAACTACACCGCTTTGTTCATGTCCATCTTGACACTCGCGAAAAAAGGATGCAGGTACATGACGCATGGATCATTTACCGCAAGATGTTTCCCCATTTGAAAAAACTTTCTGCATTGATTCGCGAAAAGAAGTTTGTGTTCAATATGATTTTCGGGAAGTACGATTCAGTGATTCGCGTAAAACTGGGTGAAAAGTTATCACGCATTATTGGATCAGACCAACATCTGCATGAGATTGAACTTGGGCACCGTTTGATGGCAAAGCAGGTTGTTGAGTACATCATTACCAAACGCCTTTGGCCTTGTTGAATGATGTTCACTCATACCATTCTCCCATACATTGCACCCGCTGCTGAACTTACATCGTTCAGTTTCGAAACACCTTAATTCCTATTGACCTCTAACCGGGTGACCTGCTAAAACCAAATTTTTTCTATGGATTCAAAACCCAGTGTTATTGTTCTTGGTGGTGGTGTTGCAGGAATGAGTGCTGCGCATGAACTGGCAGAGCGTGGTTTTAGCGTAACAGTTTACGAAAAACATCACCACTATGTCGGTGGCAAAGCGCGCTCAGTGAATGTGCCTGAAACCAACACTCAGCATCCGGATAAATTTCTTCCCGGTGAACACGGCTTCCGGTTTTTTCCTGGCTTCTATAAACATGTGACGGATACGATGAAGCGCATTCCGTTTACATGGGCCAATGGAAAAAAGAATAGGCGGGGTGTTTATGATAACCTGACTGCTACCACGCGCATTTTGATTGCTCGTTATGGCAAACCGTACATACGCACTATCGCGAATTTTCCGAAATCCATCAAAGACATCAAACTGTTGATTCGCGATATACACCAAGGCGCTGAGACGGGACTTACAAACGTGGAAGAACATTTTTTCGCAACACGTGTATGGCAATTATGTACCAGCAGTTACACCAGACGGAACAATGATTATGAAAAACTAGGCTGGTGGAATTACATGCAGGCCGACCGTTTTTCCACAACATATCAGAATCTTTTGGTTCAAGGCCTCACCCGCACGCTGGTTGCTGCCAATGCCTACACTGCAAGCACAAAAACCGGAGGAAATACTTTTCTCCAACTCATCTTCAATATGACTTCTCCGCTGGTACATACCGACCGTGTACTGAATGGCCCAACCAACGACCATTGGCTAATTCCCTGGCATCAGTATCTCGACAAAATTGGTGTGAAGTATTTCCTGCATCATCAAGTTACCAGGATGGATATGAAGGATGGAAAAATTTCAAGCGCTATTGTAAAAAATGAAAAAGGAGAAGAGCTCGTGGTAGCTGCCGACTATTATGTACTGGCTGTGCCTGTTGAATGCGCAGCACCTTTAATGAATGATGAAATTGTAAAAGCTGACCCTACCCTTTCCGCTGTGATTGCACTTGCCCACAGTGTGAGCTGGATGAATGGAATTCAATTCTACCTGAATGAAGATGTAAAAATCAATCACGGTCATGTGATTTATTGCGATAGCGAATGGGCGCTCACTTCCATTTCGCAAATCCAGTTTTGGAAAGACTATGAACTAAAAGACCGCTTCAATGGAAAAGTGAAAGGAATTCTTTCGGTGGATATTTCCGATTGGCGTACCACGAAATATGAGGATGTGTTTGCCGAAGATTGTGAACCGAATAAAGTAAAAGAACTGGTGTGGGCACAATTGAAGAAAAGTTTGAATGTGGAAGGCAAAATTGTTTTGCGCGATGAACAGATTGAACACTGGTATCTGGATCGCGACATCAAGTGGATGCCAGCCGATAAAAAGGATGAAGACAAAGAACCCCTACTCGTGAATACCATCAACTCGTGGGGACTGCGCCCGGAGGCGTTCACTGCCATTCCGAATTTGTTTCTCTCTGCTGATTATGTGCGCACTTTCACTGACCTGGCCACCATGGAGGGAGCGAATGAATCAGCGCGCAGGGCAGTTAACAGCATCATCACCGCTTCAGGAAAAAATGTTCCGCTTTGTAAAATCTGGCCGTTGAAAGAACCTTTGTTTTTGGCACCGCTGCGGTGGCTGGATTACAAAAGATGGGCAAAAGGACTCCCATGGTCAGAACATATTCCCCTATGGATGAAAATATTTTTGCCCGTGTGGGCGCTGGTGTGTTTAATACTCATTCCAATTCAACTCCTGCGAAATTTTATCCTTAGCCAAATCTGAAATTTCATATTCACATGAAGTTGACGTACAACGATTTTCAAAAACTCTTCAAGACGAAGGGGTTTATACCCCTTAGGGGTGATGTGCTTTTCCAATAACCCAATCTGAATCGTATGTGGGACTCCATCATCAACCTCAAAGACTACACGATAACCGAGCACATTTTTTTTGCAAGCGGATGTGTGGCATGGGTAATCATATATGTGAATGTGATTAGAAACATTCGCTCCATCAAGTACATCGAAATTCCCATCATGGCGGTGTGCGCAAACATTAGTTGGGAATTTATCTGGAGTTTTATTTTCGAAACCAATATGGGTTCGCTCTACGTTTGGGGCTACAGGCTTTGGTTTATCCTGGATTGCTACATTCTTTACGGATTGCTGATGTACGGCTCGAAACAACTGATCAATGATGTGTTCAAAAAACACTTTCACTGGATAGTTGCCGCGTTGATTGCTGCCTGGTCGTTCATGCTTTACTACTACATCAAAATTTACGACTACCCCATTTCGCACATGGGCGCGTTTTCCGGCTACATCATCAACTTTATGATGAGCATGTTGTTCATCACGCTCTATGTGCGTACGGCAAACAAAACTCTTTTCTCGGTAACAAACAACTGGTTGAAGTTTATCGGAAACCTTTTCATTAGCATCTTCTGTTTCCTGAAATTTGACGACTGGTTTTTGTTCTCCGTTATCATCGTGAATACACTTCTTGACATTATCTATCTCTTCGTTCAACTTCGCCCACAAAAAACGCTGGAACAATCACACCCATGATAAGCCGCTACAAACAATGGGTTGACAACCTGATTCCTTCCGGTGAAAGCCTGAGTCCTGAAGACTTGCGCAAGCGCAGGCTGTTCATTAATGTTGTTGTATTCACCTTTTTCAATGCTTTTTTTTACATACCGATTTGCATCTGGTTTGACTATGATGCAGGTCTTTTCAGCGTTATACTGACACTGGCAGTGTTGCCTGTAAGTCTTATCATGCTTAAAAAACGGGTTTCGTTTACTACTTGTGTGCATGTGTATCTCATTGAGATAACTTCCACGTGCATCTTCCTGATGTACTTCACCGGTGGCTTGATGGGCTCGCCATTCACCTCGCAATGGATGTCCGTTCCCTTTCTGCTCGCAGTGCTTATTGGTTTCAGGAAAATTGCTGCACCATATCTCATTATTTCAATAGCGGCAATGGCATACTTCGGCATCAGCGAAGTACTGGGTTATGATTTTGTTTTGGACATGAACCCCCAATACGTGCTCACCTTTAACACCATTGCGCAGACAGCATTTCTGCTCGTAGTATTCCTCATCGCGCTCACATTTGATACCACTAAGCGAAAAGCATACAATGAACTGAACAAGATGCAGGACGCATTTGTGCAACAGGAAAAAATGGCTTCGCTGGGAACCCTTACTGCCGGCATTGCGCACGAGATAAAAAACCCGCTCAACTTCGTAAACAATTTTTCGGAACTGTCCTCATCGCTGATAGACGAAATAAAAAACTCAGATAATAAAGAGGAAGTGGATGAACTTCTTGCCGACTTAAAACTGAATCTTGAAAAAATAAACCAGCATGGCAAACGAGCGGACAGTATTGTGAAGAGCATGTTGCAACATTCGCGCAGCAGCGCGGGCGATAAGCAGCCAACCGACATCAACAAAATCTGCGATGAATTTCTAGACCTGGCTTTTCATAGCATGAGAGCGAATGTTTCAAATTTCAATTGCTCAATTGAAAAAGCATTCGACCCTGCACTTCCTATAGTCAATGTGGTGCAGCAGGACATCAGCCGTGTGCTGCTCAATCTTTTGAACAATGCTTTTTATGCTGTGAAGACAAAAGCGGATGCGAAAGTTGTTCTCTCAACAAAAAAAATTAAAACCGGAATTGAAATTTCTGTTCGTGATAACGGAACAGGTATTCCGGAAAAAGTTCGCGAGAACATTTTCGAACCCTTCTTCACCACCAAACCGACCGGTGAAGGAACCGGACTGGGTCTCAGCATTTGTTACGACATTATAAAAGCGCATGGCGGAGAGTTGCGCGTGCAATCCAAAGAAGGTGAGTTCACAGAATTCACCATTTCATTACCTATTTGATTTCTATCACTTATGAAAATACTTGTAGTAGATGACGAACCGGATGTTGAACTTTTGTTCAACCAGCAGTTCAGGAAGGAAATAAAATCTGGCGAACTTCAGGCCGTTTACGCTCATTCTGGCTATGAGGCTTTGAGCCTTCTCGGACGTAGCGATGTGGCCGATGTGGAAATGCTGCTCAGCGACATCAATATGCCAGGTATGTCTGGTTACGATTTACTCGAACTTGTGAAAAAAAATCGCCCGGAGCTTCCGGTTTACATGGTGAGTGCTTATCATGACGATAACAATGTGAAGCGCGCAATGGATACCGGTGCGCTGGGCCTTGTTCCAAAACCTGTTGACTTCAAATCGCTTCGCGAAATTATTTTTCATCATTAGCAATGAACACCCACAAAATCCTTGTAGTGGACGATGAGCCTGATGTTGAAATTCTCATTACGCAACGCTTCCGCAATTACATAAAGGACGGGCGCTTCTCATTTGTTTTTGCATTCAGCGGATTGCAAGCTATTGAAGTTTTGCAAAAAGATGAAGACATCTGCATGTTGCTCACCGACATCAACATGCCCGGCATGGATGGCCTCACCTTGCTTCACAAGGTTAGCGAGATGCACAGGACGCTAAAATCACTTGTGATTTCTGCATACGGTGATATGAAAAATATCCGCTCAGCCATGAATGAAGGTGCTTTTGATTTCATCACCAAACCGATGGACATGAGCGACCTTGAAGCAACGCTGCTTAAGACCATTCGAGAAGTGGAATACATGCAGTCGAGTTTGCTGGCACACAAGGAACTTGAAAGTGAACGTGCAGAAAAGCTGAAAGTGCAGGAGCAGAATCTTGCACAAGCTGAAGAACTAGCACGAATGGTTAGCGAACAAAACATTACGCTTGAAAAGAAAGTGGTCGAACGCACGCAAGAGCTTCAGGAAAAATCCGACTTACTGAACAAGGAAAAAGAGCGCGCTGAAAAACTTTTACTCAATGTGCTGCCTGCAGAAGTGGCGGCAGAACTGAAACTGCGAGGCAAAGTGAAACCTCGCCTTCACGAAAATGTCACCATTATCTTCATTGACATTTATGGCTTCACACGAATTGCTGCATCGGTATCACCCGAAGACCTGATTGAAGAACTGGATTATTACTACAAAGTGTTTGACACGATTTTCAGCAAACACAAAATCGAAAAAATAAAAACTATCGGTGATGCTTATCTCGCTGTGAGCGGATTGCCACAAGCCAATGCCAGCCATGCGGTGAACGCGCTCAAAGCCGTGCAGGAAATTCTTGGCTACGTGGAAATGGAAGCCAGCCATCGTTCCAACATTGGCCGACCGTATTTCGAAGTGCGTGCTGGAATCCATAGCGGGCAGGTGATTGCCGGTGTGGTTGGTCACACGAAGTTTGCGTATGATGTGTGGGGCGATGATGTGAACATCGCCTCCCGTGTGGAAACTTGTGGAGCTGTAATGCGCATCAACATTTCACAAAGCACATATGAATTGGTGAAGGAAATCTCAGGAATCAATCTTGAGCATCGTGGAAAAATTGAAGCCAAGAACAAGGGAGAAATGGATATGTACTTCGCCTCGCTTGCGCCCTGAACCTATTATTCTTTACAACGCTCCCTTAGATTTGGCCGGCAGATAACTTCCATTTTCAGCGCCCTATGAATTCTCATAAACTCGAAATCAAAACCATCATTTTCTCAGTCGCTGTTTTGAGCATGATCATCTTCGCATTAGTGCAGATGATTATCGAACCTGAGCACGTGCACGATATTGGTGAATTGCTGCTACACTATGGCTTTCTCATTGCGCCCATCACACTTTTGTGGGTAGCCATCGACAAAGTACTTTGGCATACAGTTGTGTTTAAGGCGTTTCGAAATATGCTTAGTCTTCCACCTGATCTGCGCGGGAGGTGGGAAGGAAAACTATTCAGTTCGCTCGATACCCAGCCCCAGAGTTTTGTAATTGAAATCAAACAATCCCTCACCTCTCTTCATGTTTATTCTTACTCCAGCTATGGTCATTCAAGAAGCATTCTTGTGGATATTGCAACGGACAATGCAGAGGATCATTTTGTGCTTTGTTTCTTGTGGCAGGGCGAGGTGCCAACGAAACTAGACAACAAAACTTTGATTCAGAAATTTCACGGCTATACCTTGCTTACGCTGAATGAACACACCAAGCCCAAGACAATGAAAGGAACTTATTTCACCGATCATTTACCCGATCAGACTCATGGCACAATCGAGTTGACCTGGGCGGGATTGGAACGAAAGCAAGCCCTATAGGCTTCAACAATGAGCAAGATGGAAGGAGTTCTGAATTCGATAGTCAGCAACAGGCGAAAGGGCAAAAAATCTCTTGCCGTTTTGCTTGACCCCGATAAACTGAAGGATGAAATTCGCCTGAATAACATTCTCGAACTCATCAATCAAAGCAAAGTTGATTTTGTTTTTGTTGGTGGAAGTTTGTTAGTAGAAGACAATTTTCACAACTGTCTTCGCAAAGTGAAATCCCTTTCGAGTGTTCCTGTAGTTCTTTTTCCTGGCAGCCCTTCACAAATTTCAAATGAAGCGGATGCTATACTTTTTCTTTCTCTCATTTCAGGAAGAAATCCAGACCTGCTTATCGGGCAGCACGTGGTGGCCGCTCCTCATTTAAAGAAGATGAATCTTGAAGTGATTCCCACCGGATATATGCTGGTGGAATGCGGTCGGGCAACTACTGCATCCTACATCTCTCAAACATTTCCGCTGCCCTATAACAAACCTGAAATAGCGGCAGCCACAGCTATGGCCGGTGAAATGCTTGGACTGAAAATCATTTATCTCGATGGCGGTAGCGGTGCGGAAAAACCCGTTTCCCCAAAGATGATTTCGGCAGTGCGAAATTCTGTGGATATTCCTATCATCATTGGTGGTGGTATCCGTAATGAAGAACAGGCGCAGGAAGCATATTCAGCCGGTGCCGACTTGATTGTGGTGGGAACTGCGTTCGAAGAAGAACCGGAATTGTTGTTTGCCATTGCGGAAGCAAGAAATTCCTGAATCAGAATTTCATCCTGACATTAACCATAAAATTTATCGTGGCCTGAGGATAGTAAAAACGTTCCGTGATTTTTTCTCCGTAGATGTAGCTGTAGGTGTAGCCGTTGGATGAGTACAACGCATTGAGCACGTTGTTCACCACAAGATCTATTGAAAATTCTTTTATGAGTTGAGCATTCCAGATAAAACTCAACTTCACGTCATTCACAAAATAAGGGTCAATGATTTTTGATTCATCGGAGGTGTTATCGAGAAATTGTTTGCCGACATATTTAGAGAACCACGACAACTCAATTCGCGCCTTCCTGTTTTTGAAATCAATTTTGTTCAATATTCTCCACTTCGCATTTAACGATGCAATAGTGGAAGGTGAAAAAGAAATGTCTGTTTTGCTGTGCGTTGTGCGGATTTCAGAAAAGTCAACTGTGTAATCGTAAAGAGTTTCTTCAAACGATTTGATTTTGTTTTCGCTTAGTGTAATGTTGGCACTCACTTCCAGTTCATCGGATAACAGGTGTTGTCCTTGCAACTCAATTCCTCTTCTAAAACTGTTGGCCACATTGGTGCGAAGTGGTGCACCCACATCGTTCAATTCTCCTGTAAGCACGAGTTGGTTTTTGTAAATCATGTAATACGCATTGGCTATCAGTCCGAATTTTTTCCAACTCCTTTCATATCCCGCCTCCACATCGAGCAAGGTTTCGTGCAGCGGTTTTGTGTCATCACTCCTATCCACGTAATCTGTTCTTGCGGGTTCGCGGTTGGCAATGGCTGCCAATAAGTAAGCGCGCTCATTGTCCGCCCTGCGATAGGTGATACCGATTTTCGGATTGAAGAAAAGCAAGTCATCAGAAACATTGTAAACTCTCAGCAACGCTGACTCAACACCTGACGTGGAATAATTCACACTTCGCATTTGCATGTCTGCGAATAGAATCACACGATCAACTTTATAAAGAATTTTTGCAAAGGCATTCGCATCATGCTTCATGCTCACACCATCATAATAATGCGTTCCTGGCATTACATCATTGGCGTATTCCATCCAGATTATTTCACCGAAGTGGTCGCCTTTGTATTCGTGATATGCACCCCCTAAGGTGAGTTCTGTTCTGTCAGTAGTAAAGCGCAGTGAAGCCACTGAACCGTAAAAATCATTTTCCAGCCATCTGCGCCTGATCACATCACTTGCACTGATTTCTGCCGTTGCATCAAGTAGGACATTGCCCAATGAATCGGTGATGGCGTTTCCATTTTCATCCAGCACATTGAGGTAGGATGTAGAAACATTTTCATCGAACTGCGAATTGAATTGTGAATTGAAAGGATTACCAAATTCATCCAACCCATCGCTGTAAAGTTGTGTTTGTGAGATTGGAATGGTTGGAAGATTGTAGCTGGAAAGCGATTCCTTGTTCCTGTATTGTTCATAGTAGCCAAAGCCTCTTGTGTAGTGTCCAGCCAAACTCAACACCCAACGGCTCCAATATTTAGAGAGATGAAGTTGGTAATGATTCTGCGTATAGTCGTCCACTTCATTTTTGTAGATATAATAATTATAGGTGCGGCCAGCATTGAGAAGATTTTCAGTTTGCATTGGTGTGTAGAAATTATTTACTGCATGACTTTGCATTCCTTCAACATCATTCTCCAAACGCGAAGCCGGTGTTCCATTCCATGCCTGGTAAGTGCGTTCGTGCCCACCGAACGCTGTTGCTTTCACAACCAAATCATCGCTAAGAAATCCACCTGACACGAAATACGAACGCAACTTCGATGATGCTCTGTCAATGTATCCGTCAGAAGAAATATGCGAGAGCCTTGTTTCAAAATTCCATTTCTCATTGATCAGCCCCGTGTTAAGACTCACAGAATTTCTCCAGGTATTGAACGAACCCATTCCATTCACAATTTGTGCTGATGGTTCTGTTTGAATTTCTGTTGTTTCAAGTTTGATAGTTCCGCCAAATGCTCCCGCACCATTCGTTGATGTTCCAACTCCCCGTTGAATCTGGATGTTGTCAGTACTCGAAGCAATATCGGGAAGGTCAACCCAATACATCTGTTGCGATTCTGCATCGTTGAGTGGAATACCATTCATAGTGATGTTGATGCGCGTAGGGTCAGTCCCGCGAATCCACAATCCTGTGTAGCCAATTCCATTACCTGCATCGCTTGTTGTCACGAGCGAGGGTGTCATGCGCAGGATGTAAGGCATGTCCTGCCCAGAGTTGAGATCCTCAATTTTTTCACGTGTGATGTTCTGGAATGAAACAGGGGTGTTGGAATTTGCACGGGTGCTTTCGATGATAACCGGATGCCAGGGTTCATAGAAATGATTAATCCACTTTGTTGCCTGCAATGAAAAATTGTGCATTACCATTTTCTCAGAGACACCCACTAAAACAGAATCTTGTGCATACCCGATGTAGGTACAATACACCGTATGCGTTCCTATTGGAATTTCTTTCAGTTGATAGTTTCCATCTTCATCGGCCGAGGTTCCAATCAGAGTTCCTTTAATGAAAACCGTTGCAAAGGGCAACGATTCTTTAGTTTCCGCATCAGTCACCTTTCCGTAAACGATTCCCTGACCCGTGCAAAGGCATTGAATAAAAAGGAGCGCAACTCCTGTAATTAAAAATTTCATGTTTCTGATTTTGTTAACTCACGCTGCCGGCCAGGGATTTGAAAGCAGCGAACTCGTGTTGTTAACTCTGTTCCCTTGGCGGCATTACCCGCCCAGGTTCATTGGGTATAATCTCAGCTTCGGTTAAAACCAAAGCACCCCTGAAATGAGACCGCACAAACGTACATCTTTGCCGCTCAGGATAAAACGATAAAAACACAATGAGCGAAAAACTACGAGTGGCAATTACGTGTGGCGATCCGAACGGAGTTGGCATGGAAACCATCATCAAAGTGCTTTCCGATCCACGGATGACGGAAAATATCACAGCCATTATTTACGCCAGTCCCGAGGTGATAAAGGCTCACAAAAAAACTTTTCAGGGCGAAGAGTTTCATTGCAACACTGTTAACTCTGCTGCTGAAGCTTTCCCGAAAAAGGTAAACCTGGTGGTGGTGGGCAAGGATATCAAACTGAATATCGAATTCGGAAAACCAAGTCGCGAGGCTGGAGAATTTGCTTTCAAAAGTCTTGAGGCTGCGGTAGCCGACATTGCATCAAACAAAGTGGATGTGCTGGTGACTGCGCCCATCAATAAGGAAACTATTCAGAGCGACAATTTCAAATTTGCTGGACACACGGAGTACCTCGCCAAAGTGGCAGGTACTGAACAAGTGCTGATGTTTCTTGTGAGTGAAAACCTTCGTGTGGGCATCGTGACAGGTCACATGCCGCTGAAAGATGTTGCCCAAAACATCTCGAAAGAAAAAATAATAGCGAAGCTCCGACTGATGCGCGAAAGCCTATTGAAAGATTTCGGTATCGGTACACCTCGTATCGCAGTGCTTGGATTAAATCCTCATGCAGGCGACAACGGTGTAATTGGTTCCGAGGAAAAAGAATTAATACTGCCGGCAGTTCGCGAAGCAACTGACCTTGGCTGGTACGTTACGGGGCCTTATGGGGCTGATGGTTTCTTCGGTGCTGGTTCATACAAAAAGTTTGACGCAGTACTTGCCATGTACCACGACCAGGGTCTTGCACCTTTCAAAGCGTTGTCGTTTAACAGCGGAGTCAACTTCACAGCCGGACTTCCCATAGTGCGCACTTCTCCCGATCACGGTACCGCCTACGAAATTGCAGGACAGGGAATTGCTGATGAAGGCTCAATGCGCGAAGCCATTTTCCTTGCAAGCGACATTTACGAGAGAAGGAAAGAACACCGCGAGGTCACCGCCAATCCTTTGCGGAAATATGAACTCAAAGACACAAGGGAGGATGTGAAGGAGTGATCTAAAATTGTTGAAATGCTATTGTTTGACAACTTCCTTTTTCCAAACAACTACCCGATCCTTCAATAGACTTACCACATAAAGCCCGGAATTGAAACCAGATAGATTGATGGTGTACAATTCATTTCCGGAAGTAACCCCCCGAGACCCAACAAGATTTCCTGCCTCATCATGACATTGTAAAATTTGTGTGCTA
This sequence comes from Flavobacteriales bacterium, assembly GCA_034408895.1. GTDB lineage: Bacteria > Bacteroidota > Bacteroidia > Flavobacteriales_D > Sanyastnellaceae > UBA4660. Next base: position 44,183 of record JAWXCI010000013.1, read on the forward strand.
CCTGTATTTTGGATTTCTGGTAAACAAATGGAGAGGACATCATTTGTGGGATTAGGAAAAACTACGGGTTCCTTCACCATCACCTACTGTCCGGTTTGCAGCTTGGCGAAGGGCGTGGGTTTTAGTACTAAACTTCAATACGAAGCACAAATGTTCAACCTTGCACAAAACTGTCATACGAAGCACTGAACCCCGCATTGTCGTGTAGCCCTTGTTATGCGTTCGCGCTTTTTACCAACTATTCAATATGATATTCTATTTTAAAATCGTTTATCAGTTCATTTGCCATTGCTTCAGCCTGCGGCCAGTCACCCTCAATTTCATTCCGCAAATTTCTTTGCTGAACAACAACCATATTTAACAACGCTTTTATTTCACTCCTTTTATTTTCCAGCGATTCCGGATTGGCAGGATATAGATTTTCTATGGTTTCGCGGGAAATAGTGTCATATGAAAATAAAAAATATCTTGACAATTCCCGATGATAGGCCGGTTCTATAATTTGATTGATGTGATTCACTAAAAGGTTACCCCGCACCTGGTGATTATAGGATTCCATTTCAATATCGTTTATTATCCCATCGTATTTCATCAACTTTTCCAGTAAATGTTGATTCTTAAAATAACGGAGACTGCCCGAATTCTTTATTTGTTCAAACGTAGCCCTGTTCCATACTACAGACCCTGTCCAATACATAAACCGGGTATAAAAAGAAAATTGGGCTGATGCACGGTCCTCTAACCGTGTTTGGCTCAGGTTTATCAGGCTATCAGCAAGTGCTATATACATGGATGCAGTTTTTTTATTCCTTTGAATGGCAGTTATATCACTTTGCAAATCCTTTATCAAAGATTTTGAAAACTCCTTTGCCCTGAGATTTTCTATATAATGCTCCCGTTGATTTTCTACAAAGAAGCCAAGCGTAACAGCGAGAAATAGCATTAAAAATTCCCAGAAATAAGATTTCCAGTTTTTCTTTCCGCGGTGATGTGCATGATGATGTACTTCCATATTTTCTGTTTCCTGATTTGGGTTAATAGCTTCCGGGTCTTTCTTAAAAATAATGTCGTTTGATATACTTTCAGAATGAGTGCCTGTCGGCTCTTCTGAATGTTCTTTGTCTCTGTTTTCTGCCATTTATTATTAGTTGGTCAAATTATAATGGAGTCTATCGAATGACGCATAACG
>JAWXCI010000014.1:0-63457 GCA_034408895.1 Flavobacteriales bacterium
GTCGTTGTATTCTATCGTTACGAGTCCGCAATTATCTTCTGCGTCAGCGTTTACGAAAGGAATCGGAAGCTCACATTCAACAGTGATGTCGTCTGGCACGAATGTGAACACAGGTGCGGTAGTGTCGACAATTTCAATTTCCTGAACGCACATAGCTTCGTTACCGCAGTCGTCATAAGCACGGTAGATACGAACTATTGTGTATTCGTTCGGACAATCTCCAGGTTCGATTTCATCAGTTACAATGATTTCAACATCCGTATCGCAACTGTCTAAAGCGATTGCTTCTCCGGCTGGCGGATATGGCAAGTCACACTCCTGACTGTAAGATGGAGGACAGTAAGTGAAGTAAGGATCGTTAGTATCTGTAACATGAATGATGGTTGTTGCTGTTGCTGGGTTTTCACAGTAGTCAATAGCAGTCCATGTAATCACGATGTCGTAAGAGCCTATACAATCGCCTGGTACAACTACAGAAGTTGAATTGACTTCAATATCGTATTCAGGTAAGCATAAGTACTCACAAGCATCGTAAGCAGTAGCTTCAAGAGTTGGTACATCATAGCAATCAACATTCAATTCAGTAGGAGCCACAATTACAGGAGGCGTATTATCAAAAATGGTGATGTATTGAACCCATGTGGTTTCGTTGCCACAAAGGTCAACAGCATACCATGTACGCTGCAGACCACCTGGGCATCCACCGGAAATACATACATCATTATAGGTTGCCTCAATAAATTCATTGCAAGCATCTGTAACTTCAGGAAATGCAATGTTGTCCACTGCGCTGCATTCTACAGTGATTGTATTATCACCTGTAAATACGGGACCGTTGGTATCCACTACAGAAATGTACTGGTATGCGTAACTACAGTTACCACATTCGTCACATGCAATGAATTCGCGAATCCAATTGGTCACGCATGGATCTGATGACAAGCAATAAGCGCAACTTGAATCACTAGCAGCTTCGTTTGCGCAAATGCCATCCCAAGATACATTACAGCAGAAGGAGTCATAAGAACAAACCGAAGCCGCGCATGGGCCATCAAGCTCAGCGTAGCCTACTTCATCGCAACCGCCATCAGCAATAAGGTAGTCAGTGTATTCAACGGTTACTGTTCCGCAGTTGTCTTCTGCTGTTGCTTGCACAAAAGGTATTGGCAAATCACATTCAACTGTAATGTTATCAGGCACGAAAGTGAACTCCGGAGCCTCATTATCATTCCAGCTAACGGTCATGCTGCACTCAGTGCGATTACCACTGCAATCCACAATCTCCCATGTGTAGGTGACACTTCCAAGGCATTCATTTCCTTCCATTTCAGGGCTGAAAGCAGATTCTTCCGCAAACAGAGTATCAGTATCACAATTGTCGAATCCATAAAGGGTACTAGCCAACGGAATAGTCACCAATAATGCATCATCATAACAATCAACAGTAACATCATCAGGACAATTTTCGAACACAGGCTCCACGTCATCATCAATTGTAATTACCTGATCGGTGAAAGCAACATTGCCGCATCCGTCAGTAGCCATCCAGATGTGGGTAATTTCTCCTTCCGCGTGAGGACAATCCAGAGGAAGACAAGGTGAACATGACTTATCAACATTCAAGTCACCGTTTCCTTCAACCGTTTCGCCATTCACCCAGCCATCATAAGCAAACCAACCGGACATACCGAAGTTGGAGTTCTTATTGTTGGCAGCAAAGCCGCACTGGAATCCATAGTAATAATCGTAAGGGAAATGCGAGAGGTAAAGTGCACTTCCTGCAAAATCACCAAGACCAGTTAAGGTTGAGAAACCGTTTACGAGTTCCAGATAAGTCCAATCTTCGTAAAGCATGGTTGGAGTCGCAAGGTTAAGGTCATCCTTGTAACTGCGGCCAAGAGCTGACCAATCAGCCCAATTCACCGCATTCTCGAACCACATATTTACATGCCATCCCTGACCGGCATCGTTAGTGTTCACTACATCACCCCAAAGGTGAGCAGTTCCATCAGCAAACAAAACCAAGTAAGCAGGGGAACTCCACACGTAATTGGCACCAGCAGCCAGACCATCTATAGCCAATTCAGGAAGCCAGATGGACCAATCGGGACCGGGACCATAAGCAACTGAAAGAGTACATGTCTCAATACACTCGCCTGTTTCAGAAGTGAAGATGTCGTAAATAATTTCTTCAGAGCAATTGTCTGTGGCAACACATTCAGCCGGATCAAGTGCAAGATCTTGACAAGTAACGGTGATGTCTACAGGATTTTCAGTAAACACCGGAGCCTCTGTGTCATGAACGTGAATAACCTGCTCGCAGGTATCATCGCAATCAATACTTCCGCCCAAGCAATAGGTACAGTTTTCATCTATAGCAGCTTCATCAGCACAAATGCCATCCCATGACACTTCGCAGCAGAAGGAGTCATATGAACAAACAGAAGTTGCGCAAGGACCGTCTAGGTCATTGTAAAATATGTCATCACAACCAGCACCCTGGCTAGAAATGATGAACTGGATACCGCACCAAGTACGGGTAAACCAGTAGTGGCATTCATCACCTTGTATCTCTGAATCGGAGTAAGAAACAATACTCGTACAACCACCTTCATAAAATGCAGAACCTGTATTATCAGGATCGGTTGATTCATCACACTCAACCATTGCATCAGCAGGACAAATGAAGAAGCACTGATTAGGATCGTATTCGCAAGAACCGTCATCACAACCAGCATCAGCATCGTAGTTCAATGCGTTTGGATCGGTACAGCCTGGGAATGTGCAGGAGCCATCATTGCATCCGGCATCAGCATCGAAGTTACAAGCGTCATCGTTGTTACAGCCTGGGAATGTGCACGAACCATCATTGCATCCAGCATCAGCATCGTAATTACATGCATTGGGATTGTTACAACCTGGGAAGGTGCAAGAGCCATCATCGCAACCTGCATTTGCATTGAAGTTGCATGCTCCATCATCGGTGCATCCGGGGAAGGTACATGAACCATCGTCTATTGTTGCTCCAGCATCAAAGTTGCAAGCAGCATCATCGGTACAACCGAGGCATGAATAATCGCATGATCCATTATCTATAGTTGCATTCGGATCGAAGTTACAAGCATCAGCATCGGTACATCCGAAACAAGTGTAAACGCATGAACCGTCATCTTCTGTTGCTGTTGGATCGAAATTGCAGGCTGAATCATCGGTACAACCCTGGCAATCGAAATCGCATGAACCATCATCGATGGTAGCATTCGGATCAAAGTTGCAGGCTGCATCATTGGTACAACCGTAGCATGAAAAATCGCACGAACCATCTTCTATTGTAGCATCAGGATCGAAGTTACATGCTGCATCGTTAGTACAACCGTAGCATGAGTAGTCGCATTGGTTGTTATTGATAGTTGCTGTTGGATCGTAGTTACAAGCAGCAGGATCAGTACATCCTGAGCAAGAATCGTATTCGCATGAACCGTCATCACAACCGGCACCAGTAAAGTTGCAAGCATTTATATCGGTACAACCTGGGTAAGTACATTCTCCAAATGAACAATCGCCAACGGTGGTCGGGTCATAGTTGCATGCAGCTGGATCACCGCACAAAGTTGGATAGTTGCATGAGCCATCATTGCAACCTGCTCCTATTTCAAAGTTGCAGGCTGAAGGATCATTACAACCTGGGTAAGTGCAAGAACCATCGTCTGTAGTAGCGGATGGATCATAATTACATGCAGTATCATCGGTACAACCGAATTCATCGAATGTGCATGAACCATCGTCACAACCAGCATTAGGGTTATAGTTGTTTGCATTAGGATTGGTACAGCCAGGGAAGGTGCAAGAACCATCACTGCAACCCGCATTCGGATTGAAGTTGCAGGCTAAACTAATTATACATCCTGGATAGGTACAAGAGCCATCTGGACATCCTGCATCTGAATCATAGTTGCAGGCTTCAGCATCCGTACAACCAGGGTAGGTGCAAGAACCATCATCGCAACCGGCATTATCGATAAAGTTACATGCTGTATCATCTGTACAGCCAGGGAAAGTACATGTTCCGTTATTGCAACCTGCATCTGCATCGAAGTTACATGCTGTATCATCAGTGCAACCTGGGAAAGTACAGGAACCATCATCTAAGTTAGCACCTGGATCGAAGTTACAGGCTCCATCATCAGTGCAACCAGGGAAAAGGCAAGAGCCGTCATCGCATCCTGCGAACTGATCAAAGTTAGCCGCGGTCGCATCTGTACAACCAGGGAAGGTGCAAGAACCATCACTGCAACCTGCATCAGCATCGAAATTACATGCTGTTACATTATTGCAACCAGGGAAAGTGCAGGTGCCATCATCAAGTGTTGCAGTTGGATCGTAGTTACATGCAAGCACATCAGTGCAACCTGCGCAGGATAGGAATTCGCAAGTGCCATCATCTGTAGCGGCTGTAGGATCATAGTTGCAGGCAGTGGGATCAGTACAGCCAGGTTCGCCTGTGGGACATAATGCCGTTGGCACTGGAAATACAAGACCAAGACAGGTTCCATCAATCTCCGGAAAATTCCCAACCATGCCAAGAGGGCCTTGAAGCAAATGGACATATATCATTTGTTGTGCTCCGATGGATTCATCAAACACAGAAAGGTTCAACTGGTATTCCAGTGTTCCTGTCGGAATGGTTACCTGAGCAATAAGGACACGATTGTCTACACCCGTAGGGAAACCATTGCATGAATTATCATTAGGAAGAAACCAAGCACCATCCACCAACAGCAGATCAGGACCGAATGATCCGGCAGGAGCAAATGATCCCTGGATCATGTTCGGAGGCGAACTGATAGTGAAAGAGGCAGTTTGCACACCTATGCAATCAACACAAACATCGGTTGCCGAACTTGAGGCACCAATCGTTACCCAGGAATCTCGTGCAAGATCAGGGAAAAATGCGTAGAAGCCGCAGTTCACGGCATCGGCAGTTGCACCGCCAAAGGAACTGTTCCAGATAACATTAGAATCACTCGATGAACCAAGTTTCAAATGGTGAATGGGTGATGGCGTTGTGCTGCCAAAAACTGCACTCATTCGATCCGTTGGATCCTGAAGCAAAGCATAAATACGGTAGGTTGAATAACCAGCAGGAATGGTACCGAGTGCGCCAGTGGCGACCTCTTCGTTGATAACATTCACAAGCTGCGCGTTTGTTGTGCCGGCCCAACAGGACAGCACGACCATAAGACATTGTAATAGTTTTCTCATACTAAGAAAGTTTTGGTTAACTAATGAATAAAGTTTTTTATGCGGTTAAGCAAGATGAGCGGCAAAAGTATGAGGATGTCATCATTACTAACAAATTTTTTTTCAAGTTATCGGAAAATAATTGCAACTCATCGGGAAATACGCGGGTTTGGTCAGCGAAAAAAAATTCAATTCGCGGTTTATCAACTGCAAAAAAGTTCATGTTTGAGTGCAGAATGTGACAAAGAACAGGAAACGAAACGAGCAATTCGGGTCAAATCCGAGAGTTGGAGAATGAATCGACTTTTCCGATTTTGCATCTGTTGAAATGTTTCTAGATTTGCGCCCGCTAAAAAAGGTGCCATAGCTCAGTTGGTAGAGCAAAGGACTGAAAATCCTTGTGTCCCCGGTTCGATTCCTGGTGGCACCACACACGAAAGCCGTCCCGCCACAGGCGGGATGGCTTTTTTCTTTCAAAGGCATGAGACCACCTGTTTTCTTAAATGATATTGCTGCAATCGAACTTTCGATCCAGTCCCTTGCAAAAAACTTTTCACAAGTAATTGTTCTGGCTGATTCACAATCTGCCATTCATTGTGTCACTCAACTAAACCTTCAAAATCTTCATTCAAATTCCGCATGTGTTTCTTTCCTGGACGGTGAAGAACACAAGAACATTAGTACATGTGAAATCTTATGGCAACAGTTCGCGGAACTTCGCACTGACAGGAACGCACTGGTCATAAACGTTGGTGGTGGAGTGGTAACAGACCTTGGTGGATTTGTTGCCGCCACATATAATAGAGGTGTCAACTTCATTGATGTACCTACATCGTTGCTGGGAATGACCGATGCTGCCATAGGCGGAAAAACAGGAGTGGACCTGGGAGCGTTAAAGAATCTTGTTGGTGTGTTCGCTGAACCTCTGGCAATTTTCATCTGTCCGCAGTTTTTACAGACATTGCCTTTTGCAGAATTGAAATCAGGCTTTGCAGAAATGCTAAAGCACGGATTGATTGCCGATGAAAAGCACTGGCATGAACTGATTCATTTGAATGACAATCTTGACGGAATAGAAAAATTCATCGAACGCAGTGCACGAATCAAGTACCAAATTGTTTCGCATGACCCCCAGGAAAAAGGTGAACGCAAGCTCCTGAATTTCGGCCACACCTTTGGTCATGCCATTGAATCCTTTTTCCTAAAGCACAATTCCTCAATCAAGCATGGTGAAGCAGTGGCGCTCGGCATGATGGTGGAAACTCATCTTTCCTGTTTGAAAAACTTACTGGATATTTTTCAAAAGGACTCCATCCTTCAGACCCTGGGAAAGTTCTTTGAAAGAGAAATGATGCACGACATTTCATTCGATGATGTTGTGGTATTCATGCATTCTGATAAAAAGAACAAGAATGGAAAACTGATGTTGACGCTGCTGAAGAAAATCGGTGAAGGAGTAGTTGATGTGCATTGCACAACAGAGGAATGCAGGGAAGCGTTCGAGCTATCACGTCAATGATTCATCGTGTTAACACGATATAATCCTTGATCAGCGTTTTGAGGAATTCAATTTTGTTTTGTGGCAGATTCTCAATGTTCAGTTTTTCTTTCATCACGGTGCACAATTCCAGCACAGCGCTTCGGTGTGATTCATTGCGGAATTGGTTGTATCGCTCGATGGTTTGCTTGATGATAAGAATGTCTTCTTCCCGGAAATGACGGATGCCCTGGTACACCGGTGTGTAATTGGAGCGGGTATCAATTTTCATGATGTCGTTCAACCCGATAACGAGCCTCGACTGCACCCGGACAACAGTGCAGTTGGAAACAATATCGCCAAGCCTCTGGCCGTGGTCGGTGGAAACGATAAGAAGTGAACCGAGGATACCGAACGACATCCACACATCAATCAAACGGAATGTCCAGCGCATGAGATAGTCAAAAAACTGCGGCTGTTTTCCATCCAGCTTCACCACTTTGATACGGAGAATCATCTTGCCCGGTGTTTGTCCATGACACACCGATTCAAAAAACAAAGTGTAGAAGGAACGAATAGGCAAGATGATGAGGTACTGGAAATATTTCCATCCGCTATCCCAGTCATCGAAGAAAGAGACGAGGTTGAAGATGAACATCAGGACAAGGATGCCGACAGCTATGAAAATGAAATCGAGGAGAAAAGCAAGGATGCGCTCGCGCAGGTAGGCAAGCTCGTAAGAGATGGTCACGTTTTGCGTGGTGCGTATGTCAATGGCCTTGAGCATCGCGCCAAACGTAAGTAAATTTCATTGCATGTTCAACCCTGTTTGCTGGATGAATGCGATGATGAGTTGCTTTCTCAAAAAATTCAGGGGTAATAGAAATCTATACTTTAGGCGCAACCAAAAAGGCTTATGCAGGAAACGGATTTTATTGGCCAGAACAAGGAGAAGTGGGACGAGATGGAGCGCATGTTGCGTGATACAAGCAAAGATCCTGACCGCCTCACCAACCTCTTCATTGAAACCACGGACGATCTTTCCTTCTCCCGCACATACTATCCCAACCGCTCCGTGCGCGTGTACCTGAATAGTGTGGCGCAGCAGACTTTCCAAACCATCTACAAGAACAAAAGCAAGGGACACGGACGCTTGGTTCGGTTCTGGATGGAAGAAGTTCCCGATGCCATGTGGTATGCGCGAAAACAATTGCTTTACGCATTCCTCATCTTCATGGCGGGTATGGGGCTTGGCATTTTTTCAGGAATTCACGACCCGGAGTTTGCGAGCACCATGCTTTCATCGGAATACATCCAGATGACGGAAGAAAACATTGCCAGCGATGACCCGATGGCTGTGTACAAACAGATGCCGGCAGTCGAAATGTTTTTCTACATTGCATGGAACAACATTCAGGTAACTATGATTGTTTTCGTGCAGGGCATCACCTTTGGAATCGGAACCATTTTCCAAACCTTCTGGGAAGGAATCCGGATCGGATCGTTCCTGCAGTTTTTCAGCTCACACGGGTTATTCAGCGATGCATTTTTTGCAGTGATGCTTCACGGTACACTCGAACTTTCCATGATCATACTCGCGGCATGTTCGGGACTTGTGCTGGCAAGAGGCCTCGTTTTTCCCGGTTCGTATTCGCGCATCCAGTCGCTCATGATTGCCACGCGGCACGCATTCAAAATCATGATTGCAGTCGCATTCCTTTTAGTAGTTGCTGCCTTCATCGAAGGTTTCGCCACACGACATACTGAGATTCCTGATGTGATGCGCGGTGCAGTCATTGGTCTCTCGTTCGCGCTGGTGCTCGGGTATTTTGTCATCTATCCGTTTTACCGGCACTACCGCGGTAAGATTGAACCAGAGGTTTATGATCAGCTCGCACCTACTCGTCCTCCGAACATCAACTACAGCGAAATAAAAACCAACGGAAAAATTTTCACTGAAATTTTTTACTTCTTTTCAAAACGGTATCGCGGCATCCTGCTCTTCTCCCTCATCCTTTCAGGATTTCTTTTCTTCTACTACCTCACCATTTCCGAATACGCTATGAGGGAATACAGGCCGGAGATTGACTGGCGCTGGTTCAACCCGATTTACATTTTGTGGGTATGGGGAAATATCGAATCATTCTTTCGCTACGATTGGCCCCCCTTGAGATTTGGCTTGCACGCACTCGGGCTGGCCACTTTGCTCACCGCGTATGCCTCCTTTTTTATTGGCGTGAAAAACGGAAAAGGATTTTCTGCCGGGCAGTTTGCATTGCAGTGGTTCAACAATTTTTTGATAGCGATTGCTATGTTGCTGGTGATTGCCCTGCATCCAGCACTCACATTTTTGGTTGTGTTTTTTACATGGCCGATGTTGCTGTTTTGTTCTGCGATATGTGCCAATGAAAATTGCTCCATCACGGTGGGAATTTCGCGGATGTTCTACCTGGCCGGTGGGAATTACTGGAAACTCATAGGCAATTTCTTTTTCTCCTTCGGCATTCAATGGCTTTGCCTCATGGTTCTTTTTGCACCGCTGCGCTGGGTAGTAGATCGTCTGGTGTCCATGAATGTGGATGACGGTTCCGAACTAGCACTCAACCCTTATGATGTGGTTCATTTTGCTGTGACGTTTCTTGCCATTACCATCCTGTTATCCTTCTCGGTGTTCTCTTCACACCTTTACTATTTCTCGGCACTCGAGATGCGCGAGGCAGGTTTCCTCCGAAAACTCATCGGTCAAATAGGATTTAAAAGGAGGGCCTATGGTTTGGAAAAAGAAATCTGAATTGTTGCTGCTCATTGCATTGCTTTTCTGCAACATTTATTTCACTTCACTTCACGCGCAGAATGAAGAGGAAGTTGCGGAGGAAGAAATTGTTGACGAAGAAATTTCAATGGAGGACCTTCAGGAAATCATTGAACAGAACCAAAGTGGTTACTATGATGATGAAGGAAACTGGCACTCACTGAATTCGGAGGAAGAAAATTTAGTTGACCCGAACACAGTGGACCAGGCAGAGCCAGTGGCTGTGCCACAGCGAGATGTGTGGACCACCGAACAGTGGAAAAAATCTATATCAGATCTTGACTACACCAAACCCGAAGAAAGGGAAAAGCGAGAACAAAGGGAACGCGAAAGAAATCAAACACAGGAACAGGTGCAACCCAATGATTCATGGTCTTTCAACTGGCCTGTCATACCCACACAGTTCTGGCAGATTGTGGTGTTCTCTCTTATCATCATCACGCTTGTTTACCTCATCTGGCAATTGCTCACCAAAGGAAACTGGAGAAAAGACAAAAAGCTGAAAGGTGATATCGGATTTTCACTTGAACACATCGAAGATAATCTTGAAGAAAGTGACCTGGACCGTTACCTGCGTCATGCTCTCGATGCCGGTGATTACAAATCTGCTGTGCGGATTTTTTATCTCGCCATCATAAAAACGCTTCATGAAAACAGGTTGATACGATGGAAGAAAGAAAAAACAAATTTTGACTTTGTGGTTGAAATGCGACCATCGAATCACTACCAATCTTTTCGCGATGTGACCCGGGCATTTGAGTTGGTATGGTATGGCGACATCAGCGTGAGTGAAAAACAGTTCAACACCATGGACGGTGTGTTCCGAAAATTCCTGAACGAACTTTCCAATGGCACAAAAAAATAAATCCAACCTTACTGTAATTGTCATCATCGCTGTTATGGCGCTACTCATTTTTTATGTCATCTGGAGCTATTACAGCAAACCCAGGCACGACTGGGTGGAACGTTATCGCTACAACAAATCAGAACCTTACGATTGCCAGGTGATGTACAACTTGCTGCATGAAGCGAACGGTGGCAGCAGGCTGGTGTTGTGGAATGATACTTCTTATGTGGACACTTCGCCCGAAGAAATTCCTGTTCATTCCAATTACATTTTTATCGGCCAGCGACAATACCTCGATAGTACAGAAAATTCTTTCCTTCTTGATTTTGTGCGAAGAGGCAACAACGCCTTCATCTTTTCAAGCTCCCCTTCCGGCAAACTGCTCGATTCGCTCATTGCTCCACGCGATGAGTACCAATACCATGCAGATTACTATGACGAAAATTACAGTTCGGAATTCAAACCGATGGGAACGGCACCTGATACGTTGGTGAAACTTTCCTTCACCAGGAACGAAATGTATAAAGGCAACAACCTCGACATGCAGTTCTATTCTTTCTGGAAACCACAATCGTACGATTGGCGCTACTTCAAGGACAGCCTCTATTCCCGTGAAGGAGTTTTTTTTGAATCGCTCGGTGAAATCACTTCCCAACACGGTTCACATCTTAACTACATGCGGCTTCCTTATGGCAATGGAAATTTTTTCCTGTGCAGCACACCGGTTGCTTTCACCAATTATCATTTACTGAAAGAAGAGAACATGGAGTATGCAAGGCAGGCTCTTGCATTTTTGAGTGACGGAAAAATTTATTGGGATGAACACAACCACACTCCCGACCCGCCCTCTTACATGGCGCAACAGGATGACCCAACACCCTATGATGACGACCCGCAGAAAGGCCCGCTCGGTTATGTTCTTTCACAACCCGCATTGAAATACGCGTGGTTTCTCTTGCTCATTGGCGCAGGCTTCTACCTGTTTTTTGGCGGACGGAGAAAACAGCGCAGCATTCCGGTGAATGAAAGTCGTGACAATACATCCATTGAATATGCGGAAGTGATATCACAACTTTTCATGAAAGAAAGCGATCACAAAAAACTCGTATTGCTGAAAATGGATTTGTTCCGTGCATTTCTTCGCGAACGATTTGCTTTGCGCCTGCCACTCCGAATGGACCAGGAGGATGATGCGTTCTATAAAAACGTTTCTGAAAAATCAAGTGTCCCGCTGGAACTGGTGCGCGACATTTTCGAGCAACACAAATACCTAAGTTCTATAGTAGCCGTAAATACCGAGTTGATGCTCTTGTTTTACAACAAGATTGAACAGTTTTATCTCACTTGCAAATAACACTAACCACTTATGGAAGAAAACCACGACAACACCACACCGCAGCAACCTGCATCAACACAGGCGGAAGAAACAATCCAACCAGTTACAACAGTTGCTTCTTCGCCTGTAAACGATGAAGCGAAAGCATTGCACTCCTCGCGTGCCGGCAATGAAGATGCTGAGTGGCTGCGCGGACTGGGCGATGCCAACCGGCTGGATGTCCGCCCCATCTACACTGCCGCTGATTCTATCAAGGATGAAATAGCGAAAGTGATAGTGGGCCAGGATCAAGTTGTGGATCACCTGCTTGCAGCATTGATGGTGGGCGGCCACGTGCTGCTGGAAGGGTTGCCCGGAATTGCAAAAACACTCACTGCAAAACTTCTTGCAAAAACCATCAACACCGGTTTCAGCAGGATCCAGTTCACTCCCGATTTGATGCCTACCGATGTGAGCGGCACTTCCGTTTTCAATATGAAGGAGTCGAACTTCTACTTCAAACAGGGTCCCATTTTTTCGAACGTGATATTGATTGATGAAATCAATCGCGCACCGGCAAAAACACAGGCCGCACTCATGGAAGTGATGGAAGAAAAACAACTCACTTATGATGGCATCACGTATCCCATGGGTTATCCCTTCTTCGTACTTGCCACACAAAACCCGATTGAGCAGGAAGGAACTCATTCACTTCCTGAAGCACAACTGGACCGCTTCATCTTCCGGCTGAAGATGAGTTATCCCAACCTCGATCAGGAGCAACTTATTCTTCATCGTTTCCAGAATGATTTTGACCTGAGGCAAAGTGCGGGAGTGAAGCCCGTGATTTCGCCCAACCAATTGAAGGAGTTCAAAACCATTATTGAAAAAATTTACATGCGGCCTGAGTTGCTCAACTACATCGCTGCTGTGGTGCACAACACGCGCAACAACGGTGACCTGCACATGGGCGCATCTCCTCGCGCATCGCTGAGCATCATGAAATCAGCAAAGGCGCTTGCAGCCATTCGCGGAAGAGATTTCGTGACACCTGATGATGTAAAACAAATGTGTATTCCTGTTCTCAACCACCGTGTCATCTTAAGTCATGAACGCGAAATGGAAGGCCATACCGTTGAAGAAATTATTGGTGACATTCTCAAAAATATAGAGATACCCAGATAGTTCATCGTTCGCGCAAAAACCCGGAACTATGAATATCGTAATCAATTTCTACAAACAACTTCAACTGACCACGCGATTTTTTGTGGCGGTAGGTGTTGCTGTTCTGCTTTTCGCGCTGAGCTTTGTATGGGAATTTCTTTTTCCGCTTGGGCAGATTGCCGTGTTGCTGATTGCCATTGCGTTGCTTGCCGATTTATTGTTGCTCTTTCACCCCTCCACCAGAGTGCTGACAAGACGAGCTCCTGGAAAACTGCTTTCGCTTGGAGACGATAACAGCATCCTTCTTCAATTGGCAAACAGGGGTGCCATCCGATTGTTCATGGATGTGTATGATGAGCTGCCGCAACAATTCCAGGAAAGAAAATTTCATCAGCAACTCTCTCTGGCTTCGGGCGAAGAAAAAATCATCCGGTTCAATCTGCGGCCGTTGTTGCGCGGTGAATATTTATTCGGGAAGACCAATGTGCACATCACTACCATCATTGGCATCTGTGCGCGCAGGCTGCACATTGGCGAGCCACAACAGGTGCCGGTTTATCCCAGCATCCTGCAGATGAAGAAATATGAGTTGCTTGCATTCGCCAGCATCTCCACACAGCAGGGCATCAAGCGCCTGCGCAGGCTAGGTCACAGTTATGAGTTCGAACAGATAAAACAATATGCCCAGGGCGATGACAGGCGCAGCATCAACTGGAAGGCCACCAGCAGGAGACATCAGCTCATGGTGAACCAATACGAAGACGAGCGCTCACAGCAGGTTTATACCATCATTGACAAAAGCCGCGTGATGCACATGCCTTTCAACGGATTGAGTTTGCTGGACTATGCGATCAACACCAGTCTTGTCATTTCGAACATCGCCTTGAAGAAAGATGACAAAGTGGGATACATTACTTATTCGCACCGCATTGGTTCCACCATTCCGGCAGAGCGCAGTTCAGGCCAACTGAAAAAAATTCTCGCAGCGCTTTATCACGAGCGCCCGCAGCCGTTTGAGGCGAACTACGATTTGTTGTATCGCGCAGTAAAAAATGTGATTCATGCACGCAGCCTCATTTTTCTCTACATCAATTTTGAGAGCGCTTACGCAATGGAACGCGCCCTGCCTATCCTCCAGAAAATAAATCACCTGCATCTTCTGGTTGTGATGATTTTCGAAAACACGGAATTGATAACCTATGCGCACAGGAAAGCAGAATACGTTTCCGACATCTACTCCCAAACCATTGCGCAGAAACTGGTGCAGGAGAAAAAATCCATTGTATCGAAACTGCGGAAGTACGGTATTCAAACTATCTTATCAAAACCGGAAGACCTTAGCATCAACACCGTAAACAAGTATCTTGAGTTGAAGGCGAAGGGGATGATGTGAATCAGATAAAACATTACTGGCGGACTTGTCATAATTTCTCAATCCTCAATTTCCTTAAACAACTTCACCTCCACCTTTTCCGCCTTTTCCTTCCATGCTTCGTAATCGGTGCTGATGAAAGTGTTCACTTTATCCACCACCTTTTTCACTTCATCTGCAAAAAGCCGAACAGCAATTTCACTGTTTTCACCCGGTGCAGTGTGGCCGGTGTTCAGGTAGCCCGAGGTGCCCCAGATTTTGCTGGAGAGGAATTGCGAATCATCACGAATTCCGTTTTCATCTTCCGGAGCCATGAATAATTTTTCGATGCCGGAAATTTTCTTACTCAACGAATCTGCTTCCGCCAATACTTCTTTCTTCAAACTGTCCGGCACATTCACCCAACTTGTTTTTGCAAGCTCTATGTTCTTCTTTACAAGTTTGAGTTGTTCAAATGCTTTGTCAGCTTTCTTCACTTCATCCTGCCAGCGTTTGGCAAGCTCCACTTGTTTATCGTAGGCGAGTATATCAAACGGAATGCGCGGGTCTGCTTCCACTCTCACCGTTGTACTGTCTTTGTGTTCATTAAAAGTGAACACCACTTTATAGTTGCCCGGGGCCACTTGCGGTCCATTACCACGCTGGTCATCATCAGGTTTTCTTTCCTTGCGCGATGGCGAACGAACTCCCTCCGTATCGAAACCCCATGAAAGGATGTTGATACCTGTATCCGGCTCATGGAGGAACCATCGCAACGTATCACCAGCCATACTTAAAATGGAAACTTTTACTTTCTTGTCCTTTGGTTTTTCATCTTTTTTCTTGTCCGTTGAATCTGCCGGAGTCACTTCCTCTTTCTCCTCCAACATTGCTTTTTCTTTTTTGGTCTTCGGTTCTCCATGTTCAGTCACTTCCTTTTTCTCCACCGGCTTTGCGTTTTCCTTCTTGGCCTTCGGTCTTTCGTCTTCCGTCTTCTCCCCCTTCTTCTCCTCCTCCACCTTGAAATAATAATTCAACATGGCACCGCCCCATTTGTTGTCTCCGTTGAAATGAAGCGCTGCATGAAATCTTTCGCCCAGCGGTTGTTTGTAGTTGGCCATATAGGCTGTAGGCGTTTCGAATGCGGTAAGTTTTTTATCGAATATCGTCTTTCCCTTCTGCGCCAAAGCCCTGAGCGGTCGTATGTCATCAAGAATAAAAGCAGCACGGCCAAACGTGGCAATGATGAGGTCATGCTCACGCGGATGAATTTTTAAATCCTGCGTTGCCACTCCTGCCGGATAGTTGTGTGTCCACTTATTCCATGTTGTACCATAATCAAAACTTATGTAGAGACCATGTTCGGTTCCAAGGAAAAGCAGTTTGGGTTCAACAGGATCTTGCACGATAGTGAGGCAATGACCGTCCACTGCTTTTTCATTTGACTCTTTCGTCTTCCCACTTCCCGTTACAAGATTTTTCCATGACTTGCCGAAGTCAGTGGTATGAAATAGATACGGTTTCCAGTCGTTCTGCCGATAATTGTTTACGACAGCGAATGCCTCGCCTGCTTTATGAGTGGATGCAACAATCTGTGGCACCCATGCGCCCTTAGGCAAACCAACCAATCCGTTCGAACAATTTCTCCACGTCTTGCCTCCGTCTGTTGTCACCTGTATGTTGCCGTCATCGGTACCTGCCCATACAACATCCTTGTCAAGCGAACTTGGTGCGATGCAAATAATAGTGCAATGATTTTCCGCAGTGGTCACATCAAGAGTCAGTCCGCCACTTTCTGCCTGTTTCAATTTGGTGGAATCATTCGTGGAGAGATCGGGTGAAATTATTTTCCAGCTATTGCCTTTGTCCGGGGAGAAATGAACGAACTGTGAACCGTAGAACAATCCATCCGCGTTATATGGATCGGCACTTATGCCAGCGTTCCAGTGGTAACGCAACTTCACACCATCAGGATGTACGGGCTTGATGTAGCGCGACTCGCCTGTCTCGCTGTCCACCCAATACACTTCACCGCCCTGGTACATCGCATAGACAAAACGCGAATCATTGGCATATGGTACCACATCGAAACCATCACCAAATAACACCTCTTGCCAATCGGCTGCGCTGATGCTTCCGGAATTCCAGGTGTAGCCAGGCCCTTTCCAGGAACCGTTGTCCTGCATTCCGCCATAGACGTGATAAGGAATATCCATGTCGTAATTGATGTGGTAGAACTGCCCGAGCGGAAGGTTGTTCACGAATTGCCATGTCTTGCCATTGTCGCGGGTGATGTTCATTCCGCCATCGTTTCCTTCAATCATGTACGAAGGATCCTCGGCACTCCACCAAAATGCGTGATGATCAGGATGCACTTCCCATCCCACAAACTGGTGAAATGTTTTTCCACCATCAAGACTCTCGCTCACTGTGCTGTGGAGATAGATGATTCTGTTTTCGTTCGTGGGATCAACATAAATTTCATGATAATAAAACGGGCGATCATCCACGTCCTTATCTGTAATCATTTTCCAATTGTATCCTCCATCAGTTGACTTGTAGAGTGCGGTCTTTTTGCTTTCAATCAATGCGTAAACAACTTTAGGATTTGAGGGCGCAATGGCGAGGCCGATGCGACCAATTTCTCCTTCAGGTAAACCATTCTTATCACTGAGTTGCGTCCATGTCTTTCCGCCATCCACTGTCATGTGTAGTCCACTGCCTTTGCCTCCGCTGTCGAATGTCCATGGTTTTCTTCCATAATGCCACATGGCTGCAAAGAGTTTGTTTGGGTTCTGTGGATCCATTACAAGATCAGCACAACCGACAGAATCATTTACGAATAAAATTTTCTCCCAAGACTCGCCTCCGTTGTTCGTGCGATACACTCCGCGATCCGGTGTTGGCCCCCACGCACTTCCGTGTGCTGCCACATATAGCGTACTCGAAAATCTGGGATGCATGAGAATGCGGTGGATGGTCTTTGTTGCTTCCAGTCCCATGTTCTTCCAGGAGCGTCCGCCATCCGGTGATTTGTAAATACCGTTTCCACTGCTTTGAGAGTTGCGCGGATTTCCTTCTCCTGTTCCCGCCCAAATCACATCAGGATTAGATGGATCAATGGACAAGGCACCAATGCTGTGAACAGGTTCGCGATCGAACAAGGGTTTCCATGAAATGCCTCCGCTCTCGCTCAGCCAAAGCCCACCGCTTGCAGTGCCTGCATAAATAATATCGGGATTGTCGTCACGCACATCAATGGCTGTAACGCGGCCACTCATAACAGCAGGCCCGATGGCTCGCATATTCATGTTCTTGAAATGGTCGAGCACATTCTGTTGTGCAATACCAGTCATGGATGAAATACCAACAACTACTGAAACAACGATTTTCTTCATGGGGCGAAAGAAAAACATTTCGCGTTACTGTGGAGTCGGTTTGTTTCAACGGCAAGATGTGGTGATGAGTGAAGGAGCACAGAAAATTGCAGAAACGATTCCTTACAGCTTTCTTGCAACAACCATGACTGTATCAAAAAGATTGATGGGAAGATGTGCTTTCAGCTTTTCAAGCACCCTGATGCGGAACCCCAACCTATTTCCCAATTGATAAAACACCAGTCCGAGAGGAACCAATTTCCAGGGCCTCTTTAACACTTCAATTTCATAATTCATGTTTTCAAAAATGGAACAAAGAGTTTTACGGGAGAAAAAAAAGGTGTGTTGAGGCGGGGTCATCAATCTCCATCGTTTTCCAAAAATCCTGGCGATGAATGAGCCTATGTTTCCGGTGGTAAGAATGATTATTCCATTTTTGTTAACGCATCCGTCAATCAGTTTCAGTGTTGCAACCGGATCCTGCAAATGTTCAATGACATCGAACATGACAGCGATATCCACTTTTCCAATTTCCGATTGCGTTTTTTCATTGAGTGAATTATTTATTACATGATGACCTCGCTTCACGGCATACTGTGCAGCCGGTTGCGATACCTCAATGCCTAAACATTCAAAGTATGTTGCCGCTTCGTCAAGGAAAAAGCCATAGGCTGAGCCAAGTTCCAGCAACCTCAATCCTGATTTATGGCCGGTTAGTTTCCGAAGGAGGGTGACACTTTTCCGGAATTCTTTTCTGAGAACATTTGCAGTTCCTGAGTAGTTGCCATAACCATCCTTTTGCCCGCCCTCGAAATAAGACTCATCATAAATACTCAACAGATCGAAGTCCTGGGGAATGTTCGTGAACACAATTTGGCATTTGGAACATTTCAATATGTCGAAGCCCGACTTATTGAACAAGTGGGTAAACACTTCCGCAGTGCAAATGCTGCACTTCAATCCGGTTTCAGCCATACTTCCTTTTCCTGAGTATTGAAATTTGCTCTGCTATCAATCCCAGGAAAAACAGGAATATGCTGAGAGTAATTCCCAACAAGGTACCCACACTCACCCCATTTCCTTTCAGCACTATCGGTAATCCCCAAAGAAGTGACACGAACAAAATAAAAAGCGCACAGGGCAAAAAGACTTTAAGCGGATTGAAAAGCATAACGATGTTGATGATGGCCAGCAACGTTTCAAAAGCTGTGTTCAATCCGACTGCGCTCCTTCCTGAATTCCGTTCTCTTATCGAAATAGGAGTTTCAAGCACACGGTGTTTGTAATTCACGAATACTAAAGCAATCGTATCGCTGTAGGACATTGAATCGGGACAGAGCGACAAGTATTCTTTCGCCAACGAGGTGTTGTAGATTTTCATTCCGGAATTCAGGTCTTTGATTTCAAGAGGCATGAGGATCCTTGCAATACTTCGGATAACCCATTTACCAAATCCTCTTACCCTGCTCGCTGATTTTTGTCCCAGCCTGCTCCCGATTATCATATCGGCATCCGCAGACAGAATTTCCGCAAACAACTTGTCAATGTCTTCCAGACGATGCTGCCCATCGGCATCCATTGTTACCACATAATCAGTTGAAGCCTGTTTGATTCCGCTCTTGATGGCCGCACCATATCCCTTGTTCATTTTATGTGTTACCACCTTCAATGCTTTGGATTTTTCTTCAAGAATATACAGGATTTGTTGGGTGTTGTCAGAAGAACCATCATCAACCACCACCAGTTCGTACCCCTTCATTTCACAATGGCTGATTACTTCGGGAAGAATCACCTTAAGTGAGTCCTCTTCATTGTAAGAAGGCATTATG
Organism: Flavobacteriales bacterium; assembly: GCA_034408895.1. Taxonomy (GTDB): domain Bacteria; phylum Bacteroidota; class Bacteroidia; order Flavobacteriales_D; family Sanyastnellaceae; genus UBA4660. The sequence continues at coordinate 19,414 of JAWXCI010000014.1, forward strand.
ATGGTGAGCGTTTTAATCATGGCAGGCTAACACTGTATAGATCAGAATTTTCTGATTCCCCGATTTTTTCTGCCTGATGATTCAGGATGAAATTCTTTTCGTCTGTATTCAATTCGTGCGGCATGGCAATAATAAGTTCAACCGGTGCTGAAGTGTGGAGGCCAGATTCCATGATGTCATCATAGCGATCGGTAGCTGAACTAATTCCCGCAACTGAAGTGACCAGATAAATGGAAGACCAGTGCTTATCCACATAAACAAAATGGTGATCCGATTGTGCAGAAGCCTTCCCGATTATTTGTGCGAAGTTCAACTCACGTGCATATGCCCGCTGGAAAGTGTGGCTGCTTTTTTTTACATACACGCTGTAAAATTCATTTACTGAATAAGCCATGCTGAACAGAAAAACCGTGAACACAAATGATCGCACCATCCAGCGCATCCGTGAAGGCATCTTGTCAAACAAAGAGGCAAAAACACAAACCTGGAGAAAAATCATACCCGTAGAAAAGTACCTTGATTCTTCAACATACGTCCACGGTGGTTCTCGCCAATTTTGCACGGCACAGCGGACAGACAAAAATCCAAGTGACAAAATCAATCCGGCTATGGTAAGCAAACCCATGAGGTGATAGATAATTCTCTGTTGCTTCAGATCAATGTGCAATTTGCTGTCGTGAAGAGTTCTGAAGAATCGGTGAACAGCATACACAATAAGTAACAGAGAAACAAGCCAGCCGAGTACAGAGTATAGTGGGAGAAATCCGTTGAAACTGTTGTTGTAACTCAGCGCTAAAGCTTTTGTGAAAAAGAAACCTTCCCATGGGAAAGGAGTGAATTGCTTGAGGTTTTGGAAGAACATACCCGTCTGCTCTGTCAATACCTGTCCGTCACCTATGCGGATTTTTTCACACATGATAAAAAGTGCAACCAATGCCAGTGCACACACACCCGACCAAATTCCTTTTCTGAGCAATGCCCTGTTCCCGAAATGATAACCGACCAGTATCATGACCATCGGAATTACTATGGAGAAAGGCATATAAGCGTGACGAAAAGCAACTGGCAGGAAAGACAGCACTCCAATCAAAATCGCATTGCCGTTTGAACCATTTGACAAACTTCTTATAGCGAGCAGGATGCCATATTGATATATGGTAAAAGCAATGAGATCTGTTGAAGTGGCATCATAAAACAAAGAAAATGTTATTGCATAAAAAACAAGGAGCCATAAAAGCGATCTGTGGTTGAATTTCAACATCCTGAACAACCAAACAATGGAGAGTAAGAAAAGTACAACGAAGAATACGTCAAGAATGTGTACGGCAACTATTACATCGTCAAATGCTAAAAGAAACGGGACCAATAACAATGAATATCCGGGAGGCCAGCGTGTGAGAGGAGTAAAATCTGTGCGGCTCAGGTTGTTCAAATCTGCGCTGCCTGCACTCAGTCCATTCCCATTGATCAAATTGATTGCACACATCACCTGGCACGATTTGTCGGTGGCAAAATCAGCATAGGTGATTTCGTGATAAATTCTTAATAAGATCACCACTGCAAAAAACAAGATGAAATAATTAAGGTGCCGCGCAGAATTCATGATCTGGTACTCCTCTCAATTATTGATGTCAGCCCTGGAGTAAAAATCAACGAGTAACATTCTGAAACATGCCGGCAGGGCCATCGGCAACTTCCAACCTTACATAAACAGATTCTATGCATATTTTCAACAAAGGAAACTCAACTAAAGCCTATCGCTTCCAGGTACAATTTTAGTTCATTCAGATGCATACACCTTTTCTTTGGCGTTAGTTAGTGCGTGTCTTATCGGTTAATGACCGACTATTGCATTTCGCTGCCGCCAGCATTAATTGCCAATACCTATCTGCAAAAGTGTTTCGTACAAATCATTGACGATCCATTGCACAACAAAAACATTGCTGACCAATGAAATCATCGAAAGACTTTTTGTTTCCTCTTGTGCTTAGTGCCGTTTTTGCCGTGCTGTATTGCGCGAATTACAGCGACCAGCCAACCGCGATGGACGAGTACACGACCATTTTTATTGTGAATGGCATGGCTCCGCCAAACGACTTTTTGGTTCAGCCCGACACTGCCGGAAAATACCTGGACATAAAAGCATCCGAAATCCGCGATGGCAACACTACAAGCAACGTAATCCACTCAACACTTGCTTATGAGGGCGGCAACGCATTGGCCTACTACATCCCTGCACATGCAATGGTGCGATTGTTCGGTCCACACTTCGGTGTGCTCCACACCTTGAGACTTTTCAGTTGCACAATTTCACTGGCTTTCACCATCCTCTTTTTTCTTTTTGTCAAAAAGCTGGCAGGCAATGAAGTTGCCTTTGTTACAACACTGTTAGCCATTGTCATGGGAATTCACGATGGAATCTTCATTCGCACCTATGCGCTTTCAAACCTGGCAGTTCTATGTTACCTGATCATTTATTACCGGATACTGCTTCACGCTTCCGTTCAGCGCCCGGGTATTGAACGACTTCATTGGCTGCTGCTTTTCCTTACTTGCCTCCTTCCCTTTCTTCACTTTTTCAACATCCTGTTTGTTGGGGTTGGATTGTTGGTTGCTGTTTCTTCAGCCTTGTTTAAGATATCCAGTTCACGCACTTTACTTAAAATTTCAATCTCACAGCTTTCCGGAATACTGGTGTTCTGCGGTTTCTATTTCCTTTTTAATCAACAGGGGCACGGTCACCTAAATGCCATTGATCTGTATTGGAAAAACTTTGCTCAACTATTCGGCACTGCGGCTAACACCATAGTGCCGCCTGCCACTTTGGTTCATCTGGCAGAAGAAAATGCACTCTGGCTGCTCGCATTGGTCGGCCTGGATTTCAGAGTAGCCTTTTCCGCCATTCGAATTTCGCATGAACTTCCTGTTCTTGTGTTGTTCCTCTTTTATTGTGTCAAGCTATTGTGGAATAGGTTAAAGGAGGGGTGGACAAAATTTCCAGCGCTCGCATTATGTATGCTCTCAATTATTACCATTCATCTTCTTGTCTTCAACCTTATGAGTATCAATAGCGGGCACACTGTAATGTTATTCGTAGTCCATTACCGGACAGCTCTGATAATTTGCTGGCTCTTGTGCTGTGTTTCCCTGTTTGCTTCACAGAGAAGCGGGCGCTGGATTTTTATAGTCTATGCGGGTTTAGTATTCTTCAATTTCATCGTTACAGAAGCTTCAGAAATTCAAGGTAAAAATCCTAACATCGTTGATGCCTACAAACCTGAAATGGAATACAAACTTCAGATGATTGAAGCACAGTTTGCAGAGTAGCTTATGTTCGGCAAACGCTGATAACGCGAATCGAAATCGTTTCCTTCGGGTTTAAACAGCTTGAGATAGTACCGATTGTAAACATGCGATTTGCACACTACAATTCTCATTTGAAAGTGATTGACTTAGGTTTGGCCAACTGCATTCCCCATCGTTGAAATTGCGCATACTTCATATCACACCGTGGTATCCCAAACCTGATGATCCACTGAATGCACTTTGGATATTTAGGCACGTCAAAAGTCTTGAACCACATTTCACTCAACACGTTCTCCATTTTGATGAAGGATTTGGAAATTCCATTTCCAAATTCGAAAATGATTCCGGACTTTCGCGAATCATTCTGCGAACCAGGTTCAAATCCTGGCGACTGCACGAATGGAAAATTTTTTTGGCCCTGCGAAGGTTCCTGAAAAAAGAAAACGTGAAAAACAATTTTGATGTGGTCAACTTTCACATTGCATATCCCATTTGTACTTACCTGCACCGGTTGAAATTTTTTCTTCCAGAAAAAATCCTGATCACCGAGCATTGGAGTTATTATCATTTCCATTTTCACAGCAACAAAAAACTCACGCGGATCAAAAACATCTTTTCACATAACCATCCGGTCTTGTGTGTTTCCGAGGCTCTCGCCCGCGACATAAAAACATTTTCGGGAAAAACATTTCCGGTTCACATCGTTTCCAATGTAGTGGAAACAGACGCCTATCATTTTAATGACACAACAAAACCGGGATTGCATTTCTTTATGGCTGCGCGATGGAAATCACCCAAGTCACCTATTGAAATCCTGAAAGCACTGGTGGAGTTGAAAAAAAGAAATATCCATATCACCTTGCGCATTGCAGGATTCGGAGATCTTGTTCCAGAGATTGAAAACTCGATAAGCCAACTTGGTTTGAGTGACTCTGCAAAATTCGTTGGTGTTCTAAATAGCGAACAACTTGCAACGGAGTACCGAGCCGCAACCGCATTTATTCTTCCCACCGGCTACGAAACATTTTCTGTTGTTTGTGCCGAGGCATTGTGTTGCGGTTGTCCGGTGTTGAGCGAGCCAAATGGTGCGATACCGGAACTGGTGAACGAAACGAACGGCCTGCTCCGGAATAAAAACGAGGCGTGGGAAGATGTGATTGAGCGCTTCCTTTCAAACAACAATTTTGACCGCAGAAAAATATCAGAAGCTGCAACATCACACTACAACATGCTCAAAATTGGCAAGCAATACGCATCCATAATTCACAGTTTGAAATGAGTTACTTCGAAGGAAAAAATATCCTCATCATTTCACCTGAGCCGTGGGGCATCAGCAAAGTATCGAAACACCATTATGCAGAAACGCTGGCGAAACTTGGCAACCGTACATGGTTTTTGAATCCTCCCAGACGTGAGTATTTCAAATCAGAATCAGTAAACGTTGTCGCTGATAATTTTCATATTCCAGGCACACGATTTTTTCCTGACACCTTGCAACGAATGATTCACCGCTCTGCTGCAAAAAAAATTTCCACGTGTGCGGGTACCTTGTTTGATGTGATCTGGAGTTTTGACAACTCCCGACACTATCACCTTGATGTTTTTGAGGCCGGATTGAAGATTCACCACATGGTGGACATCAATTCCAATTTCCAACTGCATAAAACGGCATCATCTGCTGACATTTGTTTTGCTTCCAATTTCGAAATTCTAGAATTGCTGAAAACACATCAGCCGAATTCGCATTTCATTCCACATGGTTTTGCATCAGGTCATAAACAACCTGCTGCGTTGCCACATGGCAGGGGAAGAACAAAAATTGTTTATGCTGGCAACCTTCTCATTCGCTTCATCAACTGGAAGCTCCTTCACCGCCTGGTTAAAGAAAATTCGGAGTTGGATTTTTTTTTCATTGGTTCCTATGGCAAAGGCAACCTGAATAAAACCATTTCGGTTGAAGCTCTGCAAGAGGTGGAGTTGCTTCGTAAAAATGAAAATGCTTTTCTGCTTGGTGAGAAACCTGCCGGTGAACTGGACACCATGCTTGCACAAGCCGATGTCCTGTTGATTTGTTACGATCACATCCGCTTTCCGGCCCAGGTGGCCAACGCACACAAAGTGATGACCTACCTCGCATCAGGAAAAGTGATTGTGAGCAATGTGATGGACCTTTACCGGCCCCACCGTTTATTAGAAATGGCTGATAACGAAGAATCTTACCTGAATCTCTTTCGTCACGTTTGCAACAACCTGAAAGAATTCAACAACCACGAAAGCAACGAACGCAGAATTGCATTTGCAATGAGCAACACCTACCAAAAGCAAATTGCGCGGATTGAAATGCTGATTGAAAACACGCTGTGAAATGAATGACATGGTTTCCATCATCACTCCTGCATACAATGCTGAAAAATACCTGGCGCAGACCGTACAATCTGTACTCGCACAGGAATGGCAAAATTGGGAGTTGCTTATTGTGGATAATGCGAGCACCGATTCAACACAGGAAGTTGCGAGTTCATTTCATGACTCGCGCATTCGCGTTTTGAGAGAAGAAAAAAAAGGAGTTGGCAATGCGCGCAATAGGGCACTTGCAGAAATGAGAGGCAGTTTCATTCTCCCCCTAGATGCTGACGATGTACTTCCAACTCGAAGTATTTCTTCACGCTTGCCACTGCTTCTCGAAAATGAAGAAGTTGAATTTGTGTCCGGTGTGGTAGAGTGTATGTCGGAAGATCTCGCTAAAGTGATTGAAAGAAGAATTCCGAACTTCACCGGCAATCCGCTTCTCTCTGTGGCTTCCCTTGATCCGGATTGCCTGCCAGGCAGTTCATGGCTGATAAAAAAGAGAAAAGAGAAAAAATACGAATACCAACCCTGGACACATTGCGAGGATATTGCATTCTATCTTTCTATCTGCCACACCGGGCAATACAAGTATGTAAATGAATGCGTCTATCGTTTGCGTAGGGGACATGCTTCAGCCATCACCAACTTGCAAGGACTGGAAAACGGATTTGAACATCTTTGGTTCTACATCGCATCGCTTAACCGTTTACCGGAAGGCCATGCAGAACGAATGCGAAAAAAAATCAGGAGCATCATGACAAAAACTTATCTCAAGGAAATGCAACCAGGGAATGCTCTGCTCATATGGAAAAAATTCTCTTCACTTCGGCAAGAACAAATCATTACATGACTGAGCCTGTAGTTTCGAAGCATATCGTGGTGCTCGTGTACAACAGTTTTGGTGATCCATTGTGCAGCAGTTTTTTCATGAGTTACCTCAAACCTTTCACAACAGGTAGCTACTCGTTTCATCTCATCACATTTGAACAAAAAGAATACGCTTTCAGTGAAGATGAACGCAGAAACATTTCGAATGACCTGCTTGCACAAAACATTTCATGGTACCCCATGAAGTACATGAGCGGCCACTTCATTCTTATAAAAAAGATATTCAATTTCCTCTCAGCATTCTGCATCATTGCGCAACTCAAGATGAAGTGGAGGCCAGCGCTCATGCTATCCATGTCCAACGTAGCCGGCTCTATGGCCTACGTCTGTTCCAGATTGCTACGCATCAAAAACTGCATCCTGATTTATGAACCACATGCTGATTTCATGGCAGATTTTGGTTATTGGAAAAAATCAGGCTTGAAATACAAATTATTGCACACCCTCGAACAAAGAGCAGGACGAAGGAGCGAATTCATTCTCACCGGAACAAAGCGTCTTCGCGATGAACTTGCGCCTGTGGCCAAAGGAAACATTATTCGTGCACCATCCGCAGTGGATGAAAACGTCTTTCAATTTTCGGGTGAAGCAAGAACACAAATCAGAACCATGCTTGGTCTCAGGAAAGAACAACCTGTACTCATCTACGCAGGAAAGTTCGGTGGACTGTATTATGAAAAAGAAATTCCTGAATTTCTTGCGAAGTTGAAAAAAGAAATTCCGGACATGTTTTTCCTCATCATTACCAGGGAGGACCATCAACGCATACTCAACATGATGAGCAATGCAGGGGTTAATAGCAACCTGTATCATCTTGAAAGTGCGCACTCACCAAAGGAAATGAGGGCATGGTATTCAGCCGCTGATATCGGACTTTCAGGTGTACCACCATTTCCAAGTCAGAAGTATCGTTCACCGGTGAAAGTGGGAGAATACCTGATGTGCGGGTTGCCATACATCACCTGTCGGGGAATTTCAGAAGATGATAAAGCGGTGCTCGAAAAAAATGTGGGCGTGATGGTAGAAAGCCTTCCCGGAGGAGATGTGAAGGTAGCCGCTGAAGAGATTAAATCATTATTTAAAGAAGACAAAACTCAACTTCGCAAACGATGTCGCGAGGCCGGAATTGAATATCGGAGTTTGCAAAATGTCATACCCATACTGAAACAGATTTTTGAAAGCGCATGATGTAAAATGAGCGAGTCCATTCACAAAAAGTGTATTTCATGCCAAAGCCGAAATGTGATGGTGCTGAAAAATTTCCACCGTGTGCCGTTGCTAAAGTGTGGCATTTGCCAACTTGTTTTTGCCGCCCAAATTCCTACTGCATCACAACTTGAAAGTTATTATTCCAACTACGGCCAGGGTCATTACCTCTCGCCACTCACTCTAAAGCGATACCATCAATGGTTGAATGATTTTGAGCCTTTCAGGCAAACAAAAAATATGTTGGACATTGGTTGCGGTAAAGGATATTTTCTGGATGAAGCAAAAAAAAGGGGATGGAATGTTTATGGAACCGAGTACAGCGAGGCGCTGGTTAAATCGTGTCGTGAAAAGGAGATCACAATGCATCTCGGTGGGCTGGCGGTGGAAATTTTTCCCGCTGTGCAGTTCGATGTTATTCTATCCATTGAGGTGATTGAACACATCAATAACCCCAACGAAGAACTGCAAATCATCCAAAGCCTGTTGCGCCAGGGCGGCATGTTCTATTGCACTACTCCCAATTTCAATTCACTTGAACGCAGGTGGCTGGGCGATAAGTACAATGTGATTTCATGGCCCGAGCACCTCACTTATTATTCAGCCGCCACGCTGAGGCGAACCATCGAAAAACACGGATTCGAAGCGCGAAAAGTTTCTACATTGGGAATGAGCATCACTCGCTTCCGGCTGAGCCGTGGAAAAACTTCACAGCCGGTAGTGTCCGCAAAATCGGATGATGAGGTGATCCGCAACATGGCAGAAAGGAATTTTTTTTTAAAGTGGGGAAAATCGGCACTCAACTTTTTTCTTAACCTGACGCGAACAGGGATGTCGCTCAAAGGCTGGTTTGTACTCGCCAGAAAATGAAGCGACTTTCAGAAACCTTACTTCTTTGGTGAGAATTTTTTTGAACTCGACCGGCACTTTACGGACTATAAAAAAAGCCTTGCCTTTTACATCTCTTTTTCCTGCGAGCACAAATTCATTCTGGAAAATGAGCTAAAGAAAATTGCCATGTACGTTTTGCATGTCTTCTTAATGTGCTTCCACTTTCATCACCTGTGTGGTCACTGCCTCTATTTGGAATTGGCTTAGACACTACGAAAAATGCTTTGTGTCATGTCTCGAAACTTCGGGATGAGACAATTCAAAACCTAGGCTCGTACTGGTTCTTGAAAAAGGGTTCGATCAAGAGTACCACCACTTCCATTTTGTCTCCCGTTTTTATGATGCCGATTTCTACCGCAGGGCGTTTTTGCTTGTCGGCCATCTTGGATGAATTGAATTCGTAAACCGTTTTCATATAACCCACATAATTGTCACCGCCATAAGTCTGGCTCTTTATATAATCGCCCGCAGGCAATGCACCATTGACCATGGCTTCCATACGGGGCATCAAATCTTTGCCCGCTTCTTCGTCCATCACTTCCGATGAAAGGCGGAGCGCGAGTACGCCCAATGTTTCATTTGTTAAGATGTGTGTGTTTGAGAATTCCGGAAACGCAATTTTGCTTTCCCACCCATTGCCAGACGCTGCTCCCTTCTGGGCTTCAAGTCCCTTGATGCTTTGGGAGAAGGAGGCTTGAAAACGTTGTGTAAATGTTTCCTGTTGTGCGCTGCTGATGCCAGCGAAAAGGAAAAGCGACAAAAGTGATGTTGTAAAAGTTTTCATTGTACTCTGGTTGTTTTTAATAAATGTCTTTGTACTGCTAATGTCGGACAAAGGTTCTGAGTGAAGAATAAAATAATAGTGGAACGTTGTGTTCACAAGGTAGCGGCTTCGTTAATACCGTATCGCGCAGCAGTGCTTCAGTTTTCTTTAAGGGAGATCAGGCAGTAATAAGTCGTGGTAAAGAAATCCTTCAGGTACGGAACATTTAATATTCCCGGTAATTTTCTTGTCCTGAGTTTGAATTTGACTTCATAGTTCGGGTTGATCATGTAAAAAACTTCGTTATCAATTTTATAATTTCTTTTGGCCAGGATTTTCTTAAAGCGAATAATGGAAATCCTGGTTTTTTTTACTTCCAAAAGTTCTTTCACCGTTGCTTCATTCTCCCGAAATAACTTGAGTATCCCGATATAGAATGGATGAGGGAGAAGGTGGAAATAGGGCAGCTTGCTCAGAAAGGAATTGCGGCAGATTTGCTGATGGCCTCCAAATGGCATACGCCAGGGCGGGAAGCCAAGAAATACTTTGGCCGAGGGAGCAAGGAATTTTTTTAGATGCTCCAAAAAAGAATCCTGGTCGGGTATATGTTCCAGCGTATCCCGCATAATAACCAGGTCGAAAGGGCGCAAAGTATCGGGGTTTACTTTATAGATGTCTTCTGCAATTAAAGTGAGCTTGCTCTTACCGGGATGGTTGTCGAAGAATTTCAGGCCATTGGAAATTTTGTTGCCTGCAATGTCAATGCCTATTACTCTACAACCGATATCGAGGAAAGGCTTGAGGTTTCCACCCTCCCCGCAGCCTATTTCGGCAACGATTAAATCAGGAGTAACGGGCAGCAATCTGTTGATATATGGAATAACATACTTTGCGGTGGTGTAACTCTGTTCCAGAAAGTATTTTTCCCGGTTGAGATGCCTTTCGTGCATAATGTTGTTGAGATTATTTTGAGGGTAGGAATTTGAAAATGTGGGTGGATGCAGCGAAAATAATGAACTTCTAAAAAAAAGGAGAAACAGCGTTGGGATCCGCGGGCATGGCCTATTGAGAATGCTTTCCCTTGCCCGCATTCAGGTTTATCCAAGCACTTTTAGCATAGCGGCAAATTCAGGGTGCTTGTAACTGAATCGGGTTACCGACTATACAGGCAGCCTTTCTGAACTAGCAGCAAAAGAGGGAAAAAATGATTGCAGAATTTATTACTGAAGACAAACGCAAACCCAAAGCCTCAAGTATAAGTTCACACAACCAATCAAAAAAAGGAAAGCCCATCTCCAGACGCGAAAATTTTAGAGTGATGTAATAGATTGCCAAGCCATTTTTAGAAACTGCAAATGTTCAAATTCCGCACAATTAATTCAACAGGCTTTTTCCGGCTTTCACCGGCTAAAGCGCTCTTTTTTGTTGCTTACATCATCACTGCAATTTTTTGTGAAGGATTTTTTCATGTGGACGAACACTTCCAGATACTTGAGTTTGCCAACTGGAAAATGGGACACATACCAGCCGGGGACCTTCCCTGGGAGTTTGCAGAAAAGATGCGGCCTGCACTGCAACCTGCACTCGCCTGTGCTGTTTGGGAAATGTGGGATGCTATGGGCTACTACACTCCGTTTCGTGTTATCACTGTTCTTCGTTTGCTCTCCGCGTTGATGGCTTTTGCTGTGGCCGCTTTAATGCTTAGAAAAATAAATTCAGATTTTCCTGCAACAAACAAATGGAATCTATTCTTGATGTTTGGACTCTGGTTCTCGCTGTTTTGTGGTGTCCGTTTCTCATCGGAGAACTGGAGTGGGCTCATGTTCGCATTTGCATTTTTATTGTTGGCGTGGCCTGTCGGCAAAAGCTCGCAAGACCTCCGTGGAAAGCAATGGACTTTTCTCCTTGCCGGATTTCTACTCGGGTTGAGTTTCGTGCTTCGTTTCCAAAGTGCATTTCTTGTTGCTGGACTTTTAGCATGGTTCATTTTTATCCAACGTGCAAAATGGAATCAACTCGCCATAATTGCAACTGGCGGATGTATCGCTGTAGCAATCGGGTTGCTTGTTGACCGTTGGTTTTATGGCCAGTGGGTGATTACAGCGTGGAATTATTTTTCACAAAACCTGTTGCTGGGAAAAGTGAATACGTTCGGCACGAACCCCTGGTATTACTACTTTGAAGCCATTTTCCTGCGAGGCATTCCACCCTTAAGTATAGTGGTCATCATTGCGGTGGTGTTAGGCATAATCCTCAAACCGAAGCATGCACTTTCGTTTTCACTGCTCCCTTTTTTTCTTGTTCATTTTTTAATTGCACACAAGGAAGAACGGTTCATGTTTCCCCTGGTTCCGCTGGTACCGCTCGCTATGATTGTTGCTTATCATGCCATTAAAGAACGAGAGAAACTTTGGCGATGGTTCAATTCAGGTGTAGTGAAATGGACGTTGCGAATTTCAATAGTGGTAAACGTGTGCCTCATTCCTTACGTCATGTTCTTTTCAGCCAATGAAAGAATTGAACTGTTCCGGTTCTTGTACGAACTGCAAAAGCATGAACCGATTCAGGTCTATTGCCTTGAGCCAAGTCCTATCCACAACAAAGTGAGTATTGCCTTCTACAATGGCCCGCAGATGACATCGCTCCTGTTGACCAAAAAGCAACTGAAAGTGCTTGATCCGGTAGAGGGCACTTACCTCATTATTCCAAAGCTACAGGAGAAACAAATTGAACGGTTCGGCAACCGGCTCGAAAGAGTGTATTCGACTTATCCTGATTGGGTGCTGCAATTCAATTTCAACAACTGGCTCAATCGCACAGGAGTTTGGAGAGTTTATAAAGTGCGCGCGTAAAGCATCACACAAAGTCGCGAAGGAATGAAGAGTATTCAATGAGTATTTTCTTCGCGCCTTCATCTCGATACTTCAGGATGAAACCTTTCAGCGCATCCTCACCCGCCAGTTTTTCGGATAGTAGTTGTTCACCCGATTCTTCATGATTTTTATCCAGCCAAGCGGATGTTCATTGAATGCCATAAGCGCCCATCCTTCTGTAGAAATGTTTTCTACAGAAGAGGAAATATTCTCACCGCGCAAGTAGCGCAGTGCAGTTTCTTCATTCACAACAATGCGCGAAATGTTTTCATTAACCAAACCCGAAACGGCAAGGGCATGTGCGGGAATTAATTCATCGCGCACCAATCTTCCCACTTCTATTCCGGGCAAAGTGATGTGAAGCTGTTTGGAGAGATGATTTAGTTCATCGAAATGAAACGATGATAGAAACAATGCATCTTCTTTTGAATCCATTACCAATCCGGTTTTGCCTTGCATCCATTTTGATGCGATTTCATTTTCTCTATTTGATGCATTTGTAAATCGGCCACTTCTTTTTTCTTCGCGTCTTCGTCCCGAGACTTCGCGATGAGGGAACTGTTCTTTGGCTGGAACGCGAAACACGCTCACAAAAAATCCTTCCCCCGCCACACGATGCGGCAACATCCTCACCGCGAAAAATTCCTTTTCATCCAACACATCCAGGTTCCAATTTTTCGGAACATCAAACATCACTTTTTCTAACCCCAATCCGCAAAGCCATCGGCAATTTTCCTCGTTTTCATCCGAGGAAAATGTGCAGGTGCTATAAATAAGGTATCCACCAGGGGAGACACACCCAAGAACATCATTCAATATTCTGCGTTGACGCACACTGCACATTCGCACATTCTCCTCACTCCATTCATTTCTTGCGCGGTGGTCCTTACGAAACATTCCTTCACCACTGCATGGTGCATCAATCAATACCAGATCAAAATAATTTTCCAGTGATGAAAAATCTGCCGGGTTGTTTCTTGTGACAATGACATTGGCTGCACCCCACTTCGTCACGTTTTCCCGAAGAACTGCATTGCGCTGCGGAATCACTTCGTTAGAAATAATTTTTGCTTTATCGTCAAAGTACGATGAAAGAAGCAATGATTTTCCCCCCGGAGCTGCACACAAGTCCAGGCAGTTGATATCCCGATAACTATCAGGAGATAATTGATAATTGAGAGTTGAAAGTATGTGCCATAAAAACATGCTGCTACTTTCTTGTGCATAATAACAACCAGCATGGAAAAGTGGGTCGAGGGTGAATGAGGGACGGGCCGAGAGGATTCTGCCATGAGGACACCAATCAATTGGCAATAGCCACGCAAGGCGTGGAATAGGCAAGGAACCGTTATCAGTTGCAGATTCTAAGCCTTGCGTGGCTATTGCCAATTGTTTTTCGGGGTTGAGAAGAACGCTTGCGTTCGGTGGACGATCCAGCGCATCAATAATTTCTTGGTGTTCTTTGGGGAACTGGGCGCTGAGGCGTGAGATGAATGCAGGGGGAAGCACGGGGCGAAGGTGGGGTGATTTAATCATGCCCCTAAATCTGAAACACTCTGACACGACTCTTCAGTGTTTGGAGCTTGTCATGTAAGGTCAGGAGAGTCGTAGAAAGCATCGAATTAAACAAACTTGAATTTCTTATTCACCGTCTGGCTTTTCATTCTCCTCCTTCTCTTCCAGCCATTTCGGTAACTTTTTCTTTTTCTTCTCTTCCTGTAGTGGTGGTTTTTCTGTTGAAACAGGAGTTTCTTTCTTCGGTTCTTCTACTGGTGTGTTTTTCACGTCCATTTCCTCCCACGTAATGGTGGAGGTGGTGCCGGGTGTTATGGTTTCTTCTTTGTACGATCCCACCGTTTGATTCTTTTTGAATAATCCGAATTCTTCTTTCAGCAACGCTTTTACATTTTGTTTCTCCACTTCCATTTCCTGTTGGCGGTTTTCTTTAGATGCCTGTTTGTCCAGCCCGAATTCTGGTTGCTCGGTAGTGCCGCGCATATAGATGAACATCTGCCTGCCCAATCCGTCATCGGCCTCAGCAAACTCTTTTTCTTTCCGCACAAGGATGTCGCGCAGGTTAAACCCAACGGTGTAGTTAATCCTATTATCGAATGAATGTGTGCCGCGTGCACTGATGTCCATAGCGGTGGTTCGCACATCCATCATGGGAAAAGTGATGTTGCGGTTTTTAATCTCAATCACATTTTCGAAAGTCGAAAATTTGATGTCACTCATTTTCTCCGCAAATTTTTCTTCGTTTACAAACGGTGCCACCAATTTGTTCTTGCGGATGTACTCAGCTATGTCTTGCAGTGCTTTAACATTAATCAATTGTCCGTTTTCAATTTTGATGTCAATGAGGCTTTCTATTTTATCGGTTACAATGCGCAGCGATGTGGAAACAGGAGTGTTGAATTGGACCGTAGCAGTAGCCTTTCCGCGCAAGTTTTTTTCCGTTATGGTCTGCTGCCCGAAGTTGTCGAACTCCGCAAACAGCTTAGTGATGTTGATGCCGGAAAGGTTAGAAAAACTCTTCAGAAAAAATTGATCATCACTCACCTGGTCGAGTATAATTTGCGAGGTGAGCGAGCCATCGGCTGTTTTGAATGAAACGGGATCTATGCTCAATCGCAAATCGTTCAGCCTCGCAATTCCTTTCACATCGGTGGCTTCGAATTTCCCAAAGGTAAATTTTTCCACATTGGCATTCAGCGAAAAATCAATCCGTGCAGGAAAGATCAATTTGTAATCGTCCTGCTTGCGTGTTGCGTCATTTTCTACAAGGTTGGAGAAATCAATGTGCTGAGAAGTGAAACTTGCATCCACCGTCATCACTTCATTTTTGGATTGCAGGTAACTCAGCATGTTTTTCAAAGTGCCGTTCACGGTGAAATCATTTCCGTTCACTACACCCGTCAATTCCTGCACTGAAGCATCGGCATTGTTCAGCAAAAAAGTTCCGTTCACCTGGCTGAATTCGCGGGACGATTGTTTCAGCTTCAATCTTGCATTTTCAAGCCGTGCATTTCCAGTTGTGGTTAACGCTGTTAGATCTAGAGTGCTATCCTCTTTTGTAATGATTTTTCCAAAAAGCGTTGCATCGGCTGTAATTCGCCCCTCACAAACTTCCAGCGTATCCCATGCAAAGAAATTTTTTAGATCGCTCAAATCCATACTTGCCTTTAAAGCAAGTTGTGCTTTTGGGTCAGCAAAATTCTCCACCCAACCACTTACCTCGAATGCCCCGCCTTCAAGATTGCCTTGGCAATTGTGTAGTACCAGTTTGTCTTCCGATTTTTTCAGTGCGGTGTAGTTCCCCTTGCAATTGAGGTTTTTTAGCGCGACACCGTTTTCAGTTTGTTTCAAGGTGCCATCGCGCAGTTCGAACGATGCGACTATTTCAGGTGATTTGTCTTTTCCTGTTTCGCCATAAATGCTGATATCGGCACTGATAAGGCCTGCGGGTTCGTAGGCATTTAGCCTTTTGCGGGATGCTTCGGGTAAGTGTGCCAAGACTTCATCGAGTTCAAGTTGCTCTCCCTTTACCAAAATATTCACCTGTTGGATTTCTCCGGCATCTATATCGCCACTCAGCGCAAAATCAAGCCCGTCAAGAGAAAGATTGCACTTTGAAAATGAGAAGTGTTGTGTGGCAGTATTAGCTGCAATTTTTGTTTTGGCTTCAAGTGACCGCTCTGCTGCATACTCTGTTTCTCCGCTTAAGAGGCTGTGGATTTTTCCCACAAAGTCAAGGGTCAATTCAAATTCGTTCTCAGTAAAATCTCCTTTTGCCTGAGATGATTGAGAAGTGATGTCCAGAAAAAATTTGGTCCTTCTGTCTTCATAAACCACATCGGCATTTTGAAGGAAAAGGTTTTGCAGCGCAAATGAAAATTTGCTTGAGTCGCCCGCTTCATCATCATTCCATATATGCCAGTTGTCATTTCCTTTCTCATCCAGTTTTAAAAACAATTTTGAGTTGACCGTTTCAATTTCACTTACAGCATACTGGCCGCGAAAAAGATCGAAGAGGTTGAACGAGAGATAAAGTTTTTCGGTGAAGAATAGTGTATCCTTTTCTACAAATGTTTCTTCCAGATATACATTGGTGAACCGGAGCGAAGCGTCAGGAAAACTTTCCCATAGAGTGAGGTCCACTGTTTCGTACTGTGCTTTTGTCTTTAGCTGTGCATCAATTCTTTTCAGGGCATAGCCTACCACTTCATCTTCATAAAAACGAATAATGATAAATCCGGCAATGAGGAAAAGCAGGAAGATGCTTCCTGCAAATACAAGTGTTCGTTTTACAATTTTCTTCCAGTTCATTTTTCCCTGTTGGTGAAAGTAGAACGCACTAATCCCTCCAAAATTTTAAGTCATTGCGAAATCGAACAATGCGATGTTGAATGGAGAGCTGCAGCGAAAGAGGTGATACTGGCCCCTGCCGGACATCAGACCTACCTTTGCTCCTATGATTAAATGCATCCGGTTAACTATTGTTATGGCAGTTTGTTTTTTTCTGGTCGGCACAACTGCTGCCCAGGAAGAATCTTCTATCCTTCCTCGACACAGAAACGGGACGGTACGCGAGGGGCAAATCTTTATTCACTGGGGCTACAACAGGGCATACTACAACCAAAGTGATATCCATTTCAAAGGCGATGGTTATGACTTCACCCTTCACGAAGCACGAGCCGATGACATGCCCGAAGAGTGGAATCCAAAAGTTTATCTAAGCCCGACACAGTTCACTGTACCACAATCCAACTTTAGGGCTGGTTATTATTTCCATGACAACTGGGGAGTGTCAGCCGGGTGGGATCACATGAAGTACCAGCTCATTCAAACGCAGCTTTTACGGATCAGCGGATACATTGATGAAGAAAAATATTTTGATCCTGAATACACCGGCACATTTAATAATGATAACATTCTTTACACGCACCGCTTTATGGACTACCACCACAGCGATGGTTTTAATTTCATTCGTGTGGCTCTTGACAGGAGGCAGCCCATCTGGTCTTCCCTCAACTTGAAACATGAATTGGTGTTCAACGGATCGCTATCGGCAGGTGCCATGATGCCGTGGACCGATTTTACTTTCTTCGGTGAGAAGCACAGAAACTGGCCGCACTTTGCAGGCTATGGTGCCAGCCTCAACATGGGGATGCGCTTCGAATTTTTCCGTTGGTTCTTCCTGCAGGCCAATGCACAAATGGGTTGGTCCAATCTCAAAGACATAATTCTTGAAGAAAGTGCGGCAAGCCGCGCTGAACAGAAGATTACATTCTTTGAAAGAAGTTTTGCCCTTGGAGGATATATCCCGGTGAAGAAGAAAACGGGAAGGAATGAAGTTGGCAGTAAATAGTTGGCTGCATCTTCTACAATTTCGAATTCAGAATTACGAAGTACGCAGCACGCGTAATTCGTAATTCCGAATTCGTAATTATCACTAACGAAGCGCTAGCTCACTCTGCCCGATCATCATCCCGCCTTCGTAAACATAGACTTTGTAATTCCCTTTTTTGAGTTCTTCCTGTACGGTGTAGAAAACACATACGTCCTGATCTTCGCGCTGATAGTCTATTTCGCGCGACACACTGTAGAGTTCGTCTTTTCCATCCACCTGTATGGTGATGCTTCCTTCTTTGTTGGGAAGAACTTTGGCATCAGGCCCCACAATGCGCAAGAATATGTTTTTGCTTCCGGGTTTTACAATGGAGTTTTTGCGAACAGTGAAACATGATTTAATCATTTCGCTGCGCGAAGCTCTGTCAGTGTCGTCCTGTTTTCCGTTGCTGCGCAATTGGATGCCGGTATTAGAAAATGAACTCGCCTGCATCACATTGGCCGTGTTGATTACACCTTCCTGTGTCTTGATAAATTCTTCCTGTTCTTTCACTGTGGCTGTAGCTTGGTCGGCACGGCCTCTTTCAGTGTCGCGTTCAACCACGAGACGGTCGGCCAGTTGGTTGAGTGAATCAATATCATGAATGTAGCCTTTCATAATTCCACGAAGTGTTTCCGCTTCTTTCTTCAGTTTGCTCACATCATAATTTTTGTCTTTCACTTTGGAAAGAAGTCCTTCAATTTCGGCACGCTGACTTTCAATTGCGGTCAACATGGAATCATTGTCCGTACTCAGGGTGTCGTAACTCATCCTCATTTGTTCAAGGTCCACTGCAAGAGCTTGCCGTTCGGTATCCAGTCCGGTGTACTCAGCCGAGAGGTAAACCACTTTTTGTTCTGTTGTGTAGTATTTGTAAGCCAGCACACCTACTGCTGCGAGAAGCACCACTATGATGCCGATGTAAAGTTTGTTATTCATTAGTTTTATTGTATTTAGTTTGAGGCCACGAAATTAAACTTTCCATTTGCTGGTTAACCCCCTGATTTGGCGAATTATTGTTCAGCTTCTGTTGATAGTTCATGCGACACATAAAATGTTGCATATTCCCCGATGATCTACTAGCAAAGAACATGAACTTTGGCAATGCCCAATCCACAGCCCGCCTATCTTTCCCCACTACAACATGAATCTCTACAGCAACAAGCAGCGCTGGAAAATCTTACTTTTCATTGTGGCTATGGCCATTGTGGCCGTTACGCTGTGGTACAGCAATCACATTGCGGAGAGCATCCGTATTGAAGAGCGCAAGAAAGTGCAGTTGTGGAGCGAGGCGATTAAACAAAGAGCCGATCTGGTGAATTTCACCGAGCGGCTCTTTGAACAATTGCGCGAAGAAGAACGCAAGCGAGCCGACCTGCTGGTGAAAGGATACAACATAGTGAACGACCCCAGCGACCAGAATGATCTCACGTTTGTAACTGATTTTATCTGGAGCAACACCACCATTCCCATACTTATTTACGATGGACTGAACAACCTGATAGGCAGCAGGAATTTACCGCAAAGACGCGAGAATGACGCGGCATACATTGACTCGCTGTTCCAAGTGATGCAGAAAAAAAATCCCCCCATCGTTTTTGGCGAAGTGGGGCATAGAGTGTATTACAACGACAGTTACCTGTTCACGGAATTGCAGGGGAACCTGAATTCGCTCATTAACACATTTATTTCTGAAACAGTAATGAACAGTGCCTCGGCACCGGTTCTGCTTACGGATAGTACGCAAAAGGTGGTGTTGAAACGCGGGAACCTCGACAGCATTTTTATTGCCACCCCGCAATTGCTTGAACAGAAACTTGCGCAGATGCGTTCAGAAAATGAACCTATTGCCATTGAGCTTCCCGGGCAGGGACTTAACTATATCTTCTTTGAAGACTCGCTCGTGTTGAAACAACTTGAAATGTTTCCTGTATTCCAACTCATCTTGATCGGGGTGTTCCTGCTGGTGAGTTATCTCATTTTTTCCACCTTCCGAAAGGCGGAACAAAACCAGGTGTGGGTGGGCATGGCAAAGGAAACCGCTCACCAGTTGGGCACTCCTCTAAGTTCGCTCATGGCGTGGTCGAGTCTACTGGAAACACAACTGCCGGACAAAAACACGCTCGCTGAATTAAACAAAGACATTGATCGGCTCAATACCATCACCGCGCGATTTTCGAAGATCGGGAGTGCACCCGATCTGGTGGAAGAAAATATTTTTGAGTGTGTGCTCGAAGCATTTGACTACCTGAAGTTGCGGGTCAGCGATCGTGTCCAGTTTTCTATTAATGCACCGGATCGAACGCTCAATGCTCATCTCAATAAACCGCTTTTCGGCTGGGTGCTGGAGAATCTTGTGCGTAATGCAGTGGATGCTATGGAAGGTGAAGGAAAACTTTCTGCATCAGTATTCAGGGAATACAATCGCGTGGTGGTAGAACTGCACGACACCGGAAAAGGAATAGCCAAAAACAAATGGCGCACCGTTTTCCAACCAGGATTCACTACCAAAAAACGCGGTTGGGGTCTTGGACTTTCTCTAGCAAAACGCATTATTGAAGGTTATCACGAAGGAAAAATTTTTGTGAAGTGGAGTGATGCCGGCAAGGGCACATTGTTCCGTATCGAACTTCGCGAATGAGGTAACATCACCGAACAGTTTTTGACGTTGCTCTAGTCAAGATGCAATGCCGTATTCGTCCATGTAGATTTGCCCACAACATTAATTTCTGAACCATGCAATCAACAAAAAGAATTCTAGTACCGACAGACTTTACCAAAGTGGGCGACACTGCGCTTGAACACGGTGTGGTGGTAGCTAAAGCCATTGGCGGGGAAATACATGTGGTGCATGTGATTGAAAGTAAGAAACAAATTTCGGAAGCACGACTGAAACTGGAAACCCTGAAAACACGAATGCAAAAAGAACAGGGGTTGAACATTGTAACCATTGTTCGTATAGGAAGCATTTTTGACGACATTGACAAAGTGGCTACAGAAATTGATGCAAGTCTTATCATTATGGGAACGCACGGCCTGCGTGGTATGCAGTTTATCACAGGAAGTCGGGCACTAAAAATCGTGACGGAGAGTTCAGTGCCCTTTATCATTTGCCAAGAGCGGGGCATACGCCCGCATGGTTACCAGAAGTTGGTGGTGCCGCTCGATCTTCATAAGGAAACCAAACAGAAACTTTCCCTTGTAGCTGATGTGGCGCGTTACTTCAAATCCAAAGTTCATATTATATCTCCAGGCGAAACGGACGAGTTTCTTAAAAACCAACTGGGGCGCAACATCAACTTCGCAAAGGAGTATTTCGACTCGCGGGACATCAACTACGATGTGGAAATTACCGAAAGTAAGAGTGATGGATTTATCAAAGCACTTTTGAAATATGCCTCCACGTTGGATGCCGATCTCATCTGCATCATGAACTTTTATGACAACAGTTTTATGAGCATTTTCAACCAGAGCTACGAGCAGCAGATCATAACCAATGAAGCTCAGATTCCTGTTCTATGTCTTAACCCTATTGACACTTATGTTATGGATAGAGGGATTTTTGCTTCATAGAAATTAGGGGCAGTGGGCAGGCGGTAGTCACGAGAGCAGTCAGCCGTCATCACGCTGCATGTGTAGGAGACAATCAGTAAACGTCCATGATGAGTTCGTCAGTTGGCATTTCCGAATAAGATTGAGTTTTGTAATTGTATCAGATGCGATTGCTATGCGTTTTGCTGGTCAATTCACCTCTGCTGACTCGCCACTGCCATCACTGGCCCTGCCCATGCTGACCGCCTACTGCCGACTCTCTCCACTGCCAACTATATTCTGATTCCCATCACAAGAATATCATCCACTTGTTCCAGATCTCCCTGCCAACGATCGAGGGTTTCGGATAAGCGCCACTTCTGTTCGGCCATAGGAAGGTGCTGGATGTTCATGATGGTGGTGCGGAATTGCCTTCGCATAAATTTTTTGCCGGACGGCCCCCCGAATTGGTCAGAGTATCCATCACTGAATAAATAGAGGCAATCTCCTTTCTGCAATTGAAGCACTTGGTTGGAGAATTCCCTTTCGCCATGAACAAAAGAACCGATGGAATGGGGATCGCTGGCTACTTTAGTCATTTCGCCATCGCGTACCAGGTAAATGGGATTGTGTGCCCCTGAAAATTCCATCACCAATGTTTCAGGATCAAGGGTGCAAAGCGCCACATCCATTCCATCACGAATGGTATCTCCTTCAGCGCGGTTGCGCATTACTTCCGATGCCATGCGGTTGAGGTTGTTTAGGATCTGTGATGGCTTGGTGAAAACCTTGGTGACCTGGTTCAACACGTTGTGCCCTACCAGACTCATGAATGCTCCAGGTACACCATGACCTGTGCAATCGGCTGCCGCAAAAATTTTCTTTCCTCCCTGTTGCCTGAACCAATAAAAATCTCCGCTAACTGTAGCCTTTGGTCTAAAGAAAATAAAGCTGTCGGGGAAAAGCTGGTGGATGTATTCATCGCTGGGCAGCACTGACTCCTGTAGTCTTTGTGCATAACGAATACTGGCTTGCAAATCAGTGTAAAGTGCGGTCACTCTTTCTCTTTGCTGTTCTACCTGGTCTTTTTGGATCCTGATTTCACGCGTTTGTTCCGCCACTTTTGTTTCCATTTCGTTGCGGTAGGAGGCAAGGTCTTCTCTCATTCGAAGCAACGCCTTGCCCAATTCGTCATGCTCAGAGAGGGGAGTGAATGAGACGTTGAAATTTCCGGCACCCACCTGTGTCGAAAATTCCTTGGTCTTTTCAAAGTTGGTAACCAGGCGGGAAACAGCATCGGCCATGTCGCCAATTTCATCGTTGCCGGCTCTTACCGGATCAGTGGAATAAATGCCCTGGCCAAGATTCACTAGTTTTCTTTTCAGCGAAGTGACGGGACGAACAATGGAGCGGGCAGTTAAAAATGCGATAAGCATACCACCAATGAGCACCACAATGGCAGTATTCACCAGGAGCAAACGCAGTTTATCAAAGGCACCGTTCATCTGATTTATTTCAGCCTTCATCACCTGCTGCATTTCAGCTATGAGGGCCTCCAGATTATCCCGCATTATTTTCTGATTCTTGGGAATGTCTTCCCCCTCAAGAAAATAAAATTCTGCCACCATTTGGTTTTCTGGAACATAGGACTGGTGATTTGGAAGAAGCCTCCTGACCTCCTTGGTTAAATTCATCAGGTTTCCCGCTGCATTTTCCACCTCATTCAATCGGACAAGATTTTCCCTGGACCAGTTTTCCGCATAGAAGCGCACAGTAAGTAAGGACTGTGGAATAACTTTTTCTGAGAGGTGAATAAGTTCCTGCCGCTCCTGCCATTCATCGTTTCGCTGAATGTGTGTCCACTCGGTGAGCAACCCCATAGTTCGGGTCATTTGCTTATCCAGGTTCTCCAGCGCATGGAGTGAGGGAGCATAAATTTCATTGATGCGCTGATTGATTTTCCGGCTTTCCTCCAGTGTGTTATTGGTGATGTAGAAAACAAAACCTACTACGGCTATGAACAACCCGAAGCCAAGTCCCAGTTTTCGCGATATGGAAAAGCGCCAATTCAATCTTCGCGTTTATCCTCCTTCTTATCGGGTGATTTGTTCTGGTCCATTTTGTTGGGAACAAAGAGACCTTCCCTGGACATTCTTTCAAGCTCTTCCTTGTAGAAAAACTGTTGTGCATCATCGCTTAGTGCGCGGTAAATAATATACAGCCCCTTTAATGTTTCCTGCCTGTCCGGGCGCTGCCCATGCGCCTTCAGCATGTAAGGCAGCGCATCTGTGAAGAGTTGAACACATTGATCCTGAATAATAATGAGATCATCTATGGTGGTTTGCGGTCCTATGGTTCTCAAAATGTGTACGCCCTGATTGTAATAGGCCGTGGCCACATTGTAATTGGCTTCATAGTCCAGCGAGTCCTGTTCCAGGGCTTTTATGTAATAACCAATTGCCTGGTTTATAAAAACAACATTGTCATACACATCCTGGAGGTAGATATTGGCATGAGCTTGTGCCAATGCTTTGTAAAAGGCAATCTGCTTGTCGCGCAGTTCCGCTTCAGTTCGAAACAGGAGGAATATTCGTTTGAACCCCGCATAAAACATTTCAGGTTCGCGGGAGTTGTGCGTGCTGAAAAGTTCGATGGCCTCCGAGGTATGCTGCCAATAAGAATTGGCAATATATTCCAGCACCAGTTCGCATTGTTCTGCATACACCCCTATGGGGTCGAGGCTTATGCAGCGCTCAATGCACTCCACTGCAATATCCCTGTTGATGGAATTCTTATCGGCCATATCCACCTGTTTAAAAATCTCCTTGTAGATATAGCCACGCGTGTACCACGCGTAAGGATGTTTAGATTCCTGTTCGGTTTCTACCGCGCGATCAATCAACTTGCGGGCACCTTCAATATCGGTCTCCCACAATTCAATGGCCTCCACAGTTAATGGAATGTCCCGCTGCGCGAAAGTGTTTACTACCAACGCCAGGAATGCGAGTGCGATAAATGTTATTTTCAGTTTCATTGTACTACTGCCCATTGCAGAATTTTAGTTCCCAGGTTGATCCGCCTGTCATCAGCGGCCTTTTTGTTCAGTTCGTATCGGATGTTGGAGTTCACTTCGCGAAAATTGATGGCCGAGCCCAAGGCAAGCGCTCCATCAAAATGTGTGATGATGAGTGTGCTTTTTCCCTTGATTTTCTGGATGACCTCGGGCATTTCGTTCTTTTTTGAGCGGTCCACGTAAATGATGTGAAAGACCCGGTCGTCCGTCACCTCCTTCAACTCAACTATTTCAAGGGTTTGGCTGCCCACGGGTTTCGATCCATAACGCGAGGCCAACTGCTCGTAGAGGCTGCTGTTTCCGTAAATGCCTATAGTGAATTTCCCTTTCTTGCTGTCCGCTGGCCATTCATTAGAACTGGCAAACTGGTACAGGAAATTCGCCTTGATCATGGCGCGGGTATCATCCTCACTTGGCTGCTGCTGTTGAGCAGATATCCTGCCTGAAAGGCAAAGCAAGAAGAGACAAATGGTGGATAATTTTGGCATTTAAGCGCTCGCTAAAGGCGGTAGGGTGCGTTGTACCAAAATTACCAGTAAAGGGTTTCAGCAAACCGAATTTTTTTTCGCCCTTGTGCACGAATGTATGTGTAAAAAAAAGCTACCTTGAGCAGGTGGCCTTTTAGTTGGGAGCGCGGAAATAATTCTTTCGAACTAATGCTTATGACCATCCTGGGGCTCGCCCATGGAAACTAGGTCGCGGTCGAAAAGGTAGAGGCCACCGTTGTCGTTGCCCACGAGTTTCAGTTTGTCGAGTATATTTCTTGCAAGGGTTTCTTCTTCTATCTGCTCGCTCACGTACCACTGCATAAAATTGTGGGTGGTGTAATCTTTCTCTTTCAGGCAGATGTCCACCACGGCATTGATTTCTGCTGTAACCTTCACCTCCTGATCGTGCAACGTCTTGAAAACGTTCTGAAGTGATTTGTACTCACGCGAGGGTTGTTTGAGTTCCGGTATAACGGCCTGACCTCCGCGGTCGTTCACAAACCGGATGAGCTTGAGCATGTGCGTTCGCTCTTCATCGCTATGCCGGAAGAGGAAGGTGGCAACGCCACTGAAACCGTGAATCTCCGCCCATGATGCCATGGCCAGGTAGTGTTGTGAGCTATCTGCTTCCACTTTCACCTGGTCGTTCAATGCCTTTTCTACTTTCTTGTTCAACATTATTCTTACGTTTTTTAGTTGGATTCAAAAATAGTCATCTCTCAATTTCACAATGGAAAGTCCTGCGTTCAGTTTTTGAAATAGCGTTAGGAAGTTATGTCGTGTGAATCTACTGCTGACACTTTCCCCAGGTGGACTCTCTCTGCGACTTAGCCTGGTCACTCTATTGAACTTCATATCCAGCCGGATTTCCAATCGCGAAATCCACCGGATGCTGCCAGCGTTCAACACGATCTGAAGTGATTTTTTCCTTCTTCATTTTTCGATGCCATTGAATCAGGTGGAAATGATTCATGCCAAAATTTGGAATCCGGCTTCCGGGGGAAAGCGGAAACCAAACTTTTGTCGCGTCAAATGAAAAAAGACAATAGTCAAAGAGCAATTGACAAAGGGCAAAAGGCAATCAAAAAAACCAATCAAACAAAAAATCAAACAATATGAAAACAACGTCACACGAATTCAAACAAGAAAAAATGAGGATCAGCACAACAAAAATTATTTTCCTGTTATCAGCCCTGCTGATAAGCGGTATTTGCATTAGCCAGGACATTCTTACCTATAAGAATGGCACCGAGGCTAAAGTGAAAGTGATGGAAATTACTTCTGCGGAAGTAAAATTCAAAAAGTTCGACAACATGGAGGGTCCGTTGTACACGGCTCTAAGATCCGATTTGTTCATGATCAGATATGAAAACGGAACAAAGGAGGTTTTTACAGCACAACCCTCAACAGAAACCCCTCCTTCCGAAACGGTTCAGGAACCCAAAACTGTTCAGGAACCCAAAACGGTTCGGGCGCCCCGGGCAGTTCGGGAAACTGAGGAAGATTTCGGGTATGATCGCATAAACTATGCGGGACCACGGGTGGGCGTCACTTTCCTCGGCAACGGATCGGCTAAAGACTGGCTTGCTGAGAATGAATACGCACCTGTCATCTCACAATTCGGTTGGCAATTTGAAACACGGCTTTTCACTGTGGAAAATGGAACCTCCAGTCTGGTGGAGTGGGTTTTTCTTGTCGGAGGTATCGAGAAAGGCCTGTTTCTGCCCAGCGCCAGCATGCTGCTTGGTATAAGAGAAGGAAAGAAAGGGCTTGAATTCGGATTGGGACCAAACCTTTCTGTATCCGGCCTGGGAATGGCGATTGCCGTTGGCGGGTCTTTTAAATCCGGCAAAATATATTTCCCGGTTAACCTGGCCATCGTGCCTTCGGTAAATAATGAGTGGCTTAGTGAGTCCGGCATTAGGGAATCCACAGGCGTAAGACTAAGTTTAATTGTTGGGTATAACCTCAGAGTACGATAATACCGATACGGAATGTGTAATAGTCCTATATGAATTGTACTAAACATATTCTCTATCGGCATTAACCATTCTAAGTCCCCCGATTTTTTATCCGGGAACAAAGAATTGGTATAACATCATAATAAAAACATTTCCCATGAAAACACTATTGCTCCTTCTGCTGCTGCTGAGTGCATCAGCAACTATTTTATCACAAGACATACTTGCAAAACAAGACACTGTGATAGTACAAGACACGGTTGAATTACAAATAACCGATACCGGGCAACACACGGTGGTAAATCCACTAACCACATCTGACCAAGACACCCTTGTAAAAGAAAACACCGTTATTATTAAACAAGATACGGTTTTAACGAATAGCGGTGAAGAATTTTTCGGGATAGTAACTGAAGTTACTCCCAGCCACATTGTTTGCCAGGTAAACAATAATGCAGAGGTAATTAACAGGGTTATCCTTCTTGAAGATGTATTTATGATAAAATACGCCAAAGGAACAAGAGAGCTGATAACACAAACCAAGGCAGAGGTAATAGCGGTGGGGAACCTTAGCCCCGCTGAAATGCGCGACAAGGGAAAAAGTGATGCAAAGCTCTATTACAAAGGCACCGGTGCCAAGTGGGGAAGTGCCGTTACCACTGCTATCTATCCTCCCTTCGGGTTGGTGGAGACGCTGGTTTCCGCGGCTGTTAAGCCACAGATTAAGAGAGAGCAGGTGTCTGATGTCAATCTACTAAATGATAAAAACTATGTGGAAGGCTACAAAAAACAAGCGCATAAAATGAAGGTGGGGAAAGTGTTCGGGGGGTTTGGCATTGGGCTGGCCACCTTTACAACGCTAGTAGTGGTGGTGGTGGCGGCCACTTTATAGCCCCTCGGGTTCGCTTTCCGAAGGGGGAGTTTTTTGTTCATAACAATTACCTCCTTCGGCTTCTTCATTTAATCACCATACCATTAATGGTTTGCTGTAGTTGCACGGAATCAACAACCCCTTTGTAACCCTGCGCAAGCTGTGTCTTAGCCCGAATATCGTTAGCTAAATCATGAGCGGCAAGCAGGAAAACATAAAACTGCACTACATAGAAAAACTATGGACCCTGCTGCGCTGCACGCCCAAATGATATTTTTGCCCGGACACCCGACCAACCCGCACATGATTCCCGAAAACCCGCTGCTAGCCACCCGCAAAAAGGAGCTGCCTAAACTGGATGAAGTCTTGGGCAAGATGAGCCTGCATGAGATAAAGAGGAGGTTGCGATAGACTTGCTTGGTATGTTTCGCTTTTCCGGCACTGGGGTGTTGGAAATGCGAAGGTTTTGGAGATTGAACTTCGCATATTTGAATTTACCTGCAACCCTATGGGGACATTGCCAACTTGAAACTGACGGCAAGAAATCACCATTATGACAGAACTACTTCAAACAATTCAAGACAGCGAAGACAAAGCAACTTTGGCACTTTTCAAAGAGTTTCAGTCATTAAACAAACAGGACTGTTTGACGAAAGAGCAGTTATTAAAAATACTTCGTTGGAAATCTACAAGACCTTTACGACACTGCATGGCAAACAGCGACAAATCGGTGAATGAAATTACTGCACTTGCTTTTGCAACGAACAACGACAGTTTAAAAATGCACATCTTGACAGCATTGACAGGGGTAAATTATCCAGCCGCTTCTGCAATTCTTATGTTCTATGACAAAACAAAATATCCCGTTCTTGACATTAGAGTTTGGCAACAACTTCATAAAGCAAAATTGGTTGACACTAATTCACGAGGACAAAATTTCACATTAAAGCAAGTGGACACTTACTTGACTGTAATACGAAAGTTGGCAAAGGAATTAAAACTTACTGCAAGACAAGTTGAGAAACGAATTTTTGACCACGACAAAAAAACACGACCAGACAATCTATATCTATCCAGAGAGACACCGAGAATGTTCCGCTTGACCAGACCATACACGAATATTTTGAACGGAAAGTTTTGCAGCACATACCCGATGCCTGGATTGATGAAAGCAAAACAGTAAAGGGTTATGAAATTTCTTTCACAAGATATTTCTACAACTATGTTCCGCCCCGAAGCATTGAAGAAATTACCGAAGAAATTTTTGCGTTGGAAAAAGAAACAGAAGGAATCTTAAATGAAATTGTGAATGATTAAAGTATCATCTTCCTGATGTCAGGAAGATCATAAAACAAAAGGCAAAAAAAAATAAAACACTATCTGCCCGACATCAGGAAAATGGTAACAGAAAAAAATAGTTATGGCAAAAAATAAAACCATCAATGTAAAGAGAACAGAGATTACTGTTTTTCAAAGTGAGCAATCCGACTTTATTTCATTGACAGATATTGCCCGACACAAGGATGCAGCCAATACAGATACTATTGTTCAAAATTGGTTACGCAATAGAAATACCATTGAACTTTTAGGATTTTGGGAGATAATGTATAACCCCAATTTTAAACCCCTCGAATTCGAGGGGTTTAGAAAACAAGCTGGATTAAACAGCTTTGTATTGACTCCAAAAAAGTGGATTGAAACAACCAATGCAATTGGAATAACTTCCAAATCGGGCAGATATGGCGGAACCTTTGCCCATAAAGATATTGCCTTTGAATTTGCTTCTTGGATTTCAATTGAATTCAAGTTGTATATCATCAAAGAATTTCAACGCCTGAAAGCCGATGAAAACGACAGGTTAAAACTTGAATGGAACTTACAACGAACTTTAGCCAAAGTAAATTACAGAATACACACCGATGCCATAAAAGAAAATTTAGTGCCGCCAACTATTTCAAAAGACAAAATAAATTTTGTGTACGCTGATGAAGCCGATATGCTGAACGTGGCTTTGTTTGGTATGACAGCAAAACAATGGAGAGATGCAAACCCAAAAGAAGAAGGCAACATAAGGGATGCTGCAAACATTGAACAGTTGGTGGTGTTAAGCAACATGGAAAGCATCAATGCAGTTTTAATTCATCAAAATTTAAAACAGAGTGACCGCTTAGTTCAGTTGAATAAAATTGCCATTACTCAAATGAAATCTTTACTGGGAATTAAAAACCTAAAGAAGAGGAAATAATGCCAACACTTAAACCCTACAAAAATTACACTCCAGTTGCGTATGACTACGCAACCGAATTGCCTGTTGGTTGGAAGTTGTTACCCAACATTGCAATCTTTCAGGAACGCATTGAACGGGGACACGAAAAAGAAGAATTACTTTCTGTTACCATTGGCAGAGGGGTAATTAAGCAGACAGATTTGGATAAAAAAGATTCTTCAACAGCCGACAAATCAAAATACTTATTGGTGCATGAAGGCGATTTGGTTTACAGCATGAGATTCAGACAAGGTGCATCTGGTTACAGCAACTACAAAGGAGTTGTAAGCCCAGCCTGCACAGTTTTGAGAACAAGAAAAAATGTAAAACTCAATCCAAAGTTTTTTCATTACATGGTGCGAACCAGTTTTTACAAGAACTATGCTGAACGATATGCTTACGGAATTGCAGACGGACAAATACCTTTAGGCTACACCGATTTCAAACGCATGTATAGCATACTGCCACCTCTTGAAGAACAAAAAGAAATAGTAAAAAGAGTAGAACAACTATTTGCCTTTGCCGATAAAATAGAAACCCGTTACACCAAAGCAAAAGCAATGTTAGATAAACTGCCACAAAGCATTTTAGTAAAAGCATTCAGAGGAGAGTTAGTGCCACAAAACCCAAATGATGAACCTGCAAGTGTTTTGTTGGAGAGGATAAGGAAGGACAAGAAAAAGCAGGTACGTTCTCCAAAAGGAATATCGCGAAAGAATGAAACAGAGCTCTCGTTGGATTTTTAATTCACTACCACCTCAAATGACTACCAGTAAAAAGCATGATAAGGAACTTAGAGCTTGGTCTTTGATATTACTCATAGTCTTCATTATCATTTGTGCTTTTCCATACTTTTTTTCCAAGCGGCATTCAGGAGTAGAATTCGATGCTACATCCGGTCAAATAGGTGATACCATAGGTGGCATCATGGGACCCTTCATCGCCATGGTTGTCGCTGCTCTCACATTCAGGGCCTTCTACATCCAGAAACTGGCCAATGACCAGGTGAAGGAGCAATTCAGGAAACAGAGCATAGAAACCAAGTTCTATGAGATGTTACGCCTGCACCGCCAAAATCTGGAAGAGTTTGAAATTCGCTCTCCGGATAAGTCACAGTTTTGGAAGAGTAAGCGATGCGTGGTTTATATGTTTGAGGAATTGCGGCTGGTATTCAATACTGTAACTTATTCAATAGACCAGTTGAAAAATGTTCAAGGTGTACATAGTAGCTTGTTGGACAATCAAGCGTTCATTTCCGATTTCGCTTACAGGATTTTCTTCTTTGGTAAACATGATTTTGAGGCGCGTAATCCAAAATTCAGTGAGCGGTTTATAGACTTTGATCAGGCGACCTACGATAAATTCAAATCAGAGGTTTTCCAGTCAATCAAAAGCATTCAGGAGATGTATGACGAGAACCTGATACCACAAAACGCACGGCCAACAGAATCATTCACACTCCCTGCAAGTCTTATCCCAGTTGAAGATGGCGAAACAAAATACCGTGTGCTTGTTCCGGAAGAAACTGTCACATTGAGTAAGTCGGGCATTGATAACTATGGCGTTGTGGTAATAGATATTGGTGGGGGTAGGCTGAGCGGTTTTCCATCACCACCGGAACGATACCATGGCAAATATGAATTGTATTATTATCCGTTTGATGGTCATGTAGTTCGGTTGGGACATACCTATCGCCACCTTTACCAAACTGTGAAATACCTGATCGAACAAGAAAGGAAAGAATTCCTGACGAAGGAAGAAGTGCTGGAATACCTGCGTACCCTTCGGGGCCAGCTCACCAACTACGACCAGTTATTGCTTTATTACAATGGTCTTAGCCTGGGAAGGAACTGGTTCCGCTATAAGCATTTTTACTGACTACAAGCTTCTCCATAACATGCCCTGGCCGATTGCTGACTTTGGCCTAAAACCAATGGACAACCTAGAGATTCAAAAAGCGATTGCGTATTGGAAGGCCCAGGGAGAAGAGTTTTTTGAGTGGGAGGATGATTGAAAAGTTTGCATTACCCCGAAAGGAACTGTGAATTTTGAAATGGCCAAATAGAAATTCGGATATAATTACTTTTTTAAAACGACACGGCGAAAAGCATCGGGGCAAAAAACTTTAATAGAATTATCATGCAGTATAGGGCGCTGCGAAAGAAACATCCTGACCGCCACATTGTCTTTTGTGTGCAAAAGAAAAAGGAACTTGAAAAGGAATTTGATGAACAATACAAATAGAAACTACATAGATAATAAAGCCACCGCACAAAAAAAATCACACTCTTAACGGCATCTCTAAAAACTCTTCAGGTGAAATAACCATGCATCAGGAGTTTTTAGAGGTGCCCATCATGATTAAAAAGTCCCCCTACTTTTGAGCCATGACCTGGCTGCTGCTTTCCCCCTTTACGCTGGGCTTTGTTTACTTCCTGTACCTGCGTTTCAAAACGCCCTCGTCAGATGATAGTTTTTTTGCCATCCACCGCCAGCTCCACAAAAAGGCGGTACTGGAAAGAATCATCCTGCTCGAAGACCCGATATACTGGACGATGCCAATTGGTGAAAAACCACTCTATACCTCGCTGTAACATATTCATACAGGCAAGCGTCCCCTCCCCTCGAAAAAAAGCACACTCCAATGAAAGCAATTGTTTACACCCAATACGGCTCACCAGAAGTCCTCCAACTCAGGGAAGTGGAAAAGCCCACTCCCAAAGACACGGAGATACTTATTAAAATTCATGCAACTACCGTTAACCGCACCGACTGTGGATTCCGGAAACCGGACTATTTTATTGTCCGGCTTTTCAGTGGCTTCTTTAAACCAAAAAGGCATATTTTAGGGAACGAGTTGGCCGGGGAAATTGAAGCCATCGGTAAAGATGTAAAAACATTTAACCCGGGCGACCAGGTTTTTGGATTAAGCACCTATAAATTTGGGGCGCATGCGCAATACATCTGTATGCCCGAAGCAAAATCAATCACCATAAAGCCGATCAATATGTCTTACGCGCAGGCCGCAGCAGTGGGCGATGGACTAATGCTTGCAAAGAATCTTATCCGGAAAATAGATTTCACGAATAAGCCCAAAATCCTCATCAACGGTGCCACGGGGTCCATTGGTTCTGCATGTGTACAATTGGCTAAACAGTATGGCGCAACAATTACGGCTGTATGCAAAACCGCGAATTTTGAATTAGTGAAATCCCTGGGAGCCGATGAAGTAATTGATTATACACAAGAAGATTTTACAAAAAAGAATCAGTTGTATGATGTTGTTTTAGATGCCGTGGGCAAAAGTTCTTTTTTCAAGTGCAAAAAAATACTGAAACCGGGAGGGGTTTATTTTTCAACTGAACTAGGTTATTTGTCGCAGAATATTTTCTTGGCACTTCTCACTCCCATTATCCCGGGAAAAAAAGTGAAGTTCCCAATTCCAACAGACAGCAAGAAGGATATGGTCTTTTTTAGAGAACTGATCGAAGCAGGGAAATACAGGGCAGTCATAGACAGGACTTACCGCCTTGAACAAATTATAGAAGCCACCAGATATGTGGAAACCGGTGAGAAAATCGGAAATGTGGTAATAGCCGTAGAGCACAACAACTAAGGAGCACCTCGTAAATATTACCCCGCCTCAGTATTATTTTCTTTTCTTTATTGATTACCCAATTGCAGGTCTTTTTACTTAGTGCCGTCAGCGCATTGTCGAATCCACTAAAGTCAGGAGTATTTGTCTTTCCATTGTGAAAGACCAAAGGACTGCCATAAAATATCCGGCTGCCACAGTAAAACTGACCCCTGTTTTTGTCTTCACCACCTTCGGACAATGGATTTGGACCGAACATAAACATATTCATGGCGTTCACTGCATAATCATCTTTGTTCTTTTTCAGTTTCCGGGTAACAATATAGACCACTACCTCAGCATCTACCCCAAGGCCCTCGCATAATTCATAACCCAAACTGGAGGTCATTTTTCTGTTAGCGAAAAAAATACCCCCGGTTTTGAAGTGTTCAGGCAGTGATTTATCCGCCTCTTCATTGGCTACAAAAAACTCCCGATAACCATCAGGAGAAATTTTTAAAACTTCCACAGAAGCCGTGGCAGTGGATGTTTTAGTGGTTGTATAAACCCAATTGCCCACAGTGCTGCTGGACGAGGAGGTGGCTGAGGCGGATTTTGAAACAGAAGTTCTTTCTTTCTTAGCACTTTCCTGGTTGAAGCCCCAATAGAAATCCATTTTTTCCTGGGTATCTAAGTACTGTTCCGGCACTCACCTCTTTTCAAACCGCCTTATATCCATCTCGCAGTCAAGTTGGTTTTTCCCTTCAAGAAATCCAATGAAGTGATGAGCGCAATAGGGAATAAGCAACACGCCCTTGGAGCCAAAACCATTAAAAATTCCAAGATGCGAAAATTCCGGATGGCGCCCAAGCATGGGCCTGCGGTCAATGGTGGTGGGACGATATCCCGCCATATGATAAAGAGTTTCGACACGACCCGGAAAAACTTCGCCCAACGATTCCAGCATTTCCTCTTTTGCAGAATCGGTTGGGGCCTCAACCGGGTCATCAAATTCATAAGTGGAACCCAATAAGAATTTTCCACCACCAAGCGGCAGCAGAAATTTTCCAAAGTTTACCATGATATCCACGTTGAGTTCATCGCTTTTGATGGTGAGCAGTTGTCCCTTGTTCGGTCGCAGCGGCAGATGCCGGAAAAATGGATTCTCGTGGTTCAATGAACCGGTGCAGAAGATCGTATGCCCTTCCGTTTGCTTGAATTCATATCGTTCTTCCACCAGTATGTCTTCGGATATGAAAAATTCCCGCGCTCTCAGCAGCAGTTTCTTCACATCGAGCCAGCCGCTGCCCACCACTATGCCGTGACCAAAGGGCTGATGGAATTGTTGAGCAGCCGCATCATTTCTTTTATCGCTTAAATAGGATGAAAGCAAGGGAGAGTCGGAACGTTCGTCCCACAAATTAGCAGCGGCCTGGTCAGGGAAAATCCGCATGAGTTCCTGTGGGTGAAAAAACTTTTCACCCAACACATTTTCCATTTCCTCATACAGGTCTTGCGCGGCAGGAAGAAATTCCTGCACCTTCCATCCCGGTATCATTCGTTTGAATGAAACAGGATTCCACATGCCCGCAGCAATCATGGAGCACGATGAACGATGTCCATCGTCAATAATTTTTACAGCCTTACCTTTTTTATGGAGAAGAAACGCGAGTACCGTTCCTGCAAGTCCCTGGCCTATGATGGTGTAGTGATGCTGCATTCCCCACATAATGATTTGCACATTGATGAACAGGCATCATCTCAATGACTCAGGTTCTAAATCTGAATAACGAAGGATCAGGCGCTTATAGGGATGCTCTTAAGAACCCCAAGTTCCTTTCCCACTTTTATGAATGCAGCAATGGCGCGGTCAATGTGTTCCGGTTCATGTGCCGCGGAAAGTTGTACGCGAATTCTCGCCTGCTCTTTCGGCACCACGGGAAAGAAAAACCCGATCACGTAAATGCCTTCCTTCAACAATGCATCCGCAAAATCCTGCGAAAGTTTTGCATCGTAAAGCATAACAGGAACTATGGCCGAGTCGCCCTCCCTGATTTCAAAACCCGCTGCCTTGATCCCGGTTTTAAATTGCTTCACATTTTTCTCCAGTCTATCACGCAGTTCTGTTGTGCGGCTCAGCAAATCGAACACTACGATACTCGCTCCCACAATACTTGGCGCAAGTGAATTTGAAAAGAGGTAAGGCCGTGATCGCTGCCGCAGCATGTCAATGATTTCTTTCCTGCCCGATGTAAAGCCGCCCATGGCACCGCCCAGCGCTTTGCCCAATGTTCCGGTCACGATGTCCACACGACCCATCACGTTTTTAAGTTCAATTGTACCTCTGCCCGTTTTCCCGATGAACCCTGTTGCATGACATTCATCCACCATCACCAGCGCGTCATATTGTTCAGCGAGGTCACAAATTTTATCAAGCTGCGCCACGTAACCATCCATCGAAAAAACACCATCGGTAACAATCATTTTGAACCGCGCACCCGCATCCTGTGCTGCCTTCAATTGTGTTTCAAGATCAGCCATGTCGTTGTTGTTGTAACGGTACCGCATGGCTTTGCACAAGCGCACTCCGTCAATGATAGATGCGTGGTTCAATGCATCGCTGATAATGGCATCCTGCTCGCCAAGCAACGGCTCGAATACCCCACCGTTCGCATCGAAAGCTGCTGCGTAAAGAATGGTGTCGTCCATTTGAAGAAATGCGGAAATTTTTTCTTCCAGTGTTTTGTGGATGTCCTGCGTTCCACAGATGAACCGCACACTTGACATTCCGTAGCCATGTGTATCAATAGCCTTCTTCGCGGCCTCAATCACGAGAGGATGCGAGGACAGCCCCAGGTAATTGTTGGCGCAGAAGTTCAAGACTTCTTTTCCTTCTGAAGTTTTTATTTCCGCTCCCTGCGCAGTGGTGATGATGCGCTCACGCTTAAATAAACCTGCATCGCGAATGGACTGCAATTCCGCTTCGAGGTGTGATTTGAGTTTTCCGTACATCAATGAAAATTTTCGCGAAAAGTAGAATGAAAAAAAAGACCTGCACTACAATGAGTCGCGCAGGTCTTTTCGTTTCCTATTAATTCCTTTATTCCTTTAGCTCAGGCATCATTATCAGCACGCATGTGCCGGGCGCAGCCTTGATGTCTTTGTCCTCCAATGCCACTCTTGCCTTTTCGTTAAGGAGGTCTAACTCCTGCACTTTGAGCCATGCCACTTTTGAGCAATCATAATTCTTTTGTGTGTAGTGAAAGAAGCCGAAATAGGCATAGGACTGAATAAGATTCTTTTTGTTTGCCTCAACGTTGACCGAATCAATTCCCACGTCCACGATAAACTTTTCAAAGTGGGGATTCGCCAATCCAACCGGGGCTTCCAGGCTGTCCATTTTGAAATTGCACTGGCCCCGCCAGAAATGACTCTCAGTGTAGGAAGGGCATTGTGCAAAGGCGCTGTCCGACTTCACATAATCCCTGGAGAAATACAATGCCTTGGCGAGGTAAAACAAGTCAAGTTCGTCTTTGCGTTTTGAGTTCTCAATTTTCTTTTGGTAGTATTCCGCAGCCTGGGGGTACTTTTTCATTTTGTAATAAACGCCCGCTATTTCACCATAAGTCTCAGGGTTTTTCGGATCCAGCTCAATTGCCTTCTTCATGTCTTCCACGCCCAGCGAATCCTGTCCGTTTTGAACATGAAGTTTTCCACGATAGATGTAATCCGTTGGCAATAAAGTGTACCTGGTTTGGGAGCCAACATCGTTCAGGAATCTGTCCATGTAATACAATCCTTTTGGGTAATCCTTCTCTTCATAATAAGAGTAACCAAGGGCGCGGAACAAGCCGATATTGGTTGAATCCTTTTTCATGAGTTTACCCAGTTCTTCGATGGCGAGCTTATGTTCACT
Organism: Flavobacteriales bacterium; assembly: GCA_034408895.1. Classification (GTDB taxonomy): domain Bacteria; phylum Bacteroidota; class Bacteroidia; order Flavobacteriales_D; family Sanyastnellaceae; genus UBA4660. Next base: position 56,759 of record JAWXCI010000014.1, read on the forward strand.
CATCTTGATAAGCAGTCCCACGTACTTCATTCTTGCACTTGGGCTGTCGTTCAATTCAAGATACCTTTTATACTGTTCGGCTGCACGCTTCACATTCTCCGGTTTCTTGTACGATGTCTGAAATAAAACATCGCCCTTCTCGCGATAGGCGGGCGCGAATGTTGGATCGTTGGCAATGGCTTTGTCGAACCACTCCACCGCTAGGTCAAAATTTTCCACACGTCTCCACAACTGTCCCTGACGAAGAAGTGCCCTTGTATATTTTGGATCTACTGAAAAAGCTTTTTCATATTGCTCAATACTGGTGGTGCGGTTCGATCCTTCTTTCTCCATTTCAAGATCGCCCCATTGGATATATACCTCCGGATTTTTGTCATTGAGTTTCAGCGCCTGTTGGATGTATGCCTTAGCCTGTTCAATATTCTTTTTGTCGGAACGGATATATGTCTCCGCCATTTTGAGCAGCACAATTTGTTGTACATCCACCGGTATTTTGTTTCCTTTTGCGGTGATCATAGAATGTGCTTGAGTGAAGTTCTCAGCGCAGGTAGCTATGTTGCTATTGGCCCATGCCGAGCGACCTAAGCCCACATAATTCAACGGATTATTGCGATCGCTTGCCAATCCTTTTTCAAACATGGTGTTTGCTGAATCCAACTCACCCCAGTAATAGTAGTTGTCACCGCTAAAAAAGTTGGCTGCGGCATCGTTGGGCGTGTTGCGAAGAATTGCACGAAAGTCGGCTGATGCCGTTTCGTAGCGTTCATTCATGGTTTTCTTCACTGCATCGTTCAGAGTTTGTGCAGTGATTGAACCGAAACTGATAATCCCTGCGACTGTCGCCAGGGCGATGTTGATCTTATTCATTTAATGGAAAAAATTAACTGATTATTCTTCTGTTAGCCGTACCACTCGTGTGGGCGGTGTTGCTGATACCATGCCCGATTTGTGAATGATCGTCTGGCCTTTGGGGCCTGCAAGGTGGGAGGCAAAGCCTGTGCCAAGGGTCTCCTTTAAACCTGTCTTGATATAGTACACATCCCTGCGCAACGGATAGCTGTGATCATAGATGTAGGCTTGGTAAGGTTTGCGGTAAACTCCTGCACTATCGCTCAATGCCACCACGCGCACATTGCTCAGAAATTCCTGCGCCTGTGGATCGTCCGTGTCGCTGATCCAGGCAACGCTTACGACACCCATTGCATTTTTGTGATCCGCTACATATTTCATCACTTCATCATTAGAGTGAACCGCAAAGCAGTTGGCCGGAAATTCAGCACCATTCAAAAATTCATCTTTGATGTAACGAGCATTGCACGAGCCAGGATTGTCAAATACAATGTTGATGGGATCAGCAGATGCCGAGGAGCTCAGTTGATTCCAGGTAGTTGTCCTTCCCGAAAAAATATCTTTCAACTGCTCTATCGTCAGCTCGAGGCTGTCATTTTCCGGATGTGTTACAAGAGCCAATCCATCAGTTGCTATTTTTATTGAAGTCACAATTCTCTGCCGTGACTCGAACACTGCTTTTTCATCAGCAGTGAGATCGCGGCACACCACGGCAGCCAACACCGTGTCGCGCATCAGGTCGTTTATCACATCGGTTTCCGGTTTGTACGTAGCGATAATTTCTGCGTGGGGATGAAATGCCAGATACGTTTCCACTTGTGATTGCATCAGGACAGAGTAAGACTCATCAATGCCGATTTTTAGTTGGCCAGTGTTTTCCGATTCCTTGTTGGGATCAAACTGCAGGCAGGATTGCAACACCACCACTGTTGCAAAAAAAATAGAAATATTTTGGATGAATTTTATATCAGGATTCATAATATTTTTTCTTAAAAGTTCTTGTTGCACGGTAAGCAGCGTAGAGTAGCAACACTCCCCCCAGCAGGTAATTCTTCGGAGTCTGCAAAAGCGCAGAGTCTCGGACGGCAGGCAGAAAAAAACAGGCAAGCCCAAACAAAGAGAGGATAACAATCATCATGATAGAAAAAAGGCGAAGGGGTTGGTTCATTTTCTACACTTTAAATTAGGAATGTCTCAATTCGAAACGAAAGGGTGCACGATAAAGTACGTTGACTGGTTTGCCTTTTTTAAGTCCGGGTTTCCATTGTGGCATTCGTTGCACTGCTTTTAATGCCTCTTTCTCCAGCCTTTGGCCATTGAGGATTCCGCGCTCCAAAACGACATCGTAAACATTCCCATTTTTCGAGACGACAAAAGTAATCCAGACGGTTCCCCTCACTCCATTTTCGATCTCAAGGGAGCTGTAATTAACGCTGCTGCCGAGATAAGCTAACAACGCCTTTTCGCCACCGGGGTATTGAGGCATCGTATCAGGAAAGTCAATATCACTTTTAGCCGAATCAGGCGAAGGCAATCCCATGCCTTTGCCACCCAGCACTCCACCTGGCAATCCGGCTGGACCATTGCGGGGCGATGGATCAGGATTTTCGTCACCAATATCAGCTTCTTGCTGTAGGTCAGCCTCACTTGGATCTACAATTTCTGGGGGAAGGTTGTTTGAAGTTTCGGGTGGAGGAGCAACTGCGTTTTTCTGCTCAATATTTTTTCTTTGTTCAGGAATAAGAAGTGGATCAATACTGCGGATGAAAATTTTTTCCTCAACTATTTCAGGGAGAGCACTTATGGAATTGTTACCGCTAAACGCTATGGCCAGGCCTGCGCTAAGCCCGACCGAAAGCATCAATGCGATAAGTAATGATTTGTGATTCTCCCTGCGCAATTGATAAGCACCGTACTCTTTATTTCTCCATGAAAAGACAAGCTCATTTCGGGAGGGCGCGAGCACACTGCTCCAGGAAAAATCTGCCGTGATTGCGAAAATGATAAGTGCGAGAGTGCTGATGATAAGAATTGTTGTGATCATGTTGTTGAAGATTAAAGTTGAGTTCTTTGCTTTCAACAACAAAGCCAGTGCGTGTTGCATTTGTTGAATGTTCACGGACACAATTTGCCTAAAATTTCGGATCAGATAAAATAGGACTCTTCCTGAAGAGCCTGTTTAAGGCAATCAATACTCGGCAAACAAAAACGGCAGCTTCGTTTCCGAAACTGCCGTTGCTTATTTTTTTGATATGGTACTTATTTCAGGATAAACTTCACAGGGATATTCATCCAGGAGTTTACCGGTTTACCATTTTGTTTTCCTGGCTCCCAGGTTGGCGAATTCTGGAGCAGCCTGATGGCTTCTTTGGTAAGTCCGTTTCCTCCTTTCACACCGCGCACTTCCTGTATGTTGGTGATCTTTCCGGTTTTGTCAACCTTGAATTTGAGGTACACTGTACCCTGAATATTATTCTCCCTTTCCATCACCGGGTAACGGGAGTTTTCGTTACAGTATCTCAGCCATTCATCATCGCCACCGGGAAAGCCGGCACGCTGTTGAACAAATTCAAAAAACTCTTCGGATGCCGGTTCTTCAAAAACGGTCTTCGGACCAACCGGACCAACATCACCACTATCTACTGTCAACACACTTATTGTCTGGTTCAAGAGTTCGTCCTGGCTTTTTATAGGCTCTGTCTCTTCTTCATCAGTTACTTCAATAGTAGTAAACTGAATCTGTATCTGGGTGGGCGGCGGTGGTGGTGGTGGCGGAGGTGGTGGTGGTGGTGGTGGTTCGCTTTCGTCAGTTGGTGGTTGAGGAAGCATTTCAGGAGCATCTTCCACAACGGGTTTTTCACTCAATGAAACTTTTGAAATAATGAGGGGTGTAACTGTAGATGCAGTTGCCAGAAAAACGGTGATTAGAAGTGACAGGCCAAGCGCGGAGCCGTAATGCTTCCGCAATTGGAAGGCTCCGTATTCCTTGTTCTTATTTTCAAAGACCAGTTTGTTGCGGTCTCCGCTCAGTACGTTGCTCCAGCCTAGATCCAATCCGGCAAGAACGACAATGGTTAAAATTGCAACCACTACCAAAATTGTAATGATGAACGCTGTACTCATGTTGTCTTTTTTTTAATGTTGTTTAGAAACCTTATGATGTGTTTCATTTCTGTTTTGAGTGTCACTTACCTGATACATGGCATTCAGGATAGCGTTCAATAGCACAACACAAATCCTGCCTGATCTTTCAAAACACTTACTGACTGCCTTTGGTCATACGAAGCAATATGTGTTCAGTTTCCGACATGTCTTGCACTGCAAATTTTGAGATGTTGGTAATCTGCATTTCATCCATCGCGTCAACAAGGCTTCGGTAGGGGGTTTCATCAATCGTTTTGAGAATTACGAAATGCGCAAACTCATCGTCCCTGATTTTTTTCCTCGATGAATCGAACTCGGCTTCCAGGATTTCTCTTTTCTTAAATTTATTTTCCGCTTCCTTTATAGCGTTATAGATTTTGTAGTTCTTGTCAAGAAATACTTTCCTCAAACCGTCTTTGGAAAAATCAGTAAGTACTAGTTTTGTGGTGTCCTGTCTGAATTTTCCATAATAGTAGAACAGGTCCTCGCGCTTTTCGCCCAGCAGCACTGTTATAGCCAGGCTGTCAATAATCTTAGTGATTTCCGTTGAATCAATATCTTTCTCTTTTGGATAAGTGATCTCCAGTATGGACGGTTTGCTGAGGGTTGTTGCAAGAATGAAAAATGTGATGAGGAGGAATGCAAGGTCCACCATGGGCGTCATGTCCATGTGAACATGTCCTTTCTTAGCGCGTTTCTTCTGGTGTCTTCCACCTCCGCCTTCGTTGCCAACTATTTCTGCCATGATAGTTTTTTCGGTTTAATCAGTTGTTTCCCTTTCCTGACCTGTAATCAGGTTAAACGTGTAAAGTTCAAGGTCGCGAAAAGTGTCAATTACGTTTTTTATTTTTCCATAGGGTGTTTCGCCATCTGCTTTAATGGTGTAGTTCAAACCCTTTTTGGGGTCGCGCAAATCTTTATCGGTGAGATTTAAATTGGCTTTCGCATCGCGCACGAATTCTGTTCCGCCATACTGAATCCAAATCCACAATTCATTGTTCAATGAGTCGGTTGGAATTCCCGGTGCAGCTTCGTCCATATCCGCCCGCCTCGGGCCGTCCGCCATCACATACTCGTAAAGGTTGGCCGTTGGAACTCCAAAAGCACCCATGGTTTGGAAGCGCTCGATAAATTGCTCCGACATCTTTCCTTTCAATGCAGGGAATGCACTGTCCCCCGCTTGAAGAATCATGTTCTTCCTGATTTCAGGTCCGCTAAGATCAAAGAACACGCGACCCTCTGTGTCAATGGTTATGAGCATGTTTTTCTCCCTGATTTCCTTTTGAGATTGGGAATAGGGCGTGTCCACAATTACTGGTTCCTGGGGGCGGAATTTTGCAGTGAGAATGAAGAAGGTAACCAGCTGGAAGCCGAGGTCAACCATGGGCGTCATGTCCAGGCTGGGCGTACCGCGGGGCATTTTAATTTTTGGCATGCCTCAAATTGTTTTTACGATGTATGCTTTGTTGCAAAGGTTTGAACAACGGAGTATCCGGCTTCATCAATTCCGTAAGTCATGCTGTCTATCTTGTTGCTGAAAAAGTTGAACAGGATAATGGCAATGGCAGAAGCCGCAATTCCAAGAAATGTATTCCACAGCGCCTCGGAAATACCGGCTGAAAGCGCAGTGGCATCTTGTGCTCCTGATTGGGACATGGCATCGAACGAACGAATCATACCGGAAACTGTTCCAAGCAAACCAATCAATACGCCCAGCGATGCGCAGGTGGAAAGTATGATAAGATTTTTGGAGAGCATTGGCAGCTCCAGTGATGTGGCCTCTTCCAGTTCCTGTTTTAGCGCGGTGATCTTTCCTTCTTTATCGAGCGAGGTGTCACCATCAATTGCTTTGTACTTGGTAAGTCCTGAACGAAGCACTGCGGCTACTGATCCGCGCTGCCTGTCGCACTCTGCAATTGCAGAATCAATCTGTCCGTTGTTGAGGAGACCGCGAATGTTTCTCACGAAACGATCTATGCTGCCCTTGCCCTTCGCGTTGGAGAGACTGATGAAGCGCTCGATACCGAAGGTGAGCACAATGATATTCACCGCAATTAATAAACCCACTATGGGTCCTCCTTTAAACATAAGACCGAGGATGTTCAGGTGATCGCCTGTTTCCCTGTTGCCCTCTTCAAAGTTGGACGCGGCTCCCAGCACTACATAATAAAGTACGTATCCTACCACAATAGCTAACGGAATGGCAACGGCTGCGAACACAGCACCGAAATCGCCTTTTGACTGTTGTTTGCTCATATCACTTTTTTTATTGGTTGATTGTTTTTTATGATGATTAAAGAATTTGCTTTTTCAATAAAAGAACCGCTTCAACAATGCTCGCCAGTGAAAATTGGCGGTGGACGTTTTTTGAAACGGGCGCCAAACATAGCAATACTTCAAGCCAGCCAAAGTGCAGAGTGTTTTATGAATCTGTGAGTTTTTTGAATTGCTCCTCATTTGCAGGCACCAGTAAGTAGAAAACCGATTGATCTTATCGTTTCAACACATCAAAAATTTTGCAACTATTGCCTGAAAACTGTTACTGTTTTGTGTAATGCCGAATTTTTCATGGGAACGGATCGTTTGATTGAAGGAACGGTGATGTTCTTCACCAAATGAAGTTCAGCCCACAAAAAAGAAAGAGGTCTTTCTCTGCTTTCAGAGAAAAACCTCTTGACTTGTACCCGGAGTGGGAATCGAACCCAC
>JAWXCI010000015.1:0-93258 GCA_034408895.1 Flavobacteriales bacterium
CCGATACAAAACTTAGAAAAGATATTGTGCAGCAAATCATCGGCATTCACTTCTCCTATTATTTCTCCAAGGTGAAAAAGAGTTTTACGAAGGTCCACAGCAAGTAAATCGCCAGTCAAGCCGTTTTGCAATCCTGTAAGAACTTCGTTGAGCGAAAGGGCGGATTGGGTCAATGCCTCGTAATGCCGGGCATTGGTCACAATGGTTTCACCCGACATGATTCGGGTAGCATTCACTAACTCAAGCAATTCATTTTTCAGTTCTTCAATGTGCAATTTGTTTTTTGCTGAAATCAGGACAAGGTTTTTAAAGCCTGAGAATTCTGATTTGAATTTTACTTCATCAAACCGCAAAACATCAATTTTGTTAGCCAGCAGAAGAATGCGCTTTTCATCACCCGTTTGATTTTTGATTTGACCCAGCATGTCAGAAAGTTGTGCGGCATTAGTTTCAATTGAATCGAAAAGAAGAAGAATCACCGATGCACTCTTCGCCTGGTCGAATGCCCTTTCGATCCCCATTTTTTCAATGGAATCGGAAGTATGCCTGATGCCTGCAGTATCTATGAATCGAAAACGAATTCCACCCAGTGTGATGTAGTCCTCAATGGTATCGCGAGTGGTTCCTGGAATTTCAGAAACAATCGCGCGTTCTTCATTCAGAAGTGTATTGAGCAAAGTGCTCTTACCGCTGTTGGGCGCACCGAGTATGGCTACAGGTACTCCGTTTTTAATTGCATTGCCCAATGAAAATGATTCACGCAGGCGATTCACCATTGCCAGAATCTCTGTTACCAATAATTCAAGTTGCGGGCGATTGGCAAACTCTACATCTTCTTCCGCAAAATCAAGTTCCAGTTCAATCATGGATGCGAAGTGAACCAGCCGCTCGCGCAGGGATTTTATCTCGCGTGAAAATCCTCCGCGCATTTGGTGCAATGCCTGCCGGTGCGAAGCTGCGCTTTCACTGGCAATCAAATCGGCAACAGCTTCCGCTTGGGACAAATCCATTTTGGCATTGAGGTAAGCCCTCATGGAAAACTCTCCCGGCTTTGCCAGGCGCGCTCCGCGGGATAGAAGTAATTCAATAATGCGTTGCTGGACATAAGTCGAACCATGACATGAAATTTCAACGGTGTCTTCACCAGTAAAACTTTTTGGCGAATGGAAAAGAGTCACCACCACATCATCCACTTTTTCTTCTTCGGATAGTATCCAACCATGATGTGCGGTGTGAGTTGCTTTTGAAGAAATATCCTTTGAAAAAACTGCTGAAAGAAGTGCCATGCAGCCGCTTCCCGAAAGTCGGATGATGGCCAGCGCACCCATGCCGGGTGGCGAACTGAGCGCACAAATGATATCTGGTTTTCCTTTCATTGATGGGTTCAAAGAATCAATACATCATTCCGAAAAGCCACAAAGGGATTTGATTGCCGTGACCAGTTACAATATCATCAGCCACCACAAAACTGTTTTTCACGTTACTTATTTGATTGAACTTTTTGTTCTTGCCACCCACTTCGAAAGTGAATTTGTTGTCCACATAAAAATCGGAAACAGGGCTTGCGTCTACATCATGTAAATGGGCAACCTGGCTCAGGAAAAAAGTTTCTCGTTGTGTGCCCACATTAGGTTCTTCCATGCAAAGCGCATGAGCAAGGTTGGTGTTTTCTAAAAAGATTTTTTCAGGTTTCGACATGGGGCCTAGCGATTTTCCGGCAGGCGCAAGCAAGTGTATTATACCTGCCCTGCGGAGGTATTCCAGATAGAGCAATGCAGTCTCGCGCTTGGCCTCAATCCTTTCAGCCAGTTGAGTGATGTTGGGTTTGAAGGGTGCCGCCTGCGCAATAAAAGCGAGCAGTTTTTTCATTTTGGAAATGGAGTTGTAAGGAATATTTGTAACGGCTGCAATATCCGTTTCCAATACCAGTATGACCGTGCGCATCAATTTGTGATGGTAGTTTTCGAGGTTTTCCTTGTAAAAGGGATAACACCCGTGTGCGAGGTATTGCTTGAAAAACCGCAAAGGGCTCCCAAGTTTTTTGCTCAGTGCATTGGCAAGAACGGTGTGGTTCTTCAGGATGTCGGGCAACGTGAGTTTTTCCAGTTTTATTCCCTGTTCAAATTCGATGTACTCGCGCAGCGACATCACAGGCAGGTTGTAGCTCACCGCCCTGCGGCTGAGGTCAGCTTCTGCCTTATAAATCTGGAGTGCACTGCTGCCAGTGAAGATGACTTTCAGATTCCTGTATGAGTCGTAAAGGTTTTTAATTTCTCTTGACCAATTGTCGTATTTGTGCACTTCGTCCAGTACAAGGGTGTGGAAACCCTGCTGGTAAAGTTCACGTGCGGTTTCATAAAGTGACCTGCTCTGGAAATAGAAATTATCCAGGCTGATATAAAGGCTTTTCTTCCTGTCAGTTTTTAGTTTCAGGTATTGAAGAAGCAATGTGGTTTTTCCTGTACCGCGATGTCCCTGGAGAGCGGTCAGCCTGTCCTTCCATCCAATGCGCGATACTTCAATGCGCTGGAATTTTGTGTCCGTCTCGTCTATGAGCGCTTCGGAAAGTTCAATAAGTTCATTCATTGTATTGTACTTTGATAAGGACAAATGTATGTAAATATTGCTCTATTGAAAGGACAATTATTTATTTTTTCAATTTTCAACAATAAATTGCGGTCTGAAGGGTAGCCCTTTTAAAAGGACAAAAATGGCTTCATAATGACCAGTTGAAAGGACAAACTGCGAGATCAAGATGCACCCTATTTTCGCCCGGCAAAATTTTCATTCATGGGCGTACTCGTAGGAAAAAACTCAAAAGTGATTGTGCAGGGATTCACCGGCAGTGAAGGAACTTTTCATGCCGTCCAGATGATAGAGTACGGCACCAACGTGGTGGGAGGAGTTACCCCTAGCAAAGGTGGACAGGTTCACCTCGACCGTCCTGTGTTCAACACTGTGGAGCAAGCAGTGAAAAAAACAGGAGCCGATGTTTCAATCCTTTTTGTTCCTCCTGCATTTGCAGCCGATGCTATAATGGAAGCCGCTGATGCCGGAATCAAAGTCATTGTCACCATCACAGAAGGAATTCCTGTGCTCGATATGGTGAAAGTGAAGGAGTACATCAAGGATCGCGGATGCACTCTTATTGGCCCCAATTGCCCCGGAGTAATTACAGCAGGTGAAGCCAAAGTGGGCATCATGCCGGGATTTGTTTTTGTGCCCGGAGAAATTGGTATAGTTTCAAAAAGCGGTACGCTCACTTACGAAGCGGCTGACCAGGTGGTGAAGGCCGGGCTGGGGATAACTACAGCAATTGGAATAGGTGGCGACCCCATCATTGGAACAACAACGCTGGATGCCGTTCAGTTATTGATGAATGATGAGGCCACAAAAGGCATTATTATCATAGGTGAGATTGGAGGCGAACTCGAAGTGAAGGCGGCACGATGGATAATGGAAATGGAAACAAAAAACCGGTAGTTGGATTTATTGCAGGTGAGACTGCACCAAAAGGGCGCACCATGGGACATGCTGGTGCAATAGTGAGTGGTGAACACGAAAGCGCTGCCGCAAAAAAGAAAGTGATGCGTGAGTGCGGAATACACATTGTGGACTCACCAGCACTCATAGGACAGAAGATAAAGGAAGTGATGGGGTGAGCGCTGGAAGACTTTCAAATCCGGTGAACTCCCACAGGATATTCGGCTAGAATATTTTTCTTCATGTTCAGATAGTCTGAATTTTTATTCACGAAATCCAAATTATTGGTATCCAGCACCAGCACACGCATGTGCTCGTGTTGCCTGATGAATTCCAGGTATTGCTGCTGGATGTTATCGAGATATTCATCCGTGATTTTTTTCTCATACTCCCTTCCACGCCTGCGGATGTTGCGCTGCAGATTTTCCACATCGAGGTAGAGGTATACGAGCAGGTCTGGCTTTGGAATTTGTGCCTGCACCATCGAAAAGAGGCGGAGGAATAATTCATATTCATCACCATCCAAATTGTTTTTCGCGAAAATCTGGCACTTATTTATAAAGTAGTCCGACACCACAGGCTGCCCGAAAAGTTCTGGCTGCGATATCTCCCTTGTAAGTTGCGAGAATCGTTCAGCCAGAAAACCAAGCTCCAGTGGAAATGCGTAGCGTTCAGGCTGATCATAGAACTTGGGGAGGAATGGATTGTCAGCAAATTCTTCCAGCACAATTCGCGCATGAATATCAGGGGCAAGTTTTTGCACAAGACTGGTTTTGCCTGCACCTATGTTTCCTTCAATAACTATGTAGCGGTAAGGAATCAAAATTTTTTTACCAGTGATGCGTCATTGCATTCATTTAAAAGTATTGCGGTATTTTTTTTCAGGACTGGATGAATGAAATCCGGTGCAATGTCATTCAACGGGGTCAGTACAAATCTTCGCAAATGCAACCGGGGATGAGGCAGGGTGACGGAATCTTCATTCATCACCACATCATCATAAAACAGTATGTCCACATCCATGTTGCGCGAGAGGTATTTGCCGGCACTGCGTTCCCGCCCGAAAAATTCATCCAGTTCTTCCAGTTCAGAGAACAACTTCTCCACGGAAAGTTCAGTCGAAATTTCAAGGACCTGATTCAGGAATGAGTCTTGGGTTTCCATCTTCCACGGTTCCGTTTCGTAAACCGGTGATACCTGAACAATGTCGCCCAAATTAAAACGGATAAACATCCTTGCATCTTCAAGGTGGCCAAGCCTGTCACCTAGGTTTCCACCAATACACAAAAACACGCGATGCAATTCTGCCATAGTTGGCCACGAATTTAGTTGCAGTTCAATTTGTCTTTTGTATTCAGTTGCCTCCCTTTTGTCAAGAGAAACATTGGCAGTGTTGCCTGAACATTAGCTTCGCGGCATAAACAAATCAATTTCGAAAAATGAATTTCTGGAAAACACTTCTTGCATCCCTCATTGGCTCCTTTGTGGCCTTCGGACTGGTGATGCTTATTTTCATTCTCATTGTGGTGGCCGCTATCGGTGGAGCTATGAGTTCAGCCACTTCGGGTGGCGGAGGCGCGGCTGTTTCAGTAAAGGAAAATTCAGTGTTGCACATTGAAATGGACAGTCCAATTGTGGAGCGCGGAAATGAGAATGAATTTAATTTCAATCCTGCCACATTCGAAAGTGAAACTAGCATCGGCCTCAATCATTTTGTAAAGGATTTGGAGAAAGCAAAAGGTGATGACCGTATCAAGGGAATTTTTCTTGAGGTGAAAAATTTTTCCTGCGCGCCCAGCACCTTGCTCGATTTGCACAATGCGCTGGAAGCTTTTAAATCCTCCGGTAAATGGATTGTGGCGTATGGCGAGAATTACACACAGGGCGGATACTACCTCGCCTCAGTGGCTGATGAAGTACATCTCAACCCGGAAGGAATGTTTGATTGGCGCGGACTGAATGCTGAATCAATATTCTTCAAAAAGATGCTTGACAAACTTGGGATTGAGGCGCAAATTATTCGTGGACCTGACAATAAATTCAAAAGTGCTGTGGAGCCTTTTATGCTCGAAAGCATGAGCGATGCCAATCGTCAGCAGTTGAAAACATTCATTGATGATATCTGGAATGTGATGTTGGGTCACATTTCTGCAAGCAGAAATGTAACCATCAATGAATTGAACGCTTATGCCGATTCGCTGGTGTTCATTCAAAACGAAAAGGCGCTTAATGCAAAACTTTTAGATGCTCTGAGTTACCAGGACCAGGTGATGGATATCTTGAAAGAACGATCGGGCGTTGCTTCCGATTCCACCACCACCGCTCGTGATGAAAATTCTTCTGATTCGAAACTTCGTATGGTTTCACTTTCTGACTACCACAATGCAAAAGTGAAAAGAACCAATGAGGATGAAAGCACACCTGATTTCAAGAAAGAAAAAATAGCAGTGGTTTACGCTGTGGGTGATATAATGAGTGGCGAAGGAGATGACCAGACCATCGGCAGCGATCGCATTGCAAAAGCGTTGCGTGATGCTCGTGAGGATGAAAAAGTAAAAGCCATAGTGCTGAGAGTAAACTCTCCCGGTGGCAGCGCATTGGCTAGCGAAGTTATCTGGCGCGAAACACAACTCATTAAAGAAAGTGGAAAACCCCTGGTGGTGTCAATGGGCGATTATGCAGCCAGTGGCGGCTACTACATCGCGTGCAGCGCTGATAAGATTTTCGCAAACCCCAACACTATCACAGGTTCCATCGGAGTTTTTGGAATTGTTCCCAATATGCAGAAATTCTGGGATGAAAAAGTCGGTATCACTTTCGATCGTTATGAAACGAATCCTCATGCCGATATGATTAGCACGAACAAACCCTTGGATCAAAAAGAAATGGAGGCTTTTCAAACCATGGTTACTGATATTTATGATTCATTCATCACTCACGTTTCGGAAGGTCGCGGCATAGAGAAAGCCACCGTGGACAGCCTTGGCCAGGGGCGCGTGTGGAGTGGGGAAGATGCATTGGCCATTGGATTGGTGGACGAACTCGGCAATCTGCAGGATGCCATAGAAGCCGCGGCAGAGATGGCTCAACTCACTGACTATGCAACAAGGGAATTACCTGAGCTGATTGACCCGTTTAAAGAACTCATCAATGATTTGATGGGCCAAAAACAAACCGCGATTCTTAAATCATCACTTGGAGAAAACTTTACCTTGTACCAATTCATTGATTACGTTGCGAAGATGAAAGGTGTGCAAGCGCGTTTGCCATTCATAATAAAGATTGAATGAATTCAAGTTCATACGTTGTGTCCCGTTAGCTATAGGGATTGAGTCTTTGAGCCTTGGTGGCCTCGAATGTGTGCGCGAGGCCAGCAAGGCTCAAGACCCTACGGCTCACAAAGCTCCAATCAACGGTTTCGCGGTTTTTACAAGATCATGTCCGACAGAAAATTGACGATGCTCGAACTGAACCGGATGACAGAAGCGGAATTCAAAACTGCTGGAAAAATTCATGTGGTTCTCATTCTCGATAACATTCGCAGCGGGCTTAATGTCGGCTCCATTTTTCGCAGTGCTGATAGTTTCAGGATTGAAAAAATTTTTCTCTGTGGCATAACTCCAACGGCAGAACATCGCGATGTTTTGAAGACAGCGCTGGGTGCAACACGCACTGTTAAATGGGCGCACCATCCCGATGCAATTCTGCTGATTGAAGAATTGAAAAGGGAAGGATATCAAATTCTGGCGGTAGAACAGACTATTAATTCCGTTCCGCTCCACCATCTTGAATTGAAGCAAGCCACAGGATATGCACTGGTATTGGGCCATGAGTTAAGCGGTGTTTCCCAACCTGTAATTGATGGTTGTGATGGCGCAGTAGAAATAATACAGTCCGGCACCAAACATTCCCTTAATGTGGCGGTGTGTGCGGGCATTGTCCTCTACGAATTCAGCCAGAAACTCAATTTCAGAAACGTTTAATCAAACAAAGGCGGTGGTTATAGCAGCTGTCCTTCTATTTTTGTGTGCCTTTATCAAAACACGTGAAGCATTTTACAGCTATACTTTTATTCGTGATGTGCACATTGCCAGCCAGTGCGCAACTTTACGACTTCTTTCCCGAAGACAACGATTGGAAATACCATAAGCATCATCTCGAGTTCGGTGTGGGTACCGCTAATTTTCTGGGGGATCTGGGGGGTAAAGATGCCATTGGCACCAATGATTTAAAAGATCTGGAGTGGACAGAATTCCACCTGGCCGGTATGGTGGGCTATCGTTATGCGTTGCGCAAACACCTTTATGGCCGCATTGATTTTTCTTATTCCCGAGTGGCCGGTGATGATAAACTTACACTCGAAACATTCCGCCACAATCGCAATCTTCACTTCCGCTCGAATATTTTTGAAGTGAATCTCATGCCTGAATTCCACATCAAGCTTGGAAATAAAAAGGGACGCCAATACAAACTTGACCGCGAGAATTCAAACTCAAGTCCCTGGCGTATCCGCGGTACCTATTTCTCAATTTTCGGTGGAATCGGTGTTATGCATCACAACCCCAAAGCGTTTATTGGCGAACAGTGGATTGAACTAAGGCCATTGCATACCGAGGGTCAAGGTTTGCCTGGCGGCCCCAAAGAATATAAGTTGTGGAGACTCAATGTACCTGTGGGGGCTAACTTCCTGGTGAAGATGCATAGGCAGTGGAAATTCGGCTTCGAAATCACGTATCGTTTCACCTTTACCGATTACCTGGATGATGTAAGTACCGTGTATTACAATCCATACGACATTTCGCTTTACCAGCAAGAAAGCGGTATGAGTGATATTGCAGCCTATCTATCTAACCCAGCGCTGGGTTTGGCCAATGGCGGATTGTCCGATATTGCCACCGCACCCGGCCAGCAACGTGGCGATCCGCGTGACAACGATTCCTACTTCTATATAATGTTCAAGGCCGATTACATGTTCATAAAGAAGGATAGTTTTAAGAGGGCTAAAACCAGACTGTCCAAAGGTGTCCGGAAATTTAAACGGCCAAGACCTATGAGATTTTAGATTCCAAATTCCAGACTCACATCGCATTTACTTAGTTCATACAAATCGGAATTTGAAATTTGGAATTATCTTGCCACAACCAATTTGCCTTTTAGCCATTTTCCATTCCTGTTTGCAAGTATGTGATAAATCCCCGATGGAAAATCCGTGAGGTCGAATTTCACTTGGCGGTCCACGGGTTGTGAGCGAAGCAAGAGTTTCCTGCTGTTGTCGGTCAAAAGAATTTCATCCATTACTTCAGTGGTTTGCACATTCACATCAAAGCGTGCAGGATTAGGCCAGAAGTTCATTTCAATCATGGTTTCAGCAGGAATGGTGTCCACACCAATAGTAATGTTGGATGGAATGCTCACCGAGGTAGTATCGTTTTCTTGACCAGACTGCAATTCAGGTTGGCACTCGGGCACATAAGTGAACTGATCAATGATGCGAACAAGCAAGTCGTTCAATAACTCCACTTTGTATTTGTCGGTACTTGGTGCTGTATGGCTTCCTCCTATTCCACTGTGATCAGTAAGGAAAGCGTAGGTTCCATTGGTGGCAAGCGCCAGCGAACGCATCAGGTACTCAAGACTTTTATCCAACCCGAAATTGACACCACTTGAAACAAGCGGAATGATGCGGATACCTTTTTTGGCTGCTTCTTCTGTCGCCTTGTGAAGTTTTTGAATCACTTCATTTTCCAATCCTGGGGTTTCATCCAGCACCATGAACATGAGTCGTGCGCGTGCTCTGGTACTCCACTGAAAATCATTGATAGCTTCGTGCAATGCAATTTCCACAGCTTCAGTTCCGCCTTCATCCGCATTTTGTTGCTTAATGAAATCAGTGGTGGTGCTCACCGTTTTTGAAAAAGGTGATTTGAGTGTAGTGTAAGAATTTCCAACGCAGCGATAAAAAATGCTTGCAAGGCGGATGTCGAGTTCAGGTTTGCTCTTCGCGGTTTTGTTGATGATATCGGCAAGTTCAGCTTTCAGGTAATCAATTTCGTCACCCATAGAACCGGTTGCATCTACGCAGAACATAATGTCGAGGGCTTCGGGAGCACCGCAGGTTGTGATGAGTTTTACGGAGTTCACTCCTTTGTTTACGGGTTTTATCTTGTCCAATGTTTGTGCTTTTCCGGCTTGAGTCACACGGATTTTTTTATCATCAGTGCTATTCCCGCTATGGAAGAATCCATTCCATGATTCTGCTTTACCGGTGTTGTCGGTTCTTGATGTCCATAGAACTTCGCCAGCTTCGGTCAACAATTCGACTGTTGCATCCACTACCGGATCACCGTCTTCGGTTTGTACGGTGGTGCAGTAGCGCTCCTGCGGATACATCTTCCACTGGGCTTGGTAGATGTTCAAATCATTCTTTGCAATGTCTTCCCACAGTTTCCATTTAGAGAAGTCATGGATTTCTCCGGCCGTGAGTTTTCCTGCGAGGGATTGTGCAGAGGGAATTGTTTCATCGTATTCCGCTGTAGTTTCTAGTTTTCGGGCACTTCGTACTTGTGTTTGGTTCGAAGAGGTTGTCACGGATAAGTTCACAGCCATGAGAGATCCCAACTGTGGCTGATAATTGTAATTGAACATTCCTCTATTGGTGTTTCCGATAGAGGAGGGAATTCCACAGGCGATCGCTGTTATTTGTTGGGCCTTGTCAGGTAGAGGCGTGATACAATAAAATGGATCTACTTCAAATTGCACTTCTTCTTCGGTCACTTCATCATCACAGAAGTTGATGGTTTTGAATTCGGGAGGAGTCGGTGGTGCATTTTCGGAATTGGGAATGGCGGATAAATCTTCTGTGCTCTTTTCAACGGCACTGGTACTACCTCCACTTGTGGAAATTTCCTTATCGTTTTGTTTGAGTGATGTTTCATCACTTACCTGTGGTTGCACTTTGTGGTTGCAGGCGATGAAAAACAGTGCAGAACAGATTGCGAATACGAGTGCTGTTGAACGGTAAACTTTGTAATTCATGATGTGATAAGTTTTGGGTTATTGGATTTTGATCTCTTGCTTTTTCCGGCAATCATTTTTCCAATGATGCAAGTGAACGAGAAATTCACTATCCGTAAATTTTAGAATATTACAGGTCAAAATGCCGAGGGTTCATCTGGCGTAATTAAAGACGCAACTGATTGGCAATTACCAGCCATTATTTCTCCCAACTGATTAAAAACAAAAAGCCCTTGTGCAAAGGCACAAGGGCTTGAATATTATTGACGATGATGGTCTATCGCACTATCATCTCTTTGGTCAAATTGATAGCTCCTGCATTTAAAGTATAACTATAAATTCCGGAAGCCATTTCTACAACGCTCAATTCAATTCTGTGTTGACCTGATGGCATGCTGCCTTGGTCAAGAACCGACACTACCCGACCAGTAATATCTCTGATTGTTAGTGTCACCTTTGACGCATTTTCAAGATTGTATGTGATGTTCGTGGTGGCGGTTGCCGGATTCGGTGAATTCTGGAACAATTCAATTCCACCATTTGCAGCTACCTTACCTATTGCCACACTCTCATCCATGTTTAACCTAACGGAGGGTGTCCAATTCCAGGAGACAAACCAGTTAATTGCGTTATCAGCTCCGAAAGGACCGTAGTTCACTGTTGCGAAATCTTCGTCCAATACGTTGGCCAGTACATACAGGCGATCACTACTTTCCTCCTTGCGGATTTCTACAACATATCCCAAACCTGCATCAACAGCAACCGCCCCATCGAAGGGAATAGTCACATATTCTCCAGTGTTGATCATGTCACTTGTAATGGTGAATGGTTGACTGCTTCCAACGGGTTCATCACCCAAATCCTGTATGTCAGCCCCTATTAGCCAAATTAATGCTGTCACTTCCTGATCAGCATCCGTATTTGAGCCAAACATCACATTAACACCACCGACCATATCATCATTGTTCATGTAATAAGTGGTGCCGATTCCCACTTCATCATCCTGATCGAATCCACGCTGTACCAAATCGGCATCGGTGTTATGACCATAAACATCATCGGTAATTTCGTAGGTCTTAACTAAAGTATTGCCCTCCGGAAAATCATCAGCAGGCACCGTGGCAGTTACAGTATAAACATCAATGTCTTGAGGAACACTGATAGGCTCAGTCCAAACGGTGTCTACAGTGCTTGCGTTGATGGATGCATTGGCTCCAAAAGTCAAACCGCCTGGCATGATTTCGAAGTTCACTTCAGCCCCGGGCTGGTCGGTATAACCCCAATTGGCGGTGGTGGCACCAAACACAAGATCACCAATTTGAGTTTCGGGAATGGCGTAGTATTCATAATCATTAATGATATCACCATTGTAGGTCTTCAACAGGGTTAGGTCGATTTCAGGAGTTTCGAAAAGTTCCACATCATCCACCATCCATGCGTAGCCCCATGTACCCTTCCATCTGAAACGCAAGTAAAGTGTTCCCTCATTGGCTGCACCTTCAGTGATGTCAAAAATCTTAAGGGTTGGATTGGCAACTGGATCTTGTGTGGACATAGTTGGCCACAATTCGTAGCGCATACCTGGGTCGGCTTCATCAACTTCATAAGTTTCCAAATCGGGCCAGGTAACACCATCAGTAGAAAGTTCTACCAGGCAGTATTCATTGCCATCACTGCTGCCGTTATCCCACATGTAGTAGAAGGTTTCAAACTTCAGGGATACATGATCATAGAGGCTGCAATCAATGGACTGCACTGTTTGGAACCAGCAGTTTTCAATCCATGAGCCACCGGTTTCACCGCCAAAAAGGTCGGAGTCAACCATCATAAAACCATTTTCGGCAGTGGTAGAGGCAAGCGGGTCAATAGGAGCAGGTCCTGTAGGCATCAAACCTTCGCCACATTGAAAATTGATTCCTGTGATGTAATCGGTGTAGCCTTCATCAAAAGCATTGTAGGTATCCCATTCATTGCAATCTGAAAAATCGCTCTCCCATATGGTAACACGATCTTCGGAAAACTGAACTGAGGTAGTAGGCTCACCCCTGTGTGTCTGGCGACCCAGCGCTGAAGGTGAGTAGTTGAACTGGGCGTTCATAGAAACACCCAGCAATAGAACAAGTGCTAGCAAGTAAATTCTTCTCATGTTTGTTTGATTTAAAAATTTGAATGTATTATTTTTTGAAGCCGCCAAATGTAAAAATTTCGAACGTCTGTAAATTGGTATCTCACCAAAAGTGCTGATGGCTGAAATTCCAACGATACAAAGGCAGATTAGGCATGGCTTACAAGGGTGTGGTAAGAATCCCTACCAGCCTGACCTCTCCATTTTTTCCTGAAAACCTGAAAGGTCTGAAATAGGCTAAACCGCTTCCTTCTCGTACATCTCAATCGGTGGACATGTGCACACCAGATTTCTGTCACCAAAAGCATTGTCCACTCTTGCTACGGATGTCCAGAATTTGTTTTCGCGAAGACCTGCAACAGGGAATGCTGCTTTCTCGCGTGAGTAGCCATGATTCCATTCGTCAGCAATAAGTTCCATTGCGCTGTGCGGAGCCATCTTCAGCACATTGTCCAGTTTATCGGCAATACCTTCTTCCACTTCTGCAATTTCCTTGCGGATAGAAATCATGGCATTCACAAAGCGGTCGAGTTCAAACTTCGATTCGCTCTCGGTGGGTTCAATCATGAGTGTGCCCGCCACAGGGAATGATACGGTGGGTGCGTGAAATCCATAATCAATCAACCGTTTTGCGATGTCTTCAACTTCGATTCCTGCTTTCTTGAAATCGCGGCAATCAAGTATCATTTCGTGGGCCACCGTCCGGTTCGCTCCCTGGTAAAGCACATCATAATGTCCTGCAAGTTTTGCTTTGAGATAGTTCGCATTCAGGATAGCGTATTTGGTTGAATCCGTAACACCCTCAGCTCCCAGCATTTTTATGTAGCCATAAGAAATAAGAAGGATGAGTGCGCTGCCCCAGGGTGCCGATGACACACCGTGAATGGCTTTTTCACCACCTGTAGGGATGTTCACATTACCGGGAAGGAAGGGTACAAGATGTTTCGCCACACCAATAGGCCCCATGCCCGGGCCACCACCGCCATGAGGTATCGCGAATGTTTTATGCAAATTCAGATGACAGACGTCAGCACCAATGTTGCCAGGTGATGTCAATCCCACTTGAGCATTCATGTTCGCTCCATCCATATACACCTGTCCACCATTGTTGTGAATGATGCGTGTGATTTTCTGAATCGCTTCTTCATACACACCGTGCGTAGATGGATAGGTGACCATCAGCGCAGCGAGGTTGTCTTTGTGTTCTTCAGCCTTAGTTTTTAAATCCTTTACATCCACGTTTCCGTTTTCATCGCATTTCACCACTACCACATTTAACCCGGCCATCACTGCGCTCGCTGGATTGGTTCCATGAGCAGAGGATGGAATGAGGCAGATATTGCGGTGACCTTCACCACGACTTTCATGGTAAGCCATTATAACAAGCAATCCGGCAAGCTCCCCCTGTGCACCGGAATTAGGTTGTAGCGAAGTGCCTTTAAAGCCAGTGCATTTGCACAGGTCATCATGCAATTCTTTGATCATCTTCTGATAACCTTTTACCTGGTGCAGTGGTGCAAAAGGATGAATGTTCGCGAACTCAGGCCAAGTGATTGGAATCATCTCGCTTGTAGCGTTCAGCTTCATAGTACATGAACCTAGCGGAATCATAGCGTGTGCCAGCGAAAGGTCTTTGTTCTCCAGTTTCTTCATGTACCGAAGCATTTCGGTTTCGCTGTGGTGCATGGAGAAAACTGGATGGGTCATGTAGGATGAATTCCTTTCAAAAGAATCAATTGATGAAGATGCGGAGTTGTTCGCTGACGCAGAACTTCCTGAAATAATTTCCACGATTTCATTTACATCAGCAGCAGAAGTTGTTTCGTTTAATGCGATACCGATGTGGCCGTTCCCGAAATAACGGAAATTTATGTGTGCTTTTTCCGCACGGATGCGAAGGACATTTTCATCACTCACCTTAATTTTCAAAGTGTCGAAGAAAGTGCCGTTGAGGTTTTGAAATCCTTTTTCAGAAAGTGCAACGGCAAGAGTGCAGGTGTGATGATGAATGCGCGTTGCAATGTGTTTGATTCCCTGTGGCCCATGATATACTCCGAACATCGAGGCCATTACTGCAAGCAATGCCTGCGCAGTGCAAATGTTTGAAGTAGCTTTTTCCCTGCGGATGTGCTGTTCGCGGGTTTGCAGCGACATGCGGTAAGCTGTATTGCTATTCCTGTCCTTCGATACCCCGATAATGCGCCCTGGCATATTACGTTTGAAATCATCTTTAGCACAAAAGAATGCAGCGTGGGGTCCTCCATAACCCATCGGCACACCAAAGCGCTGTGAGTTTCCGAAACAAACATCGGCACCCCACTCGCCCGGAGGTGTGATGAGTGCAAGTGCCATCAGGTCGGTTGCACATGCAACAAAAGCACCCACTGCATGGACCTTATCTGCAAAATTCCTGAAGTCATTTATCTGGCCGCTGTTATTTGGGTATTGCACAAGCGCACCGAAATATGAATTGTCGAATGAATGTGAGTTGTAGTTGCCCACAACCAATTCCACTTTGAGGTGTTTTGCTCTTCCCTTCAGTACATCAAGCGTTTGCGGAAAAACTTCCGTGTCCACAAAAAATTTGTTCGCACCCGAAGCGTCTTTCTCCCGCGAAATGGAATGCAAAAAGAGAATCATTGCTTCGGCTGCTGCGGTGCCTTCGTCCAGAAGCGAGGCATTGGCAACAGGCAGTGCGGTGAGGTCGCTCACTATAGTCTGGAAATTCAACAATGCTTCAAGCCTGCCCTGTGCAATCTCCGCCTGATAAGGTGTGTAAGCCGTGTACCATCCCTGGTTCTCCAGCACGTTGCGCAGAATGACGGTGGGCACATGTGTGGGGTGGTAGCCCATACCGATATAACTTTTTGCCACTACATTTTTTTTCGCCAGCGACCACGCGTGTGCGAGGTAATCACTTTCACTCATTGCTGGTGCAACGCCCAGTGGCTTCTTCAGGCGAATGTGTTCAGGAATGGTTTTATCAATGAGTGCATCAATGGAGCCGGCACCAATGGTGGCCAGCATTTCATTTACATCTTCATTACGCGGGCCGATGTGCCTCGCTGCGAAACTGGTACTTGACATTTTTGTTTGAAGTTAGATGACCGGTGACCGAAGACCATTGGGCAAAAGCCTATGTCTGAAGGATGCGGACTTGTTGTGGATTTTTTTTCGGAGGCCAAACGTACATGATTTCATGAAAAGAAATTCGTGTACGTTTGGCCGCATGACCAATATCAAGGCTTCAGTAGTTTTCAGTTTTTTATTCTTCATTCTAATTTCCATTGTTGCAAATGCACAGGACAAAGTGCTGCTCATGAACGGACACGAATTCGATTGCCGCGTGGTAAACGACAGCGGAACCGTGCTCATACTGGAAGTGACTAAACGCAGCGGTAAAGTGAAGCAAAAGGAATTTCACAAGAACGATGTGTTCAGCTACACACTGCTCAACCAAAACGAAAAAATTCTCTATGCAAAGGACACCATGCTGGGAGATATTTATACCGTGAGCGAAATGCGTGTTTACATGGCGGGTGAGCGTGACGGAGGGCGGAATTTCACGGCACATCCCACCATGGTTGTTGGGTTTTTGCTTTGCGGTGCAGCTTCCTATTCAGGGGGTGATGGTGTGTTGCTAACCATTCTTCCCACGATTGCTTACACCTGCCTCCAGTTGATTCCCAAAATCAAGATTCGTGAAGCGACAATGAGCGACCCAGACTATAAGTACAACGATATTTATGCAGATGGTTACGAGCCTCCTGCCCGAAGCAGAAAACTGATGGCGGCCATGGCAGGGGGTGCAGCAGGTGCGGCCGCGGGTGTTTTGTTGTACATCGTCCTCAACTGATGCTTGGATGAACATCATCCGCTTTCTCAATCATTCCAATTTATTCGTGGCACTGGGAGCAGCATGTCTTACTGCGGAAACTTTGCTGGTAAATGATTTTTTGTTCAACCCGTTTAGTATCGCACAATCTTTCTTCCTGGTGTGGTGTGCGTACCTGTTTTTAAAGCGTGATGATGGGCATTCTCAGAAAGGGATGATTTATACTTCTGTAACAGGACTCTTGTTGACAGGATATTTCACATCGCATTGGCTGTTGATAATTCCCCTTGTGCTGGTAGCGTTTTACAAAACAGAATGGATGAAAGAAGCGGGTGTTAATTTGAAATTTTCGCTGCGTTCCATCGGTTGGTTAAAACCAATGGTGATTGCCTCGTGCTGGTGTCTTGTCACCACCTTGATTCCAATGATAAACTCCTCCGCTGAACTGGAAAAAAACGAAATTCTCTTCTCTCTTCAGAATTTTATTTTCATCCTTTCGCTTGCATTAGCAGGCGATATCCGTGATGAAAAACTAGATCGCGATGCGATCAAAACACTGCCCGGAATTTTTCGTCCAGGAAAACTTTTAATACCTGTCGTTCTTCTGGTAGTCCTTTCCGTTTTTATTCTTTTCCTTTCAATTGGAACTGCGGTAACAGTTCCCATTTGCATTGCACTCATTTCTATCTTGGCAATTGTGATGATAAGGTTGACCAATTGGAACTGGCACTTTCAAACTTTTATTCTCGATGCATTGCTGCCCATTCGTTTGATCATTTTTCTTTTGATCATGAAATAAAAGAGTGAGCGATTTAGTTCATCCGGCATTTCATGTGCTAATGAAGTTCGCGTTACTCGCCATCATTCTCATGTTGATTTCCCTTCGAATTCATGCACAATCAAATTCCGTCAAAGTTCATTTTCAATATGGTTCAAAACCGAAACGAGAATTCAGGGAATCGGAATCAAAATGGTTTGGTGGAATTCATGGGGGGCATGTAACGATTGAAATGAATGGATATCTAAGCGGGTTTATTCCTTCCGGTGATTTTCATGTTATAGGACGGAGAAAAAGTCTGCACTCTATGTTCACGTATCAATCTGCCGAATCTTGGGCGCTTGACACTTCCGGTGAACAATACCTGACTATCGAAATGGCATTGGGTGAAAACGAGTTCAGGAAGCTCGACTCACTTCGTCAAGCTTGGATTTTACATCCACCTTTTGATTACGCCTTCTTGGGGATGCGATACGCGGCTGCCACTTATGAACTGTTGAGTAAAACTGGGGTTGTGAAAAGGAAAGCGCGTCTCACCAATGTTCTTGCACACTTCTACCCAAAACCCTTGCGCAAAAAACTTTTGAAGCGCACACTGAAAGAACTTCAATGGAGTTTCGAATTTCAGCCGGGACGCACCACACGCAAGTGGGAAAGCGATGGCAGAGTGTGGAAAAAACGCAGATTTGTCCAATTTGCATAGCCGTTGAAAAGTTGTGTATGAACAACATACAGACTTCATACAAGGTTTACCCACACTTCTATTTTTGTCCGCATTCATTATTAAACTCTTCAACCATTGGAAATTCCAAAAGGGCGATTGATCGCCATCGGGGGGGCGGAAGACAAGGGCACCGAGAATGAGGGCCATTACGCGCAGCACACCAATCTTCATTTTTTTGAACTGGGTATCCTCACCCGCGTGGTGCAGGAAATGGGCGGCATCGCATCGCGCATCGAGGTCATTACCACCGCAAGCAGCATCCCTCGCGAAGTGGCAGACAATTACCTGAATGCCTTTGCCAGAATTGGTGACAACAATGTGGGTGTGATGAACATCCGCAACAGGGATGATGCTCGCCAACCCGAATTTCTTGAACGAATAAAAAAGGCCGATGGAGTGATGTTCAGTGGTGGCGACCAGTTGAGGCTCACCACCATTTTTGGCGGAACGGAATTTCTTGAAATTCTTCAAAACCGCTACAGGTACGAAGGTTTGGTGGTGGCCGGAACCAGTGCCGGTGCCATGGCCATGAGCAATACTATGATTTACCAGGGCAAAAGCGACCTTGCACATTTGAAAGGTGAAGTGAAACTTACTTCGGGGCTTGCTTTCATGCCCGATGTGATTATTGATTCGCACTTCGACAAGCGCGGAAGATTTAACCGCCTCGCACAAGCAGTAGCGAGCAATCCATCTTGTATCGGTATTGGCTTGGGAGAAGACACTGGCGTAATTGTCACCAATTCAAATCATCTTGAAGTTATAGGAAGTGGGGCATTGGTGATTGTGGATGGCAAGGACATCCGTCATTCTAACATCACAGAGGTGGGAATAGGCACCCCCATTTCAATTGAAAACCTGCGCGTAAACATTCTTGTTCATGGCAATTCGTATTTCCTGAAAGAACGACATTTTGTGCCGGGCGTGGGAGTGGAAAGCGAAGTGGAATGAATTTCCAGCACCAAAAAATGAGCGCTTGAAAAACAACTACCTCATTCCCTCATCAACTCTGCTCCGTCCAACACCTTGAAATTTTCATCCATCAAAAGCGTGGTACTTTCTGTAGCATTGTTCGCTGAGCCATCAATGGTCTTGTTGAGGAAAAACATTGCACGATAGAATTTTTTCTCTTCACCTTTTGCAGAAGCGAGTCGTTGCCTGATAGTTTCAAGGCGTTTAGACATCATGTTTACAGAATCGCCATAAGCAGTCATTTCTGATCTCAGTTGATCCACGTTCACTTCGCCAGTGGTGTACCGCGAGTCGTTACTTTCTTCCTGTACTTCAATCTTCAGTTCGGCATCCTCCACTTGTTTTCCCTTTATTTCCCTCATCTTGGCGTACCTGTTAAAGTTGAATTCGGTGAAACTGAGTCTTGCGCTGTCAACAACACTTGCTCCTACTTTGATCAATTCGAGTTCGGCAACTTCGTAAATGGGAATTGCTTCCTCCTTCTTTGCAGCATTGCCTTCGTAATAATTCACGATGCTCTCTATAGCCTTTGGGTGGTTGTCTGTGCAGGCTTGAATAAGAAGACACGAGTACATAATCAGGAAGAAATAAAATTTTTTCATTGCGAAATTATTTTGATGTTCCAAAACTATAGCCTCACAATAAAAACGCTTGCATCAGGTTTCCACCCGTTTTAAAACCCAACCAATGAAAGCACATTATTTAGTTACCTGCACTGTTGAACTTATGGTGCAAAGCGGGTGTTCGCAAAATGCGGATTCACAAACTGAAACTGGAAAAATCATCGTTGCCCTATCGGAAAATCCGCTTGAAGTGTTCCTCACTTTGCCAACTGCGACTTACGATAAAACCAATGCAGCAATCCATCTCAAGAGGGATGAACTTCGTTCGCGTTATGAATCTGCAAACAGTGATTCAACACGAAACTCGATACTCGATGAAGCAGGAAATGAATTTACGGCAGCGTTGGTTTTCCAACTCATGCCTTATTGGTACGGCACCACCTGGGCCTTTGAAGGACATACCGATATACCTGGCCAGGGAGAGGTGGCCTGCGGTTATCTGGTTTCAACAACATGGAAACATGCGGGCATGAATATGAACCGTTACAAATTCGCTCAGCAGGCTTCTTATGTTGGTTCCAAAACGTTGGCTAATGGCAACAAGCCCGAAAAACTTTCCGGCAAAACACCCGCAGAAGTGGAAGCATGGTTTGTCGCAAACAAGCGGGATGGACTTTACTCTGTGGGTTTGGATTATCACACTGGTTTTGTTTACCTGAAGGACAAGGCACTTTACTTCATTCATTCCTCGTTTGCCGCACCAGTGGCGGTGACGGTCGAGCGTGTAACTGACTCACCAGTCTTTGGTAGTTCTGCCCATTACTTCGTTGACCTCACCCGCAATCGTGAATTGATGAAGAAATGGATTCTCGGGTTGGAGTTGATCATCATCAAATAGCAGTGAGCAATGAGCAAGGCGAATCAAATGCCAGCTGCCTGTTGCTTATTACGGGTTGACGCAGACTGCCAACGCCACACCCCACGGCTTGAGTGGCTCGTATATATTCGCGCCTCAAAAAAAATCTAACTCCCAATAAAATCAAAGCATAATGGCAAACCAATATCAGGCTGAGATTGACGCTTTCATGGCCGACATCAGGGCAAAAAATCCAAATGAACCCGAGTTCCTGCAGGCGGTGCTCGAAGTGGCTGAAGCAGTTATTCCATACACTGAAGAAAATCCGAAATACAAAACTGCAAAAATTCTGCAACGCATTGCAGAGCCTGAACGCACACTCATTTTCCGTGTTCCGTGGACCGATGATAAAGGAGAGGTACAGGTGAACCGGGGTTATCGCGTGGAGTTCAATTCCGCAATAGGGCCTTACAAAGGCGGGCTTCGTTTTCACCCCACAGTAAATCTTTCGGTGTTAAAATTTTTGGGCTTCGAACAGATCTTTAAAAACTCGCTCACCACTCTACCCATGGGCGGAGGAAAAGGCGGCAGTGATTTCGACCCGAAAGGAAAAAGCGACCGCGAAGTGATGGCATTCTGCCAGAGTTTTATGACCGAACTCGCACGGCACATTGGTGCGGATACTGACGTACCAGCCGGTGACATTGGAGTGGGAGGACGCGAAATAGGTTTCCTCTTTGGCCAGTACAAAAGGTTGAGAAATGAATTTACCGGAGTGCTCACAGGCAAGGGCCGTAACTGGGGAGGTTCGCTCATTCGCCCGGAAGCGACAGGATACGGCACTGTGTATTTCGCGCAACAAATGCTTGCCGTAAAAGGGATGGACTTCATAGGCAAAACCATTGTTGTTTCTGGCTCAGGAAACGTGGCACAATACGCAATAGAAAAGGCAACACAACTTGGAGCTAAAGTGGTGACAGCCTCTGATAGTGACGGATATGTTTACGATAAAGACGGAATCAATGCCGAGAAACTTGCATTTCTCATGGAACTGAAAAATGTAAAGCGCGGACGCATTAGAGAGTATGCTGATAAATATGACTGCGACTACGTTGCAGGAAAAACTCCGTGGGGCGTAAAATGCGATATCGCACTGCCGTGTGCTACCCAAAACGAACTGAATGGCGATGATGCAAAAATGCTGATTGATAACGGTGTCATCTGTGTGGCTGAAGGTGCAAACATGCCATCAACTCCTGCGGCAGTGGAAGCATTCCTGCATCCCAAAGTTCTATTTGCACCTGGCAAAGCATCTAACGCAGGTGGTGTTGCAACAAGCGGATTGGAGATGTCGCAAAACTCGCTTCGCCTGTCATGGACGCGCGAAGAAGTGGATGCAAAACTTCATGGCATAATGAAAAGCATACACGCTTCCTGTGTTCAATACGGACAAGAAGGCGACTTCGTGAACTACGTGAAAGGAGCAAACATTGCAGGCTTTGTGAAGGTGGCTGATGCTATGTTGGATCAAGGGGTGGTGTAGAGACTGAGTACAGAAGAGGAAAAATACAAACCCACTTTGCAGGCATGCAGGGTGGGTTTTTTGTTTTCGATGTAGGTTAGCTTTGTCTCATGTCAATTCTGAAAATTCCAATTCGATATGAAGGCGCCTTTGGCGAAGAAACTTTACTGAGCTTGTTCGACAGTGGTTCTTCCTATTCGCTTATGCATAGGATGCCTGCTGAAAAGCTGGAAACCCTTGGCGTTCTGAGAAAACCTCTTGAATTGTCTATGGCTTCTGAGAACAGTTACCTGAAAGTGAACAACTGGGTGCGGCTCGATTTCTACTACAACGACATCAGGATGTCTGATGAGTTTTTAGTGGTATCCAATCTTTCTGAGGATGTAATTATTGGAACGAACACCCTTCAGAAATGGCGCATCAAAGTCGACTTGAACATGACACGGTGATTGTGGACCCTAAAGTGGCGAAGGCCATTTTGAAGAATCATAAGTAACATGATTTCAAAGTTCAAAGAATTCCCTTTGGACTTTGAAAGTGCGGATAATTGATAAACCCACTTTGCAAGGATGCAGAGTGGGTTTTTTATTTGTTGCAAGGACTATAGTATTCTACATGAATGCCTTCACGGTTCGCATAGCATTCATTGCAATATGTTTTTTCATCGCAACCACAAACGCCAGGACAATCGTCAAGGCAAATACCTGAATGTTCATTTTTCATTCTTTGATCATAACAATCAGGCTTATCGCAAGACGTTATTGTAAAAATGGCACAGAATCCAAATACCCAGTAAGTGTGGTTTATAAAGCGATTTATTTTAATCGTCAGACATTAAGACATCTTGATTTACTGAATTGCTGCCTCTTGCTATTCACTTACTTACTTCGGGTTGGCAGCATCATCGGAAACCCTTTGTAAAGCGCATTATGCAAAATAGTTAGATGATCCTCCTCCGGCATCGGAATAAAATTCACATTCCAATTATTTGCTTTTGATTGCTTTAGAATCTCTGCAAGTTTTATCGCTTCTGCTTCCATCTGGTCATCTTCATTTCCAACAGTGATGAAAATGTTTCTTTCCTCCACAGATTGTTTTGCAAGCAATTCATTGCATTGTTTCAACAGCGACTCATCGTCCCACCAAAGGCTTGGACTTACAATGATGTAGTGGGTGAAGAGTTGCGATTTCTTCAGCAGAATTTCTGCTGCAAGCAAACCTCCGAGCGATTGACCAACTATGGTTTTACTTTCATTCACCTTGTATGTTTTCTCTATGAATGGTTGCAATTCCTTCTCAATGAAAGAAATGAAATTTTCGGAACCGCCAGTAGTAGGATAATCTTTTTTGTCCTGCGCATTATTGGTTGGAAAAGTGAAGTCGCGTTTGCGATCCACATTGGCAATACCCACCACAATAGAAGGAAGGATTTTTCCAATCATGGTCTGAAACTGTACCACACCAACAGTATGCACGAAATCTTCATTGGCTGATCCGTCAAACAAATAGATTACGGGATATGTGTATGAAGAATCAGGAGAATATCCATCGGGGAAGTAGATATTGAGTGTACGGGTTTCGGAGAGTATTGCGGATTCGAGGTGTTGTATTTGCGCAAGTACGAATGGTTTGACTGTTTTAGGTTGTGTTTCTATTTGTGCCTCTGTGCAGCTGAAAACCATCAGCAAAAGGTATATAAGCGTTGGAATTTTCATGTGTACAAATATGCATACCATCCTATGCAAGCATTGGTCACAGTTGAACTGCGTTGCTTCATGAGAAATTCCATCGGTTCTATGTTGGAACCGGCATTCTTTGTTGGATCCAAAGCGATTGGAATTCTGGGATGACCTCGTACAATAATCTTCTTAACTCCGTGATTGAAAGAGTTGCATTGCGTTGCCATTTCCACCCTTTCAAAACCATCTTTTGAGCGAATACCTAGATGAAGGTATTGCTTGCTCATCCCGGTAATTTTCTATTTGCGGCCTCATTCACGGTTACTCCTAAAAACAGATTTGAGCGTATGATTTTCACATCCCTTCAGAAACAGATGGCATGCACAGCCTTTATCACGATGTCATTTACCACGTTAGCACAACAGGAAATTGATACTACTCACACGCACCAACTTTCGGAAATCCAGGTTGCCGCGGATGGGCAAAAACCCGCTATCGGTAGGATGGAAGCCATTGAAGGCACCATCATTACTTCAGGAAAAAAGAATGAAGTGATTCGACTTTCTTCCATGAATGCCGATTTATCTTCCAACAATGCACGGCAGATTTTTGGGCGCGTGCCGGGCATCACAATTTGGGAAAACGATGGCAGCGGAATACAGTCGGGGGTGGCCGCACGCGGCCTGAGTCCCAATCGGTCGTGGGAGTTTAATGTACGTCAAAATGGTTGCGATATTTCTCCCGATGTATTCGGATATCCTGAAGCGTATTACACACCACCGTCAGAGGCGCTGGAAAAAATTGAAGTCATTCGTGGTGCAGCTTCATTGCAGTTTGGGCCGCAGTTTGGCGGATTGCTGAATTATGTCATAAAGAAAGGAGTAGCGGACCAAACTATTGTGGTTGAATCCAACCAAACTATGGGTAGCTATGGATTGTTCAACTCATTCAATGCAGTTGGCGGCACAAAAGGAAAGCTGAATTACTACGCATTTTTTCATCACCGCAACGCTGAGGGCTGGAGGGAGAACAGCCGATACTTTACCAACACGGGATATATCTCGCTGGATTACAAACCAGGCGAGAAAATGAAGGTAGGCTTTTCATTCACGCGCAACTATTATGTGAGCCAGCAACCAGGCGGGCTTACTGATGAAATGTTTGAAGCCGATCCACAGCAGAGTGTTCGCGAGCGCAACTGGTTCAGTGCGCCCTGGAATGCGGCAACACTTTCATTCGATTATGAAATTGCTGACCGGACTCGCATCAGCGCAAAAGCGTTTGGCAATCTCAGCGAGCGAAACAGTGTCGGCTACCTGAAAGCAATAAACGTGGCCGACTCATTTAATGTTGACTTGGGAAGTTTAAATCCGCGACAGTTGGATCGTGATGAATACCAAAGCATCGGTGCGGAAGTGAGATACCTGCAAGAATATTCCTTCATCAGTGAATTGAGTGCCTTGAGTTTGGGCGTGCGCGTTTACCGGTGCAACACCAGACGCAACCAGCAGGGAACAGGAACAACAGGAAACGATTTCAATCTTGAACTCACTTCAAAGCAATACGGCAAGTCGTTGGAATATGAAACATTCAATTATTCATTCTTTGCTGAGAACTTGTTTCAGTTGACGAAGAAAATCAGTGTTACACCCGGCATCCGTTACGAAACTATTCAAAGCACTTCAGGCGGTTACATCAACGTTGCAGACGGGCAACTTGACACATCAGCTATGGAGCGCAATGTTTTGCTTGCCGGAACTGGTGCACAATTAAACTTTTCTGAAACCACTAACTTTTATGCAAACGCCAGTCAGGCCTATCGCCCTGTCACTTATTCCGAACTTACACCATCTGCAACAACAGATGTTATTGATCCTGATCTGAAAGATGCCACAGGCTACAACGCTGACGCAGGATTCCGTGGTGCAATCAGTACTTTCCTGCACTTCGATGTGGGAGCATTTTATCTGCACTACAACAACCGCATAGGAACTATCTTGAAAGACGGTGTGAACTTCCGCACCAACATTGGCACCAGCGTGAGTAAAGGAATAGAAGCCTATGTGGATATTGATCCGTTGCGCGCATTGTGTTCCGGGACACCATGTGGTTCACTCAGTTTGTTTGCTTCATTGTCCTTCATTGATGCCAGGTACACTCGATGGAATAATCCCGGAATTGTTGATGATCCTGCCAAAGCCATTGCGGGCAAGCGTGTTGAAAGCGCCCCAAGGTTCATTCATCGTTTTGGCGCAACCTATGCTTTGAAAAAATTTTCTGCAACCTTTCAATTCAACAAAGTGGGCGATGCGTTTAGCGATGCCGCCAATACAATTGAAGCAACTTCCAACGGGCAAGCGGGACTGATTTCGGCATACACCGCAATGGATTTCGCAGCAGCTTATTCATTCTCCCAAGTTTATTCTGTAAAAGCAGGAGTAAATAACCTTGGCGATGAAAGATATTTCACTCGAAGGGCAGGTGGCTATCCTGGGCCTGGCCTCTTGCCTGCGAACGGGAGAACGTGGTTTATGTCTTTTAGTATGAAAATTTGATCAGGAGCACGAAGAGTTTATAAGCCCGGTTGATCTTTGCTCCTCATGCAGGATCACATCATCATAGTTGCTGGAGGGATTGGTTCACGAATGAACAATGCCGTTCCCAAACAGTTTATTCAATTGGCTGGCAAACCCATCGTGGTTTACACGATAGAAAAATTCCACCGCTTCAATCCAAAGATCAACATCATTCTTGTGTTGCATCCTGAGTATTTGGATTTCTGGGCCGGTCTGGGTAGAACATTTTTATTCAACATTCCTCACTCAGTCATTACTGGGGGCGAAGAGCGATTTCATTCTGTCCGCAACGCGGTGATGAGTATTAAAGATGAAACAGGTATCGTTGGTATTCATGATGCCGTGCGGCCGTTCGTGAGTATGAAAACACTTGAAACTTGCTATGCAACAGCTCGCGCTCATTGCAATGCAGTGCCGGTGATTACAATGGATGAATCGTTGCGAAGGGTTGAAAAGGATTCAAGCGAACCTGTAGACAGAAACGTATTTAGGATTGTGCAGACTCCACAATGTTTTGAACTTTCACTTCTCAGAAAAGCTTACCAACAGGAATACCAATCCGGTTTTACAGACGATGCATCGGTTGTGGAATCACTGGGCGAACAGCTTCGCCTTGTGCATGGCAACCGCGAAAATTTCAAGATTACACATCCGGAGGATTTGAGAATGGCAGAGGCTTTGCTTTCACTCTAAATAATGAACATGACAAAAATTATTTCCATCCTCATTGCAGTTATTCTGATTGCATCTAATTCACTTATTGCACAGAAACACCACAGGAGGGATCACAAGCACCAGCGTAAAACCGAAAAAGAATTGGCGGAAGCAAAGAGCGAAGGAAAAATCAGCGCAGAGGAAAATGCCGAAATCAACAAGAAGCTGGAAAAACTTGATAAGCGCGAACACAAAGCCCATCGCGATGGAAGAATACGAGATGGTGAAGACCGCAAAATTCACAGGGCACATCGCCAATTAAAGCGCGAGGTTCGCAAGTCAAAGAAGAATTCTTAACGAAACTGGTCGGGCACATCGGTCCTCGAAACTTCATCAGCCTGATGCTCATCAATTCCGAGGTAAGCATTTTTATACCAGCCCCATCGGCTGTTTCTTACAAAAACATAAATCAGCATGGCACATGTGATAAACGACATCAGATATGCGGGCACGGTTGAAGCTGTGCTGTCTTCCGGTGTTTCCAGTTGGCCTCCCCAAATATGAAATAGAAGAATGGCAAGACAGTTATTAAAGAGGTGTGCCAATATGCTTGTCCATAAACTACCAGTCCAGATTACCAAATAACCCAGCAAACCGCCCAGCAACATACGTGGAAGAAATCCGTACATCTGAAAATGAATAAGGCTGAAGAAAAATGCGGTGACCCAAATGGCGACATGAATATTTTTTGTGGCTTTCGCAACCAGAGGCTGCATGGCACCTCGGAAAATCAATTCTTCACAAAAGGCAGGAATAATTCCCACGGCAAGTATGGTAGTGAGGAGCTGCCATGTGGATTCGGTGGTGAGCATTCTGGTGGTGAGTAGTTCGGCACTATCCTCTGCTGGTTTAAAAATCGCTTCAAGCGAACTGCCTTCCGGAATCAGGAAATGGTTGAGTTGGTAAGACAGATCAATGGGTGCACTTGCGCTCATGACAATGAACGGAACCATGATCACCATCCAACCGGTATCGTTGAACATAAAACCATTCACACTTTTCTTTCCAACCAGGTAAACCAGAAAAAGAGGTGGGAGGGCAAACATGAAGATCTGCGAAATGTTGTTTAGCCATTTCACCACTTCAATAGTTCCCGGCTCGGAAACATTCATCAACCAATTTTGTATTTCATCAAATGGCACATCGTATTTCGAGGAAATGAAAAGGAGCATGATCCCAGAACCTATGAGGCCAAGCACAAAAGCAAAAACCAGAAGCAAAAGAATTTTAAGTGCCGGGTGAATTGATTCAAGAAGTTTCATAAAGGCAGGTGGTCGGCTGGCTTGGGGTAGTTGGCACCTTCATGTCCTTGTGCGGAAAGGAAGGTCTGCGCGAGGTTTACCTTTGCGTCCGTGGTAAAAATAGCCGACATAGAGTTGCCTGATTTTCCCTTGCTGCTTGCTCCAATGGAAGACGTAAGCGATCCGCCCTTCCGCATGGTGTGCAAGGAACACGGTGCTGATCTGATGTACACGGAATTTATTTCGAGTGAGGGATTGATTCGGGATGCCGCCAAAAGCCTGATGAAACTCGACATATTTGAATACGAGCGGCCTATTGGAGTACAGATTTTCGGCAGTGATATTGACACAATGGTGGGTTGTGCAGAAATAATAGAGCGCACAAATCCTGACCTTCTTGATATCAATTATGGATGCCCGGTAATGAAAGTTACGTGCAAAGGCGCAGGCGCTGGCATCCTGAAAGACCTGCCGAAAATGGTGAGCATGACCTCGGCAATTGTCAAAGCCACAAAACTTCCTGTCACAGTAAAAACAAGGCTGGGGTGGGACGATGCGAGCAAGAATGTGGTGGAAGTTGCAGAACGTTTACAGGACATCGGCATCAAGGCGCTCACCATTCACGGACGGACACGAGTGCAGATGTACAAGGGCGAAGCCGACTGGACACTCATCGCCAAGATAAAAGAAAATCAGAGAATGACCATTCCTGTTTTTGGCAATGGTGATATAACTACTCCTGAAAAAGCACTTGAATACAAAAACCGCTATGGAGTGGACGGTATTATGGTTGGTCGCGCAAGCATTGGCTATCCGTTCATCTTTCGCGAGATAAAACACTTTTTGAAAACGGGAGAACATCTTCCTCCACCCACCTTAGCAGAACGTGCCGAGGCTTGTCGTAAACACTTCGAGTTTTCACTGAAATGGAAAGGCGAGAAGTTGGGTGTGCTCGAAATGCGCAGGCATTACACGAATTATTTCAAAGGCCTTCCACACTTTAAGGAAGATCGTATGGAATTGGTGACCACCATGGAACCGGAAATTATCCGCCAAAAACTAGATCACATTCCTAAGAAATACGAAGGGCTTGAGTTGATGAATTAGGCCGCACACAATCCGAATCGTGTGGTAGATTTATAGAAATTCTGACAACAGAAAAATTTTGAATTGAATTTGATGTTCAACCAATGATGAAAAAACTGCTTCCTCTTTTTCTCTTTGCTATGTTCATCGGTTGCAAACCCGACCATGATCAGGTTCCTTATGTGCCGGTGGACATCTGGATTGACATCAACTTGCCGCAATACCAGCAATATCTTTTTCCTGTAGGCGGATGGATTTACATCACGGGAGGTTCACGCGGAATTATTGTTTACCACAAATCCATTGATGAGTTTGTGGCTTTCGAACGACACGCACCATTCAATGTGGACCAATACTGCCAGGTGGTGGTGAACGATGACAATGTGATAATCGAAGACCCGTGCAGTAATTCTCAATGGGTGATTACGGACGGCTCACTGGTGCGCGGCCCGGCAGCAAAATCATTGCTGGAGTACGATGTGGCGTACAATAATCCGAACATTCATATTTTCAATTAGAAATCAGTTTAGAAAATTCATTGCAAACCATTCCTTTTGAGAGTTGGCCTTGAATTCATTCTTGACTTTCGAATCTAGTTTTCGCTGAGCATGGCCTATGGAAGATGAAATCATTTTGTGTTCAAGATATTCATCTTCGTTCATCCCCGTTTTTTTCATCAGGGGAATAATGTTTTCATTACCGAATTGCACGAGCAACGGTTCCTCCAAAGAATTCAACACGACAATTTCTTTCGCCTTCCAGTTGCGCAACATTTCTTCTTCTATTGAAAGAAGCGGATAGTGCTCAAGCAAAATGAGTCGCTTACTCTCCACCTGCGGAGTGCGTATTTCTTTCACAAGTTTCACATCCAGTTGCTTTTCCGATTCAGCGAAAAACTGCTCATACTCTTGTGCAGTGTTTTCAAACCACGCAACAACAATTGCATCAGGCATTTCATCACGCAGTATTAAACAACACTTCCACTTTGCCTCGCTGGTCATCCAAACCAAATTGCGAATTGTTGGTAATGATTTTTTTGAGAACAGGTTGAACATACTTGGCCGGATAAAGTCAATTGAAAATTTTATTCGCGTGAAGTGTTACGTCCTGGATGCGCGTCACTATTTGATGTTTCGAAAGTAGTTTGAACATGTTGGGAGGATCCATGTTTTCGTCAATATCATCGAAGTAACAGATGGCACGCAAAGCAATCAGCGGATTTACGTCTGGATATTTTTTTTCGAAAAACCCAAGCATCTGGTTCACTGAAAAATGTTCGAGCAGGAGTAGAGGTCAATAAAATCTTTCAGCCGTTTGCCGTTGTGCCAAATCACCTGGGGTTTCATTGCAGCAATGTCTTCAATGGAAAGAAAACGGATTCCTTCTTCAGTGATTGGAGGTTTCAAATAAGCGTAGTCGTGACGCACAATGTCAACCTTCACATCATCAACCCTGCATAGGAGGGTACTCCTCCTGGAAAGAGTTACTACAATTTTCAGGCTGTGTGCCAATGATTCAAACAACTCTTCAGCATGAAATTCAATTCGCGTGAACAAGTCAATGTCTATTGAATTTCTGTGACCAAGTTGCAGCGCAAGTGCAGTTCCAACAACAAGATGAAATTCGCGCAACTCAGGCATCTCTTGCAGTTTCTGAATCAACCCAAAGGTTTTTCGGGCAATGATCTCTGGATTTTTATGCAGCACTTAGTATGTCGGAGTTTAGAAAGAACTTCGCAAAATTCTTTTCCCGTTTTTGCAATTGTGCGGACCATTCAATGGTTTCAAGTATTTGTTCCCTTGAATAGAATTGAACCATTTCTTTCCACTCTTCAATTGTTCCTCTTTCGAGCACACGCTCGATCACAATCTTGTAAGACTTCTTCCAGTTGAAAGTTTCGAGATCGTACTCCTAAAGGAGATGAGAGCCAATTTTTGGTTTGTCAATCATTCTGATGAATTATTTATTGCCTAAAAATAGATCATAATTCCACAGATTCATTCTTGCGATGCAAATTTTTCCACAATAAAAAAGGGGGAATTCTCCCCCTTCAATACTTCTCGATTTCAATACTAGTACCGGTAAGTCTCGCCCTTGTATGGTCCGTTTACACTCACTCCAATGTAAGAAGCTTGCTTCTCACTGAGCTCGTCTAGCTCCACACCGATTTTGGCTAGGTGAAGTCGCGCCACTTTTTCATCCAGGTGTTTTGGAAGCACATACACTTTGTTTTCGTATTGGGTGCCGTTGGTCCAAAGTTCAATTTGTGCAAGCGTCTGGTTTGAGAATGAGTTGCTCATCACAAATGATGGATGACCCATGGCACAACCAAGATTCACCAAGCGCCCTTCAGCAAGCAGAAGAATGTCTTTACCATCAATATTGTACATATCAACTTGTGGCTTAATGATGTCCTTGGTATGACCGTAATTCTTGTCGAGCCACGACACATCAATTTCATTGTCGAAGTGAACGATGTTGCACACAATCACTTTATCCTTCATCGCCCTGAAATGGCGTTCAGAAATGATGTCGCAGTTGCCGGTTGCAGTCACAACGATGTCCGCAATCTTCACCGACTCTTCCATTTTCCTTACCTCGAAACCTTCCATGGCGGCCTGCAATGCGCAGATAGGATCAATCTCTGTAACAATCACTCGTGCACCTGCCGCGCGAAGTGATTGTGCACTTCCTTTTCCAACATCACCGTAGCCAGCTACAACAGCAATTTTTCCTGCCATCATGATATCCGTTGCCCTGCGAATCGCATCCACCAGTGATTCCCGACAACCGTACTTGTTATCGAATTTGCTTTTCGTAACAGAGTCATTCACGTTGATGGCAGGCATCGTAAGTGTTCCGTTTTTCTCGCGCTCGTAAAGGCGAAGAACACCGGTGGTCGTTTCTTCGGTAATGCCTTTAATGTTTTGTGCCAGTTCGGGATATTTATCGAGAACAAGATTGGTGAGGTCGCCACCATCATCCAAAATCATGTTCAGCGGCTGGTCATCTTTAAATGCAAAAAGAGTTTGTTCGATGCACCAATCGTATTCTTCAATGGTTTCCTCTTTCCACGCAAAAACCGGGAATCCGGCAGCAGCGATTGCAGCGGCAGCATGATCTTGTGTAGAAAAGATATTGCACGAACTCCATGAAACTTCAGCACCGAGGTCGCGCAGGGTTTCAATCAACACTGCTGTTTGAATGGTCATGTGCAGGCAGCCCGCAATGCGAGTCCCCTTCAACGGTTGCGTTTTTTCATACTCCTTGCGAATGGCCATCAGGCCGGGCATTTCGGCCTCAGCAAGTCGGATTTCTTTGCGACCCCATGGGGCAAGGGTCATGTCTTTTACTTTGTAGTTCAACTTCTTCTCGGTTGGTGTAGTAGTACTCATTGTTTATGTATGGAAATTTATTTTCGTTTAGAAAAGCGGGCAAAGATACCAGTGCTACTTTGCCCCGCCAAACATGCATATTCGCCTTGATATGGCTCAACTTTTTCATGAAACTACCGGCAAGTCCGGGACCATCTACTTCTGCCGGTTTGAGGATTCAACGGACGATCTCGTTGCGCAAGCAAAATCAAATGGGATTGCGGTGATGTTCCCTCCGGAAATACATCACGAAAAAAGAAAAAGAGAATGGCTTGTGCTGAAAATGCTTTTAATGGAAGCAAGAATTGAAAGCGTTTTTTACCATGAAAATGGCAAGCCTTATCTGAACGATGGCAGGTACATTTCCATTTCTCATGGTGAATCGTTAGCCGGAATTCTTGTAAGTGATAACAACGTTGGTCTCGACATCCAGAAGCCGGATGAAAAACTGAAACACATCAAACACAAATTCTGCAACGAAGTGGAAATGAAATGGTGCATTGAGGATAAGGACGAACTTGAAAAGCTTGCCATCCTGTGGACTAGCAAAGAAGCAGTGTTCAAGTATTTTGGTGAGCAAGTTCACTTCGCACTTGACATCACGGTGGATTCATTCAGCCTTGAACAGGCTGAAATATTTGCATCCTACAAAGGTGTTCATGGGAAAAGGAAATTCCCTTTACATCACGGACAAATTGCGGACTATCATTATGTGTTCACAACTGATTGGCGCAACAATGACGTCATCACGCAAGTCTTTATATAACCAACTTATCATTGCTTTATGAAAACATTTCTACTTGTAGTTCTCACGTTGTTTATCACGCTCACGTCAATCTCACAACTTGAAGTGAAATTAGGCAACGCGCCTGTGTACATCAAACATGGATCGCAGCCCAATGCGCAACCAAAAGAAAACACAATCTGGTCAGAAGATTTTGCAAACGGAATTCCTGCGGACTGGACCAATACTGAAAGCGGTGGCGTGGCTTATTGGGAATATCGTGGGCCGGATACTGACCCTGACATTGATACCGGAGCGCGCGGTTCATGTTTTCCTGATGGACTAACAGGAGAACCGGTTGAGAGTGTAACGTGGGCCAATGGTTTTGTGATTTTCGACAGCAATTGGTGGGATGATCCTAATGGGCCTTGCGGGAACCTTGGTTCAGGTCCTGCGCCTGCACCACACGTTGCAGTGCTTGAATCTCCTTCATTCGACCTGTCGGTTTTTCCTCGCATTGGAATTTCTTTTACACAACACATCAAAAATAATCTGGCCGAACAGAGTGTGGAAATATCGTTGAACGATGGGCCGTGGCAGGAAGTTTTTCAGAACAACATCATTATTAACCAGGAAACGGAAGACGCCCAAATCATCCGCATCAACATCACCGATGAAGCTGCCGGACAAGCTGATGTGCGTTTTCGTTTTGTTTTTACCGGCACTTATTACTACTGGATGCTGGATGATATTCAGTTGCTCGAACTCGATGAAAACAATTTGCACTTCAACTCAACAACCTACGGTGATTTCGATTTTTATGCCCCCGAACATCCCACCGGATTCGAGGACATGGAGTATGGACAATACCCAAATGAGCTTGCCCCGGTATTGCGGTTCAGTTGCATGGCAGAGAACTATGGAGCGGAAGTACAAACGGAAGTGGGATTAAACATCAAGGTGGTGCAGGATGCCGGAGGTAATGTGATTCACAACGGAACTTCTACAGAGACATTCAACCTACAGCCTGGTGGCGAAGCCGAATTGCGCGCTGGAGAATTTCAAATGCCTGGCACACAAGGATGGTATAGCATACCATACCAAACCTTCCAGAACGAGGAAGAAAACACTCCCGCAGATAACCGGGACACGCTGCACTTCGCAATCACCGATGCGACTTATGCTCGAGACAAAGGTCCTGTTGCCGGTGTGTTTGTTCCGGCTGAAGAATTTAGCGACACACAATACGAAATTGGAAACGTGTACCTTATTACCAATAATGGAATTAACGCGCATTCTGTTTCCGCAGCAGTAACTATTGGCAGCTCCGTGGGTTCAGAAATCTACGCAGCTATTTACGAGTTTGGAGTGGAAACCACCATCAATGCAACATTGCTTGCGACCACAGAACATATTCTACTTACTGCTGAAATGCTCAATGATATTGGCGAAGCCAACCTCGTTCATCTGTACTTCGATTCTCCGGTCGCTCTCGAAGATGGACATGCCTATTTGGTGGTGGCTGGCAGTGATGCCGGCCCCTCGGCAGCATTGTTTGGATCGAACGGCAAAGCGGAAGATTTCACATCATGGATAAGATTTTTTCCAACCGATTGGTTCTATCTTTTAGAAACCGCCATCGTGAGATTGAACATAGGGCCTGTCGTTGGTGTTGAAGAATTTCAGATTTCAGATTTCGGATTTCAAATTTGGCCTAACCCAGTTGCTGATCAATTGCATATTTCATTTGATGTGCCGGTCAATGATATGTCGTCTATTGCAATTCTTGATGTAACAGGAAGAGTTGTTATGAAGGACGAGAGGGTAAACATGAACACCAACTCTTTTTCAATTGATGTTTCAAATCTCCCTGCCGGATGTTACCAGTTGAAAGCAGGAACGCTGCAACCACAGAAATTCGTTGTGCAGCATTAAAGAGCACTTTCACATTATGAAGTGTCTTGTTGACTGAAACATTATATCTCCATACATGAAACAAGACTTTCATCCTCGCTTTATCTTTCATCACATTCATCGCCTCGCCCTCATGTAAAAGAAAGCGTGGTGAAGGCGAACGCTGCAAACTGGTGCCAAACTCCGGGCAGTGTGAAGCCTAGAATCCCCGCTACTACTGCGAGCGGGATGCACGGAAGTGCAAGGAATTTATTTGGGGGGGATGTTCAGGGGTTCGAGTGTCGTTCCATTCGAAACAATGGAAGCGTGTGAAATGGAGTGTGGATGTAAGTGAACGGATTTGATGGTGCATCTATTTTTGGTCTGAAATATTTTCGATGTCCTGGAAATCTTCCCTCAGCAAACCCTTCGCAAAACTTGTTGCATCACGCCTGAGGAAAATTGGAGATCGTGCTGTTTATTGCCAGGAACGCACCATGCGTGTTCTCATCAGGCAAGCTAAAGAAACCGCATTTGGGCGCGATCACAAGTTTCGTCACATTGATTCGCACAAGGACTTCACGGATGCAATTCCTATTCGCGACTACGAAGCACTTGCGCCCTACATCGAACGTGCGAAAGGCCACGAACAAAATGTGTTGTGGCCTGGCCGTCCATTGTACTTCTGCAAAACTTCGGGTACAACAAGTGGCACCAAATACATTCCACTCACGCATCATTCACTTCCAAATCATATCAACAGCGCACGCAATGCTTTGCTCAGCTACATCGCTGAAACAGGTCGTGCTGATTTCGTAGATGGT
This sequence comes from Flavobacteriales bacterium, assembly GCA_034408895.1. Taxonomy (GTDB): domain Bacteria; phylum Bacteroidota; class Bacteroidia; order Flavobacteriales_D; family Sanyastnellaceae; genus UBA4660. The sequence goes on from JAWXCI010000015.1 coordinate 35,984, forward strand.
AAAATGATTTTCCTGCAAGGCAGCCCGAAGTTGGAAAAACTTGAATCGGGAATTCCATTCGGAAGACTTTCGGGAATTGTTGCGAATCATATCCCGAAGTATTTGCAGAAAAACAGGATGCCATCCTTTGAAACAAATTGCATCAGCGATTGGGAAACAAAAGTGAATGCCATTGCACAAGAAACTTTGCGTGAAGACATGAGCCTGATAAGCGGCATACCAAGTTGGGTTCAGATGTATTTCGAAATGCTGTTGAAGAAATCTGGGGAAAAAAACATCAAGAAAATTTTTCCCAACTTCAATCTTTTTGTTTATGGTGGGGTGAACTATGAGCCGTACAGAAACAAATTCATCCAACTGATTGGTGAAGATATTCCGAGCATCGAACTCTATCCGGCAAGCGAAGGATTTATTGCATTTCAAGACACACAGGAGAGTGATGGTTTGTTGTTGAATGTGAGTTCAGGAATCTTCTTCGAGTTCATTCGTGTGGATGAATTCTACAATGAGAATCCAAAACGCATTTCAATGGCTGATGTGAAAGTGGGTATCAACTACGTTTTGATTCTTTCCAACAATGCTGGATTGTGGGGCTACAACATTGGTGATACTGTTCGCTTCGTTTCGCTGGAACCACCGCGTATAAAAGTGACAGGCCGCATCGCACATTTTACAAGTGCGTTTGGCGAGCATGTAATAGCTGAAGAAGTGGAACGCACTATGAGCGAAGTGTGCCAGCAACAGAATGTGCGTGTTTCAGAATTTCATGTTGCTCCACAAATCAATCCGCAAGAAGGATTGCCTTATCACGAATGGCTCGTGGAATTTGATGAAGTGCCAAACAACATTAACGAATTTTCAGAGGCATTGGATCATAAAATGGCGGAGCAAAATGTGTACTACAACGATCTTGTCAAAGGCCATGTATTGAAACCATTAGTTCTCACAGTGCTGGTTCGGGGCGCATTCAACAACTACATGAAAAGCGTAGGTAAATTAGGAGGACAAAACAAAGTGCCGAGGCTGGCTAACGATAGGAAAATTGCTGAAGAGTTGCTGAAGAGTTGAGCATACTATTCGCTAGCCATGGGCTTGGACATGTTTTCCATTTACTCACGATAGCTATCGGGATTGTCCTTTCTTAATTTCTATCCAGTGGTTGTGTGTCATTTCAAATTTTATTTCTCCTTTTCCGTGTGTACCCACTTCAATCCAACCCGATTGTCTATAAAAGGTTTCTGCTCTTGTATCGGGTGCTGTCCCCAGCCACACTTTGGCTTGTGTTTGGTCAAAATACCAATCAAGCATTAAGTTTTGGAGCTGCCTCCCTATTCCTAGCTTTTCAAATTCAGGACGGATGAACAATGCCCAGATATTATTTTCTTTCAGGTCGGCTATTGCAAATCCTACAATCTGTTGGTCAATTTCGCAAACCCAACCTTTACCACGGAGGGTCAAAAATTCCTCACAGTCTTTGTCAGTCACCAGGTCGGGATTGGATAAAATGTTTTCATTTACGGAATGCCGCACCAGTTGAATTTGTTTTATGTCGCCAATGCGGGCTTCTCTAAAAGTCATTTCCTAAGGATTCGTTCTAATATGTTTTGAAGGCAGACTCGTCAAGCGCACAAACATCGCTGTTTCATTCAATTGTGGGCATGTATGAAAGATGTCCGTTTCGCACATGGCATTGTCAAGCCAATTGAGGATATCGTAAGCACTAATGCATGTCGTGCGTATGCACGGCTGGCCAAACATCTTATTGGGGTAGTTGGATATTATTTGTCTGATGATTTATGCTCACACATATATAGGAATCAAATTTTGCTGACGCTAACTTCGCCTGCTAGTCCAACACGCATTCATGTCCAAGCCGCAAATTGATTTAGAAGCCGAGAAACGTGAACTGCTGCGGAGGTATCGCGGCCTGTTGCGCGTTTGCCACCGTTCGCGCAGTCGCGCGGACAGGGCACATATCCGCAAGGCCTTCGAAGTTTCAGTGGATGCGCACAAGGACATGCGCAGGAAAAGTGGTGAACCTTATATCTACCACCCGCTTGCCGTAGCCAAAATTGCTGCGGAAGAACTTGGACTCGACACTACTGCTATTGTTTGTGCCCTGCTTCATGACACGGTCGAGGATACCTACATCACGCTGGAAGACATCGAAAATCTTTTCGGGAAAAAGGAACGCATAATCATTGATGGACTTACTAAAATTTCTGGCCTTGCTGATTACAGCAATAGCAGCGATCAGGCAGAAAATTTTCGCAAGATGCTGTTGACCATGAGCGATGATGTGCGCGTTATCCTTATCAAAATGGCCGACCGTCTGCACAACATGCGCACACTCGACCACATGACTCGCGAGAAGCAGTTGAAGATTGCCAGCGAAACACAATTTATGTACGCACCTCTGGCTCACCGCTTGGGATTGTACAGCGTTAAAACAGAACTCGAAGACCTTTCGCTCAAATACAAACACCCTGAGGAATACCTGGACATTGTAAACCGCCTCCAGAAAACACAGGCCGTGCGCACCCGGTTCATCAACCAGTTCACATTGCCCATACAACGCGCACTGGAAACACAGGGAGTGAAGTTCGAGTTAAAGGGACGCACCAAAAGCATCTTCTCCATCTGGAGTAAGATTCACAAAAAGGGCGTGTCGTTCGAGGAAATTTATGATGTGTTCGCCTTGCGTGTAATTCTCGATTCTCCGGTGGAAACCGAAAAGGCAGATTGCTGGCGGGTGTATTCGGTGGTCACCGATTTTTATCAGCCGTCACCTGAAAGATTGCGCGACTGGATAAGCAGTCCAAAAGCCAACGGTTACGAGTCGTTGCACACCACCGTGATGTCACCCTCCGGCAAATGGGTGGAAGTACAAATCCGTTCGCGCAGGATGGATGAACTTGCCGAGAAAGGATTTGCAGCTCACTGGAAATACAAAGACACACCGGACACACCGGAGAGCAAACTGGATCGCTGGCTTTCACAAGTGCGCGAAGTGCTGGAGAATCCGGGAGACAGTGCTATCGAATTCATTGACAATTTCAAGCTATCCCTTTTTAGTGAAGAGATTTATGTCTTCACCCCGGACGGTGATTTGAAAACACTTCCCAAGAATGCCACAGCACTCGATTTTGCATTTCACATTCACTCGCAAGTAGGTTATCACTGTATCGGGGCGAAAGTCAATTTCAAACTGATGCCACTTTCCCACCAGTTGCGCAGTGGCGATCAGGTGGAAATTCTCACTTCGAAAAAACAACACCCGAAAGAAGACTGGCTCAGCATCGTGATTACCGCAAGTGCGCGGCACAAAATCCGCGATGCGCTGAAGGAGGAGAAAAAACAAATAGCCGAGGACGGAAAAGAAATGCTCAAGAGGCGTTTCTCTAACCTCAAGGCCGAATGGCAGAGTGTGAATGTGGACGAGTTCGTGCGCCACTTCGAAACCGACAACGCCACCGAACTTTATTACCGCATTGCCAAGGGCAGGATTGACCTTACAAAATTGAAAGGCCACACCGTTGAAGGCGGCAAAGTCAAATTCGAGCGAAAGGAAGAACCACCCAAAAAGGCAGAACAGAAAATTGTCACTGCCACACCTGCAAAAGGCGAAACACTTCTCATCGGTGATGAAAAGCAGAAGATGGAATTTACGCTGGCAACCTGTTGCACTCCCATTCCGGGAGACGAGGTGTTCGGGTTCATCTCCGTGAGTGAAGGAATAAAAATCCACCGCATCAATTGCAGCAACGCGCAGGAACTGATGAGCAAATACGCGTACCGTGTTATCAAGGCGAGATGGAGCAGCCGCGAAATGGTACAGTTCGAAGTGGGTTTAAAATTTTCGGGGATTGATGATGTGGGCATCGTGCAAAACATCACCAACATAATTTCCACCGACATGAACGTGAACATGCGGGCCATTTCCTTCGAAGCCAACGATGGAATTTTCCAGGGCAAAGTGATGGTGTTGGTGCATGATACCTCCCACCTCAACTCGCTCATGGAAAAACTGAAAGCGCTGGAAGGCGTGCTTACGGTGGATAGGATTGAGAGTGAGTTTGCGTGAAGATTCTACCTTCGCTGACACAATGAGTATTGCCGTTCAGGACAAAGTCAAAGACATATTCACCGCCTACATGGTGCAGCACATGCACCGAAAGACTCCCGAGCGCTATGCTATTCTCCACGAGATCTACGAATACCCCGGACACTTTGACGTTGAGTCGCTCTACGTTCGGATGAAGAACAAGAAGTACCGTGTTTCGCGCGCAACTCTTTACAACACCATTGACCTCCTGGTCGCCTGCAACTTGGTGCGTAAACACCAGTTTGGCAACAACACTGCGCATTTCGAAAAGTCCTACCAGAACCAGCAGCACGATCACATCATACTAACCGACACAGGCGAAGTGCTCGAGTTTTGTGACCCGCGCATACAGAATATTAAAGCAACGCTCGAAGAAATTTTCGGAATCAGGATAGAGCATCATTCACTGAATTTTTATGGAAGGAAGCAGAAATGAATGTTTATTTTTTCAGCGGCCTCGGTGCAGACCAACGAGTATTTCAGAAAATCAATCTTCCTGAAAATTTTCATCCGGTATTCATTAAGTGGATTGAACCTATTGCTAATGAAGCTCTCACAGACTATTGTAAAAGACTCTCTGCTCAAATCGACACAACTGCAAAATTTTCATTCATCGGATTATCCTTCGGTGGAATTGTAGCCAGTGAGATGAGTAGGATTTATGCGCCTGAAAAACTCATCCTTATTTCAAGTTTCAACTCATCTTCACAATTGCCTCTGCTATTTCGGGCCGTGGGAAAACTGAGGTTGCACTCCCTCATGCCTTCATCATTCTTGGCAAAAGCAAATACTATTCTCTTTTGGTTTTTCTCTATCTCAATGCATGAGGAAAAAAAGGTTGTGAGAGTTATTCTCAACGAAACGTCACCGGCTTTCATGAAATGGGCGATTCACACATTGCTGAAATGGCGTGGTATTTCAGCAATTGCAGAAATCATTCGAATTCATGGCGATTGGGACAGAGTGATTCCCCTCAAGCGAGTCAAGGCGAACTTTGTTGTTGAAGGTGGTGGACATTTTATGGTCTATCAGAAAGCCGAAGAAATCAATGAGATGCTGAAGTTCATTTTGCCTAATCCATAAACTAGGACAACCATTTGGAGTTGCTACATTCGCCCGTTCTTTTTGAAAATCAGCAGTGACAAACAAAGCAGACATTCTTCTCGGCCTTCAATGGGGTGACGAGGGTAAAGGCAAACTCGTGGATGTACTCACTCCTCGTTACGACATCATCGCACGTTTCCAAGGCGGCCCCAACGCTGGGCACACGCTTGAATTTGAAGGAGGCAAACACGTACTTCACACCATCCCTTCCGGCATTTTTCACAACCATGTTTTGAACCTCATTGGCAATGGTGTAGTGATTGACCCGGTGGTATTTGTCAAAGAAATTTCAGCGTTGCGCGAAAAAAATGTTCCCGTTGAAAAACGCCTGCTCATCTCGCGCAAGGCACACATCATCGTTCCCACGCACCGTCTCCTTGACAGGGCAAGCGAAATTGCAAAGGGCGAAGAAAAAATCGGATCCACACTTAAAGGCATTGGCCCGGCTTACATGGACAAGACCGGCAGAAACGGTTTGCGTGTGGGTGATTTGCTGGAAAGTAATTTCGAAAAAAAATACAGCGCACTTGTCCTGAAACATAAAGGACTTCTTTCCATGTACGATGGCCACGAACAACTTCTTGCTGAATTGCCAGAAATGGAAAAAGCTTTTTTCAGCGGTGTTGATGTCTTGCGTAAACTCACTGTTGTTGACAGCGAACACTTCATTAATGATGCGTTGAAATCCGGAAAGAAAATTCTGTCGGAAGGCGCACAAGGTTCATTGCTCGATATTGATTTTGGTAGTTACCCGTTTGTGACATCCAGTAGCACAATTGCGGCAGGTGCCTGCACAGGACTTGGCATCGCACCTTCAAGAATTGGTGAAGTGCTTGGAATCTTTAAAGCGTATTGCACTCGCGTGGGGAGCGGCCCGTTCCCCACAGAACTTATGGATGAAACTGGAGAGCTCATGCGAAAAAAAGGAAACGAGTTTGGCTCAACCACCGGACGCCCACGCAGGTGCGGCTGGTTGGATTTACCTGCGTTGCGTTACGCCTGCATGCTTAACGGAACTACACAACTCATCATGATGAAGGCAGACGTGTTGAGTGAATTTGAATTCGTCAACATTTGTACACATTATCAATTCGAGGGAAAAGAAATTGACTACCTGCCTTACGATATTGACCCACAAAAAGTGAAACCCGTTTATGCAAAACTACCTGGATGGAAACAAGACCTCACCGGTATACGTGAACAGGAAGAACTGCCAAAACAATTGATTGACTACATCGTCTTCATAGAAAAGCAAATGGAAATCCCCATCACCGTGGTTAGTGTCGGCCCCGACCGAACGCAAACTATTGTAAGGGAAAAGGTGGTGGCATAATCTTTTGATGTCCCACGGAAGCAGATGCGGACTAAAAAAATGATTTTCCGAACTTCATTCAGAAAACAAATCAATGCTGTCTCGAAAGTGACGGCCCTGATTCTTTTTCTTTTCACATCGTTACCATTCATTGCCCAGGAACAAAAGAAAAAGGTAAAGTACCATCATTCCGATGAATTGCTTTACGACAAGGAATTGGTGGATGCTCAACGTCTGATTGGAAACGTTCATCTGGAATACGAGGGAACACATTTTTACAGCGACAGTGCTTATTGGTACGCAAGCGAAGACTTTGATGCGTTCAGCAATATCCGTATTCAGCGCGGTGCTGATTACACGGTGACCGGTGATTTGATGACGTTCAATCGCAAGGAGAAAGTCGCAGTACTCACCAACAATGCCCGCCTGCGCGACCGCGAAATGACACTCACTTCCGACCATCTCACTTACAACACCGAAACTGAAATTGCCAATTACTTCGGTGGAGGGAAAATTGTTTCTAATGCAAACAAGAATGTGCTCACCAGCGAAAAGGGATTTTACCACGGAACAACCCAAAACTTTTTTTTCAGGAAAGATGTTGTGCTGAAAAATCCGGACTATACAGTGAACTGTGACACCATGCAGTATAACAACGCTACGGAGATCACTTATTTTTTCGGGCCAACAACCATTCGCGGTGAGCGCACAACTATCTATTGTGAAAACGGATATTACAACACGCGCACCGACCAATGTCGCTTTGGGAAAAATGCAACTGTGACTTCTGAATCAACCGTACTCTCAGGTGACAGCATTTATTATGATGGCAGAAAAAAGATCGGAGAAGTGTTTCGTAATGTCGTGATCCGGGACACCACACAGAGTTACATCATCAGCGGTGATTATGGAAAACATCTTGAAATGACAAAGGAAAGTTTTGTGACCGGCCGCGCATTGATGACACAGGTATTTGAAGATGATTCACTCTTCATGCATGCCGATACATTGAAATCAATTCCCGATTCTCTGGGGCGTGATGTAGTATTTGCATTTCATCATGTAAAACTTTTCAAGACAGACCTTCAGGGTAAATGTGATTCGCTGGTTTATGCACAAACAGATTCAACGTTGCGCATGTTTTCTTCACCTGTGTTGTGGAGTGAAAACAATCAGGTAATGGGCGACAGCATTTCCATCAAAACAAGTGACGGTGAACTTGAAGCTCTTTTGGTGCGCGGCAATGCTTTCATCATTTCGGATGCAGAAATACAAAGTGACACGTCATCCGCATCATCCAAATACAACCAGGTAAAGGGAAGAAGAATGACAGGACATTTTTCAGATAATGAATTGAACTCGGTTTATGCAGAAGGCAACGGGCAACTCATTTACTTCCTCACTGATGAAAAAACGGGGACAGCACGTACAATGGGATTGAACAAGGGAGAATGCTCCAACCTCAATATCGAAATTCATGAAAACCAAATCACGCGCATACGTATGGAAAAAGATGCGAACTCGGTTTTTAATCCCATGAGGTTTGTTGGAGAAAATGATTTCCTGCTCGAAGGATTTATTTGGAGGGAAGTTGAAAGGCCGACAAACAAAGAAGAGATTTTTGAGTGAACTCAAAAAAGATTTCCGCCCCAGAAAAAAGCTTGGAATCCATCTTTGGGCACATACCTTCCCACAAGCATTCTTTTCTTTATTCCCAATTCTTTCGAGCGTTGCAAGAGTGTGTTCGCATCCGGTGCAAGTGCAGTTTCTTTTACCTCCACCGCAAGTTTTTCCTTCACGATAAAATCAATTTCCTGCCCGGTTTTTTTCTGATAGTATTGGAGTGTGCCCATAGGTTTCAGTTGTGCCGCAATGGCGTTTTCGAAAAGTTGTCCGCTCGAAATTTTATCGTCCGCCAATTCATTGAGGATACCTGTATCAGAAAAATAAAATTTCGGCTGGGTTGAAATTTCGCGATCAATGTTTTTAGTGAAAGGTTTCACTTCGTACAACAAATAAGTGGAGGCAAACAAGGCCAGATAGTCCTTCACCTTGAAACGGTTTAGGCCTGACACGCTGCTGAGTTTGCTGTAATCGGTTTTGCTTCCTGTACGTGCAGCCATAAGTTTCATGAGCTTGTACAAATCTTCACTCACGGAATAATCGGAGAGCAACTTCACATCCATCTCGATGTAAGAATTGATGATGTCGCGAAGCAATTCTCTTTTGTCTGTTTGTTTTTGTTGTAGAACCACTTCCGGAAAACCACCATACCTAATGTATTCTTCGTAGAATTTATTGTACTTATTAAACCATGCTGGGTTGTAGGGTTGCAGCGAATACTTCTGAATGAGATTCAGTGGCTGTTTCCTAAATTGAAGGAACTCAAGAAACGTGAGGGGTGTCAGTTCAAAAATTCTTTTCCTGCCCGCAAGACTTTCCGAGAAATTATTTTTCAGGTAGTACGAACTCGATCCGGTGATGATGAATTTTGTTCCATAGGTGTCGTACACATACTTAATAAAACTGGGCAGGTTCGGCACGAGTTGCACTTCATCCAACGCAATGATTCCCTTCCTGCTGAAATCAAATCCAAGCAGTTCAAGTTCGTCAATGATGGTTTGGTAATTCGGGATATTGAACAGTGCGCGTATTTCAATCCGCTCGCAATCAAGACTCAGTTTGTTGTTCGTTTTTGCTTGTTGGAGAAGGAAGCGCACAGCAGTGCTTTTTCCCACCCTGCGCATTCCGGTCAACACAAAAACCAGTTTGTTCTCAAGTCCTGGAAGTAATGATTCATATTGTTTGCGCAGTATCATCTGTCGGCAAATGTAACAAGAGGCATTACTTTATGTTGAAATTATTATCATATAGTAATACTTTATGTCAAAGTACGCATTGAGACAAGCTCATGGAAAAACACAACATCTTGAAAGAAATTTAATTGAAAACAGCCATCGGGTCAAACAAACATCAACACCGGGTTCTCAAGATTTGCTTTAAGTGTTTGAAGAAAAGCCGCGCCTGTTGCGCCATCCACAGCGCGGTGGTCGCAACTCAAGGTCACTTTCATCACATTGCCGGGAACAACGATTCCGTTTTTCACAACAGGTGTTTGTTTGATTGCACCCACAGCAAGAATGCATGAGTCTGGCGGATTGATTATGGCCGTGAATTCTTCAATACCGAACATGCCGAGATTGGAAATGGTGAAGGTGTTTCCTTCCCAATCCTGCGGCTGGAGTTTTTTTGTTTTTGCCTTTTCTGCAAGCGTTTTCACTTCTGAATTTATCTCTACGAAAGATTTTGTGTCCGCAAAACGAACTACTGGAACCAGCAATCCTTCTTCTACTGCAATGGCAACTCCAATGTGAACATGGTCATTGAAACGAATCACATCACCAAGCCAGGATGAGTTCACCTTAGGATGTTTGTGCAATGCAACTGCTGCGGCTTTTATCACCATGTCGTTGAAAGAAATTTTCGAGCCTGCTTGTTCCAGGATAGCGTTTCGCGCACTCACAGCATTGTCCATGTCAATCTCCATAGTGAGATAGAAATGCGGTGCAGTGAATTTGCTTTCAGCCAACCTTCGTGCAATGGTTTTGCGCATTTGCGAAACCTGTTCTTCGTGAAAATTTTCTACTTGTGATCGTGATGCTGACGAGAAACCAGGGGCAAAATTTTCCACATCGCGTTTCACAATTCTTCCACCATCACCACTGCCTGCGATACGGGTGATATTCATTCCCTTTTCCTCAGCCATCTTTTTTGCCAGTGGTGACGCCTTGGTTCTTCCGTTGGTTGATTGAATCTTTGCAACGGGAGCGGCAGGTGCTTTGGCTGCAATGGGGGCAGCAACAGGTTGTGGTGCAGGAATGGATGCCTCAGCTACAGGTAACGCAATTGGTGCTGATACATTTTCAGAAACTTTCGTTTCATTTTCGAGGATGGCGCTGATGTCTTCCCCTTCTATACCTATGATGGCAAGAAGTGCATTCACCCTTGCCGTTTTCCCAGATTCAATTCCGATGTGAAGCAACATGCCGTTGTATGGCGATTCGTAATCCATCGTGGCCTTGTCAGTTTCTATTTCAGCAAGCAATTCGCCCACTTTCACTTTGTCACCAATTTTTTTGTGCCACTTAGCCACGGTTCCTTCCGTCATCGTATCGCTAAGCTTTGGCATTCTGTCAATCTCGGCCATGATTTTCTATAAAGGGATTAGGGTAAAAAAGAAGTGAAAGAACTAGTCTTTCACATAAGGATAGTCAGGTTGCATGTAAACATCTTTGAACAACTCATCAGCCGGAGGATAAGGAGACTCTTCCGCAAACTTCACTGATTCATCCACAATGTTTTTGATTTCAGTTTCCACTGATTCAATAGCTTCTTCACTCATCCAGTTGTTTTTGCGGATCACCTCAAGCACGTAATCAATTGGGTCGCGGTCCATGTGTTCCTGTACTTCTTCCTTGCTGCGGTACTTCTGCGGATCGCTCATACTATGGCCTTTGTAGCGATAGGTTTTGATATCTAGCAGTGTGGGGCCTTCTCCTTTTCTTCCACGATCCGCAGCACGCTTAATCGCTTCACATACTGTTTCTGGCCTCATGCCGTCAACCGTTTCCGAGGGCATTTTGTAAGATGCTCCAAGTAATGATAAGTCAGTAACATTGGAAGTGCGTTCCACTGATGTTCCCATTGCGTACTGGTTATTTTCGATGATGAAAATGACCGGTAGTTTCCAGGTCATCGCCATGTTGAACGTTTCATGCAATGCTCCTTGTCTCGCAGCGCCATCACCAAAGAAGCAAACCGTCACGTGGTCTTCACCGCGATATTTATCAGCGAACGCGATTCCGGCACCCATAGGAATTTGCGCTCCGACAATTCCGTGTCCGCCAAAAAGATTTTTCTCTTTATCGAACATGTGCATGGAACCGCCTTTTCCTTTCGAAAGTCCTGTTATTCGACCATACAACTCGGCCATTACTTTTTTCGGGTCACTGCCCATTGCAAGAGGATGAGCGTGGTCGCGGTATGCCGTAATCACACGGTCAGTCGGGCGGATAGCTTCAACCATTCCGCTCAGCACAGCTTCCTGCCCAATGTAGAGATGACAAAATCCTCCAAATTTCTGATTTAAGTAAAGGTGGCCGCATTTCTCCTCGAACCTTCGCATGAGTAACATCTCGCGATACCACTTAACATAAGTGTCTTTTGTGTAACGGGGGGGAGCGCTTTTTTTCATCTCACCATTGGTTGCGGTTTGCTTGCTTGCAGAAACAGTGGGCATAGGAATTTCGGATTGAGGAGGACAAATATAAAGGCGTGTATTGACTTGACTTTTGCCTTGAAGGGTTCAATCACTCCTTCTTTAATCCTGATTCATTAAAGAAAAGCGGAAGCAGACTTCCGACACTTTCGGCTATCCACACCGGGCCGGTTTTTCCCTGCATTATGATCTGGATATTTTCTCCTTGGTTCATTTCATACTCCAGCATGGATTGGCGGCAAGCACCGCATGAAGCTGATGGAGTGTTGCTATCATGATCGGCATGGGTGGCTACTATGGCAAGGGCTTTCATTTTCATTCGGGGAAACCGGGATCCGGCTGCAAACACCGCTACACGTTCTGCACAAAGTCCGGAAGGATAGGCCATGTTCTCCTGATTGGTGCCAGTAACAATTTCACCATTTTCCATTAACACCGAGGCAGCAACCCGGTATCTGCTGTAAGGCGAATAGGAATTCACCAATTGGGCATGAGCAGCTCTCAACAGAATGTTTACAGAGTTCTCAAGTTCATTCGCTGAGTCAAAGATTGATATGGATGTAATTAATTTTTGTTGTTTCATGGAAAAAAATCGAAGTGTAATCTTCTTTTTTCAATAACTCTTGCCGAAAGTAAGTCTTAACGGAAACTTTACATTTGCCCACCACTGCAATGGAAAATCTTGAGCAAATACTTCAGGGCTTCAAGCCCATTACCCTTTCCGAGATGGACGGTGTACAACTGATGGACAGGACGGACACCAAATTTATGCTTTCGCGGGGAGAACTTGAAGATATTCTCAAAGCCCTTCCTCATACCTACCGTGTGCTCGAAGTGAACGGCATCCGCCAGAGCCATTATGAAACGCTTTACTATGATACGGAAGATTTCCACCACTTCATCCTCCATCAAAACGGCAAGCGCAACCGCTACAAGATCCGAATGAGAAAATATGTGGACAGTGACCTTACATTTCTGGAAGTGAAATTCAAGAGCAACCGCGAACGAACCATCAAGAACAGGATGAAACTCCCAGAAATTGGTGAGGTGCTTGAAGAAAAATCAATGGAGTTTTTGGGAAAGCAACCCAACCTTGATGAAAACAAACTGGTTCCCAAAATCTGGAATGCATTCAAGCGCATCACTCTTGTGAATGAAGAACTAAAAGAAAGATTGACTATTGATTGCGAACTTTCTTTCCGGCAAAACGGCTCTTCAGTTTTGCTTCCCAAAGTGGTAATTGCAGAAGTAAAACAGGAACGCGCCAACAGGCATTCGCCTTTTATGGTAGAGGTGAAAAGACGGATGATTAGACCGGAGAGCATTAGCAAATACTGCCTCGGTGTTGCGCTTCTTTTCCCACACGTGAAATCAAACAATTTCAAACAAAAGATTCTTAAAATAAAACGACTTGAAAATGGAATGGCTGCTTAACGTAATTGAGGCACTGAATAACGGTATTAATGTGTTTGTGCAGGGAGCAACCCCAGACCCCAATCCTGTTGCCACAGGCTTTAATCCCCTTGGCAGCATTGATCTCGCGCATTGGGAAGACCTGGTTGGGCTCGTCATACGTCTATTAATGCACATGGCGTTTGTGACCGTGCTGGTTCGATTTATCTATTACCCTATTGCCCGAAGGAAGGATTTCCTCTTTACCTACATCCTTATGGGTGTTTCAATTTTTCTGATGTGCCTGATACTTTCCAAGGTGAATATTGACACGGGTCTGGGCCTTGGACTTTTCGCGGTGTTTGCCATTATCCGTTATCGTACTGATGCCATTCCCATCAAAGAAATGACTTACCTCTTTGTGGTAATAGCCATGTCAGTGATGAATGCTTTGATTAATAAAAAAATCAGCATGGTAGAATTGGTATTTGCAAATGCCGTGATCATCGGAATTGTTTATGGTCTTGAAAAGGTGTGGTTGCTGCGGCACGAATCACAAAAACTGGTGGTCTATGAAAACATTGACTTCATCCAGAAAGGCCGCAGACAAGAGTTGATAGATGATCTTGAAAAAAGGACTGCCATCAAAATCAATCGTGTTGACATCGGTAAGATTGACTTCCTGCGCGATGTGGTTACCATCCGCATTTTCTTTTATGAGGATGAACAGAACAGTCACATGGACGACAGCTTCAGTGGTCGCGGAGGCAGTGGCGATTAACATCAAACCAGTCTCGCTTCAATTCAACCGACTTCCATGAAGAACTTCTTTGTTTTTCTTTTACTCTTTAGTCTCAGCATTCTTTGCCGCACCCAAACTTATGTGTACGACAGTGAGCGCATGTATTATGACCAACTCCGGTTCACTGTCATTTCAGGTCATATAATTCCGGGCAACTCCACCTTTTGGAGCGAAGCAATACTGACAGCCCAGAACCAAAAAATATTTGACGGCTTCAGCACCACCACTTTTGATGCACTCTTCACTTTGAATAACGGTAAACTCTACATTGGGAATAGCCAATTCTCGTTCGACATCAAGTACACCATTAGCAATGGAAAAATTTACAATGGCGATAGCACCTTGCTCATGGATACACTGTTCACATTCCACAACGGCATTCTTTATAAGGGTGACAGCACTTTTTACACCGATGCGTTGCTGTGGTGCCAGGGAGAAAATCTCAAGGAAATTGAGTTATTTGCCTTGCTGCTCGCCCTGGGATTGTTGTAATAATTTTCCCGCAGCAGTCCCAAAAACGACTTCATACTTTCTTATCCTGGCACAATTCAACCAGCACTCCGTTGGATGATTTGGGATGGAGGAAGGCAATGAGCTTTCCATCAGCACCTTCCTTTGGTTCTTCGTTTATCACTCGGTAGCCGAGTGATTTCAAACGTTCAATTTCCGAATGAATGTCATCCACCTCGAATGCGAGGTGATGGATGCCTTCGCGGTTGTTCAGAAGAAATTTTGCTATGGCACTAGTGTCATCTATGGCCTGCAGCAACTCAATCTTGCTTTCGCCCATTTGGAAGAATGAAGTAATAACGGCTTCACTTGCCACGCGTTCTTCTTTGTAGGGTGCAACACCGAGCAAATCTTCAAAAATTTTGTTGGATGCAGCAATGTCTTTCACGGCAATACCTATGTGTTCTATTTTTTTGAGCATAGTGCAAAAAAACAAATCCTTCTCAAAACGTAGGTTTGAGAAGGGTTGAATTTCATTAGTAAGGAAAATCTTAGATCGCGTTCATCGAGTCCACAACTTTTCTCATCACTTCAAGTTGCTGCTCATTGAAACTGCCTTGTGGTGCTGTGCGGACCGTATAATCCTTTCCGGCCAATTGTATGTGCTGGATGAATTGCATGAGATAGGCAGAGCCATCGGGCAGATGGCGCTGGTAAACAATTTTCCTTGAATCGTTTTCAACCATTTTGACTTTCCACATCAGGTCTTCCTCCAAATCTTTTTTGATGTAGGCCAGGTTGGGTTTTCCTTCGGTCATCACCAGGCCGAAGTCTTCGCCAGCTTTCATCTCAAGTTCACCTGAAGCATCATTGAAATGAATATCCGCTGGATTCGCTGAAAGAAATTCTTTCGGGAAGACACAAGAAAACTTAAACACAGATTGGCTCACTGTAATAATAGAGTCGGTTGTCGAAGTAGTTGCAACCGCAAGTGGAACACCCGGAGGCGTTTCGTTGCATGAAAAAAGTATGCTTGCTGTAGAAAGAAGGAAGAAAGAAAAAAATTTTGTCCTAATGTTTTGCATGGTTGAATATTGGATTAGTGCGTGTTTACGATTTGCGGCAAAAATTGGTTCAACTTGCAGCCCATAATAAATAATTTTTTGAACATGAATCTCGATCTTACCGGAAAACGTGCGCTTGTTTGTGGAAGCACTCAAGGCATTGGCAGAGCCTCGGCCAGGGAATTGGCTGAACTGGGCGCCTCGGTAGTGCTTATGGCCCGAAGTGAAGACAAACTAAAACAAGTAGTTGCAACTCTGGATAATTCCCGAGGACAGCAGCATGAATACCTCGTGGCTGATTTTTCGCATCCACACCTGGTGAAGGAAGCCATCGAGAATTTTGTATTGAAAAATTCCGTTCACATCCTGGTGAACAATACTGGCGGACCCGATCCTGGAAAAGTCATTGATGCTGATGTGGAGGAATTCCGTATTGCCTTCAACAATCATTTGGTATGCAACCACATTCTTGTTCGGGCCTTGGTTAGGGGAATGAAAGAAGCAGGCTATGGCCGTATCATCAACATCATATCTACCTCAGTAAAACAGCCTTTGCCCAACCTTGGAGTGTCCAATACCATTCGTGCGGCAGTAGCCAACTGGGCTAAAACATTGGCGAATGAACTTGGCCAATTCAACATCACGGTGAACAATGTGTTGCCCGGTGCCACGGAAACTGGGAGATTAGAAGCCATCTTGCGCAACACATCCGAAAAAACAGGAAAGGCGTTGGATGAAGTGAAATACGAAATGGCCGCTGAAGTCCCCATGAAGCGCCTTGCCAAGCCGGAAGAGATTGCCTCGGCTGTTGCATTTCTTGCATC
The DNA here is from genome assembly GCA_034408895.1 of Flavobacteriales bacterium. GTDB lineage: Bacteria > Bacteroidota > Bacteroidia > Flavobacteriales_D > Sanyastnellaceae > UBA4660. Next base: position 52,315 of record JAWXCI010000015.1, read on the forward strand.
GCCTGCGGCATCCTACATCAATGGCATCAACCTGCCCGTAGATGGTGGCCGAACCAAAAGTCTTTAGGGGTCTCCTTTAAAGTGCTACATACTAAAGAAGATACTTTTGCGTTCGCTCCCGGCTGAACAGCATCCTTCTCAAAATGATTAAACGATTTCTTTTTCTTTCACCCGTAATTTTTTCATCCCTGCTGTGCGCACAAATTCCTGTGGGCCAATGGCGCGACCATCTTCCGTACAGCAAAACCATTGATGTGTGCCTGGGCGAAGGCCATGTGTATGGAGCTACTGCCACTGCGGTTATTGATGTGAACACCGCGGACAACAGCATGACGCGCATCAACAAGGCAAACATGCTTAGCGATGTGGGAATTTCTGCCATTGAATATGATATACAATCGCACACACTGATAGTGGGATTTGATAATGGAAACCTCGACCTTATCACCTCCGGTATTCCTTTAAACCTATCAGACATAAAACGCAGTAGCCTTATCGGTGATAAGGAAATTTACCATATCCTGCCTTACAGCGGCATGGTTTACCTGGCCTGTGGTTTTGGCATCGTGGTTATTGACATCTTAAAACAGGAAGTGGCCGGCACCTACTTCATTGGCGAGGAAGGTGTGCAGGTGAAAGTGCTGGACCTCGATGTGTTCGAAAATCATTTATATGCTACCACTGCGGACGGAATTCTTTTTGCTGATTTGGATGAGCCGTTTATAGCCAGTTTTGAAGTATGGCAACAGGAAACTGATTTGCCAACCACAACGGGAGAAATCACAGACCTTGAATTTTTTGCCGGCACCCGTTTCATTAACGAGGTGGGCGACACTAACAGGCTGTGGAAAAAAAACCCTGGCAACCTTGCCTGGGAAGTGATGCGTGAAGACACTATTTATGAAGTGCACGATGTGTGGAGCAATTCCACGCGCATGGTATGGGCCGCCCGCAACAATGTGTTGCTGTATGATGCCGAACTGAATCTTGTGAATGAAAACCCCTATCACTTTGGCCAGCGGGTAGACTCTCCTGCTGCGGTGGCTGACGAAAATGACGTGTTTTGGTTTGCCAATAACAAATTTGGATTATGCAGGCACAGCGCCAACGATGGCGATACCAACTACCAGCCTCCCGGACCGGAAATAGCAAGCACACGAAGGCTTGCAGCCTACAACAATAATTTGTGGATTGCCCACGGTGGTGTTGATGCCTCGAATGGAAACCTGTGGATGGTAACAGGAATTTCATCTTTGGTGGATGAACAGTGGAACATAGTTCCCAACCCTGTAGGAATAAACGAAGACTCAGTCACCCGGGATATGATAGATGTAGCCATAGACCCACTTGACAATTCGCATATCTACCTCGGCTCGTGGGAGGAAGGTTTAATAGAAGTAAAAAACGGGCAGACATCTGTTTTCAATACTGTGAATTGTGACGATACCAATTTAGATTTGGGTTGCGAGTTTCAGAGTCCGGAGTTCACCTGGTTTTCCGACTTTACGGCTGTGGCCGGTGTAACATTCGATACCGAAGGAATACTTTGGTGCACCAACTCTTTTTCCACAAAACCACTACATGCCCGCGATCGCAGCGGTAATTTTTATGCGTTTGATTTTGCACCCGCCATTACGGCAAACGAAAGAGTGGCCGATGTGATGGTAACCTCCACAGGTTATGTGTGGGCTATCATTACCAATCGCGGTTTATTGGTGCTGAACACTGGCGAAACGCTTGCATCGCAAAGTGATGACACATTTAAAATACTTACAGATGTGGAAGCAGAAGGGGGCTTGCCGGTGCGCGATGTGCTTTGCATGAAAGAAGACCTGGATGCCGAAGTGTGGGTAGGAACGCTGCAGGGCATCGCTGTGTATTACAACCAGGAGTGCCTCTTTACCGATGAACCCTGCGATGCCGAGCAGATACTGATTTCGCAGGATGGCAATATCCAGATTCTTCTTGAAACCGAAGCCATAACTGCTATAGAAATTGATGGCAGCAACCGCAAATGGGTAGGAACTCAAAACAGCGGTGTCTATCTTTTTAGTGATGATGGACTGCAACAGATCTATCACTTTACCGAAGAAAATTCCCCGCTGCTTTCCGAAAATATTTTTGACATTGCAGTAAACCACCTCACCGGTGAAGTGTTTTTCGCCACCGAAAAAGGCATCGTATCATTTCTTTCCGATGCCACCAATTTTTATCCCGACATGGAAAGTGTGCGCGTGTTTCCGAATCCAGTGCGCCCGCTGTTCGAAGGAGTTATTTCTATTGATGGCCTTGCTTACGATACCGATGTGAAAATTACCGATACTGCCGGCAACCTTATTTACACCACCACCAGCCAGGGTGGCCGCGCTACCTGGAATGCAAAAAACCTTAGTGGTGAAGATGTGGTGAACGGACTTTACTTCGTGTTTGCCGGAAATGCCCTTACAAAAAATGCGGCTGTGGCCAAGATTGCAGTCGTTAGATAAAAAAAGAAGTCGAATTACGTGTGCTGCATATTCGTAACTCGTGGTTCTTAATCTTCAATTCCATCCGGCTCTGAAATTAAAAAGCCAACCCTATTTGAGTTGGCTTTTTTGTTGCCCGACCTGGATTCGAACCAAGACAAACAGAACCAAAATCTGTTGTACTACCCTTATACTATCGGGCAAGGGTGCTGATTTTTTAGCGGGCGCAAATTAAACCCAGTTTAGTGCGTAGTACAGCAATGACTTTTATCAATTTTCTATTCTACGCACTTATCTGGGTTAATCCCGACGAAGAAAATCTTCTCTTCTGCTTTTTGCAAAAGGGTTAGATTTTCTCAGTCGTTTGGGTTAACGGCATCCAAATCCATTGGGCAAACGGTTTTTTGAAGGGAGAGCAACTTCACGACAACTCTACTTTTCGACCTCTATTTTTATTATTTCACATGGAGAAAATCCTCAATTACATCAACGGACAATTGCGTGAGCCGGTTTCCGGTCAATGGCTCGACAATGTGAATCCGGCTGTGGGCAAAGTTTATTCCCTCATTGCCGATAGCGATGAGCGCGATGTGCAGCAAGCAGTGGAAGCTGCTGAAATTGCTTTCCCGATATGGAGCACCACTGCCGCTGAGGAACGCTCCCGCATCATGGTTCGCATGGCAGACCTGATTGCGCAAAATCTTGAAAAACTTGCATTGGCTGAAACAATTGACAATGGCAAGGCCATTACTCTTTCCCGCACCATTGATATACCGCGGGCTGAAAGCAATATGCGGTTTTTCGGCACTGCCATTATGCACTGGAGCAGCGAAGCGCACGTGATGGAAGACAAAGCCATCAACTACACCAACCGCAAACCCATTGGGGTAGTGGGTTGTATTTCTCCGTGGAATCTTCCGCTCTATCTCTTCACCTGGAAAATTGCACCCGCCCTTGCCGCAGGAAACTGCGTGGTTGCAAAACCATCGGAAATAACACCCATTACCGCTTTCTTGTTTTCGCAATTGTGCATGGAAGCGGGCTTGCCTCCGGGTGTGCTCAACATTGTACACGGGCTGGGGCCAAAAGCGGGGGAAGCCATAATCCGCCATCCTAAAATCAAAGCCATTTCATTTACGGGAGGGACAAAAACAGGAGAACACATTGCGCGCATTGCCGGCCCGATGTTCAAAAAACTGTCGCTGGAACTGGGGGGCAAAAACCCCAACATCGTTTTCGCGGATTGCGATTTTGAGAAAATGATGCGCAACACCATTCGCTCTTCGTTTGCTAATCAGGGACAGATATGCCTCTGCGGTTCGCGCATATTGGTGGAGAGAAGTCTTGAAAAAAAATTCACCGAAGTTTTCGTAGAAATTGTTTCGGGCATGAAGGTGGGCGCTCCCCTGGATGAGAAGACCAAGTCGGGGGCTATGGTGGGCGAGGCACACATGAACAAAGTGCTTGAATACATCGAACTCGCCCGGCAGGAAGGTGGAAAAATTCTTTGCGGTGGAAACCGGGTCCATCTCGATGGAGAAAACAGCGGAGGCTATTATATACAGCCAACAGTTATTTCCGGCCTCGGCCCAAATTGCCGAACCAATACAGAAGAAATTTTCGGGCCTGTGGTTACCGTTCAATCTTTCGAAACGGAAGAGGAAGCACTACAACTGGCCAATGCCACGGAATATGGTTTGGCTTGTTCACTTTGGACAAGCGACCTCAACCGCGCACATCGCATGGCAGCGAAAATCGAGAGCGGAATTGTGTGGGTGAATTGCTGGCTGCTGCGCGACCTGCGCACTCCCTTTGGGGGCGTGAAAAATTCTGGTATTGGACGAGAAGGTGGCTGGGAAGCCTTGCGGATTTTTACTGAAGCGCAAAATGTGTGTGTGGATTTGAGTTGAAATTCTCACGCCCCGGCAGAAATGATTACCGTTGTGCTCGCCACGTTTTCCTTCGCAATGTCTTTGATGGTGAATACGCCCAGGATAAATAACATGAGCAACTCATAGTCTGGAATTTTGGTGTCACCCAATTTGTAAACGACCTGTGGTCTCCATTTTTTTGTGTCGAGGCGGTAATGTAAAATTTCGGTGCCATCTTGTTTCTGGTATACAATATTGACCAGTAAGTTGTTCTTGATGACAACGCGATACATGTTGCCTCCGGCAAATTGAATATCAGAAGAGGTTCTCCAGAAATTAGTCTGCGCTGACAGCACTTCTTCCTTCGCACTGTTCTCTACCGTCAGTTTGGGCATCCAATAACCCGAAGATGCAATGCGATAAGTCTCACTCTGCCATTGGAACGTGGCTCCATTTCTGAACGATTTTTCTTTAAATTCAAGAATTTTTTCATCGGCCAGCACCAGGGAGTAAGTATTCCCCTTGAATTGCCATTGCGGTAGTTGCACAAGAATGTTTTGAAATGTTATCATGAATACGTGGTGATGGGTTAGAATGAAATAGGCTTTACTGTAAATCCTTTATCGCGGAGTTGTTGCACGAGGCCTTCTTCGCCCGAAAGGTGTAAGGCACCCACCGCAACAAATACCGGTTGCTTCTTCATAAGGGGTTGAAGTTGTTGTATCCAACGGTCGTTACGATCCTCCAGCAATACCTCAATTTCTTCCTCGGTGAACGATCATCATCATACATCATTTCTGCAATCGATTCGAGGTTCTGATTGCGGTAGGCCTCATTAAGTTGAAGCATCATGGCCGACATTTCTACTTTGCGGTTTATAAGGTCTAGTAATTCGGTTTGCCTTTCGAGCGAGTATAGGCCATAGAGGACTTCAATTTGAGTCTCAATGGTTTCAAGGCCCATCACCGTTTTGTTTTGTGCTGCACCGAGAGACTGGAAGTACATATCCATAGAGACAGAACCCTCTGGCATAGGAAAATTTTGTTGTTGGAAAAAGGATGAGATTGTCAACTCCACTGTCATCGGGTTCATGTTATTAAACATGCTAAGGTCGTAACCCGTAAGTTCCTTCATCCACACTGCGGTGCTATCGTACATCCTTCGGAAGCAGTTTGTCCAATGTGGTTTCAGTCATCATGGATGCAGCCATCATTTTTGGAACCATGGTGCTGTCCATCACCATTTCACCGGCCACTGTTTTGCATGTTTTAAATTTTTCAAGGATGATGGGGTTAGCATCAATGAACTCATTGCCCATTAAATGGAAGGTTCCAAACAAGTACGATGGTTGTTCGAGATTTTTCCCGGTCACTTCCCAAAAGATGGCGTGGCTGTTTGATGTGTTTTCGTTTTGTGCCGAAACAGTGTGCACAAGCTATACTGACAGCTCGGTGATGATTTTTTTTGCGATTTACATTTTTGATTGTTGTTTTGAAGTTTGAGCTATATTTCGCAACGTGTTTTAAATCATTACACGGATTGATAAAAAAAATTCAATTTTCGTCCAATTGATGAATAACATCCTGCAGGCGGGTGATGTGCCGTCCATAAAGTTTGTTCAGGTACCAGGACAGCAACTTGTCGGAAACAACTATGAAAATCAAGGTGGTGGCAATGAGCGCTGCAATGATCAAGGGTCGCTGGAGAAAATGAAAGATGGTATCGCCCATGGTGAATCTACCGCCCACCACCATACCCCAAACAAACGAAACGGGAATAAGAATCCGGTAGGCAAGGCGGTAGTGTTTAAGGTAAAGACTAAGACGTTTATGCAATGCAGTGATTTCAGATTTTACGTCACCGGAATAAAGTTGCACAGTGCGCAATTGTTTCAACTGGCCTTGGTAATACCAGCCAAAGAAAACACACATTACCAATACGAAGCTGGCCAGAATTTTCATGTCGGTTCGGGGCGCGAAACCGGCAAACGGAATGGCCACAACAAAACAAGCAATAGTGACCACGTACTCGAACAACAGGCTTTTTCTAAGTGCTGTGAGTAGATCCTTGGTCCGGTGTTGCATAACATTTTGCAATTCTTCACCGCTCAGCTTTCGGCTGTTCTCCGGCTGTGCGTTCTGCTGCCATATTTTTTTCAATTCATCTAGTTCCATGTTCAACGCTCCATCAGTTGATTGATTTTGTCGCGAATGCGCGACATCTTTACTCTAGTATTGTTTGTCGTTATACCCATCACTTTTGAAATCTCTTCGTAATCCATTCCATCCAGATACATGAGTATGAAGGCGCGATCCACTTCATCTAATTTTTGGATGGCGCCATTAAGTTGTTGGAATTGTTCCTCGATATTGTTTTCGTCTTCGGCCATGTGATGATGGCGCTCTGAAAGTTCCGCTGTAGGAATTTTGGAAGTTGACTTCCGCAGTCCGGAGATGGCTGTGTTCAGCGCTACACGATACATCCATGTTGTCATCTTCGACTCTCCACGGAAGGTGGGAAATGCCTTCCACAGGTTCAATGAAATTTCTTGAAAAAGATCCTGGCGGTCATCGGCATTATGCGCATAGCACCTGCACACTTTGTGCACAAGGCCTTGGTGCGATGCCAGCAGTTGAACAAACGCAGTTTCACTTCTATCAGAATCCATCCTGAAATGTTTGTCGCGCGAAAGTGGAAATCATTACAGGACTGAAGAACTTCTCGCCATATATGATTGCAAGTATATCAGACACGAAGTTCCGAAAAGAATACTAAAGTGGCTCGCGCAGACGGTGACAACGCACGAAGAAATAATTGTGAAGTTGTTTCAATCACTCCCCATACAAACCAATGAACTCCATTATATCCGGGTGAAGGCGTTTTTTCAGTTACTCAAAACTATTTCATTTCGGGCTTAACACTTTTGCCCTTTGCATTTTGATTTCAGATACCCATCTTTTTTCTGATGTCTTTCGGCAGCGCATCCTTGTGTACCACAATGCCTATAGTCTTCATGCGGAAGTAAGCCTGCGAAACTTGCTGGTAACCATTCCATGCATTGCCGGTTCCCCAGGAGTTTTTGGTGGTATAATAAACTGTACCATTCTGGTCTTTCGCCTTTCCGGTAATGTGCATCAGGTGATCGTCAGTGGTTTGAAATGAATCGAATCCATACTGGCGCATGGGCTGGTCCACATTTTTTTCCGATACCATTTTCTTGTACAAATCTTCTTTGGCTGTATCGTCTGTTGGAAAAACAGCAATGCCGTTCTTGAATGAAAATCCCTTTTCACTCACATCGGCATCCCAAGCCACGGTGTATCCATTTTCAATGGCATGGTCAGCAATCTTTTGCAAGTCATCAAGCGGCACGTTGTAAAAATTTCCCTTCGCCCAGTTGTCCGGCACCTCCAGCACGAATTGCGAATAGAAAGGGTGGTGCGAAAAAGAAGTGATGCTAACATAATCATCTGCCTTAATTCCCATTGCATCTCGAAACGATGCAGGAGTGTATTGTTTTCCGGCATATTCAAATTTGGAAGGAGCCACTCCAAGGTATTCATCGAGGATGGCGTCCACTGCTTTGCGCCATTCGTTGTTCTGCTCGTTCAGTTTTTTGTCGAGAACAGTCTTCACAATGCTCTCCAGCATAATGTCGAGCAGGCCGTGGTCATGGTTTGTCTTGCCTGAATCCAGCCCGGTGTAAGCGGGTTCGGGTACCATACCGTAGTCGTGCACGGTATTCAGCACATCATGCATCAAACCACCCGGGCCAAATTGTTGTTTGCCCTGGAAGCGCACGTAGCTCTCGGTTTTGCGCGGATACATCATGCGCACATTGTACATCTCGCTCAGGTCCACTGGTGCATTTCCCTTGCGTATAATTTCCGATTCAAGAAATGAAATGGTGGCGAAACTCCAGCAGGTGCCACTGGCACTCTGGTCTTCGGTAGCCGTCACATCAAGGTTTTTTACCTGTGTGAATTGGTAGGGAGAATCCTGCGTGAAGGACGGAATAGCGAACGAAGCCGCAAAGGCAAGAACAATAATTTTTTTCATCGTCTGTTTTTATTTTGAAACGCAATGATAGCAGTCAGGGGCAATTGTTTTAACCCTGATGTGTTCAAAGGCTTCACGGTTCTTCCATCGGAATTGCCCACCACATCTTTTTTTTGATGCGACAGAAAATTCAAACTCAAATCCTGAAAGATGAAAAGAATTGCAGTGGTATGTGGTGGTTATAGTGGCGAGTCCGTGGTTTCCATGCGCAGTGCCGCCATGGTGATGAACAACATTGACCGCTCGAAGTACGAACCGGTGAAGGTGGTTGTACTGCACGAGCGCTGGTTTGCCGAAGCGGATGGAAAAGAATTGGATGTGGACAAGAATGATTTCTCATTCACATTGAACAGGAAGAAAATTCTGTTCGATGGTGTGTTCATGATTATCCATGGCACACCCGGCGAAGATGGTTTGATGCAAGGTTATTTCGAGATGCTCAACATTCCGCATACCACAGGAGGAGTGTTCAACATGTCGCTCACGTTCAACAAAAAGGCTACAACACGAACACTTGCATCGCTTGGATTTACTGTGGCAAAATCAACAGTGTTGAAAAAATTTGAACCGTACTCCTCATCATTCATCGGGCAGATTGTGGGGCTGCCCTGTTTTGTAAAACCCAATTGTGGTGGTTCAAGCATCGGCACTTCACGCGTGAACAAGGTGGAAGAACTACATCTGGCCGTTGACAAGGCATTTCGCGAAGACGAAGAAGTGATTATTGAAGAATTTATTTCCGGAACGGAAGTGACCTGCGGAGTGATTGTCATCAGCGGGAAACCCACTGCACTGCCCATTACCGAAATTGTTTCCAAAAAAGAATTCTTCGACTTCGAAGCAAAGTACGAGGGCGCTTCAGAGGAAATAACACCGGCAAGAATTTCAGAACAGCTTACTTCAAGGGTGCAGCAGATTGCAGAAGACATCTACAACAAACTCGACTGCCGCGGAATGATTCGCATAGACTTTCTGCTGCCCGGTTCTGAACCCTATGTGGTGGAGGTAAATACAGTTCCCGGGTTTTCCGAAGCATCCATCATTCCACAACAGGCAGAGGTTTATGGCATGAGTAAGAAAGAACTGGTAAGCGCGGTGATTGAGAGTTGTTTTTGATCGCTCAGAAATTCACCACCTTCAATCCGCGTACATGTTTGAAGTGACCATCGTTAGTCATGATGGGAAGTTTATGATAGCGGCTGACGGATGCAATCCATATATCGTTCTCAGGAATGGGTTTGCCCTTTTTTCTAAGTTCAAAACGGGTGTTGGCGTACTCCATGCAGGTCTCTTCATCGGGAAAAGAAACTGATACACGTTTCAGAAACTTGTTAACCTCGAGCAAATTTTTTTCTGCCAAAGATGAATTAACTGCACCAAAGTAAAGCTCGCCTACAACGGGAAGAGGAACGACAAGATCATCGTATTCGGAGAGCGCCTTTGCCAGGTCAAGACTGCCATTAATGAAAGCAATGGCTGCGTTGGTGTCCAGCGCAATTCTGTTCACCACTCTCCTTCAATGTGATTGAATTCTCTGTCTACAATTTGTTTCATTTCTAGAGCGGACTGGTCGTCAATCGTTCCAAATGATTTCATTGCTGCGTTCATGTTTCCACGGGATTTTGTTTTACCAGTTTTCAATCTTTTGACGTACTTCAACAGCTTCTCGAGGTCGGACTTGTCCCTAATGGATAACATTTCTGATATTATTTTTTGCCGCATTACCATATTTCCGAAGGTTGTGAATTTTAATTCAAAAATAGGTGAATGTGCACAGCAGACGTCATTTGACCCTCTGGGGGTTTTGCGTCAAAAACGCTTTCCACCCTGTGTAAGAATTTGCACCGGAAAGTGGTGATGAACTTTGGTAAAAATGACAAACCGCTGCTGCAAGTCCATCGGTGGCGTCCATCTTTTCAGGCATATCCTTTTCGGGAATGTTGAGTACACGCTGAAGCATGGCCGCTACCTGTTCCTTCGCTGCATTTCCGCTTCCGGTGATACTCTGTTTGATTTTTCGCGGGGCATATTCCACTACAGGAATTTGTCGGCTAAGTGCTGCGGCAATTGCGGTGCCTTGAGCACGACCGAGCTTCAGCATGGATTGAACGTTTTTTCCGAAGAAGGGAGCTTCAATGGCAAGTTCATCGGGGTGGAATTCGTCAATCAACCCGATGCAGCGTTCAAAAATTTTCTGGAGTTTGAGATGATGGTCTTTGTATTTGTCCAGTCGCAACACTCCGAGTGCAAGCAACGACATTTTCTTTCCTTCGACTTTAATCAGCCCGTAACCCATCACTGTAGTACCCGGGTCAATTCCCATGATGATTTTTTCAGTTGGCATCAACACACGTTTCTTTGACGGGCAAAGTAATGTTTCATTCCTTCCTGTTCATAGCACCATTATGCCTGATTGTAATCTACGCATGGTTTGTTGTTTCCATATACAGGGATTGGAAGCACGTCAGGCCTTTCCAAAGATCATCCATCATTCATCCGGGAATAAAAGTCTCAGTGATTATTCCTTTCCGGAATGAAGAAAAGAACATTCGCGAAACACTTTTGAATGTGGTGGGATTTAATAGTAGTGATGTGGAAATTCTTGCGGTGAACGACCATTCAACAGACAGCAGCGCAGCCATTATCGAAAGTTTGGTTTCGGAGTATCCGCACCTCAAATGTCTATCGTTGTCTAACACATTAGGTAAGAAAGCTGCGCTACAATTCGGAGTTGAAAATTCATCCGGGGAATTGATTGTAACACTAGATGCGGATGTGCGGGTAAGTCCCGACTGGTTGCAAACGATTCTTCAATTCCGCCAACAGACAAATGCCTCCATGATTGTGATGCCTGTAATGTTCGAACATGAGAAGTCGTTGTTTCATCGTATGCAGACGATTGAGTTTGCATCGCTCATGGGAACAACAGCAGCTTTGGTTGAGCGGGCAGTTCCTGTTATGTGCAATGGTGCCAATCTCGCTTTCACACGCGAAGCATACGAGCGTGTGAAGGGACAAACTGGTCATGAAAATCTTTCCTCCGGTGACGATATGTTTCTGCTTCACAAATTGAAAAGGGAGAATTCTGAACAGATAAAATATCTGCTCAACCGGGAAGTAATCGGCTGGACAAAACCCTGCGAGACGGTGAGTGAATTTGTGAGCCAGCGTGCAAGGTGGGCTTCAAAAGCACCGGCCTACCGAGATTCAGATGCGATTGTTGTCGCATCTCTCATCTGGCTTACAAATGCATCCATCGTGTTTAGCTTCATTGCTGCCCTGGCCGGAAAAGTTTTGCCAATTCAATTAGCGATACTTGTTCTTGTCAAGATGTCAGTGGATTACATATTGATTCAATCAGTAATGAAATGGTTTGGAAAGAAGTTGTCTTTCGTGCTTTTTGTAATCACAGCTTTAATCTATCCACTCTACTCAACACTGATTCCCATTCTTGGTTTTTTCTATCGCCCCAAATGGAAGGGTCGTAAAATTTCCATCAGGCGATAACCATACTTGCAGCCGATTGTCACCCGGAAAAAAAGATAGCGACAAAAACTCACCTGCCCGCATTGCATGGCGAAGGTTTCGAAAGAACCCGCTGGCGATGTGCGGCCTTGCATTCATTACTCTCCTTGCATTGATTTCATTCCTAGGTCCATTCATCCGGCCTGACAAAACAGTGAATGCAAATGACCAGAACTTGTTGCTTGCCAGGCAAAAGCCAGGATTTTCAGTGGATGTAATTCGCACCAGGAATAATGTGGAACGCACTGGCTTCTTCAGGGCATGGCTCAATGGCGGTTCAAACAAGCTGTTTGATGAATTACCAGTAACATCAGTGCAATTGATTGGCGATTCCCTCTCGGCTGAACTCTATTCACCCAACAACACGCCAGGTGAGAAAAAGAAATTCAGCTTGAAAGAACTTGAAGCCAATGATGACGGACAATATGTCTTCCGCAAAAAATTTCTTTTAGGTTCTGACAAGTACGGCCGTGATATGCTCTCGCGACTAATGGCCGGTTCTGTCATTTCACTTTCAGTAGGTGCTATTGCAGTGCTGATTTCATTGCTTGTCGGCCTCACGCTCGGTCTATTGGCCGGATATTATCGTGGCTGGGTGGATGCCATCATCATGTGGTTTACCAATGTGGTGTGGGCCATCCCTACACTTCTGCTTGTCATGGCTATCACGTTTGCTTTCGGCACCGGCTTCTGGAAAGTGTTTCTTGCAGTGGGTCTAACTATGTGGGTGGAAGTGGCGCGTATTGCACGCGGTCAGGTGTTGAGTGTTCGTGAAAAAGAGTATGTAGAAGCTGCAAGAGCACTTGGCCTGGGTGAAACGCGGATCATATTTCGCCACATACTTCCTAACATTCTTTCTCCCATAATTGTCATCAGCGCAGCCAACTTCGCATCAGCAATTCTCATAGAAGCGGGGTTGAGTTTTCTTGGACTCGGTGCTCAAATCCCAACCCCCTCGTGGGGCAACATGATTCGTGAGCATTATGCGTTCATCACCACCGACCTTGCTTACCTCGCCATAGTTCCGGGTGCGCTCATCATGCTTCTTGTGTTGTCATTCATGATGGTGGGAAACGGGTTGCGTGATGCGCTGGATGTTCGTCAGTAGGTTTGATAAAATTCATCATTCAAATATGCGTCACGCATCAATGCGTCACGCATCCACGCGTGATCACGAAACCCTTACCGTTCCCGAATTTCCGGCCGTTTTATTCTCCAAAAGTGTTGCTTAAATAGACCCTTTTAAACCAAGCTTTGAACAAGGGATCAACAAAATCAAACGTGGGTTCCATCCTGTCTATCACTTCCTTTTCCTCCAGGGCGTCTTTGATGCGTTTAATGTTGGATGAAGCACCAAGTTCATACTTGCGCAAAGTTTCCACAGAACTGAATTTTTCGACTCCTGCGCACACCGCTTTCATGAAATTAATTTGCAGTGTGGTGAGCAGGTCCACTTCCTTTTGGTAGAGGATGGTCATTTGAGTGAGCAGTTCATTGAGTGCTTCATCCACTATTTCATCAGTACAGATTTTAGCCGTTCGCTGCCAGCATTCATGCGCAAGTTGCTGTACAAAGTAGGGATGGTTCTCCATCAGGTCGGCAATTTTGCCTGCCACCGCTTCACTTATTTTTTTCTTCGTTGACAAAAATCTTTCAGGAATAAACTTGAGCCAGTATTTCCGTTCAATTTTCTGGAGCAGCATGATATCCCCGAATTTGTAAAAGGGATTTTTCTGTTTTTCAAACAACTCGGACAGCATCTTTCGCTTGCTCCCATAAATGAAGTAGGTGACATGCCTGTGTTGCTGCCAGTGTGCGCGCAACTGTTTCTGAAATGCGAGGGGATCATCAAAATATGCAATGTTCTGGAATTCGTCCACACAAACCACCAGTTGAATGCCTTTTGCCTTGGCTATTCTTTCGGCCAGGTCCAGCACTTCATCGGGGTGTTGTTTCAGTTCCTCCCAATTGAAGCTGATACCGATTTCAGAGCTGGGGTCCGGGCTGAAATTTATCTTGGGCACTATCTGCCGAAAAAATGTTTTCACTACGGCAATCCTGTCGTCCCATTTTGTTGCAGTGCCGCGCACCACAGCGCGGGCCAGGCGCTGGTAAAAAACTTCCTCGCTGCGAACATTGAACAGGTCAATGAAACAGAATTTTATTTTCTTGTTTTTTTTCATGAGCGCCAGGGCCGCATGAGCCACCAGCGAAGATTTGCCCCATCTGCGGGGAGAAATCAAAATGGTATTGATGCCGTTTTGTGCGTTCTGCATTATGCGCAATTGTTCCTTTTCGCGATTGGTAAACGTGTCCAGGGTAGCTATTTTTCCAAACAGGAAGGGTGATTTCATGATTATTGAATTTCAAGATCGCGCAAATGTAACATGTATGCGTGACGCATTTATGCGTCACGCATACATGCGTTACTCCATTTGCTTTTATGTTGTGGTCACTTTTCCGGGTGGAAGGAACTGTGCGAATACCTTCGCGCCATGCAAAAATCTTCGCGCATTCATATAGCTGGTCACCGGGGTATGGTGGGCAGTGCCATAGTGCGTAAACTTTACGCGGAGGGATATTCTAACCTGATCCTGAAGACTTCGGCAGAGTTGGATTTGCGCGATCAGTCAGCCGTCAATGATTTCTTCAAAAGTGAAAAACCCGAATATGTATTTCTCTGCGCTGCCAAAGTGGGTGGCATTCATGCAAACAATACTTACCGCGCTGAATTTTTGTATGACAATCTGGTGATTGAATCCAACATCATCCATGCATCTTACCTCAATGGCGTGAAGAAATTATTGTTCCTGGGTTCGTCCTGCATCTATCCCAAACTGGCATCCCAGCCATTGAAAGAAGAAAGCCTTCTGACGGGATTGCTCGAATCAACCAACGAACCTTATGCCATTGCAAAAATTGCTGGAATAAAATTGTGCGAAGCTTACCGCGACCAGTACGGTTGCAATTTCATCAGCGCGATGCCCACCAATCTCTACGGCCCGAATGACAATTACGATCTGAATAATTCGCATGTGTTGCCTGCGCTCATCCGCAAATTTCATAGTGCAAAAATCAATGGAGAAAAAAGTGTAGAGGTGTGGGGCACCGGTAAACCCCTGCGCGAATTCCTGCATGTGGATGACCTTGCCGAAGCCTGCTGCTTCCTGATGTTGAGCTACAACGAAAAACTTTTCGTGAACGTTGGAAGCGGTGAAGAAATTTCGATAAAGCAACTTGCTGAGCTTGTAAAAATTATTATCGGATTTGAAGGCGAAATAATTTGGAATACCGAAAAACCTGATGGCACTCCACGTAAACTCATGGATGTTTCCAGAATCCATAAAATGGGGTGGCAACACAAAATTTCTTTGTGTGATGGAATTAATTCCGTGTATAAAAACTTCAGGCATCTCGATATGGAGGCAGTAAGAGTGAAGTAATATGAATTGCAAACTCCCGACCCGAATATGGACAATGAACTTCACAGGAGCTGTGCTACTGGTTCTTATTTCCGGATGCAGCGCATGGTCGCAGAAGTGGATGATTCCTCTTCATCACGATTTCAGTTGCGAGATTGAACGCAGTGTCGCAGCTTCTGATTCCGCTTATCATACATCACTTAAGCCGATGGCCAGGCACAGGTTCTACCTGGACAGTACCAAGTACTTCGAAAAAGACACCAACAAGTATTACTATAGGATTTCCGCCAAGTTGTGGCGCGACCATCTATTCAAGATAGAGGAGGAAGACTTCCTTGTCACGATTGATCCCATCTTTGATTTTTCATTTACTTACGATTTTGCCGATACATCGGCTTACCAGGATACGGTGCGTTTATGGACTAACACCCGCGGAGTATTGCTCCAGGGTGCTATCGGAAAAACAGTTTCGTTCCAGTCAAGTGTTCTCGAAAATCAATCTTACTTTCCGCAATACCTCCGCTACATGGTGGATAGCCTTGGAGTGAAGGAACAACTTCCATACTATGGCCTTGTTCCTGGTTTTGGGCGCACCAAGGCATTTCATGTTTCGGGTTACGACTACAGCCTTGCAAGCGGATGGGTGTGTGTTCAGCCATGGAAATGGATGGATATACAATTTGGTCATGGCAAAAATTTTATCGGACATGGTTATCGTTCCGTGTTGCTGAGTGACGTGGCTTACAACTATCCATACCTAAAAGCCACAGCATATTTTTTCAAGAATAAACTCCAATACACCGCCATTGCTGCACAGCTTCAAACTTTAAAACGCTTACCACTTGGTGAAGTGCCAGAAGCCTTGTTTTCCAAAAATATCGGGAGATTTCATTATGTGAGTTTTTCACCCGATCCAAGAGTTGAATTAGGTGTGTTTGAAGGAACAGTCTGGCAACGCTGGGACTCCACCGGTGTAAAAGCGCTACCTATTATGGCTTACATCCCGGTGCCAGGAGTTTCATCTGCCGTAAACTCCACCAGTAAAAAACACCATACAGTGGCAGGAGCAAATCTGCGAATCAAACTGAACAGGCATTCATTTGTTTACGGACAGTTTGCTTACGATTTGCCGAATACAGCAACGGCACAACAGGTAGGAGTGCGGTATTTTGGTTTCGGATTGAAAAACCTCGATGTACAGGCAGAGTGGAATTCCACCTCTGATTATTTCTATTCGAATCATGAAACCGCAGAAACGTTTGGACACATGAACCAGCCGTTGGGCTATGTGGCTGGAGGAGCAACACAGGAATTCATCGCTTCGGGAAGTTTGCAGCATCGAAATTTTTTCATTCGGCTAAGATTCAATTATCTCGAACAAAAAACAGGAAACGAAGCGCGTTTGGTTATGGCTGATTTAAGTGACACACTCTCGTTTCCACTCAGGGTTGTGAACCAATACAACGCTGAAACCGGCTGGACATTCAATAGGAAAACCAATTTGCAACTGGCCTTTGGCCTCACCGAAAGATTTGACCGGATGGGGCTTTTCCACAGGCATACATCTGCATTCTACGTTGTATTTCGCACGGCATTGTTCAACAAGTATTTTGATTTCTGAAAATCTTTTGAGAGTAAAGAAACGTGGCGGAAGCGGAACAATACATTTGACGGCACGGTCAGGTAGCAATGGTTGCACTTTCATTGCTCCGGCACCGTCCCCTTAAACCCACACTGTTGCAAGAACTTTTATTAGCTTTTCTATCGGCCTTTGTGCTTGTTCTCGTTGCCACACCTTCACTTATAAAAGTGGCGAAGCTTAAACACCTTGTGGACGAACCCGGAGACAACCGCAAACTTCACCGCAGGAGTGTACCCACTATTGGCGGCATCATGATTTTTGCCGGAACTATCATCTCGTATTGCCTTTGGTTCCCGTCAGAGTATGCTTCCCAGCTTGGTCAGAATTATAATGTGCTGGGGGCACTCCAGGAATTCAAATACCTCGTGGCTTGCATGTTTATCCTGTTCTTCCTCGGTTTGAAAGATGACATTATTGGAGTGAGTCCATCCAAAAAATTGCTTGTTCATCTGGTGGTGGCAGCCATTCTCGTTTTCATGGCCGACATTCGAATTACAAAATTCTGGGGCTTGTTTTATGTGGATGATCTTCCCAACTGGTTCAGTGTCACTTTCACATTTTTCACCTATATAGTTATTGTGAACGCCATAAACCTGATTGATGGCGTGGATGGTCTTGCTGCTGGGGTGGGGCTTATTGCCAGTATCACGTTCGGCTATTGGTTCTACAAAAACGGAGACCTGCCGCTTGCTCTCCTAGCTATCGGGCTTGGTGGTTCACTACTCGGATTTTTGTTTTTCAATTTTCATCCTGCTAAACTTTTTATGGGGGATTCAGGCTCATTGATAATAGGTGTAGTCTTTTTTGTTCTTGCGGTCAAGATGATTGAGTTCCCGGTACACCGACTGCCTGTCACCATGAATGCGGTTTCAAAACCTGTGCTCGCAATGGCTATTCTCAGCTACCCGCTTATTGACACCCTTCGCGTTTTTTTCATTCGCACCGTGCGCGGTCGCTCACCTTTCAGTGCCGACAAGAATCACATTCACCACAAACTTCTTTCACTTGGGTTGAATCACTGGCAGGTGTCACTGGTACTTTACGCATTCACCATCTTGATTATTCTTCTCACCTTCCTCACCCCCGCCCATTCCCCAAACAGATCGTTCTTGGTTGTAGGCATTATTGCAGTGCTGTTTTCTCAGTCTGTTTTCCTTATCAAAAAGAAATCTCCCGCGAATTGATGCAGCAATTTTTCAAAGCATGCCTTGCTTCTTTTAATACCGGGAAGAGAATAACAACCATTCTCATTTTATTTTGGAGCATCAATGAATTCAAAGCACAACATCCATCGCAGGGTTTTTCGCGAATTATTCTTTCCCCTCAGGAGTATTCATTAAACCAACGCATTGTCCCGGAACACCAAGGCTTGCAACCCGCAGCATGGGGATTGGAAAGCTTATTTCATGATTTACTCGATTCATCATCCATCACAAAAAGATATGCTTCAAAAATTCATGTCAAGCCGAGTTTCAGTTTGAATACCGGGTTAAACTATGGTGACAAATTGGATTTTGCGGCTGGTCATCATGCCGGAATATCCGCCTGGTGGAACAAGGAAGATACGTGGTCAGCATCCCTGGGATATTCGCTGGTGGGTGGACTTCCCGTTCCTTACCTCGCAGACCTAGCCGACTCCCTGAAAATTATTCCCGGTGCTGGTTATGCAACGAATGATGGCGATGGAATTTATCATGCACATTATACACATGGACACATTTCGTACAAGGCAGGAAAGTATTTTCATTTCGAAACAGGAAAAGGAAAACACTTTTGGGGGGACGGCTACCGCTCGCTCATTTTGAGTGACAACTCAAATTCGTATCCTTATTTCAGGCTCACCACAAAAATCTGGCACATCAAGTACACGAATCTGTGGGCACAACTGCGCGATATTTCATCGGGACAACAGATTCAGAATGCAAGAAAAAAATACGTTGCACTTCATGCACTAAGTTGGAATGTTTCAAAAACCGTGAACCTCACAGTGTTTGAAATGGTAGTGTGGCAGGATCGTGATTCACTCAGTACACGAACCCTTGACATGAACTATCTCAACCCCATTATTTTCTTCCGGCCTGTTGAATATGCACAAGGTTCGGCAGACAATGAAATACTCGGATTGAGTTTCCGCGTGAAGGCTTCCAGCGATATTCAGATGTATGGTCAAATGGTGCTTGATGAGTTTTTGCTTTATGAAATCAGGAGAGGCTTGGGATGGTGGGCCAATAAAATTGGTGGGCAGGTGGGAATAAAATCATTCAACACTTTCACTCCCGGCCTGGGTTTTCAAACGGAGTTCAACGTAGTGCGTCCATTCACTTACACACACGGAAGTCAGGTGCAGGCGTGGGGACATCTCAACCAGCCGCTCGCACATCCGTGGGGCGCGAATTTTTACGAATGGGTGAATTTCTTTCGCTACAAATGGAAGGACTGGACTTTTGTTGAACAATTTACATGGGGTGCATTTGGAAGAGATCGCGATACCAACCCTGAACGACCGGGACTCGAAAATTATGGCGGAAATGTTTTTCACTCATACAGCAATCCTGAACTTCAATACGGAAATAAAATTTTGCAGGGCACAAAGAGTACCTTCAATTTTCATCAACTCGAAGTTTCAAGAAACATTTTACCTGAATGGAATCTTGAATTGTTTTTCTCGCACACCTTTAGGTTTGAGAAGAATGAATTCGCACGAAGTTCAGAGCACTTTTTGATGATTGGAATAAGGACAAATGGAAGTCTTCGGAATGTGGCAGATTTTTGAACCTGTCTCTACGTCCTGAAATCAGATTTCAATTTCTGATAGCTTCTATTCCCGGAAGTTCAATTCCCTCCAGCGATTCCAGCATCGCACCACCACCGGTTGAAACGTAACTCACCTTATCTGCAAGTGAAAATTTATTGATGGCTGCAACACTATCACCACCACCCACAAGTGTGAAGGCTCCATGTGAAGTGGCTTCCACCAGCGCATTGGCAATTTCGATTGTACCCCTCGAAAAATTATCCATTTCGAAAACTCCCATAGGGCCGTTCCATAAAATGGTTTTTGATTTAAGGATGCACTCGCGAAAATCTTCAATGGATTTTTTTCCAATGTCGAGTCCCATCCAGCCTTGTGGTATGTCGTTGCTTTTCGATGTGGTGATGGTGGCATCGTTAGCGAACTTATCGGCAACCACGGAGTCTTCGGGCAGTAACACTTTTACTTTTTTTCCACTCGCTTTCGATAGAAGACTTTTTGCAAGTTCCAGCTTATCCTCTTCCACCAATGAATTCCCGACCTCACCTCCGAGCGCTTTGAAAAAAGTATAAGCCATGCCTCCACCTATGATGAGGTGGTCCACACGACTCAAGAGATTTTCAAGAATGGCAATTTTTGAGGAAACTTTACTGCCGCCAATGATGGCGGTAACAGGCTTTTCGGAATGATGGAGTACGCGATCAATGGCTTGCAACTCATCTTCCATTAAATAACCAAAGAGTTTGTCGTGTGGAAAAAATTTGGCAATCACTGCTGTGCTTGCGTGTGCGCGGTGTGCAGTGCCGAAAGCATCGTTCACATACACATCGCCATTTGCTGCAAGTTGTCCTGCAAAAAATTCATCACCTGCTTCCTCTTCCTTGTAGAAGCGGAGATTCTCCAACAATGCCACTTGGCCATTTTGCAATCCGTCAACCACAGCCTTTGCTTTTTCACCGATGCAGTCGTCTGCAAATTTCACATCGGTTCCAAGCAGTTTCGATGTGTGCTGAACCAAATGCTTCAGCGAGAATTTTTCGTCCGGCCCTTTCTTCGGCCTTCCCAGGTGTGACATGAGAATTGCCTTGCCACCATCAGCTGTTATTTTTTTGATGGTCCTGAGCGCAGCACGAATGCGTGTGTCATCAGTGATTTGAAAATTATTGTCAAGAGGTACGTTGAAGTCAACGCGAACAAGAGCGCGTTTATTTGAAAAATTGTACTGGTCAATCGAATAAACCATTACACCAGTTTTGCAAGTAACGTATTCATGTTCACCCCAGCATCAATTATGCTTTGCAGTTGTTCAATCCTCACCCTGTCCTGCTTCATAGAATCCCGTTCACGAATGGTAACTGTGTTATCATTCATCGTATCGTTGTCCACAGTGATGCAGTAGGGTGTTCCAATTGCATCTTGCCTGCGGTACCTGCGGCCAATTGCATCCTTGGCATCGTATTGCAGATTGAAATCAAGCTTCAGTTTGTCCACAATTTCACGCGCCTTTTCCGGCAGGCCATCTTTGTTTACTAACGGAAGCACTGCAACTTTTACAGGTGCGAGTGCCGGTGGAATTCGCAGAACGATTCGTTCAGTTCCTTCTTCATTACCTGTTTCTCCGTCCGCCTTCGGGCGGGCAGGCAGTTTTTCTTCTTC
The DNA here is from genome assembly GCA_034408895.1 of Flavobacteriales bacterium. Classification (GTDB taxonomy): domain Bacteria; phylum Bacteroidota; class Bacteroidia; order Flavobacteriales_D; family Sanyastnellaceae; genus UBA4660. The sequence continues at coordinate 73,707 of JAWXCI010000015.1, forward strand.
ATAAGCAGCACTGAGTACAGCGAGAAACATGCGGTCGAGACCTATGGAAGTTTCAACCACATAAGGCACATAACTCTCGCTTGATTCCGAATCGAAGTAGCGCAATTTTTTTCCGGAGAATTTTTCGTGTGCTCCCAAATCGAAATCGGTGCGGGAGTGAATGCCTTCAATTTCCTTAAAGCCCATCGGGAAGTTGAACTCAATGTCACATGCAGCATTGGCGTAGTGCGCAAGTTTCAGGTGGTCATGAAATTTGTAGTTGCTATCGCCAAGACCAAGCGTCTTGTGCCATTTGATCCGTGCATCCTTCCAGTATTGATACCAATCCATTTCAGTTCCGGGCTTCACGAAGAACTGCATTTCCATTTGCTCAAATTCCCTCATACGGAAAATGAATTGCCGTGCAATGATTTCGTTTCGGAATGCTTTGCCGATTTGTGCAATACCAAAAGGAATTTTCATCCTTCCACTTTTCTGCACATTGAGGAAGTTGACAAAAATTCCTTGCGCGGTTTCAGGCCGTAAATAAATTTTGGCAGCATCTCCTGCCACGGAACCAATTTCAGTGGAGAACATCAGGTTGAACTGCCGCACCTCAGTCCAGTTGCGCGACCCAGTTTCAGGATCGGCAATTTCACAATCTTCTATCAGTTGTTTCAATGCAGGCAGGTCGCTTGCTTCGAGAGCAGCTTTCATGCGGCCGACAACAGCATTTATTTTTTCATTGTTGCGAAGCACATTGGGATTCGTTGCGCGGAATTTTTCCTCATCGAACGTATCTCCGAATTTGGCTTTGGATTTTTCAACTTCCTTCGAATTCTTCGCTTCGAATTTTGCCAGGTAATCTTCCAGCAGCACATCGGCACGATACCTTCTTTTCGAATCCTTGTTGTCAATCAGCGGGTCATTGAAAGCATCTAAATGTCCACTTGCTTCCCATGTTTTAGGGTGCATAAAAATTGCCGCATCAATACCTACAATATTTTCGTGAAGGCGGGTCATGGCCTTCCACCAATATTCTTTGATATTGTTCTTTAACTCAGAACCATATTGGCCGTAGTCGTAGGTTGCAGAGAGTCCATCGTAAATTTCAGATGAAGGAAATACGAAGCCGTACTCTTTGGAATGGGAGATAATTTTTTTGAGTTTGTCGTCAGAATTTTGCATTGCGGGCGCGAATGTAATCTCAGCCGCGAGGTGGGCAAAGACGCGAAGAAATCGTGCCTCACCGATTTATCAATGCAGTCCACACCGATAATTTTCCATCAACACATCTTGTCCAGATGGGGCGGATAATTCCGTTGTGTGCCGAGATGTTGTTGTAGTCGCCAAAGAAAACTTTATCGGTTGGCTCAAATGCAGATTCGCTGATGCGTTCATTATTCCATGATTTGCCACCATCGCCAGATGAGGCAAGGTAGACATCGGTTTTAGTGTCGCTGAAATTTCTGCGATCATAAAACACAATGTGCAAGCGACCGTTGGACTGGTCAATGGCAAGCCATGGAAAGAATTGATGTGCCGGAGTTTTGTCATCATTCACACGAACCGGTGTTGTCCAGGTCTTTCCTTTATCATTCGATGATGTGATGAAAATATCAGAATTGGTTTCACCATTTCGCAAATCGGCCCAGCAGATGTATATCGTTCCGCGGTTTGGGCCTTCACTCAAATCACAAACGGTGACTGGCATTCCATTACAGCGCATTATACCGGGAATTGCCATTTCCCATCCGCCAGAAATACTTGCGGCAATCATGTCTTTCTCCAACCATGTTTTTCCCTTGTCGAGCGAGCGGTCGAAATAAATTTTATCGCCCAGCGCCCAGGCAACATAGATTTCTCCTTCAGTCCCAAATGCCGGCACCGCGCCTTCCACGGTGTTGTCACCATCCAGGCAATCGCCAGCAATTTGATTGATGCGTGTGGCCTTCGTCCATTTTTTCCCCTTTGCATTGGAGCGCGAAAAAAGAATGTTGGTGCTGTCGCCTGGTGTTGTGCTTTCGTATTTGTCAAATTGTGTCCAGGTACAAATCATTTTCTTTCCATTGTGTGCTGCCCAGTGTTTGTCCTGATCCTTGGTGGGGTGATAGCCGATGCCAGAACCGCTCGACCAATTCAAACCATCTTTGGAATGTTGAATAACGATGCGGTCAAGAAAAGAATCATCGCCCCATGCTTTGTTCTGCGGATTGCTGAGGTGGAGGTAATAGAAGAATTGCTTTTTCGGGTTGGAAACAATTACGGGGTCGCCATACACTCCAAGGTCCGAGTATAGTTTTTTCTTCATCCAGGTGGCCCCGGTGTCAGTGGAGAGATAGACATTGTCAAGCACAGAACCAGCCACAATCATCGCAGGATTTTTTGGGCTGATGGCAATGGAAGGTTCGCAGGGGGGATAAAATGACAACATATCTTGTCCATCAATGCGAATGTTTTTATGAGAAGATTGTGCACTGGAGAAAAAAACTCCGCACACAAAAAGAAATGTGAGAGCAAAATATTTTGCAAGGATTTGCATGGAGGTTGTGGGGATTTCTAATTGAAGCGGACGAAGCAAATGAATTTTGCTTTAACATCAACTACCAATCATCCTTTCTTCAAAAGTTGTGCGTACTCTTTCGTGAAATAGGTGAGGATGATATCAGCACCCGCACGTTTTATTGAAAGAAGCATTTCCGACATCGCACGGTCTCCATCTAACCAGCCGTTAGCGGATGCTGCTTTCAGCATGGCATATTCTCCGCTCACATTGTAAGCAGCGATGGGTAGTGTCGTATTTTCCTTTAACAGGTGAATTACATCGAGGTAACACAATGCCGGTTTTACCATCAGGAAATCTGCGCCTTCGGCTTCGTCAAGTTCAGCTTCGCGAAGTGCTTCAAGTTTATTTGCAGGATCCATCTGGTAGGTTTTCTTGTCACCAAATTTCGGTGCAGAATCCAGCGCATCGCGAAAGGGGCCATAGAAAGCGCTGGCATATTTTGCAGTGTAGCTCATGATACTGGTTTCAGAAAAACCTGCATCGTCCAAAGCATTTCTCAAAAACCCCACGCGACCATCCATCATATCCGATGGACCGATGATGTCAATCCCGGCTTCGGCCTGAGCCACGGCCATCATTGCGAGAATGGGGAGTGTTTCATCGTTCACGATTTTTCCATCGCGCACCAGTCCATCATGCCCATCCGAACTGTAAGGATCCATCGCCACATCGCTCATCAAACACACTTCAGGGAAACGCGATTTGATAAGGCGAATGAGGTGGAGATAAAAATTGTCCTTTGAATAACTGTAAGTCGCGGTGCTGTCCTTGTGTGAGTCTTCAACAGCAGGAAACAGCACAAATGATTGAATACCGAGGTTCAGGCATTCGTCAATTTCGTGCAACAACAAATCCGATGACCAGCGGTGGATGCCAGGCATACTAGCGATAGGAATTTTTTTTTCCTTTCCATCCACTACGAACAATGGGTACAACAAACAAGAAAGGGAAACTTGCGTTTCCCTTATCATGTGTCGAATAATTTCAGACTTTCTGTTTCTTCGAGGTCTGTTAAGCATTGTCCTGCTTAGTTAATAGCATCCACTGAAGCTTTCAGCGCTTCAAACTCTGACTGGGCTTGCTTCTGTTCAGCGAGCACATCCTCAGGCTTCTTCTCACCCATTGCATCGTCAGCAGGAATTTCAGGAGCCATCCAGCCTGATAATTGCCCTTTGGCAGTTTTCAGCGAAGCTACTTTGCCTTCCCACATCATCATGGTGGTACTGTCGGGCATGTTGGCAGTGTCAGCCATCATGGTTCCCCAGGTGGTAGAGATGGAAGCAATCTTCGCATCAATGGTTGAATCAAGAGCAGTTTTTTCCGTCATAAGACTGGCGGAAATGTCACGAGCTTCCTTAATCATAGGATTCTCTTCAGCAGTACATGCAGCCAGAATGGCTACAGAAAAAATAAACGCAAAAATTTTAAAATAGATTTTCATATTGAATTGGTTTTACATGGATTACGTGGTACAGGATCGAAGCCTTTGGTGCCCCAGGGGTGGCACTTCGCTATTCTTTTCATCCCTATCCAAATTCCTTTTATGACTCCCCACTCCTGGATGGCCTCAATGGTGTATTGAGAGCAACCGGGCTGGTGCCTGCAGCTTCCTGCAAACCACGGTGAAATGAGCCACTGGTAAAGGCGGATTGGGATGATGAACAGTTTTTTCAAAGACCACTTCCTTTTTAAAAAAGCGCGCAAATGTATCCGAAACTAAACTTTAAAATCTGCTGTCGTAAATTTTTGAGTGATGAACCATCCCGGAATCAGCAGAAACCTGCATAAACTCAGAGTTGTTCCGAAGGAATTTTTTTATCGTACCGGAAAATTTGGAAACCGATAACATTGGAGACATCTCGCTGAAAATCGAGCAGTAATTCCCTGGTCCAATCCTGTTCATTAAACGCTGGAAAAAAGGTATCGGCATCGGGAAAATCTTCGTCAATGTGGGTAATATACATGCAGTCCACTATGCTATTGTTCAGCGCTTCTTTGTAAACCTCCCCGCCACCAATTATAAAAGTTTCTGGCTCTTCATAGTCCAGTGCTATTTGCAGAGCCTCATTTAGTGAGGTAACTACAAAACATTCCGGTGCTTCGTAATCGGGATTACGACTGAGCACGATGTTGGTTCTGTCAACCAGCGGACGATATTTTGAAGGAATACTTTCATAGTTCTTCCGGCCCATCACAACATGATGCCAATAAGTCGTTTCGCGGAAAAACTGCATGTCGGCTGGAAGATGCCAAAGCAGTACATTGTCCTTGCCTATTTCGCGGTTGCGCCCTATGGCGGCTATGATTGAAACTGTCATTTGAGTATAGAGGGTTAAACGTGTGTCTCGAAAATTATACTGCAACGGTTGCCTTGATATGCGGATGCGGGTCGTAATTCTTCAATTCAAAATCTTCAAACCGAAATGAGAAAATGTCTTTCACTTCGGTGTTAATAATCATTTGCGGTAGAGCACGAGAGTCGCGCGTCAGTTGCAGCTTTGCTTGTTCAAGGTGGTTGGTGTAAAGATGAACATCGCCTCCTGTCCACACGAATTCTCCGGGAGCTAAATCACAAACTTGAGCAACCATAAGAGTGAGCAGGGCATAGCTTGCAATATTGAAGGGAACACCAAGAAACGTATCACAACTCCGTTGATATAGCTGGCAGGAAAGTTTTCCTTTTAATTCTCCTTGGGAGAGATCGGGCGGGGTAACATAGAACTGAAACAGGCAATGGCAGGGAGGCAAGGCCATCTGGTCAATGAATGATGGATTCCATGCACTTACTATATGTCTGCGTGAGTCAGGGTTGGTTTTTAATCCCGAAATGAGATTTGCTATTTGATCGGTGCTTGTTCCGTCAGGATTGGGCCACGAGCGCCATTGGTAACCGTATACCGGGCCGAGGTTGCCCTCTTCATTGGCCCACTCGTTCCAGATTCCCACACCGTTTTCTTTGAGGTATGCAATGTTGGTGTCGCCCTTTAGAAACCATAACAATTCGTGAATGATGCTTTTGAGATGAAGTTTTTTGGTGGTGATAACTGGAAATCCATCTTCGAGATTGAAACGCATTTGATGACCAAAAACACTTAACGTTCCTGTTCCCGTGCGATCGCTTTTTTCAACTCCATTGTCTAGGAGATGCTGGAGAAGATGAAGGTATTGTTGCATGTGGCGAAATTAAGATTCCAAATAGTCCACCTCAACTGGTTCAACCTTCCAATATCCACGATAAATCAAAACCAATACTTTCGCTACTTCATGTCAGGCCTAAAGTTTTTCACCAGCGCACTGAAAACATTCCGAACCACAGGTTCCCTTGTTCCATCTTCTCAGGCACTTATCGGGAAAATGATAAGCCCCGATGAATTTCAAACTGCAAAAACAATTGTTGAACTTGGGCCAGGCAATGGGTGCATTACTGAAAAAGCATTGTTGAAAATTTCTCCTGATGCACATCTAACTGCTTTTGAAGTCAATGATGAATTCGTGGAGATTTTGAATCAATTTCATTCGAATAATTTTTCGGTTCTTGCCGAAGGTGCGGAGAACATCGGAAAACACTTCGCAAAGGAATCGGTGGATATTGTCATAAGCAGCTTACCGCTTGCCAATTTCAACAAGGAAATGAAAACAGCAATCATTAGTGCGGTGAAAGAGGTGATGAAACCTGATGCGCTCTACATCCAATACCAATACTCGCTGCTCGATGCGAAGTTTATCAAAGCATCTTTCTCGCGGGTGAAGCGTGTACATGTGATGCGAAATGTTCCGCCCGCATTTGTGTATTTCTGCAGGAAGTGAAGAAAGGCGGCAGGCTGATCTGCTGATAAGACGATGTAACGATATGCCGATGACTGATGCCCTGATTTGTTGATGACCGACTACGGCATAATGCGCCCACTTCTAACTCTCAACTTTTGAAGAACTTCCTTCGCTCTCCTCTTCGCAACATCCAAATCATCGTCAGTAACAGTAACATGCCCCATCTTGCGAAAAGGCTTTGTTTCTGTTTTTCCATAGAGATGAACATGAACTCCCGGCCAGGCCATCACTTCTTCAAGGCCATCGTACTTCACTGCCCCTTCCATACCCTTTTCACCAAGCAGGTTCACCATCACTGCGGGTCGAAGCAAAGTTGTATCGCCTAGCGGTAGGTTTAGAATCGAACGCAGGTGCTGCGCATACTGCGAATTAACACAGCCTTCTATGGTATGATGGCCGCTGTTGTGCGGACGTGGGGCGATTTCATTCACCAGCACTTCTTCTCCTTTCGAAAATAATTCCACCGCCAGAATTCCAACGAAGTTTAATGCTTCGACAATTCGTGTAGCGAGATCAACGGCTTTCTTTTCAACTGCTTCGCTCACGCTTGCCGGGCTGAAAAGAAATTCAACCAGGTTGGCTTCGGGATTGAATTCCATTTCCACCAATGGAAAAGTTTTTACTTCACCTGCTTCGTTTCTCGCAATGATAACTGCTATTTCTTTTTCGAAATCAATCATCTTCTCCAATACCGATGCAGCATCAAATGCTTTTTCTAAATCAGATTCTGTTCTTAGAATTTGCACACCACGACCATCATACCCGCCAGTTCTAAGTTTTTGAACCAGCGGGAACTCATGCACAAATTGTTTCACCTGCTCAAGATTTTCCACAAGATGAAAAGATGCTGTGTCAATTTTGTTTACGCGATAAAATTGTTTTTGAAGTCCCTTGTCTTTTACAATTTTCAGAATATCAGGTCTTGGGAAAATTTTCAATCCCTCTGCCTGCAATTTTTCCAGCGCTTCCACATTTACATGTTCAATTTCGATGGTGAGCACATCGCATGTCTTCCCGAAATCAACAACTGTTTGGTAATCGGAAAAATCTCCTTGAACAAAGTCATTGGCAATGGATGCGCACGGTGCAACGGCAGACGGATCCAGCACTGCTGTGCGGATATCGAGATCAATGGCCTCCTGCAACAGCATTCTTCCCAACTGGCCGCCACCGAGTATTCCAAGACGGAAATTTTTATCGTAGAATTTTTTCATCGCTTAATTACGGAGGTAAAAGTATCGGGCGAGTTGCTCTGCCATGAGCCAAGTATTTTCACCACCCAAATAAATCATACAATGAAATTTTTACTGATATGTTTTCTTGTTAGTCAGGCGGGCTTTTCATTCTCACAAATTCTGAGTAGTGTAGAATCCGTTGAATATGATGCTGACAACAACAGGTGGCTTGCATCCAACGGCAATAACGTAATTGTGGTTGATGGAAATGGTGACGAGGTGGATTACTTCGGCAATGATCCGGAAAGTGATTACGGAATGGAAATCATGAATAGCATCCTTTTCACCATTGCTGGCAATCATGTGAAAGGATTTGACCTAAGCACTGGATCGGAAGTAATGGACCAAGCAATTTCCGGGGCGCAATTCCTCAACGGATTGGCTAGTGATGGTGGCAGCAGATTGTGGGTTACGGATTTTAATGCTGACAAAATTCACGAATTGGATGTGAGCGATCTTGCCAATGTGGTGGTGACAGAAGTGGTGAGCGACACACAATCCACTCCCAACGGAATTGTGTTTGATGAAAGCGGTAATCGCCTCGTATTTGTGAATTGGGGAAGCAATGCCAAAATCAAGTCAGTTGATCTCGGTAACGCTTATGAAGTAATGACTTTAGTGACTACATCACTTGGAAATTGCGATGGAATAGATCATGACCTCAACGGAAATTTCTACGTATCGTCATGGAATCCTACCCGTATCACGAAATTCTACAACGAATTCACCGCGAATGAAATCATCACCGCTCCGGGGCTTTCCGCTCCGGCTGACATTTGCTATGCAGAAGAAAACGACTCGCTGGCCATTCCCAATTCCAACAACAACACCATCACTTTTGTCGGCTTCGGCATAAACAACGTTTTTGAAACATCTGAAACTGAAAATGGTTTTTCGTTTTTCCCCAACCCGGTGAATGAAAAAACAGTGATTGAATTCGATATACACTCGGAAGGGAGCGTTGTGCTCGATATTTTAGATGCATCAGGCAAGATTGTTTATTCACTCATCAATGAAAAACTTTCTCCGGGACATCACAAGGTGCTTATGGCAGGAATTGACCTTGCTGCCGGCAACTATTTCTTTGCACTCAAAAGAAATGAAGTTGAGCTGGTGAAGCCATTCTTATGGTGAGGTATTATTGTTGTTGGCCAGATTCAAAATTCACATTCATATGAGAATCATCATCATCCTGCTGTTCACTTCTTCGCTGTTGCACGCTCAATATGTAGAGGAAGAAAAGGAGGAGAAAAAAGAATCGTTCGGCCAACGCCTTGTATTTGGCGGAGGCTTGGGTGCCAACTTCAGTACAAACTATACGGTGCTGGAAATCTCCCCGATTGTCGGTTACAAATTGACGGACAGATTCATCCCCGGAATAGGGGTGAGCTATACTTACTTGTCCTATTACGGCCAATCGTTTTCCATTTATGGTTACAGCACGTGGGCGCGTTACCTGATTGCTGAAAATTTTTTCGCACACACGGAATTCCAGCAAAATAATTTTCCTGTATTTAATGATTTTGATCGTGAAGCGGGACGTGCCTGGATTCCGGCATGGCTGGTGGGTGGCGGCTATCACACGGGCCGCGAATCAGCGGTTGGATTTTCGATAATGATTTTGTGGGACTTGATAGATGATATCCGCTCGCCCTACCAGAATCCTATCATCCGGGGTGGAGTGATGATTGGATTCTGATCACCCAGTAAACCGATGCTGTCTCAAGAATAGTTGAAAAAATAGAGGCTGTCTCAAAAGCAATAAGTCTCCGTGCCTCCGCGCGAGATATTTTTTTCAGGGGCTTTTAAGACAGCCTCAGAATCGCGGAAGTTGAGGACAAGTAAATTATTCTTCGCGGGTTTGTGTGAGATTTCCCTTGTGGTCAATTGAACGGCTTCGCCAATTTCGCAATAGCGGTTATGCCCTCGGCTAGCTTGTCCAGTTCGTAAAGTGAGGTGTAGACGCTGGGTGTAATCCGAACCCCGTTCACCTTTTCCCACTCAATGCCAACCGCATGTATCTTGAACAATTCCATCAGTTTGGCATCCACCTGTGTTCCTTTCCAGCCTTCCAGCCCAAAGTTGGCAATGGCACAACTCCACTCATCTTTAAGCGAAGTGTAGAATTGGATGCCCGGCACATCCAATACTTTTTTGGTCCAATAATTCTTGAGATAACGCAGCCGCGTCTCTTTGCGTTCGCTTCCAATCATCTGGTGGAAGTCAGCCGCCTGTCCTATGGCCATTTCGCTGGCAAAGGAGCGTGTGCCCAGAGTTTCAAACTTGCGGATGTTGTCGCCATCTGGTTTGTCGTTGCTAAGCAAAGCCCACACGCCCGATATCTTCTCCTTCTTTATGTACAGCAATCCTGAACCAAAAGGTGCGCACAACCACTTGTGCAGACTGGTTGCGTAATAATCAGCCCCCGTTTCGGGGATGGTGTCTTGTACATGGGCGAACGAATGTGCACCATCCACTATCACCTCACATCCTTTCGAGTGAGCTAAATCCGCAATTTTTCTTGCAGGAAGCAATTGTCCCGTCCAGTTAATGATATGGGTAATGTGCACCACTCGTGTCCTCTCCGTCAAGGCATCGCGGAATTGTTTCACTGCATATTCTTCACTTTCTATGGGGAGTTCCAGATCAATCCACACCAGTTTTATTCCTTCCCTTTTCTCGCGTTGTCTCCATGCGTTCATCATGTTGGGATAATCATATTTATTCAGGATAACTTCATCACCAGCCTTGAGATTGAGCCCGAAGATGACGGTATTTAAACCCTCGGTAGAATTCCGGTTTATAGCAATTTCTTCTGCATCACATCCCGCGAGCGAAGCGATTTTTTGCCTGAGTGGCTCACGTCCCTGGTCAAGTATGCGCCACATCCAGTACGATGGGCCTTCGTTGCATAGCTGATAGTTACGGATGTGTGCTTCCTGCACCACGCGCGGTTGTGGACTTACTCCGCCATTATTCAGGTTAATGATATTGGGAGAAACTGTGAACTGGTCGCGCAGATGCATCCAGAAATCCTCGTCCGTTTCCAGTTCCGATGCAGTTTTGGAATGCGCATAACTCCTCAGCTCATCACATCGAGCTTGAGATGCTGCCGAGATTATTGGTTGAAGTGAAAGTGCTCCGGCCAGTGTTGCCGTTTGCTGTAAGAAATTTCTGCGTGATGACATAATGGTTGGAAAAGGATTTGCCCGAAAAGTAGAGCACCACAACCATCTACCTGAAAACAAAAAAGGCAGCCGGTACTGCCGACTGCCTGTTTTTTTACTGCCAAATAGTTTGAGGTCCCGTGCGGATTCGAACCGCAGTAGCAGCTTTTGCAGAGCTGAGCCTAGCCACTCGGCCACAGGACCTTTTTCTAAAAAAGAGGCGCAAATATAAATGGCACACTTGAATGTGAGCAGGCTATCGACAATTGGGGTTGCCGCCATTGAGGCCTCGCTGGCTACGCCCCGTTTTTGATCGCTAATACATTTGCCAGGAAAAAAAATTATCATCATGAATCAGCATGACTCGGTCATTATAGGCTCCGGCCCCGGGGGCCTATGTATGTGCCATCCGTTGTGCACAATTGAGAATGAAAACCGCCATGATTGAACGATATAAAACATTGCGTGGAACACTTCGTGAGGCTGCGTTAGATGCCAACGGCAGACGTGCAATCCACAAATGAAAAATATTAGTTCCCTTCAAGCGAGTGCGAATCGAAAAATCTGATTCCATCTTTATTTCATGAACAAAAAAACCGCCATCCTCCTCATCAATCTGGGTTCACCGGATAGTCCAAAGCCCGGTGATGTCTTTCGTTACCTAACGGAGTTCCTCAACGACCCGCGCGTGATTGACTTGCCGTGGGTGTCCAGAAAAATTCTGGTGAACGCCATCATCGTTCCGTTTCGTTACAGGAAAAGTGCAAGGCTTTATGCGCAGCTCTGGAATGCCAATGGCTCGCCACTTATTCATTATGGGAAACAGGTTCGCGAGTTGCTGGAAAAGAAAATTGCCAACCCCTGGACTAAAGTTTTTCTTGCCATGCGATACCAAAATCCTTCATTGGAAAATGTGATGACGGAAATCAGGAAGTGGAATCCCTCGCATCTCATTGTGCTTCCGCTTTTCCCCCAATATGCCTCGGCAAGCACAGGATCAGCGCTGGAAAAAGTTTTTCGCTTGTTGAAGCAGTGGCATGTTATCCCTGATGTAAAAATTATTTCCCAGTTTTACAATCATCCTAAATTTATTGAATGCTGGGTTGATCGTGCACAGCGTTTCGACCTTGCATCTTACGATCACGTTTTATTTAGCTTCCACGGTTTGCCTGAACGGCATCTGGACAAAATTTATGAAGACGGTTTGTGCAGCAATCATCCCTGCGAAACTGAGATCAACGATGAAAATGAATTCTGCTACAAAGCCACCTGTTATGCCACCGCGCGATTGATTGCATCACGCATCGGCTTAAGTAATGACCAGTACACCGTTTGTTTTCAGTCGCGGCTTGGCAAAGGGTGGATTGAACCTTTCAGTGATGCCGTGATTGAGAACCTGGCCGAAAAGCGAATGAAGAAATTGTTGGTCTTCTCGCCATCTTTTATTGCTGACTGTCTTGAAACTACTGTTGAAATTGGTGAAGAGTATCTAGAACTTTTCCGGAGACATGGTGGCGAAGAATTGCACCTTGTGGAAAGTTTAAACGATCATCCAATGTGGATTGATGCGCTAGCGGAAATTGCGTTGACTTGAAAATGGACTTTGCACTACCGAATACAATCTTTTATCTCAATAGCGGAAGTTCTAATTCTACCTCTTTTCTTACCTGGGGCTCCTCTCAAGAGCTTGTTGTAAATTGGGATGATGCATCGGCAATGCAAAGACTCCGCAACTTCACCGCACCCCCGCCCAACTGGATTTTCGGATACATCAGTTATGATCTCAAGAATTCAATCGAGAATCTTTCCTCAAAAAATCTTGATCGTCTTCAAGCTCCGCTGGTACATTTTGTTAAAACAGAGTTCGTGGTTAAAATTGTTTCAGATGAAATTCAGGTGCTGGCCGGTAATGAAACTGTGGCAAGAGAATTCACACAAAAGTTTCTGATCAAATCAAAACAGACTTCAGGACTATCAGCAGGAATCGAACTGGTTCCGCGCATTTCAAAACCGGAATACGTCACGGTGATGAACCAACTTAAGCAGCACATTCATCATGGAGATATTTATGAAGTGAATTATTGCCAGGAGTTTTTCGCAGACGAAAAAATAAGTGACCCTCTTTCTGTTTATTCAAAACTCAATTCGCTTGCCAATGCTCCCATGTCTTCCTTCGTCCGGCTTAATAATTTGTACATCATAAGCGCATCGCCCGAGCGGTTTTTAAAGCGTGAGGGAAATCGTGTTTTATCACAACCCATTAAAGGAACTGCACCGCGCGGAAGCAATGATGAAGAAGACCAACGATTAAGAGAAGGATTGTTCAACAGCCAAAAAGAACGAAGCGAGAATGTGATGATTACGGACCTTGTGCGGAATGACCTTTCACGCATAGCAAAAAAAGGTTCGGTTAACGTGGATGAACTGATGGGCATTTCCAGTTTCAAAACGGTTCATCAGATGATCAGCACCGTGAGTTGTGAAGTGGACTCGAAAACAAGTTTCGCTGATATTCTTGCCGCAACATTCCCCATGGGGTCCATGACTGGTGCACCAAAAATCCGCGCAATGCAATTGATTGATGAGTTTGAAAAAACTTCGCGCGGCATCTACTCCGGGTGCATCGGGTACATTGCCCCAGAGGGCGATCTGGCTACCGGACATGCAGATTTCGATTTCAATGTGGTGATCCGCTCCATTCTTTATCGTGATGATGTGCCATACATTTCTGCATCGGTGGGCAGTGCCATTACAGCCTTGAGCGATGCTGAAATGGAATATGAAGAATGCCTGCTGAAACTCCAAGCGCTTCAGCAAGCCCTGCTCTAAGTAATTTTCGCGTGTGCAGCAACACATAAAAAATTTCTTTGAAGAAAAATTTCCGGACGGGAATTGCAAACCGCTGCTTGCCCTCAGTGGCGGTGTGGATAGCATGGTGCTAGCCCATTTATTTCTTGCTTCAAAAATTCCATTCGAAGCAGCGCATGTAAACTTTGGGCTACGCGGTGAAGAGAGTGATGGTGATGAAAAAATGGTAAAATCCTATTGCCGTGAGCGAGGAATTCTGCTGCTCGTGAAAAGAGTTGATGCACAACGTGAATCACTATTGCTAAAAACGGGAATTCAGGAAACTGCCCGCGCCCTTCGATACCGGTGGTTTCGCCAATTGCTGAGCGAACGAAAGCTCACACACATTTTCACGGCACATCACAAAGACGACCAAGCCGAAACTATGTTGTTCAATTTCATTCGCGGAACTGGGATAAACGGATTGTATGGTATGAAGGAAGTGGACGGTGATTTAGTGCGTCCGCTGCTTTCAATTTCCAAAAAAGAAGTGCTCGACTATGCACGGCATCATAAAATAAAATACAGGGAAGATTCCAGCAATGCGTCAGTTAAGTATTCACGCAACAGGATACGGCTGAATGTGATGAATGAACTGCATGAAATAAATCCGGGACTGAGCAACACGTTGTTTCATTCATCGAAAATTTACCATGAAGCCGCACGTCTCATTCATCAAAGCATCAGCGATGAACTCGGCAGAAAACTTCGGATTTATGCTGACCGGCAAGTGTTGGAAATAGCTTGGTTGTCCGGTTATTCTTTCCCGCGACTGCTGTTATGGCATTGGTTGAAGAGTGCAGGATTTACTTCCCTGCAAATGGAGGATGTTCTCGATTTGCTGACTTCTCAACCTGGAAAATTTGTGGAGTCAACCACCTACAGATTGTTGCGCGACAGGGAATTTCTTTTACTTCACCAAAAAAAGGCCAACGCATTTATTGAGGTTCCCATTAATGAGAACGATGCGGAAATTCTTCAGCCGGTTCATCTTATCATTGAAAAAAAAACTGCTGATGAAATTTCTTTCAACACCACATCCCCTGAAGCGTGGCTGGACATTGATACGCTCACTTTTCCGCTTGTAGTAAGGAGGTGGCGCGAAGGCGACCGCTTCCAGCCTCAAGGCATGAAAGGTTCAAAAAAAATAAGCGACTTCATGGTGAGTCAAAGGTTATCATCGCTGGATAAGGATTTCACCTTCGTTCTGGAAAGTGCAGGTGAGATTGCCTGGTTAATTGGTCACCGGATATCGGAAAAATTCCGAATCACAAACCTCACGCAACAGGCTCTCCATTTGGTTCTCACGAAATAGCTGAAACTAAAAAGGAAGTGCTGCCGTTAGAAAGTCAGTTACACTCACAGACCCAGCATATGAACCTAATCTTGTTTCCAGTATATATGACCATGCTCACTTTCGGTTCCGCAGCAGATGTGGAAACCATTTCCCAACTCAATTTCAAGAATGAAGATGTTTTGCCCTCGAACCGCGAGCGCATAAAACGGAGGGCGGGACTGCTGATGGCCGTTGCTCTTGAATCCATAGATCATAAGGAGGTAGTTCTTACGGTAGAAGACCAAAGTTCAACTAAGAAATTACGCTCACGCATCCTCGGCACTTCGGATCATGATGTGCTGCTTGAAAAAGGTTTGCGGATTCCTATCCGTTCCATTTGGAGCGTAGAGTTTCAATCGTAAACACCTTGACTAAATCATTGATAATTGTGCTCCCTTCTGTTGCAGAACAGAAGGGTTTTTTGTACTTATTAACGGTTGTTTTCAGTTGTTGGCAGTAGTGAAAATCCAAGCCCGGAGCAGATTGCCTCCACAGCTCAATTAAGGCTGCGCCTAAATTTGGCTGCGAATTCAAAACGGAAAATTCAAGGATGAGATTCAAAGCATTTTTTGCCGGCCTCACGGCATTTTTCTTCTTCCATACGGTGTCATCACAAATAGTTGACCCTGTGAAATGGAACTTCACGGTGAACATGCTGGCCAACAACGAAGCTCAGGTAGTGGCCACTGCAACCATTGAAGAGAAGTGGCATGTATATGCGCTGAAAGTTTCTGAAGACCCCAATGCAATAGGCCCCATTCCGACTTCATTAAAGTTGGAAGTTTCATCCAACTATCAGACTATCGGAAAAGTTTCAGAAGGAAAATTCATTACGCACTTCGACCCCAATTTCGATTTAGATCTTAACTACTTCGAACAATCGGCCACCTTCACGCAGAAAATAAAGATCAAGGCAGGCAAGCCGTTCAAGATTTCCGGAGAAATTGAGTACATGGCTTGTGATGAGTCGAAATGTATTTTTCCGCCTGTCCTGAACTTTTCCGTCAACATAACCCCCAATGCAGATCAGGAGCAAACCGGAACTTCACAGTTGGAAACCACAGGCAATGTTGAAATTGAAACAACTGAAAATGTAGCTGGAGATGCACCGACCGGAATAGTTAATCCTGCTACATGGAGTGCGGGCATCGAAAAAATTTCTGACAACACATTCGATTTGATATTCAATGTGAAACTGGAAGAGGGCTGGCATATCTATTCCACAGTTCCAAATAAAGATGTTGAGGTAGCCACCATTTTTTCGCTCGATACACTTGCGAATGTGAAATTGGTTGGTGGAATTAAGGAGGGCAAATCCATCACCGCTTATGATCCAAATTTTCTCACTGAACTGAGCTACTTCGAACACGAAGCAACGTTTCGCCAAACAGTTGAAGTGAATGGTGCCATGCCTGTGATAAACGGATCGGCCGATTACATGGTGTGCAACGAAATAGGTTGCCAAAAGGGTCATCCACCCAAATTTAAATTCGATCTTGCCACTATGCAGGCAGGGCTTGCAGGCGACAAGGCAACTGGCAATGGAGACTACAAATTCCGCTATTACATTCCATCGGTGAATGTGGATGAGGCGTATGTGAAGGATTGCTCGATTTCGCTAACAGCGCAAGGCAAAGGCACAACACTATGGGAAATTTTCATACTTGGTTTCCTTGGGGGATTGCTTGCGCTTATCACTCCATGCGTATTTCCAATGATTCCGCTAACGGTAACTTTTTTCACCAAGGGAAGTGAAAACAGGAGAAAGGGAATTCGCAACGCGGTAATTTTTGGAATGTTTGTATTGCTCATTTATTTGCTTTTCAGTTTGCCATTTCACCTCATCCAGAGCATTAACCAAAACATCTTCAACGAAATTTCTACCAACGTTACTCTCAACATTTTCTTCTTCGTCACCTTCGTGGTGTTTGCCATTTCGTTTTTTGGTTATTTCGAAATCACCCTTCCTTCAAAGTTTGCAAACAAGACCGATTCGAAGTCGGACCTTGGCGGAATTGTGGGCGCATTTTTCATGGCACTCACTCTGGCTATTGTTTCATTTTCGTGCACCGGACCCATACTTGGATCGCTGCTCGCAAGTTCACTTTCTACTGATGGTGGTGCCATGCAACTTACTGCGGGCATGGGTGGTTTCGGTCTTGCACTGGGCATTCCATTCGCGCTTTTTGCCATGTTCCCCAGTTGGCTTCAGGCATTGCCCCGGTCGGGCGGCTGGCTCAATTCAGTAAAAGTTGTGCTTGCATTTCTAGAGGTGGCTGCCGCTTTGAAATTTTTCTCGAATGCAGATCTTGTCAAACAATGGGGTGCGCTGAAATATGAATTGTTCCTTGGTCTCTGGATTTTACTTTCACTGGGCATCGTTCTCTATTTATTGGGATGGATTCGTTTCCCTCACGACAGTAAGATCAAAAAGTTTTCGGTCTCGCGCATTGCATTTATCGGTGTGTTCAGCGTTATCACATTTTACATGTGTACCGGTTTCCGCTACAATGAACAAACAGGAACCTACCATCCGCTTTCGCTCCTGAGTGGACTTGCGCCCCCAGTTGGCTACAGTTGGTTTTTTCCTATTGAATGTCCGCACAACCTCGATTGTGAACACGATTACCAAACCGCGCTGGAACGCGCTAGAAGAGAAAACAAACCGCTGTTCATTGACTTTACAGGCTATGCCTGTGTAAACTGCCGCAGGGTCGAAGAGCACATTTGGATTGATGAAAAAGTACTCAACATACTGAAAGAAGAGGTGATTGTGGTTTCGCTTCATGTGGATGATCGCAAAACGTTGCCCGATAGTTTGCAGGAAACTGTGATCCAGCATCGCAACAAAGACATACCGCGCGACATAGTTACCTATGGTGACCGATGGTCGGTGTTACAGATAGAATCTTTTGTTGCCAATACGCAGCCTCAGTACATCATGATGCATCCAGGTGATGAAATGGTGCTCACCACACCAATAAGTTATGGACCCGACTTAACACCGCAGAAATATGAGCAGTGGTTGCGTTGCGGTCTCAATGCGTTTGCTCAGTACCAGCAAGAGCAGGAGTGAATTGATCGTCATAAAAATTGGTTCAACGCTTTTGAAGGGGCAGATCGCCATCAACCTCCGTACTAACAATGCCAACCTGGTACCGGCTTTTACCAGCCTGCCCGAGGCCGTGGCCGATTTCACAGCCTACCAGCAATTGCTGGAACTACACCAGATGCTGCTGGAACTGGCCGAAAGTGTGGACGATGCCATGACAGCCCGCGGCAGCGAAGTAATGAGCAAGTACGTGAAACCTCTTTACAAAAATGTGAAGGAGGCCCGCGAACAAAACGTGCCCGGTGCCGATGCAGCTTTCGATGCCATGAATCCGTTTTATGATCTTCCCGATCAGCCAGACGGAGGAGAACCTATCGTGCCGTAAGCAACAACCACGGGATTAGTTCCAAACCCTCCCGACCTCCCTGGCCGGGAGGGTTTGGTTTTATCGTTTCACGATGAAAATTTATCGTTCAGCGATAATACAATTATCCTTTAAGGATAAAACTTTATCAGCCATCGATGAAACTTTATCGTACAGTGAACAAACTTTATCTCTCAACGAACAAATTTTATCCAGTGTTACCAAAGTGATTATCCATTCATGATGAAATTTTATCTAATAGCGATAAAATTTTATCGTGCAACGAACAAATTTTATCGCAGAACGATAATACAACACCTATAAACAAAGGGAAGTACCCCATGCCCTACGCCAACATAAATACCCCGATCTCCGCAGCTGACCTTACCCTTTTGCTCAGCTACTTCACGTCTATCGAAGCCAGAACCACTTTTGCCGTAAACCTCACCAAGAAGGAAAACAATGAAGTGGTGAAGTTGCTTGGCAAAAAATCCAGCGAGTTCCTGTTGCGTGTTCAGAAAATTGCCGGCAACAATCCCAACCTCGTACCGCTCCATGTCAGCCTCACCGGTTTCCGCAGCGATATCACGCTCACCAATGACCTTCTGAACCTGGTAGTGCGCTCCAGCCAAATAACCGAGCGACTGACCGATACCCACCGCGCGGTAAAGAACGAAGCGCTGCGCACGGCATTACAGCTATACAATATCGGGAGTACCACCGCTGAATCTAACTACCCCGGCATAGATGCCATAGTGCAGGAGCTGAAACCCTTCTTTCCGCGCACAGGCAAACGCAAAAAAGGACCTTCCGAAACTGAATGAAGTGCTCGGCAAAATGAATTTGGAAGAGGTGAAGAAAAAACTGGGGGAGGGTTAACCCACCGTATTTTGAAAACCAGAAAAACACCGCGACATCAGGAAAGTAAAAAGCCCATTGGACAGTTTATGACACATGCGCATTTCCGTTATCTTCGACCCACCATCAGACATGCGCATTTTTGTTATCTAAATCATATATCACTGTTTTACATGGAATTGACAGAATGAGTGAGGGAGGAAACATGCGGGTATTTATGAGTTAGGCAACATTTTACCATGACAACTCTCGACAAAATAATTGGACACAATTTCACCCAAAACCTTCTTGGGGACAGTGAAATAATTTCTAAAGGGCGA
>JAWXCI010000016.1:0-8895 GCA_034408895.1 Flavobacteriales bacterium
CGGGACTTGGTGGTATCGAGCAGTCATTTGTTCCTCTACCAAAGGATCGTTCCTTTGGGACTTTGCATACTGCTGTCCTTCCCTTTTGGAAGTGGAGGGATGGGATCGCACCAATGGCGCGGAGCCGCATCCGTCATCGGCACTCACTTATACTTGCATTTTTTAAAATTCGAGGGAATGAGGACCATTATTCAGCCTAGGAATTTATGAAACCCCACATCCCCAACATCCTCACCCTTTGCAACCTGGCCTGCGGCACGCTTGCCCTTTTTTGGATGATGGAAGGGAAGCCGCTTTACTACGCATCACTCCTTATTATTATAGCAGCGCTGTTCGATTTGCTGGATGGCCTGGCAGCCCGCGCTCTTAAAGTGACCAGTGCCATAGGCAAAGACCTCGACTCACTGGCCGATTTGGTGTCGTTCGCGGTGGTGCCATCTTTAATAGTGTTTGATATGATGGGCAGCGTGGAAGCGGGGCTTTTCGCATCGCCCTACATTAAATATGTGGCGATAATCATTGCGTTGCTCAGCGCCCTGCGTCTTGCACGTTTTAATAATGATGTGCGCCAAAAAAATGATTTCATAGGGCTGCCCACTCCCGCCCATGCCCTGTTCTGGATTTCGTGGCCCCTCATTTTGCGGGAACAACACAATTATGATTTGATGGCCGGAGTGTGGTCAGTGCCCGTTTCGCAAGCATCATTTTTGATTTTCCTTGTTGTGTTGCCCCTCTTGCTCAACTCCGGCTTGAAATTATTTGCACTCAAATTTCAGAGCGGAGGCTGGGCCGCAAATCAGCAGCGATACACCTTTCTATTACTGGGTGCAGCAGTGCTCGCTTTGTGTGCCATCGGAGCGGGCATCATCTCCCTTGCCCTTCCGCTCCTTTTACTTTTGTACCTTGTAATATCCGTAATCTTCAACCACATTATCAACCCCCAACATGAAATTTAAAGCCAGCATAATCGTGATGCCCCTCGATGCACTGCTCGACCCGCAGGGCAAAGCCGTTACACATTCCATGACCAGCCTGGGCCTGCCGGAAATAACGGGAGTGCGCATTGGCAAACACATCAATCTGCAAGTAGATGCCACCGACCAGAAGTCCGCAGAAACTATTGTGGACCAGGCTTGCAAAAAACTTTTGTGCAACGAAATAATGGAGCGTTACTCCTTCTCTTTAGGCGAGATAAAGTAAGAATTTCTGTCGGGAGGAACCTCCTAGGGGAAGGACGATTAGCAGGTTTTCGCCACTTAGTCTGGCAACCCAATACCGCAGAATGTCTTTCCTTGCGTTCAAAAATTTTTAGGGATTGAAAAACTGGTCGCAAAACCGTTGGGCGTTTTTAGTGCTGATAGTCATTGCCGCCATCATCGCACCTGTTATTTATTTCTCCAGAGGTAGCTTCCAACTGGGTGATACCTACGCTCACTACTACATTGCGCGATGGGCACTCCGGTATCCCGAAATGCTCGTGAGCCACTGGGGCAAACCGGTGTTCACCTCGCTTTATGCAATCCCATCACAATTGGGCTACACCGCGGCAAAATTTTTCACACTCCTCATCGGGCTTACTGCGTGTTGGTTCACTTTCAAAACCAGTAAAGAGCTGAAACATTCGTTTGCACTTCCATCCATTTTCTTTCTGCTCAGTTCTCCCATTTATTTCATCCACCTCAACAGCACCATGACGGAGACATTGTTCTCGCTCGTCACCATCGTTTGCGTTTATTTATTGCTGAAAGAAAAATACCTGTGGTCGGCCCTCCTCTTTTCATTTCTTCCCTTTGTGCGCACGGAGGGGTTCATCCTTCTTCCCCTTTTCAGTTTATGGTTTTTATACAAGAAACAATGGAAGGGATTTTTGCTTCTCGCAGCGGGAACCATCTTTTATAGCCTGCTCGGATGGTTTTTTCACTACCACAATTTTTTCTGGGTTTTCACCGCCAATCCTTATGCATGGGAAAGCACTTACGGTAGCGGAGAACTTTGGCATTTCGTAACCTCAAACAAGATCATCTGGGGAATTCCTTTTGCTATTGTGTTGTGCCTCGGCATGGCGGTGCATGTTTTTTATTGGGGCAAGATGAAGAGGAAAAAATTGGACCTGAATCGCGAACTTTTTCTTGCGTTGATACCTGCACTCATTTTTCTCGCGTTTCATTCCATAGCCTGGTGGCAAGGCCGCATGGCTTCCGCTGGCGAAGTTCGGGTGATCATTTCGGTGATGCCGCTGTTTGCGCTGGTGGCCAACCGCGGTTTAACGGAGGTCTTGGCCATCATTCCCCGCATTGGAATGTTGAAGCCAATTCTTATTGCAGCCGCCTGCATTTACCTTTTCGCTATTCCGTTTTTCATGTTCGATCTTCCGCTAAAAAGAGCGCGGGATCATGAACTTGTGTATCGCAGTTGCCAGTTCATCAGGCAAAATATTTCAGGAAAAAAAATCTGGTTCATTGATCCACTCGTGCCGGTCGAACTGGACCTTGATGGCTTCGGAAATAAAGAAGCACAACAATGGTTTCCGCATCCCGCCACACCCCAGGTGGATGTCGTGCCGGGCGAAATTGTGTTTTGGGACGGCCACTTCTGCCCCAAAGAAGGAAAAACTAAACTCACATCGTTCACCGAAACACCTTACTTCAAAACACTTGCGCATTTTGTTCCGGAAATCCCCTTCACCGTTTTCGGAAATCCTTATGAAATTTTCATTTTTGAACGAACGGATATGCCGAATTTGAACACGTTGAATCAAAAATGACCAATCAACTTCACAAGCTATTTGTCGCCCACGTTCCTTCTCCCATTGGCCTGTTGCGCATCGAGACCAATGCAATTGCCATCACACGAATTGATTTTGTGAATGAAGTGAAAGAAGAAGAACATCAAACTCCATTGCTGAACGAAGCGAAATTGCAATTGCATAATTATTTCGTTGATTCACTCGAAAAATTCACAGTTCCTCTTCAGCCGCGTGGCACGCATTTTCAGTTAACCGTCTGGGACGAACTGGTGAAAATTCCATTCGGAAAAACCAACAGCTACGCAGATATTGCGAACAAACTTGGTGATGTAAACGTGATAAGAGCAGCGGCCTCTGCTAACGGGAAAAATCCCATTCCCATCATCATCCCTTGTCATCGGGTAATGGGCAAGCATGGATCACTTATAGGATACAGCGGAGGCCTCTGGCGTAAAAAATGGCTTTTCAACCACGAATTGAAAGGCATCCAACCATATCTATTCGGCCCATTAACTAACGTGGTGAAGCCTGATCTCTAAGGCATTAACCACTTAGTGTATGGAGTAGTCCTTCAACTTTTGCAAGAACAAATAGTAATGACTTTGGATAATAAATTTGGTTTCACCAAAGACATACCTTTACATTTGCCCGACCGAATTACCGAAAAGCCCGACTAACCGAATTGGGCACTTCTTAAATTTTATTTTACTTACCACATGAAAATTTCTACATTTTCCAATGCAATCCTTCGTGGATTCGCTACTTCAGTTTTCGTTATCATTTCTTGTTTTACAGCTCTTGCCACTGAGCCAGTTTCAGTGAACGATGGTTGTGTAACCTGTAACAATGTGACTAATGCAGGATCCATTGGAGTAGATCAAACTGGCTGCACGCCTTTTGATCCGGCTACTATCACAAGTATAGCCGACCCCACAGGTGGAAGTGGAGCCCTGGAAATTATCTGGGTGTATTGGAATGCCAGTACCAACTGGAACCTCACCACCATCTCGGGGGCCACCAGTTTAACATACAATCCCGGCCCGGTGACTGAAGACACCTATTTCAGGCGTTGTTCAAGGCGTGCCGGATGCAGCGATTACGTTGGTGAATCCAATGATGTTTTCGTTGACGTGAATGTCTGTAGCACGTGCAATGGC
Organism: Flavobacteriales bacterium; assembly: GCA_034408895.1. Classification (GTDB taxonomy): domain Bacteria; phylum Bacteroidota; class Bacteroidia; order Flavobacteriales_D; family Sanyastnellaceae; genus UBA4660. The sequence continues at coordinate 3,904 of JAWXCI010000016.1, forward strand.
ACTATTGAAAACCTGGTGATCCACAACCTCGACAACGGCCTTATGTTTTCATCATTGATGAATGGTGGAACATATTCACTCGGTTCACTCCCATCCAACTGGAATGTTGAAGCATTGCTTTCAGGCAGTAATGCAGAAAGTGTGAAGTTCACCTGGACGGGCAGTTATGTAGCCAATAACACAGAAAACTCCGTTCCTTTTCGCTCACCTACGGACAATGTTGTCCTCAATCTCGGAGTGGGAACCTATACGCTGAACGCGAAACTTTATAGCCAGGACAACTTGGGTGGGCTTTTGTGCGATGAACTCGCGCTCACGTTCAGTATCATTGAAGATTGCGACAATTTGACTTTTGGAGGATTGATTGGCAATGACCAAAGCGGATGTGGTGCTTACAACCCGGAACCGTTCGAAAACCTTTGTGACCCAAGTGGTGGCAGCGGTGCACTTGAAATAATCTGGATGTACAAAAATGAAAGTACAGGCTGGAACTGGGTTGTTATCGCTGGTGCAAACGGACTCGCTTATGATTCCGGACCGGTTTCCGAAACCACAGTTTTCATCCGTTGTGCCCGTAGAAATCCCTGTACTGACTATACAGGCGAGAGCAATGAAGTGACTGTAACCGTTACCGGTCCATGCTGCTTCTATTCAGCGTATGATGAGCAGTACAACCAATCGAATGGCACCACTTTCTCTTCAACCTTTACAAGTACTTACAGTGGCTCGCATATTTTTTCAGTACAGAGCGGAGCATTTACAGCCAACGACACAGATTCTGAAGGCGTTTGGACAAGCTCAGTCATAGATATTGCAGGACAAGGTGCGGCATGTATTTCACTCGATATTTCGGAAACGGGATCTTTGGAAGATGAAGACTATATAAAGGTGTACTACAAACTGGATGGCGGAGCAGAGGTGGCATTGCCCAATGGTATCATCACAAATGATTTTGGATCAAGCAGTTTGAGCCTTTGCGGACTTATCGGAAGTACGCTTCAGGTAATAGTGAAAGCGAAGAACTCCGCGGCAGGCGAATTTTACTACATAGATAACGTGAACGTAAACGTGGAAGGCGATTGCACTCCACTGGAAATTTGCCTTATTGATGGTTACCAATCTGCTGGTGGAAGAATTTTCTGGATTCCTGGTTATGGCACTGATTTCAAATCTTCACCAATTGACCCACTTAAACTAACGAAGTACAGCGGAGGTATTGCTCACCTCTCCGGCACTATAGAAAGAATTGCTGACTCCAATCAAAAGTTTGTTGTATCGCTTTGGTTCAACAATAAGTCAACCTATGCACAGTGGATTGCACAGGGCAACCAGGCACACACTCCGGAACTGGGTGATGAAACAGCGTGGACATTCTACGACTTCGACTCAAATCACTCACATACATTGGTAGGTGCAGGTTCACTCTTAGGCACAACACTTTTCCTGGAAAACCAGATGGATATTTTTGGCTTGCAACTAGGCAATGGTGCAAACTCATTGAATAACAATGCCAGTGGTATTTCAACTTGGTTCAGCTATACCGGCACTACCAGCGGCAATGGCGACATCAATGGTTCATACGATTGTGGTGATTGCACACTGGATGTGGATGCCGGTCTCAACCAGGATATTTCCTGCCTGCCAGGCGCACAGACTCAACTCAATAGTACAGTAACCGGTGCAGAAGTTTGCGAAACACCTCCTGTTACAGATTGTAATCATCCTCTTGCCAACCAAGGCGGATGGCTCGAAAATTCAACGGCTTCTACTATTTGTGGCGACAATGCAGGAACCAAACTCTGGACGCAAAGTGGCCAGGGCACATCCTACATCACACTTGATTTAGGTGTGGAAGTTCCTGCGGGTACTGCTATTTGTGTGAACATGAAGCTGGAACATTGCAGCAATTCAAGCACAGGATATTCTGACGCAAAAATTCAGGCATCAACAAGTTCTGCAAGCGGGTTTGTCAATCTTACTTCGTCAGTCACGTTTTCGCAAACCAATTACCAGGAATTCTGTTACACACTGGGCGCGGCTGCACGCTACATTAAAATATCTGACAATGGCTATTGCGCCTTCCGTGTGGACTATGTGGAATACACTACTCCAGGTTCGTCCGGTGGCGATGTGGATCACCAATGGACGGGTCCGGGCATAGTGGGTGCAAGCAATGGTTCATCCATAAATGTGAATGCTGCTGGTACATATATAGTAGTGGTAACTGATTGCGACAACTGCACAGCATCTGACACTGTGCAGGTGACTGGCACTACCTGCTCGCCCATCATTTTCCACAATGTGCCTGCCGATGTTTCGGTACAGTGTGATGAAATTCCATCACCACCAAACAATGTTTACGGCTCAAATGATTGCGATGAATACATCGAAGTTTCGTACAGCCAGCAAATCATTGGTTCAGGTTGCAGTTACTCAATCATAGGCACGTGGACGGCAGTTGATAATTGCGGAAACTCTGCTTCTGATTCACAAACCATTTGGGTGAGTGATACGGAAGATCCGGTGTTCGCAGACCAGCCAGGTGTTTACGATTTAGGTTGTAATGAAAGTGTTTCATACATCCAGCCGGTTGTAACTGACAATTGTGATAACAGTGTTTCACTGACATATACCGATGTAAATAATTGCGTGAACAATGCGAGCGATTGCGATTTCAAGACCTACACCCCTGGTGGTTGGGGAGCCCCTGCCAATGGCGACAATCCAGGAGTTTACCGGGATGCAAATTTTGCAGCAGCATTCCCGGGCGGACTCACAGTTGGTTGCGGAATACACACACTCACACTCACATCAGCAGCAGCTGTAGAAGCATTTCTTCCTGCTGGCGGAACTCCTGCTGCTCTTACACAAGAATATGTGAATCCGGGAAATGGTTTCCACAACAATCTGGCAAACCATCTGGTAGCATTGACACTTTCGTTGACTTTTGATTCTTATGATCCCGACTTTGCTCCATCCAATGATTATCTGGGTGGTGGTGTATTCGGCAGCGGAACATTTGCAGGTATGACTATTTCGCAGGTTGTTGCCATTGCCAATAACGTACTGGGTGGTTGCAGCAATGCTTACACACCTTCATCATTGGTGGATGCACTTACAGGTGTAAATGAAAACTTTGACGGTGGTGCAAACGGTGGTTTCATCGTTTGTTCAGAACCTGATCAGGCTTGCTACTGCACCGTAATTCGCGTGTGGACAGCGACAGACGATTGCAATAACAGCAGCAACTTTACACAACTCTTTAATGTTGGCGACAACTTCGGGCCGGTAGCCTCTGAAGATCCTGAAAACATTTACATCGAATGCAGCGATGATCTTCCGGCAATTCCAAACATCACATGGACTGACGATTGTGGTGAAGTGCTCGAAGCATGGTATTGTGAAGAAACGGTTGTTGTTGATGAATGTAACTACCAGATCATTCGCATGTGGCACGCCAATGATGGTTGCAATGTTTCTTATGTAGATCAGATTATTTATGTGAATGATGAAACAGCACCTGTGATCTATGGTGTGCCTGCCGAAGTAACGATAGAGTGTGATGAGGATATCATGGATGCCCTGGTTTGGGCAACTGACAATTGTGATAATGATGTGCTCATCAGCTTGAATGCAGTTACAATTCCTCAAGATTGCGGTTACCTTTTTATCCGCACATGGACAGCCATTGATAATTGTAATAACACAAGTTCAGCTTCTCAGACAGTTACTGTGGTTGATTATACTAACCCTGTTCTTCATAATATTCCGGATGATTACTTTGGTGAATGTGCTGAGGTTCCTGAAGTACCTGCCGATATTTATGCGACAGACAACTGCGATACGGATGTTACCATAGCATTCACAACTTCGACACTTGAATTCAGCGGATGTCATTTCCAGATTACCCGCACGTGGACAGCTACAGATGATTGCGGAAACAGCGTAAGTGATTCGCAAATAATTTTAGTACACGATGATACTCCACCGGGGTTTGCTGGTGTTTCAGAAATCATCGTTGAGTGCGGTGAAGATATTCCATACCTGGAACCAACGGTTACTGACAATTGCAGTCAGGCAATGGAAATTTCCTATACCGATATTGAATGCTCTAATGGTTTTATTTCTGACTGGTTTGCATATAGTTCAGCAGGTGGAAATGGATCAGTTGATCTGACCAGTGCGCCTACCACAATTCTGCTTGGCGGATCAAATTATTCAGAATCGGCTGGCGAGCTTGTAGATGGCACATTTGGAGTTTATACTGCATCGGTTGTCACTGCAGCCAATGTTGAAATTTGCTTCGACTGGTACTATACCACCAACGATGTTGACGGTGCCGCATTCGATCCATTCGGATACTACAACGGTGGCGACCTTGTACAACTTACTACAGGAGGTTTTGGAGCACAAAGTGGTAGCGATTGTGTTACTGTTGAGGCATTGACAGAATTTGCATTTGCAACCTGGGCTACTGATGATGCTCTCGGTGCTTCCTCAGTTACAATAAGCAATATTTCCGTGACACTTGAAGGCGGATGTGCTGTGCAATGCCCGAATGTGGATGCATTCATCCGGCAGTTCAGCACCATAGATGGATGTTACAACACGGGCACATTCAACCAATACATCTTTATACAAGACACGACAGAGCCTGTACTTCATGGAGTACCTGACGACATGACTGGTCTTTGCGATGCTGATTTCGAACCGGCTGTCGTAACTGCAACGGATACTTGTGATGATGATGTAGAGGTAAATGTTGACACTATTGTTGAAGGAAGCGGCTGCAATTACACCATTACTTATTACTACACTGCTTCTGACGGTTGCGGAAATTCAGTGACCGACTGGTACACTATTTCAGTTGTTGACCTCACGCCTCCTGTAATCCATGGAGTGCCAGCCGATGTAACCGTTGAATGTGATAACGTTCCTGGAGTTCCGACATCAGTGTTTGCAACTGATAACTGTGACGAAGATGTTGACCTC
>JAWXCI010000017.1:0-29971 GCA_034408895.1 Flavobacteriales bacterium
TCGTGCCACTTTTTGTTCGGTTGTACTGATGAAGAAGCATGCAACTATGACCCCACTGCAATTTGTGAGGATGGTTCATGCCACTTCCTATTTGGATGCACGGATGAAGAAGCCTGCAACTACGATCCCACGGCAATTTGTGATGACGGTTCATGCCATTTTCTGTTTGGATGCACTAATACTAATGCATGCAACTACGATCCAACTGCAATTTGTGAGGATGGTTCATGTCACTTCTTATTTGGATGCACGAATGTGAACGCCTGCAATTACAATCCAACCGCTATCTGCGACAACGGTTCTTGCACCTTTCCTGGCTGCAATGATCCTGATGCATTGAATTACAATCCCGCTGCAGGATGCAATGATGGAAGTTGTGAATACTGCACCGGAGACCTCAATGAGGATCTAGCGGTGAACGTAAATGACCTTCTCATTTTATCATCGGCTTTTGGTTGTTCAGTCAATTGCACTATCGGTGACATCAATGAAGATGGGGTGGTCAATGTCGCTGATGTGCTCATCTTCATTGCCTATTTCGGGTCGAGTTGTCAGTAAAGAATCAGCCAGCAAAAACCTTTTGCAACTCATTGCCGTTTTACCGTTTCGGGTGAAAAAGATTCGCCCTATAAAATTATTTCAAATCAAAACCAATTACAAGATGAAAAAATGTTTATGTGTTTTCTTGCTGGCAATGCTTTGTTCAGCCTTTAGTGTTTCGGCCCAGCAAAATCTTCCTTCATGGGAAACACCTTTTGTTGATGGAGAACTTATCGTGATGTTCCACGAGGGGCATAGTTACGAAACCCTGCTTGATGTAATGAGCATCTACCGGGGAGTGGAAACCAAAATCACATTAGTAAAGCCATTGTCGGAGTTATCGTCCATTTACCTCTATCGCATTGACCCCAATGTGGTGAACCAATACGAGGTATTGGAATTAATCCGCTCCATGAATTCCACCAGAGCTGCACAGTTCAACCACTATGTGGAAGAACGCATCACCCCAAACGATACCCAGTTTGCAAGCCAGTGGCATCATGTTGATCCCTCTGACAATGACATTGACGCTCCAGATGCATGGGACACCACAACCGGAGGCACTGCTGCCAATGGCGAACGTGTGGTAGCCTGCGTGGTAGAACCGTCAGGTGCGAATTACAACCATGCTGATTTGATTGGGAACCACTGGACCAACACAGCAGAAACAGCCAACGGAATTGATGATGATGGAAATGGAAGAATTGATGACATCAACGGTTGGAACACACCTTCCAACAACGGCACTATACCGAATGGCAGTCATGGTACTTCTGTGTCGGGTATGATAGGAGCGGTGGGAAACAACGCCAGTGGTGGCGCAGGGGTGAACTGGGATGTGGACATCATGCAGGTAGTAGTGGGCGGACTTAGCGAGGCCAACGTCATTGCTGCTTACGATTATCCGCACGACATGCGCAATACATTCAACATTACCAATGGAGTAAGCGGTGCGTTTGTGGTGGTTACTAACTCCTCTTGGGGAATTGATAACGCCAATCCTGCAAGCTATCCTGTATGGTGTAACTATTATGATGATATGGGTGCGGTGGGAATTCTCAGTTGTGCAGCCACAGCCAACAACAACGTGAACATTGATGTGGTGGGCGATATGCCGACCGGATGTTCAAGTCCATACCTTATTTCCGTGACAGCAACTAACAGTAGTGACGTCAGGACTTTTAGTGGTTATGGTGCTGTTGGAGTTGACCTTGCAGCACCCGGCCAATCGGTTTGGCTGCCCACCGGTACGGGATCAGGAAGTACAACCTACGGTTCAGTAACCGGAACTTCATTTGCCAGCCCATGTGTGGCTGGTGCAGTTGCGCTGCTTTACTCGGCACCGTGTTTAACGTTTGCCAATAACGCGATGAGCGATCCTGACGGTACTGCAATTCTTGTACGCGATGCCATTTTTGATGGTGTGGATGCCGTGGCCGGTCTTTCAGGTTTTGTGGCTACAGGGGGACGGCTTAATGTGAACAATGCCGTTGATTTGCTGATGGCAGGCTGCGGTGTGGTGGCAGTTCCCGGATGCACTGATGCGACTGCCTGCAATTTCGATCCCGCGGCCATATCGAACGATGGATCATGTACTTATCCCGGATGCACTGATCCGACATCATGTAACTATGATGCAACAGCGGGTTGTGATGATGGTTCATGTTCTGCCTCGCCCGCCTGGTTCCAGGATGCTGACCAGGACACTTACGGAAATAATGCTTCACCGCTTTATGTGTGCAGTGCGCCTTGCAATGGCAGCTACACTATCACAATCAACAGCAATGGTTATTGGATTGATGAAATATCGTGGACATTCAAGGATGCATCGAATGTCACCATAGCATCTGGCGGGCCATATGGATTAGGCGGAACCCCAATTGTGAACGTGAGTTCATCCAACGGCCCCTTCACATTTTTCATAGAAACAGATGGAACATTTGATGATAATTATCCAAGCTGGTCGGTGACGTCAGGCACCGGATTGTTGCTTGCTTCTGGCACAACTACCGGTGGAAATACTTACACCGTGGGGGGCATTGATTGCTCCTACGTTTCCAACAACAACGATTGTGATGACAACAATCCGGCTATCACTTCATCGCCTGAAAACTTATGCAACGGGATAGATGATGATTGTGACGGACAGATAGATGAAGGCCGGGTGGATGGATGTATGGATGCGGCAGCGAGCAACTATAATGCAGCAGCCAATTGCGATGATGGTTCATGTTCTTATGGAACCTGTCTTGGTGATTTTGACGGCAACGGTGTAATCAATACTGCCGACCTGCTTCTTTTCATGGGAGCATTTGGATGTGCATCGTCCTGCGGGGTGTTTGATTTTGATGGGAATGATGGCGTGAACGTTAGTGATTTACTGCTGTTTATGGCGGTGTTTGGGACGTTGTGTCCGTAGTGCGCAGATGCAACATTGTTAAATATGAAAGCCGCCACGCTACATGGCATGGCGGCTTTTTATTTTCATTAAAATCATCGGAAACTTTATCTTTTCCTTGTGTCGCTTCGCAGCTTTCAATGACATTTGCCCCCGATGAAAATAGCCATCTACGGAAAAAAAGTAGAGGACATTCACCTGCCTAATTTGCAGAGGTTGTTCGATTCGCTCCAGCAGAAAAAAATTCAGGTGGGTGTGTTCGACTCTTTTCACGGCTACCTCGCAAGCAAAATTTCCTTTCCAAAAAACCAACTCCGCTTTAGCAGTTTTCAGGACGTACCCGGTTTCGATTTCCTTTTTTCCATTGGTGGTGATGGCACTTTGCTGGATACCGCTGGCATAGTGAGGGACAGCGGTGTGCCTGTGCTAGGCATCAACACCGGGCGACTCGGCTTCCTTTCCCATGTGGATGCTGACGATGCCGGTGAAGCGCTTGATGCGTTACTGAATAATAGCTTTTCGCTAGACCAACGTTCGCTCATTTCCGTTACCGGCAACCAACAACAATATGGCGAATTTCCTTATGCGCTTAACGAAGTAACTGTCCTCAACAAGGAACGCAACTCCATGATCACCATTCATGCTTATGTAAATGACGAGTACATGTGTACCTATTGGGCCGATGGGCTGATAGTGGCCACACCAACAGGTTCTACCGCTTATTCCCTGTCGTGCGGAGGCCCCATAGTTACTCCTGATTCAGCCACCCTTATTCTTACGCCCATTGCGCCCCACAACCTGAACGTTCGCCCATTTGTGATATCCAACAAGAACAAAATTTCATTGCGCACGGAAGGACGTGATGGCCACTTCCTGCTTTCGCTGGACAGCCGTTCCTTCACCATTGACAGCCACACTATTCTTGAACTGACCCTCGCTCCCTTCCAAATAAACCTGGTGAACATTGAGGGGCAATCTTTCTTCAATACTATCAGGAATAAACTTGCCTGGGGACTGGATAAGAGGAATTGAAGTAGGGGCTTAGGGAAACGGCAAGGTTGTCGCGACCGCACTTGAAAGCCATGACTGTCAAGCCTTCCTATCCGATTCAAAAAAATTTTCATTATTTTTCAACACCATGTTGTGACGCCCCTCTATTTTTGTCTCCCTTTCCCAGCAGCAGCGAAAAATCATGCGTTTTCCACATCCATTCTCATCAAGACAGCAGTCGGCAATCCTATTGCTGGTATGTGTAATGATGCTTGGATCGTGTGTAATTTTTCGCGGGAAAAACAAGTGTAACACATGTCCCACATGGAATAAGATTCCGGTAGAATCACGTTATGAGTCATATCACCCAACGAACCACTAGTCTCGAACCTGTTCTTGGCCGCTTTATCCCAAAGTCGGCCATTGAGTTGGCTTGCCGCAAACTGCGGGAAATCCCCTGTAACATAGAAATAACCGAAGAGCGCAAAACCGTTCATGGCGATTTCCGCGCCTCGCGCGGTCGTTCAACCATCACTGTAAACGGCACCCTCAATTCGTATGCATTCCTTATTACCCTGATGCACGAACTGGCCCATTTGAAAACATGGGAAGAATACCGCAACAGCCCGAAACCTCACGGTGCTGAATGGAAAAGCCAATTCCGAAGATGCCTCGGCCCATTCATTCGAAATGGAGTATTCCCTGGAGATGTTGAGCGAGCGTTGCTGAGTTACCTGGACAACCCGGCCGCTGCGACTTGCAGCGACCTCACCCTTTCCCGGGTTCTTGCCCGCTACGACAAAAAAGTGCGCGGGGAATACATGCTGGACGAACTTCCGGTTAACTCGCGTTTCATCTTTAACGATAATCGCGAATTCATCAAAGGCACCAAAGTGCGCACTCGCTACCAGTGCACCTGCACCCGCACAAAGCATATCTATCTTTTTTCGCCTTTGGCTAAAGTGAAGAAGGCATAAGAGCACGGGTTATCTAACCTCGCTGCCAGCCTCAATCACCAATATGGGCTGGACCCATCGGCCTGAAAAATTTTCCATCGTAAATCAAGGTTTTTTGAACCAAGTTCACTCTTCTGGCTTGCACAGGCATTGTTCTTGTCAACAAATTTTTTACGAAGAAATTCCTTAAACTGCCAATACCGCTAATCGAATTTTTTTGAATCCAATATGCAAAATCGCAAAAAATATCTGCCTGGTACACGCAGCCATGACTACATGCTTATTGGTATCGGTATTTTCTGTGTGCTTGCTCTTGTAACCATTATAGCAATGGTCTACATTCTCAAATAAATCTCTATGAAAAAACTTTTGCTCAGCCTTGTTTTACTCTCCATTAACACGCACTTTTTTTGCCAAACAATTACTGTCAGGGATGCGCTCACCCTGCAGCCTCTTGAATTCGTAAACATTTCCAGCCCCGACCTTCAAAAAGGAATTGTAACCAACGTGTTTGGGGAGACCGAAGTGGTGACCCTCTTTGGCGCACAGGACATAGTAATTTCCTTATTGGGCTATTATGATATGAGTACTTCGTGGCGGGGGCTTGCCCAAATGAATTTTGAAATCCACCTGGTGCCTAAAACCGATGGGATGACGGGTGTGGTGGTGTACGGTAACAAGTTCGAAGAAAAGGCCGAAGACCTGGCACAGCGCATCGAAGTATTGGACAGCCGTAAACTCGAATTTCTCAGTCAACCCACCACCGCAGATGTACTTGCCAATTCAACGGGCATCATGGTGCAGAAGAGCCAGCTCGGTGGTGGTTCGCCCATTATTCGCGGTTTTGAAGCTAACAAAGTACTTATGGTGATTGATGGTGTGCGATTGAACAATGCCATATACCGTGGAGGCCATTTGCAAAACGTGGTGACCATGGACAACGCGGTGATGGAAAGAATTGAAATAGTGTATGGCCCCGGCTCAGTGGTGTACGGTAGCGATGCACTGGGCGGTGTGATGCACTTCTACACAAAGCGCCCGCACCTGGCACCCTCAGGAAAAGAATTCTACAATACGGTGAACACTTTTGTGCGATATAGTTCTGCTGCGCAAGAGCAAACCGGCCATGCCGATTTTAATCTCGGTGGAAAAAAGTGGGCGAGTTTCACTTCCATCACTTATTCCGATTTTGATGACCTGCGCATGGGAAATCTTCGCAACCCTTTTTATGGAAACTGGGGAAGGCGCGACTGGTATGTAGAACGCATTGTTGGTAAGGATTCAATGCTGGTAAATCCTAATCCGAACATTCAGGTGCAAACCGGATACAAGCAATACGATGTGATGGAAAAAATCCTCTTTGCACAAAATGATAACGTCAACCACATTTTCAACCTTCAATTTTCTACCAGCAGCGATGTGCCGCGATACGATCGTCTTACACAAACCATCGGAGGATTGCCGCGATTTGCGGAGTGGTATTACGGCCCACAACAAAGATTGATGGCAGCTTACAACCTGGAACTGGAAAGCGACAGTGCGTTTTACGATCACGCAAAAGTGACTCTTGCTTACCAAAATATTGAGGAAAGCCGCCACGACAGATGGCTCAATAAGACTGCGCTCAACCACCGAACAGAACTACTTGACATCTACACTCTTAATGCGGATTTCGAAAACAGGGTTAAGAAACATGAATTGCGTTTCGGGATCGAAGCCGGATTGAATGAGGTGAACTCTACCGCATTTGTTGAAGATATTGAAACATTGCAACAAGATGTTTTGGACACGCGATATCCTGATGGAGGTTCAACGATGCAAAACATGGCGGCCTATTTCACCCACACAATTGAAGCAGGCGAGCGCTGGATTTTTTCAGAAGGAATACGGGTGAGCAACGTGTCATTGGAAGCGAATTTCCGCGATACTACATTTTTCGCTTTTCCTTTTGAAAATGTGAGCCAGAACAACTCGGCAGTAAATGGCAACCTCGGTATAGTGATGAAGCCTGATACCGGCTGGCGTGTTTCATTACTTGCTTCTACCGGTTTCCGCGCCCCGAATGTGGATGACCTCGCAAAAATTTTTGAATCAGTTCCCGGCAATGTCATTGTTCCCAATCCCACCCTTAAACCAGAGTACACTTACAACCTTGACCTTGGAGTTACCAAAAATTTCGATGATCAGGCTAGCGCTTCGGTCACAGGCTTCTACACTATTTATGACAATGCAATCACGACTGCACCAGGAACTTTCAACGGAAGTAATACCATTATTTTTTCAGGCGACACCAGCAATGTGATAACAAGCGTGAACGCTGAGGAGGCTTACCTCTATGGATTGAATTCTTCTTTCGAAGCAGACGTGACATCACAGTTCTCTGTTAACACTTCTTTGTCTTATACCGTTGGAAAAATTATGACCGACACAACTGATTATCCGCTCGACCATATTCCGCCACCTTTCGGCAAAACAGGTTTCCGATACAAGCGCCCGCAGTTTCAGGGAGAGGTGTATGCGCAATACAGCGGCTGGAAAAGGTTGAGTGATTACAACTTGATTGGTGAAGACAATTTCGCCAATGCCACTTCGGAAGGCATGCCATCATGGATAACACTCAACCTTCGTGTGGCTTGGCAATTGAACCGATACCTGCAAGTGCAGGGCGCTTTAGAAAATGCACTGGACCAACACTACCGGGTTTTCGCATCGAACATCTCTGCTCCCGGCAGAAATCTTTCCCTCACTTTCAGGGCGAGGGTTTAGAAAGAATTACGAATTGCGAAGCACGTAGGTAGTGGATTACAAATGACGAATTGTGTGTACCCTGAATTACAAATCCCGAGTTGCATTTGTTCGTAATTCGTAATTCAAAAGAATTCTACCAGTACAGCATTCTTCTCCACTGCAATTCCCTTTTGAACCCGAATTATTTTGACTGTACCAGATGCGGGGCTTTTAATTACGTTTTCCATTTTCATGGCTTCGAGTACAACTAGTGGCGAATCTTTATCCACTTGTTGTCCTGCCTCCACCAACACTTGCAGCACCAGGCCAGGCATGGGTGCTTTCACATCTTTGTGCACGGCAGGCCCGGAGGATTCCATGCCGAGGCTCTTCAGCAGATCATCAAATTTGTCTTTGAGTTTAACAAGGTGAAATCGGTTGTTCACTTTTAGCTCAATGGTTTTTTCTTCTTTGTTGATGGCGATGATTTCAATGCGATACGACTTCGCGAGGTGTAGAATGTGAAAACGGGTAGCGCTCGTCTCGTGTACATCGGGCAAAATGGATTTTCCGTTAATGGAAATATTTGTCCTGTCGGCAGAAAGTTCTAGCTGGAAAGTTTTTCTATCATCAACCGTTGCGTGGAAGTTCATGTGTGCAGGGATTGCTTTGGGGCGGGCGAAGCTAGATAACTTCGCTGCCGTGGCCGGTATTTACCTTCATATCCCCTTTTGCAAACAGGCTTGTCATTATTGTGATTTTCATTTCAGCACTTCGCTCAAAGGGAAAGATGATTTGCTCAATGCAATACACCGCGAAATGGTGTTGCAAAAAAATTATCTTGAAGATGAAAAGGTGGAAACCATTTATCTCGGTGGAGGAACACCCAGCCTTTTGGAGGGCGATGAATTGAAAAAAATTCTTGACCACATTTATGAGTTGCATGAAATAAGTGCTGATGCAGAAATCACTCTTGAAGCCAATCCAGATGATCTCACTCAACACAAAATTCGTGACCTGAAATCAGCAGGTGTCAACAGACTTAGCATTGGCATACAGAGTTTCCGGGACGAGGATTTGAAATTGATGAACCGCGTGCATACTGCAACCCAGGCGGATTATTCAGTTAAGTGCGCCCAGGATTCCGGCTTCCATAACATCACCATTGATCTTATTTACTCCCTTCCCGAAATGGCGTTGCAGGGTTGGAAAGACAATTTGCAAAAGGCTACACAACTTCATGTGCCGCACATCAGTGCCTATTGCCTCACGTTTGAAGACCGTACTCCTTTCGGATATTGGCTAAAAGAAGGCAAGATGAAACAGGAACCCGATCAGGTATCCCGTGAACAATTTCTTGTGATGGTGGAAACTCTCACCAATTCGGCTTTCGAACATTATGAAGTTTCCAATTTCGCGAAACAGGGATTTCAATCGCGTCACAACACAAGCTACTGGCAGGGAAAAAAGTATCTTGGACTGGGACCTTCCGCCCATTCGTTCAATGGGACTTCGCGACAATGGAACGTGCCTAACAATCAACGTTACATCCATGCATTGAACGCTGGAAAATTGGATTTCAACATGGAGCCTCTCGACAAAAGAACACAGTTGAACGAATACCTGATGACAGGACTGCGCACTAATTGGGGAATTGATCTTGGTCTTATACAAACAAAGTATGATGTTGATTTCAAAGAGATGTACGGGGAAGAAATTGATGAACTGAAACAACGAAGCGAATTGGTTATTGACAAAGAAAATATTCGGCTTACCACCTTAGGTTTTCTTCGCGCTGACCGTATTGCATCCGATTTTTTTATTCTTGAATCATGATTGCAACGATTGACCATAATGGAAAAACAATTCGTGTTGACCTCAACAAACCGCTGGATATTTCTATTCCATTTTCACCCGATGGACCGCGTGCATGGTATGTGGACAAGATGAAAATTTCCCCTGTCGTTAATCAGCATTTCACTGGAAGTGTAAGGTTGGGTGGTGCAGTCAACTTCAGGAACATCAGTTTTAATCCGCATGGCCACGGCACACATACTGAAAGTTTCGGGCACATTTCGCCCAAAGTGGAAAGTGTAAATGATTGCGTGAAAGATTTTTTTTTCATGGCAAAACTGATCACCATCACTCCTGAAAAAAATGACAGTAATGATGGATGGATTAAAACTGGCGATCTGATCATCACCAAAGAACAAATCGCCTTTGCCCTTGGAAACGACCAGCCGGAAGCGCTTGTCATCCGCACGATGCCAAACGAATTATCAAAACGAAACAAAAATTATTCTGACACCAACTTCGCATACTTCGCACCGGATGCTTTGAGACATCTTGCAGAAAAAAAAATGCAGCACCTGTTGGTTGATCTTCCATCAGTAGATCGCGAAAGCGATGGCGGAAAATTGTTGGCTCATCATGCCTTTTGGAATTATCCGCAGAACCCAAGGACTGAATGCAGCATCACGGAATTTGTTTTTGTGCCGGATGAAATTCCGGATGGGAATTATCTTCTCAATTTGCAGTTTGCCCCATTTGAAAATGATGCATCACCATCGAGGCCTGTGCTGTTCGGGATTCTATAAAAAGAAAAACGGCCACACCAGTTTCCTGGTAAGACCGTTAATCCTCTTTTTATCGCGTTAGAATTTTCAAAGCCTTATTCAATATCCCACCAAACCCGATCAGTGATTTGGACATCTCCCGGGAAATTGTCGTTGTACAATCGTTCGTCCTGGGCATGTGGCCAAATGCGGGGAATGTTCGGTATCACCGCACCATCCGCTGGAGACAATGCAGGGATATTCGTTCTGCGCCAGTCGCTCCATGATTCTGGGTTGGTGTACATGTGCACATACTTCTGGGTCATGATTTCTTCCAGGGTAATGTTTGTGTTGTCGAAGGAAGCATGCGCTGTTTCGAACGCTACATCAGAAGCACCATACATTTCAAGCGAGGCAACCACCGCTTCGTTGTGGGCAGTTGCTGCACGAGTAAGATCCCCGGTTTTGAATGCAGCTTCCGCTTCAATGAACTTAGCTTCCGCGTAACTCATCAATATTACCGGTGAACTAAACGAGGCGTAAAAAGGCCCCGGGTAGTTTGCCGAAGTATTGAATTCTCCTGCACCACTTCCAACCCAAATCCCACCTTCAAGCGTATCGCCAGCATAAGCATCTCTGCGTGGATCATTGGTCCCATTCATGATGTCGATGAGTGCTTTGCCCATCGCGATATCACCACGCTGATCCATGAACTGACCCAGCGGATTGGAACCGGTGGCATCATCATAGAATCCAATCACTGCATTACTTCCATTGGATGAAAGCGCACCCATGTCAATAGATGCAAGGGCATCCACATAATGGCTGTTGCCCATTTTTCCAAGATGAAGGTGCGCACGAGCATCAAGGCTATGTGCAAGCTCAAGCCACAGGGCAATATCTCCACCGTAAAACAGGTCATCTTCTCCAGGAATTTCGAGATTTGCATCTTCTGCCATCATGAACAGTTCATGCGCTTCCGACAGCAGACCGTAGATGCTGTTGTAGATAGATTCCTGCGAATCGAAAGCGGGATCGTAGTTTCCTACTACTCCCTGGAAGGCCTCGCTATAAGGGATAGCATCATGCAGATCGGATACCTGCATGATCACCATTGCGGAGATCGTATTCGCAATTCCATGATAGTATGGATTGTCATTCCCTGCTTTCTGCTCCATGATGTTGAGTTCCATCAGCACATCTTCATAAAGTGAATTCCAGCAGTTATTTACTTCCGATTCTGTAAAAATGTAAATGTCGTAACCGGCATGTTGGCGATCCACCCCAGCATGGTGCTGGGTGAAAAGGCTGCAAAAGCGACCCATGTCTCCACCCTGGAGATAAGCATAACCAGCTTGGATGGCTGGTAGCAACTGCGGCAACCCAACATCCACCGGATTATTGGGGTCCACATTGAGTTCTTCACGTACCCATTTTTCACAACTGCCCAGTCCAAGGACCATGACAATTGCAACACTTAATATTCTGAGCGTTTTCATATTTTGTAATTTTTTTGTTCAGTTAAAGATTAGAATGAGAATCGCAATCCGAGTCCGTAACTCTTGGTATTCGGCATGTTGAAATAGTCCATACCTTGCTCATTGCGCGACCCGGCAAGGCTGGTTTCGGGATCGATACCTGTATAGTCCGTATCGAGCCACAGGTTTCGTCCGAATGCAGAAACTTCAATGCTGGTGAATGGTGTTTTATCCACCATATCGACTGGCAAGCGGTAGCTGATTGATACTTCACGCAAGCGAACCCAATCCGTTTCTTCAATAAAGTCTTCTGTATTGCTTCCGATAAATCCATTAGCGTTACCGAATGCCAGCCAGTTTTCATCAAGAGGAACTACCATGTTATTGGAACCGCCTGTTACCGGAACCCCGTTCGCATCAAGTACTATGTTTCCATCACCGTCATAAGTTGCCATGCTACCTTCAAAAGTGGTTGTCCCTGTGCGATCTTCTGTGTCCTGATGGGTACCAAAGAAGTAAAGTGCACTCTTGGTGCCATTCCACATTACACCGCCTTTGCGAATGTCGAGCAATGCACTCAACGTGATACCATGGTAAGAGAATGAATTCCTGATGCCCATGGTCCAATCCGGTTGTGCGGAACCGAAACTTCTTTCATTAGGATCAAGAACGGGGTAACCGTCCTCACCAATTACCAGATTATCATTGGCATCACGATAGAAGCCAAATCCGAAAATGGATCCGTATGGCTCACCGGCAACTGCCCGAATGCTTGATCCTTCGAATCCACCTATGAAGATGCTTTCTACTCCTGGCGCAAGCTCAACAATCTCGTTGGTGTTGCGCGCCCAGTTCACAGAAATATCCCATGAGAAACCGCTTTGTGTTTCCACTGGGCGACCATATGCCTGAATTTCAATTCCCTTATTGGTCATGGATGCTGCATTGGTAAATAGTTGATCAAAGCCTGATGAGGGAGAAATGGGTACGCCCAGAATAATATCTTTCGTGTCAGTGTTGTACCATGTGAAATCAATACCTGCCCTATTTTGAAGGAATTTTAGTTCAAGTCCGATTTCGATTTCAGTACTTAACTCTGGTCCTAATTGAGGATCACCCTTCACGTCTTCAATATCAAATCCCGACCCACCACCGAATGGGAAAGTAATTCCATCAGTCCAGCCGTCCTGAATAAATGCTGATGAATATGTGGTTGTAACCTGGTAAGGTTCGGGAGATCCAGTTGCCACAGTGCCATATGCTAAACGAAGCTTTCCATAATTGAACGACTTACTTTCCAAATCAAACGCATCGGTGAAAACAAAGCCAAGTGATGCCGATGGATAGAAGTATGCCCAGTTATCCGAGTCGAATGTGGATGACTTATCAATTCGTCCGGTTAGTGTGAGATAGAGCCAGGTCTGATAAGCCAATTCAGCCATTGCGTAATGACCACGTGTTCTAATTATCTCATCAAGGTTGTAGGCATAAAATGATGATGCATTTGAAACATCGTAAAAATTCGGAATAGTAAATCCGTCACCTTGAACATAAACCTGTGTAAGTTTTCTCTCATACCAGTTTTCCCCCAGTGTAAGATTGAGATTTAAATCTTCAGTAAGCCTCCTGCTAACCATTGCCATCAAGTCCAAATTCAGGATTGAATTCTGGTAAGTATTCTCTGCAATCTGTCCGGCTGAAAACTGCCTTGAACCAATCGCAAAGTGTTGATTGCGGTAATCTGTGTAATTATCCAAACCGCCACGCCCGAGAATCGTGAGCCAGTCACATGCTTTGTATTTAAGTTCCATTGAACCAATGTAACGGTTCACGCGATCAACCAGCGGGTTTTGGTTTACAGTCCAGAAGGGATTGTCGTAACCCGATATGTCGCGGTATTTGCGTTGTGAGCCGTCATCATACATGTATGCGCTTGGATCATCCGCCCCGTCTTCGCCATGTCCATTGCTATTGTCGAAAGAAATAGGAGTGCGGAGAAGTCCCAGCATCACTCCCGAAATGTTTGAACCTTGTTCAATCTTAGTTCCACCGCTTCGTACATATTTGATAGAAGAACGAGCGCTAAGTTTTTCAGAAAGCTGAACACCCCCATTGAATCCAAAATTGTACTTGGCGAAAGTGTTATTCGGAACAATTCCATCCTGATCTTCATAGCCTGCCGAAAAGAAATAATCAGCACGATCGCTTGCACCACTCATGTCAAAATTATAATTGTGCTTGAATCCGGTGCGGAAGAAATCATCGACATTGTTATATGGTTTAAATGGCGTAGCGGCAGTTGGCTCAGATTGGCCAACGAGCATTCCATTATTGTCGTATTTGTAACCGCTGTCACCATCCCAAAACATGGTATCGGCATCAGGTCCCCATGAGCCGCTATAGTTGGTAGATGGATCAAGATAAGTACCTTCTGAACCCTGGAGGTATCTGTCTTGAAGCGGAACCATTTTATTGTATTCGCTCCATTCCCATCCGGTACTCACATTGATATTGAGTCCTTTGCCACCGGCACCTTGCCTTCCCTTTTTGGTGGTGATGATGATTGCCCCATTACCGGCAAGGCTTCCATAAAGTGCAGTCGCTGCCGCGCCCTTGAGCACGGTGATGGATTCAATGTCTTCCTGTGGAATGTCAATCATTCGGTTCGTATTTCCCACGCTGTCAAGGAAACCATTGCGGCCGTTCAGCGGATTTGAAGAACTAAGCTGCGAATTATCCAAAGGCACACCATCAATAACAAAGAGTGGCTGGTTGTTTCCTGTGATAGAGTTTTGGCCGCGGATAAGAAGGTAAGCTGATGCTCCTGCTGCGCCTGAACTACTGTTCACATTCAACCCCGCAACTTTGGATGAAAGCGCATTCACAAGGTTGGTTTCACGCGCTCCTGTAATGTTTTTACCACTTACTTCCTGTGCGGAAAATCCGATGGCCCTTTTATCCCTGGGAATACCAATTGCGGTAACTACCACCTCATCAAGTTCAACATTCTGGTCTAGCGAAACATCAATAGTTGCCTGGCTACCCACAATAACTTGCTTGGCTGCATACCCCAGCACATTAAAAACCAGCACTGCCTCATTTCCGGGAATTTCCAGTGTGTACATGCCGGCTGCATCGGTAAACACACCCTTCGAACTGTTCTCGATGAGAACGGCCACTCCGGGCAAGCCTTCGCCTGTACTCTTGTCTTTAACTGTCCCCGAAACATTTCGAGCCTGGGCGAAAAGGTGCTGAGTACCTACCATCACCATCGCTAGTAGTAGTAATCGTAATTTCATACGTATTTGATTTTGGGTTAAATTTTAAAAAAGGTTTTTACCCCGCAAAGCGCGATTAAGCACAATAGAAACGCTTTACACAAATCTGGAAAAAAATTACATATTTCTCACTTTTGGCTAACGAGTAATTAATCATGAAGCCCTCCTTTGTCCTTGAATGAACTGATCTAATTGTGGTGAGTTCTCACGAAGGAGTAAGGCTAATTTTTAGCATAGCCTTCAAAACTGTTTTACCAGTTAGTAGTCAAAAATTTTGACCAACCCCGTAATTGAAAAGACAAAATCGAACGCAAATTGTCATGTGACGATCGGTTGTGCGCAATTGGGCCATATGGAAATTATCCTTTTGTCAATTGCCATTCACTCAAACTTCAAGAATGGGAATTGGGTAAATGGGCACAGGATTTCCATTCACTGATGAACCCTTGATGGACAGAGTGCCAGCACCAAGAAATGTGCAGCATGTGCGGTGATAAATACAGTTTGCAACACGGATGGATCGTTAACCAATAATGCCCCTGCACGTTAGAGAAATTTTTCCAATTAATGTGCTTAAGAATGCATCCTCCCAAAAGTTTAGCACCTATGTCCAAGTGCATCACGGAGAGAACACCTTAGATTGAAGCAGGGTGTTGGGACGATGCACCAACCCATCCGCTTCGCCCCTTTGCCGTTTTGCTTGATATCCGCGAAAAAAACTTTTGCACTTTATGAATTCGGTTACTTTTGAGCGCGTTTTTAATTAAACATAATACCTCAAAAAATGTCAGAAATAACAAAGAAAGTAACCGCCATTATCGTAGATAAACTTGGCGTAGATGAAGCAGAAGTAACCCGTGAGGCCAGCTTCACCAACGACCTTGGGGCGGACTCTCTGGATACCGTAGAACTCATCATGGAGTTCGAAAAAGAATTCAACATTGCTATACCGGACGATCAGGCTGAGAAAATCGGAACAGTTGGCCAGGCCATTGATTATATCGAAGGCAGTTCGGCAAAATAGCCATCCGTTACATCGGATTTTCCCATCTACCCCACTGAAAAATGGAGCTTAAAAGAGTAGTGGTTACCGGACTCGGTGCACTCACTCCGCTTGGCAACAATGTGAAAGACTACTGGAATGGTCTGATCAACGGAGTAAGCGGAGCGAACCTTATTACCCGTTTTGACGCTTCAAAATTCAAGACCCGTTTTGCATGCGAAATCAAGAACTTCAACGTGGAAGACCACATTGAACGAAAGGAAGCGCGAAGAATGGATCCTTACACGCATTATGCGCTGGTAGTGGCGAAGGAAGCCTTGCAAGACTCGGGCATTGACGTTGAAACAATCAATAAGGATCGCGTGGGTGTGATTTGGGGTTCGGGTATTGGTGGCCTCATCACCTTCCAGCAGGAAGTGGTGGAATACGCCAAAGGTGACGGGACTCCAAGGTTCAATCCTTTCTTCATCCCCAAGATGATTGCCGATATTGCATCGGGTCATATCTCTATTATCTATGGATTTCGCGGACCTAATTTCACGACCACATCAGCCTGTGCTTCTAGCAACAATGCGTTGATAGATGCCTTCACTTATTTGCGGCTGGGTAAAGCCGATGTTTTTGTAACCGGTGGATCGGAAGCTGCGGTGGTGGAAGCCGGTGTCGGTGGGTTTAACGCCTGCAAAGCACTTTCGGAAAACAACGAAAATTATGCGACTGCATCAAGACCATTCGATAAAACACGTGATGGATTTGTTCTGGGCGAAGGTGCAGGATGTTTGATACTTGAAGAATATGAACACGCCAAAGCAAGAGGAGCAAAAATTTATTGCGAAGTGCTTGGTGGGGGAATGTCGGCCGATGCTTACCACATCACCGCGCCACATCCCGAAGGAATAGGTGCCCGCAATGTGATGAAAAATGCGCTGGAAGATGCCGGCATGATTCCATCGGACATTGACTACATAAACGTGCATGGCACATCCACCCCGTTAGGCGATGTGCAAGAGGCCCGCGCTATACAAGCAGTTTTTGGCGAACATGCTTATAACCTGAACATTTCATCTACCAAATCCATGACAGGCCACCTGCTGGGAGCTGCTGGTGCGGTGGAATCTATTGCCGCAATACTTGCATTGCAAAATGATATTGTGCCGCCTACCATCAACTTTACAACCCCCGATCCTGAACTAGACCCCCGGCTCAACTTCACTTTTAATCAGGCACAAAAGCGAATTGTGAATGTGGCCATGAGCAACACTTTCGGGTTTGGCGGCCACAACACATCAGCCATTTTCGGGAAGCTCCAATGACTTGGAACATAAGGCAATTTTTCCGCAGAAAAACTTCTGCCGATCTGGAGGTTATCGCATTTGTACAAAAGGCATTTGGAATACGCGCCCAACGGGTGGAGTACTACCTGCAGGCACTTCGCCACTCCAGTGCAGCCACCAAAATAACACCCGGTTTAAAGAACAGCAACGAACGCCTTGAGTTTTTGGGCGATGCCATTCTGGACTCCATAGTGGCGCATTATCTCTACAATAAATACCCAACCTTGCCGGAGGGTGAACTCACCAAAATGAAATCGAAAGTGGTGAGGCGCGAGAACTTGAACATGATAGGTTACTCGCTCCAACTTGATCAGCAACTCGACCTGAAACTGGGCAATCAGGATATGCATGACAGCATAGTGGGCAATGGTTTGGAAGCCGTTATCGGTGCCATTTATCTTGACAAAGGTTACCACCCCACGCGCGACATCGTGCTGCGGCTACTAAAACAATACGGACTAGATACCCGTGTGCATGATGATGTGGATTACAAAAGCAAACTGCACGAGTGGAGCCAGAAGTACAAGCGCACACTCGGCTTCAAAGTGGTGAGTCACATCAATACAGGCGGTGCTTCGGTGTACAAAATTGCAGTGATGATTGATGACAAAGAATATGGAGCGGGACAAGGAGGATCAAAAAAATCTGCTGAGCAAAAAGCCGCACGTCAGGCCTGCGAAAAAATTTTCGGAGCGGCTGTGAATTGAGGCTGTATGCTTTCAGTTCGATATTGCCCGCAAAATTTTCTGTTACATATTTTCTCCCTCAGATCATCTTCCCCGTTGAAATGAACATCGAACAATTTCGTGAATATTGTTTGACGAAACCAGGTACATCTGACGATATGCCTTTTGGGCCTGAAACTCTGGTGCTGCGCGTGGGAGCAAAAATGTTTGCCTTGTGTGATATTGAACATTTCGAAAGCATCAATCTGAAAAGTGATCCGGCAAAGGCCCTTGATCTTCGCGAACAATACCCGGGCATCACTCCCGGTTATCACATGAACAAAAAGCACTGGAACACGGTGATGATGGACGGAAGCGTAAATGAAAAACTTGTTCGCGAGATGATTGACATGAGTTACGAATTGGTGAAGGCATCATTGCCCAAGACAGAAAGAGAAAAACTTGGTTGATAAAATAGACCGATTACCAGAGACAGAAGACCGTCAGATGATGCATAATTTGCGGAAGGAAAACAATCGTCCAATGAACAAAAATTCAAACCCCATGAACGAACCGGTGAAATACAAACGCCTGAAGGAAATTGCCACTGAGCTGAACAACAAACTCGATGAGCTTACCATAGGCCATCTTTCCAAACAGGAACTGGAACAACTGACCGAACACAGCCGCGAACTTTACGAGCGCCTGGTGGTGCTTCGCTTCAAAGCTTATGATACAGAAGTGAAGGGCAAGATCCCGGAAATGAAGCACAGCGGATTGGAGGAAACGCATACTAAGACTGGCTCACAGCGTCCGGTAGATGTAAATCCTGCTATCACATTTAGAGTGGGCGAACCCGAAAAGCAAATTCCAGTGAAAGAGGTTCCAAAAGAAAAGTGGGATGAAAAGAAACCTGAGATCAGGAAAGTCGAAACGCCAATTACAGAAGTTGTAACCGAAGTAAAAAAACCAGAACAGGTTTTGCCCAGGCATGAGCCCTTTGCAGTGAAACCAGAAACCCCATCGCTTCCGAAAATTGTTCCGGCTCCCATCACCAGATCAATCAATGAGCGTATAGCACAAACTACTGGTGGTCAAGAATCGTTGGCTAAAAAACTTGAACACACTCCCATTCCTGATCTTAAAAAAGCTATTTCGCTCAACCAGCGATTCCAATTTGCTCGGGAACTATTTAAAGGCAACAACCAGGATTACGAAGTGTCGGTGGAAAAACTGAATACAACTTCACGCGATGAGGCACTTCGCCATCTCAATTCTATCAAGAACAAATACGCATGGAAAGAAGAAGACCCTGTGGTTACCGATTTTATTGAACTCGTGGAAAGGCGGCATACTTGAGAGTTCGAGTCCCGATAGCTATCGGGATGAAAATTTCCAGCGCTATTCTAAAATCAGAAAACATCACTGGGTGAAAATCTGTCCATGAAAAATGAATCGGGGGCGAAACTTGTGCTCGTTCCAACGCCTATCGGCAATCTTGAAGACATTACGCTGCGCGCAATTCGCGTATTGAAGGAGTGTGATTTCATTTTGTGCGAAGACACCCGGCAGTCGCGAAAACTTCTTGCACATCTATCTATTGAAAAACAACTCACAAGCTATCATCAGAACAACGAGCACAATGTGCTGCCTGGCATCATCCAAAAAATTCTTGCTGGACAAACTGTTGCATTAATAACAGATGCAGGCACACCCGGAATCAGCGATCCAGGATTTCTTCTTGTTCGCGAATGCATCAAGAGTGGAATTGAAGTGGAATGTTTGCCCGGAGCAACAGCAATGATCCCAGCACTTGTAGCAAGCGGTTTGCCTTGCGAACGTTTTGTGTTCGAAGGATTTCTTCCACACAAGAAAGGAAGGGAAACAAGACTGAAAGCAATTGCTGCAGAAGAACGCACAATAATTCTTTACGAATCTCCTCACCGCATTTTGAAAACATTGGAACAACTTGCGCAATTCTGTGGCGAAGACAGAACATGTTCAGTGAGCAGAGAGTTGACAAAAATTTACGAAGAGACAGTGCGGGGAACGTTGAAAGAAGTTCATGAATACTTTTTGAAGAAAGAAGTGAGAGGAGAGTTTGTAGTGGTAGTGGGCGGGATTGGATGATTGTTGCTCTCTACAAATTTTGGATGATGTCTTCATCCACTTGATTTGCTATCGTCATTTTCAACTTCGGTTCCTGTTCCATTGCGCGCTTTGCTGCAAACACCGCTTCTTTGTTTCTTGCCCATGCCCTGCGTGCTATTCCGTTGTTCACATCCCAGTGCAACATGCTTTTCAATCTTCGTTCGCTGTCTGCTGTTCCTTCCAGCAACATTCCGAAACCACCATTGATCACTTCGCCCCACCCCACTCCGCCACCATTGTGCAAACTCACCCAAGTGGCACCACGAAAGGCATCACCCACAAAATTTTGCACGGCCATGTCAGCAGTGAAACGAGAACCATCATAAATGTTTGATGTTTCGCGATAGGGAGAATCAGTGCCGCTTACATCATGATGATCACGACCGAGAACAACAGGACCAATTTCTCCTTTTGCAATCGCATCGTTAAATGCTTTTGCAATTTCAATTCTTCCGTTGGCATCTGCATAAAGAATTCGAGCTTGCGAACCGACTACTAATTTGTTTTTCGCGGCTTCTTTTATCCATTGAATGTTGTCGGACATCTGCTGCTGAATTTCTGGTGGTGATTCGCGTTTCAATTGTTCAAGAACTTCGAGCGCGATGACATCAGTGCGTTGCAAATCTTCCGGCTTGCCACTGCAACACACCCACCGGAATGGACCAAAGCCATAGTCGAAACACATTGGGCCAAGGATGTCTTGGACATAGCTCGGGTAACGGAATTCTACCTCACCCGCAATCCCTCTCCCAATAGAGAGGGGCGCCTGAACCTCACCCCGACCCTCTCCAAAGGAGAGGGAGGAATTAGGCATTTCGGTTCTTATGAATAATTTTTGTTCATCACATGATTTTCGTATCTCGGCAAGAACCTTCAACAAATTGTTCTCTACTTCACTATTGCTAAATCGGATGACTTTAAAAAACTTTTTTTGCTGAAGATAGAAAGATCTTTCTTCTTCATGCTGCGCTTGATCAGAACGCTGATGAACATCGCCATCCACCTCAATCACCAAATCAAATTCAAGAGAAATAAAATCAACGATGTAGTAATCTACCACATGTTGTCTCCTGAATTTTATTCCGTTCAGTTTTCTATTTCTGAGTGCATCCCAGAGAATGGATTCAGATTTCGTAGGACTCCTTCTGAACTCACGAGCCAATGGTTTTTTCTTTTCCCATTCCTGGTCAGATGCTGTTGACCAATGTGCTGAGGCGTTATTTCCCCTCTCCTTTGGAGAGGGGTTAGGGGTGAGGTTCATCTCTCCCACTCCTTTGGAGAGAGTCGGGGTGAGGTAAACATCTCCACCGGCTCGTGAAGCTTCCAGCAAAAACGCATTTCCATAGTCAAAAAAATACATGCCTTTCGCTGCGTGTTTGTTTATCGCGGCAGCATGTCTACGCAAACTCTCCTGCACTTTTTGTTTGAACAATTCAGGATTATTCGACATCAAATCGTTGCTTTCCTGATAACTCAATCCTGCGGGATAGTAACCGCCCGCCCACGGATTGTGAAGAGAAGTTTGGTCTGTTCCTAAATCAACTGCGATATTTTCTGCATCAAACTTTTCCCACATATCCAACACGTTGCCGATGTAGGCAAGTGAAACTATTTCATTTTGTGCTATGGCTTTTTTCACTCTTGCACACAACACATTCAGGTCAGAAAAAATTTCATCCACCCAACCTTGTTTGTGTCGTTTGTGTGCGGCTTTAGGATTTACTTCTGCCGTAACTGAAATCACTTTTGCAATGTTTGCTGCTTTGGGTTGTGCACCACTCATTCCACCAAGTCCTGATGTGACAAAAAGAACAGGATGATCGTCCGGCAACTTCTTTTCTGATTTCATTTTCCGCGCAGCGTTCATCACCGTGATAGTTGTTCCGTGCACTATTCCCTGCGAGCCTATATACATGTACGAACCCGCAGTCATCTGTCCGTATTGCGTAACACCAAGCGCATTGTATTTCTCCCAATCATCCTGTTTGCTGTAATTCGGAATCATCATTCCGTTGGTGACAACAACTCTCGGTGCGTCCACGTGAGATGGAAAAAGTCCGAGCGGATGTCCGCTGTACATCACCAGCGTTTGGTCATCACTCATCTCACTCAGGTATTGCATGGCGAGAAGGTATTGCGCCCAGTTCTGGAACACCGCACCGTTGCCGCCATAAGTAATCAGCTCGTGCGGATGTTGTGCAACGCGCGGGTCCAAATTGTTCTGAATCATCAGCATAATAGCTGCGGCCTGTTGGCACCTGGCCGGATACCAATCAATAGGTCGTGCAAGCATTTCATAATCGGGACGAAAGCGATACATGTAAATGCGACCATACGAATTCAGTTCATCAAAAAATTCTTTAGCAAGCGTTGCATGAAATTGTTGCGGGAAATATCTCAACGCATTTCGCACAGCAAGTTTTTTTTCATCAGGCGAAAGAATGTCCTTGCGTTTTGGTGCATGATTGATGGATGTGTCGTATTGCTTTAACCCGGGAAGAGCATTTGGAATTCCTATGCGCAAAATGGATTGAAATTCCTCTTTCGAAAGCGCAGTTGAAGCGGAAGTAGTTGACATGGGGCGAAAGTAATTTCTTACTCCCTCTCCTTTGGAGATGGCCGGGGTGAGGCCTTCCCTGTCTTCTTGTCGAAACCATAGGGGCAATGCCTGCATCCGCTCATGCAACAATAGCCGCGTTTGATGTGATACTTTTCTGTGAATATGATGTAGCCCTCTTCACTCAGGTAGAAGTCATCAGGGTCAAGTGCGGGTTTGGATGAAAAGTTTTCGTCAGTCATTTGCTCCCAAAAAATTAATCCACATTACCCACCACGTGCACAATGGGGTTCCTGAATTTCCACTTCTGGTTGAGATTAAAGCGGAACTTGAAATGAACGAACAACCATGTTTGCTGATACCTCCATTTCGCTCCGTTCTCCAATGAAAGAAATGAAGGCATGTAATCAATTCCAACATAAGTCATGGGCGACATCCGGTAGTCAAGTGAGAAAGCTGCGCCCAATGTTTTTGACTGATAGGAATAGGTCTCCACAAGGTTGTACCATCCCACTGAATCTTCCACGGATTTGTATTGCGTGTAGTTGTGTGAACCGTATTGTAAACCAACTCCCGGATACCATTTCCCTTTTTCCCATCGTGTTTCCATTCTCATGTAGCTGGACTGGCTGTCGGCACAACCGTAGTAACAAATTACCTCCGGAAAATCAGGAACGAAACCAAAGTTGAATCCGAACGACCTTCCTCGTTTTGCGAAGTATTCTATTCCACTTTCAAATCCGAAGATTCCAAACGGTGAGGTATAGCCACGGCTGGTATAGAGGTCGCGCTGCGTGAAAAGAGGAATTCCGAAATGCACACGCACATCTCCAAGTTCTCCGGCCCAATATTTCCGAAGTCCAAGATTCGAATACTGCCTGGTCTGGAGGCACGAGTCGGTTATCAGTATCTGATTTGGATAAGTGAATTTTTTGGAACTGAAGGCATCCACAATCATTCCGTAGTAACTGCCTGCGGTCACCAGGTTCAGCCAGAACATCTTATCAATCCTGTGCTTAATAAAATAAGTGGTGTCTTTTCCATTCCTGTTAACTACAAGAGTGAGCGGCCTGGATGAACGTGCCACCACATAAGATGATGGCGTACTGCGCACCATCGTATCTCCCTTAAATTGTATGGTGGTGTTTTTTGATGCTGAGTCGAAGCTCATCATCGTGTGTGGCTTGTTTAGCAGAGTTGCGCACGATGAACAAATGACCATGACCAAAAGTGAAGTAAATAATTTTTGCGAAAGGGTCTTCGTGGTTGGCATGCTGAACTTTGAACGCGAAATATAATTGCGATGATTTTAGAAAGAGCCATCAGGCAAACCATTTCAAACCAGTTCTTGTTGCAGGAAAAAATCAACCTTGTGATGAAACGACTCGACCTCATTCATCCCTCCATCAATGGGAACAAATGGTTCAAATTGAAATACAACATTGAAAAAGTTCTTCTGACACAACACAAGACCATGTTGACTTTCGGAGGTGCATGGAGCAATCACATTCATGCAACTGCAGCGGCAGGAAAAGAATTTGGATTCAAAACCATCGGTGTAATTCGCGGTGAAGAACCATCGAGATATTCAACTACACTTTTGCTTGCAAAGGAGTGCGGAATGCAACTGGAATTCATTTCGCGCGAAGCCTATCGCGAAAAAGAAGGGGAAGATTTTAAGGGATGGCTGCACGAACAGTTTGGTTCTTTTCATCTTGTGCCAGAAGGTGGTTCCAATTTTTTGGGAGTAAATGGTTGTATGGAAATTCTTTCGGAAGAAGACAAAGAATTTGATTTCATCTGTGGTGCCTGTGCTACAGGCGCAAC
This sequence comes from Flavobacteriales bacterium, assembly GCA_034408895.1. Classification (GTDB taxonomy): domain Bacteria; phylum Bacteroidota; class Bacteroidia; order Flavobacteriales_D; family Sanyastnellaceae; genus UBA4660. The sequence goes on from JAWXCI010000017.1 coordinate 24,460, forward strand.
ACTTGCCGGACTTTTACTTGCCATGAAACCTCATCAACACGCCATTGGATTCTCTGTATTAAAGAATGGAAATTTTCTTGCTGAGGAAGTGAAAAAACAGTTGAAGTCGGTGCTGAATGATGATGAAGCTGTAGAAGAAATTTCTTCACGATTTGAAATCGTGACGGACTACCATTTTGATGGTTATGGTAAGTGGAATGATGAACTGCTTCAATTCGTTTCAGGCTTCGAGAGTGAACATCATATTCCTCTTGATCAGGTTTACACAGGTAAGATGATGTTTGGCTTGATGGATTTGATTCCGAAAAATCATTTCCCCGGTGGGTCGAAAATTTTGGCAATACACACTGGAGGATTGCAGGGAAAGACTGGAATATTGAAACGCTAGAATTCAGATCGAACAAGTTTCTGAAAATATTCCTTTACCATTTTCCATGTTGGTCCATCAAGGCATTCAGGAGTCAAACTTGATTCAGCATCCTCGAAATAGTTCAAACTGCGAACGCTGTGAAACTGATTCGCCACGCCTGATTTTTTCGAATGCCATTTGAAAATGTCATGGATAGAATACTCATGACACAAACGATAGAGATCGAAAAAATCCTTTTGTGCTCCTCGTGAAGCAAGTATCAAGTTTCATTGTTGCGATGTCTCTGGCATCAAGCATCCTTGTGTTTTCCTCTGCATCAACCGCGTCAGGTCGTGTATCCCAAAACAACGTATTTGAAAGTTCGTATTGCTTATTTTCTTTGTCTAAAAACATGTGTGTTAATGTAAGTCATTGCACGGTGTTACCATCTTTGTTCCTTCGTTTGTCAATGCCATTTTGTTGGTGAAAATTATAGTCGCTAGCTATCTTTTTTTTTGTGAATCGGGCCTCCGTTGCGCTTGTAAAGAGGTCGAAAGCCCATTAACCCACATCAACCCTGAAAGCCTTATGAAACGCCTACTTTCGCGGCCTCAAAAAACAGACGTTCGCCCCACCTGAATGAGTGACGCCATAAAACACGAGTGCGGCATTGCACTCCTCCGGCTGAAGCAACCGCTTCACTTCTACACCGAAAAATACGGGACAAGTTTTTACGGCCTCAACAAAATGTATTTGTTGATGGAGAAAGAACACAACCGCGGGCAGGATGGAGCCGGCCTTGCGAATGTAAAACTGGATGTTGCCCCCGGAAAAAAATACATTTCGCGCATTCGATCTAACGATCAGCAGGCTATCCGCGATGTGTTTTCTAAAGTGATGAACCGGTTTTCTGATCTGGAAAAACACCACCCCGAAAAATTAAAAGACCCCTATTTCCTCAAGGACAATTACGCCTTTACCGGGGAAGTATTCCTGGGTCATTTGCGCTACGGAACTTTTGGTGGTGACGGAATTGAAAATTGCCATCCTTTCCTGAGGCAAAACAATTGGATGACCCGCAACCTGGTGCTGGCCGGCAATTTCAACATGACTAATGTGGACGAGTTGTTTGCTAAGCTTATCGAGTTGGGCCAGCATCCCAAGGAAATGGCGGACACGGTTACAGTAATGGAAAAAATCGGACACTTTCTGGATGAAGAGAACCAGGAACTTTTTGAATACTACAAAAAACAAGGCTACAACAACCAACAGATTACAGAGCGCATTGCAAAACACCTGGACGTTCAGCGGGTGCTTGCACGATCAACACGCGACTTTGATGGGGGATACGCCATGACAGGAATGTTTGGCCACGGTGACGCATTTGTGCTGCGCGACCCGAATGGCATTCGTCCGGCCTATTGGTACGAGGATGATGAAGTGTGTGTGGTGGCCAGTGAGCGCCCACCCATCCAAACTACTTTCAATGTCCCACTGGAAAAAATTAATGAACTCGAACCGGGTTGTGCCTACATCATAAAAAAGGACGGAAGCACAGCGGTGAAAAAAATCAGCGAACCGAAAGAGAAGAAATCATGTTCGTTCGAGCGCATTTATTTCTCGCGCGGCAATGATTCTGACATTTACAAAGAGCGACAGAAATTGGGGCAAAACGTTGTGCCTGCCATTCTCAAATCCGTGAACTTCGATTTGGAGAACACCGTTTTCTCCTTCATTCCCAACACCGCAGAAACCGCATTTTACGGAATGATAAAAGCGATTGAAGATTTTCTGAACGATAAAAAAATCGAAGAAGTCGCTGCGCTTTCTGCTGCTGGAAAAATCACCCACGAACAACTGGAGTTGATTATCCGTAAGCGGGCACGTATAGAAAAAATTGCTATCAAGGATGTGAAGCTTCGCACATTTATTACCCAGGACAAGGCCCGCAATGAAATGGTGGCGCACGTTTATGATGTAACTCACGGAGCGGTGCGCAGAGGCGTGGATAATCTTGTGGTGATTGACGATTCGATTGTGCGTGGCACCACATTGAAACGCTCTATCATTAAAATGCTGGACAGGCTGGGCCCGAAAAAAATACTGGTTATCTCCAGCGCACCCCAAATTCGTTATCCCGATTGTTACGGAATTGACATGGCGCGCCTGGGCGACTTCATCGCGTTTCAGGCCACAGTGAAATTGCTGGAAGAACGAGGCATGAAAAGCTTAATGGATGTGGTGTACAAAAAATGTATGGACCAAAAAGATGCCCCGAAAGAACATGTGCGCAACTACGTGAAAGAAATCTATGAGCCATTTACTGCGGAAGAAATTTCTAAGAAAATTGCCCAACTAGTGACACCCGAAGGCATTGGCTCAAAGGTGGAAATCATCTTTCAAACCATCGAAGGACTTCATGATGCCTGCCCAAACCATACAGGCGACTGGTACTTCACCGGAAATTATCCCACACCGGGAGGCAACAAAGTGGTGAACCGCGCTTTCATAAATTTCATGGAAGGGAAAACCGGAAGAGCGTATTGATGGATGTTCGCTACTTAAGGTGGGCATCCAGATAGGTCTTCACGTCTGCCATTCCTTTTGTGGTCTTAAACACAATTGTTTTGTTTGAATCAAGCAGGATAAAAACAGGAGTGCGCACCACGAAATAATCCTTTGCTACTTTCGAATCCCATTGCTCGAACCCGCACACATGCGGGAAATTGAATTTGCGGTCGGACACTGCCTTGGTCCACATGCCGCGGTCTTTATCTACCGAGACTCCAAGTATTTCAAATCCTTTTTTGTGATAGAGATCGTACACCGCTTTTATATTGACCGCATCCTCGCTGCAATGCTGACACCAGCTCGACCAAAACATCACGAGGGTGAATTTATTTTTTGATACGAGTGAATACAAATCGCTGGTGCCGCCACCCAGCAAGGGCATTTTTATGTTGGGAGGAACCTGTCCCACCTGCGAATTGCGTATTCCCTGCGAACGCGCCTTGAGGGTTTGACTCAATTCGGCACCGCATCCATCGCCAAAAATGTAGTTGTCCAGAAGATAGCGGCAAATGCCTTCGTACTTGGTTTGGCTGAACCCATCCAGCATAGAGTAAAGAGTGGATTCAAGAATTTTTTCGTTGCCTTTGGCTTTTTCCACAATGATATCAATGCAAGAAATCAGTCCCTCTTCAGTGGCTTCCCCGAAGTGCTGGAAGAAGGTTTGTGAATGTTCGTGAATTACCCTGGTGCGCAACAGCGATTCGTCAGTGAAGTCAAGGTGGTCCCAAAATTTTTTCTTGTCGCTTTTGTAAGGTTCCTGTTTCCAGGTGAGGAGTTTGGCGAGAAAAGTTCCGGGATATTCCTGAATGATTTGCCCCCTCAGTTCCTGTAGTTTTTTTTCTTCGTCTGAAATGGGCATATCGTACTCACTTTTTATTTCTGTTTTGGAGCGCTTCTTTTTCAGATCAAGAATTTTGTGGTCGAAAATGGCTTCCTGTATGTGATACTTCGCAAGGCCTTGGTTCTCCTTTGATTGAACACTGAACAGAGCACCTTCGAACTTGGGCGAATTGAAACCAACAGTCACTTCCGCTTCGTCAGGATTGAGCAGGATGGGATGCGTATTCTCTTCCGTTCCGGACAAGGCCAGCATGTAAACACCCCGGCTGTATTCGCGCTCCGGGAAAATGCAAACTCCCTTTTCCACCGACACGCTGTCCAGCGGATAACGGAATTTTCCTTCTGTTTCATAAAGCACCATTATTCCGTAAGGGTTGAGGTATTTCAACTGAACAACCAGTTTTATTGGTCCTCTCTTGTCTCCCCTGTTGGCATCGTTAATACCATTGGTAAACGCAATAGGCCCGGCAATGGCCGTGGAGTCTGATGCCACAGCAGGTGTGGTGGCAGATGGTTTTGGTTCACCCGAATTGCATGATGTAAACAGAACACCAAACAAGGCAATGCACGAAATGAGGGAAGCGGTAGTTGTTTTCATCAACGTAATTTATGGCAAGATGCAAACTTATACCGGGCTGGCATTTCCGTTCCCCATTGGAAGCAGACCTTACGTCCTGAAACGGCCACCACATATTCATTCAATACCTCGTGCCTGCAAGAGCGGGCGGATATTTCGGTCAACAATAAAAAAAAGGTGAACGCCCCCGCGATTTTCCTGGTGCCTGAGAAACATCGCACCGAAAAAGGGGAAGTTGTTTCACTCAAAAAAACCTGTAGCATTATGAATCCAAATTTTCCAGTACACATAGAAATGAAAGGTGGCGGACAAGGCCTCTGGATTTTTAACGACAAATGACACTTCTCAACTGAAAGAGAGTTTCCCGCTGCGGGGCTGATAACCCGCAGTATCTCGAGGATTAGTTGGTTTTTGTTTGGTTTAGGAAAAGCCGCTCAAGTTTGGGCGGCTTTTTTTATTGTGTTTTGACTTTCTGATGTACATAGCGGCTCGCAGATTTGGGATGGGCGGGCATTTCAGTTCTGTCGTGAGTTACAACCATTATTATGTCGTCCGTTACTGTCATTTGTTGAGTGCTTTTTTGTCTGGCTAGTGTGTCGGGTATTATATATTTTTTGAAGCGTTGGAAATTTTTAAAAGCACTTTTTCTCTTGGATGGAATAAAATATTCTCTCTTGCAAGCTTTGCTCCATGGGCTGGCTTGTAGGGGTTTTTAAGAGTGTGTTTTTTTGTGCTGTGGAAAATATTTCGTCAAGTTCTTACTCATTTCAAATCTGTCCGTAAATTTGTCCGTGTCCGTAAAAATGTCCGCAATATGATAAATGTCAAATTTTACCTTGATAAAGCTGATAAAAGCAAGCAGTTCCCCATTCACCTTGTAATGAGGAAGAAGGATGTCCAAATAAAAGTGTCCACTGGTGAAAAGATAAAGAAGAAGGACTGGGATAATCAAAACCAAGCCGTGAAAGACGGTGAATATCGCCACAAGTCCATAAACAAATTCTTGTCTTTCTTGAAACAAGAAGTTGAGAAACATTTAGAAACCGCTCCTCATAGTCAACTAACGGACAAGCGACTTAAAGAAAAAATTCAGTCACTTGTTAACGGTAAAAAAGTCAACACAAGTGTGAATGTTGTCTGCGAAGATGAAACTTATTACAAGGGCAAAGACAAAA
>JAWXCI010000018.1:0-28237 GCA_034408895.1 Flavobacteriales bacterium
AGTAACCGAAAGAGGAAACGTGCAGTTGAACATCAACACCGTTAATCTTTCAAGCGGCACGTATCAATACACACTTATTATAGATGGTATTGTGGAAGCTACAAGAAAGATGGTGAGGAAATAAAACTACTGCAGTTATAACCATTGGTTGAAAGACCAATCGAAAAAGGGAGATGGAACATCGGCTCTCTTTTTTATTGCCCCGATTTTATAGTCAATGATCGAAAGTTTTTACCCTAAAGCCTCGTTAAACTAGTCAATGATCGAAAGTTTTTACCCTAAAGCCTCGTTAAACTAGTCAATGATCAAGGTAATTGACCCGATTGTCTTGTTAAACTAGTCAATGATCAAGGCAATTGACCCGATTGTCTTGTTAAACTAGTCAATGATCGAAAGCTTTTACCCTAGAGCCTCGTTATATTAGTCTATGATCGAGGCAACTTACCTAGATGCATCGAGATGAGATAATTGTTGCGGGACCTTTGTCTTTGCGCCCTTGCCCCGATGCTTCGGATGAAATTTCCTCCAACTTATTTCCAACGAAACTGAACTGCGAATTATGAAAGAGGTCTTGTGCACCGCCTCAAAACTGGAAATAAATAAATGGCTGCGAGCCGCCCGCAAGCAGTTGAAAAACAAAAATCACTACCAGCATTATCACGAATGTCATTGCCCAAAGTGGCAATGCAATGAACCATGAGCGGTAAAGTACTTTCCATTTTTCCGGCAGCCAGTGTATAATCAGGCCGATGGCAATTACGCAGAACACGTTCCAGTAGCCCGCCACCACCTGTGGCACAATGCTCCAATCCATGTGCAAAAAGATTTGGCGCAGCATAACCTGTCCTGCTTCAAACTCTGATGAAATATCATGCGTGTTGTCGAGACCGGTCCACGCGTTGTTGCTGCCCGTGCGAAACCACACCCTTGTAAATGTGATAAACGAAAACGTGAGGAAGATGGCCCATGCGCGTTTGTACCAGGTGTTTTTATTTTCCCACGGACTTATGCGTTTCCACAATTTGTAAAACACGAGACCCAGTCCGTTCAATCCTCCCCATATCAAAAAATTCCATGATGCACCGTGCCACAGCCCGCCCACGAGCATCGTGATCATCATGTTGAGATTCGTGGTGAGAAAGAGCGCCACGGATTTCACTGCAAGACTTAGGGCAACACCGGTGAGCACCACCGCTACGGCAATGCCCAGCACCAAAAGACTTCCAGACATCAGCCAGATAAATGCAATGAGGATGCCCAGCGCCAGCCACATTCCGGTGCTGGCACTTTTGTTTCCGCCCAGAGGGATGTAGAGATAATCGCGCAGCCACCCGCTCAGCGACATGTGCCACCTTCGCCAGAAGTCGGCCACGTTCACGGCCTTGTAGGGCGAGTTGAAATTTTTGGTGAGATGAAAACCCATGAGCAGCGCCACGCCAATGGCAATATCCGTGTAGCCGGAGAAATCGGCATACACCTGGAGGCTGTATCCGTACAGCGCGGAGAGGTTTTCGAAACCCGTGTATCGCTCGGGTGTTTCAAACACGCGGTCAATAAATCGTGTAGCGATGTAGTCCGCCAGCAAAACTTTTTTCAGCAGCCCGTTCAAAATCCAGAACACCGCAAGACCGAATTCAGCGCGCATAAGTGCGTACTCTTTATAAAGCTGCGGAATAAAATCGGTGGCGCGCACAATAGGCCCCGCCACCAGTTGCGGAAAGAAGGTGACGAAGAACCCGAAGTCCACGAAGTTCTTCACCGGCTTCAGATTGCCGCGAAAAACTTCCACGGTGTAACTGATGCTTTGGAACGTGAAAAAAGATATACCGATAGGCAGAATGATTTTGTCCACATCGAAGTGCGACCCGAAAAAACCGTTGCTCCAGTGGCCTATCCAATTGTGCACACGCCAGTGCCCGTCCAAGAGTTGGTTGAAAGAATCGGTGAAGAAATACGCGTACTTGAAATAGCACAACACCGCCAGATTCATTATCACGCTTCCGGCAAGCCACAGTTTTTTCTTTAAGGGATGATGTGTGTTGTGGATTTTTTTTCCCATGAAAAAATCCCACACCGCGGTAAAGAGCAGCAGCAGAAAAAACAGGTCTGTTGTTTTGTAATAGAAAAAAAGGCTGGCCGCAAAAAGGAAGAGATGTCGCCATGCACGTTTCTTGTAAATGAAAACATCAACGGCCAGCACCATCCCGAAAAAAATCCAGAACGCGTGGGCAGTGAAAATAAAAGGTGCCTCCTTGTTGAAGGTGAAAAACTCAATCGCTTCTTGTTTCCAGTTCAGGTCGAACATGCTGCGGCTTCAGGAGATTTTATAATGGAAGAATTTATTCATCTGGTGTAATTGTTCTGTGCAACTTCGGTCGGAATAAAATCCGTAGCGACCTGCTAGGCGTGAATCGTTGTGGTCTTCTGAGGAGCGTAAATTCACGGCAAGCTGCCTTGTGTATCTCGCCTGTTGTGCAAGTTCAACTGTTCTTCCAGAATAGCTTCCGTCAGGAAATGCAAGGCTCACTACTTTTTTTCCAATGATGCCTTCAAGAAATTTTTTGCTGGCTGATAGTTCATGCAATGTTTCCTCATCACTCATCCATTCCAGATTGGAATGTGCAATGCAATGCGAACCGATTTCAATGAAGGGCGATTGCGAAAGACTTTTTATTTCACCCGCATTCATCACACGACAATGATTTTCCCATTGCGCTTCTTCCCATGGTTTTTTCCCCATGCGTTTGGCGAGTTGATGAATGAATTCCCATTTCTCATCCAACGAAAGATGTTTGATGCAATGCACCAGTCGTTCGCCTTTTTGATTGAAGTGAAAAAGCCCTTTGCGCAAAAATTGCTCACCATCAAATTCAATTGGCTCGTGTAAATGATGGCAGGTCACTTCCAGCGCATCAGGCCAAAGAACATGCTGACCTATTAGATGTGGAGTGCAAACAAAAACGGTTGCAGGCACTTGAACTTCTTCCAGCACTGGAAGTGCAAAGCGCAGGTTATTCACCAGGCCATCATCCAATGTGATTGCGATTCTGTTGTTGATTCCACCATCCAGGAAAAAATCGGAAAGTGAAACCACCGTGTAGCGTTTCTTCAAATATAAAAGTTGTTTCCTGAAATCGCTTTGGCATATTTGCCGTACGTTCACCTTCGCAGCATCATCAGGCAACACGTTGTGGTACATAACAACCAATCTACCCGATACTCTCCACGGATAAAGCAGTTTTTCGCACCCCGAGGCAAACAACACGGAGTGCCAGAGTGCATCTTTCTTGATAAAGATGCGTGAGGAAAAACTTCGCCCAGCGTGCATTGAGTTGGTTCCTTGCTGCGGCATCCTAAGTAATGTCAATCGTTACGCCACCGGAGTTCACCTGTACGTAATAAATTTTTTCGCGGAACAACACTTTAAATGAATACGACTTCCAATGTTTGGGAAGCATGGGCGAAAAGACCAGGCCGTCATCCCCTTTCCCTTTTGGATTGGCCGGGGATGGGACATCGTGTAAGGTTGCAGTGGGGCATCGCATGCCACCCATTCCCTGCACGATGCTCATCCATGTGCCGGCCATCGAGGTGATGTGCAAACCCTCGTGCGCCTCGTGGTTGTAGTCATCCAGGTCGAGGCGTGCAGTGCTCATATAAAGTTCGTAAGCCTTTTCCTCGTAACCAAGCAACGCAGCAAGTATGGAATGAACGCAAGGGGAAAGGGAACTCTCATGCACTGTCATCGGTTCGTAGAAATCGAAATTCTCTTTGATGATTTCCTTGCTGAAATCACTTTCGAAGAAATACAAACCCTGCAACACATCAGCCTGTTTGATAAAGCAAGAACGGAGAATGCGATCCCAACTCCAATGTTGATTGATGGGTCGTTCATCGTCAGAAAGCGATGAAGCAGGAAGAAGTTCTTTATCAAAAAATCCATCCTGTTGAATCAAGATGTTTGAATCTTCTTTGGTGCCCAGATAAATGTGACTTATAATGTTTTTCCATCTCTCTGTCTCTTGCTTTTCATCGAAGTTGTACTTCTTCACTTTCAACTGATAGGCAACAGGATCATTGCTCCTCACCCACTCCATCGCTTCCATGCAATACTTCATGCACCATTGGGCAATGTAACTGGTGTACCAATTGTTGTTCACGTTGTTTTCGTACTCATTGGGTCCGGTAACGCCAAGCATTACAAACATTTTTTTATCATCACTCCAACTTACACGCTGTGCCCAGAAACGCGTGATACCCAGGAGCACATCCAAACCGAATTCGGCCAAATATTTTTTATCATTTGTGTAATTCACGTAGTTGAAAATGGCGTAGGCTATCGCACCGTTGCGGTGAATTTCCTCGAAGGTGATTTCCCATTCGTTGTGGCATTCCTCACCGTTCATGGTCACCATAGGATAAAGAGCAGCACCACCTGTAAAGCCAAGCTTCTGCGCATTCTCCATTGCTTTTTCAAGATGATGGTAACGGTAAATAAGAAGTTGCCGCGCTATGTGTTGCGGCTTCGTACCCATGTAAAAAGGCAGGCAGTATGCCTCGGTATCCCAGTAGGTCGAGCCTCCGTATTTCTCACCGGTAAATCCTTTGGGGCCAATGTTGAGCCGGGCATCCGTTCCCGTGTAAGTTTGATTGAGATGGAAGATGGCAAAACGAATTCCCTGTTGCGCCTGGTCATCTCCTTCTATTACTATGTCGGCACGATTCCATATCTCTTCCCACTTCTTTTTTTGTGCATCGAGCATCTTTTCCATACCCAAATTGAATGCGCGGTTGGTGGCGCGTTTACATACAGAAAGCAACTCATCCTTTTTATTATTGAGTGATGAAACCACGCTCACAAATTTTTCAAGCCCAATAGTTTCACCTTGGCGTACTTCCTTCTCAAAAGAATTTTCTGAATAAAAATGTTGGGATGAGGAAAGAAAAGTAGGCGAGAATTTTTTTCCGTTGAGCCTAGCACTTAACTTCATTCCCACTGCTACATCCAATTCTGTTTTGCGGGTGCGTGTTACCACATAGCCTTCACCAGTTGATGATTCTTCCATCACATTTTCCCAGAATTTTTCTTCGTAGTTGGAATCATGATTGCGCACATCACCATCCAGGTAAGCCTTAAAAGTGATGGTGCCGGTGAAATTGAGCGGAGTGACAGCGTAGCGAATCGCAGCGGTCTCATCATCGGCCATGGAACAAAAGCGCTCTACCTCCACCTTGATTTGTTTTGCCTCGCCTCCATCCCGATTTCCTATTAGTGACGCATGCATTTCTGCCACAAAACTTCTGCGTAGCACACCTTCCTTCATGTCCAGCTCTCGCCTGAAGTGGGTGATGTTCACCGTGCCCATATCCAGTTCCTCACCATCCACAAAAACACGGATTCCAATCCAGTTGGTGCTGTTAAGTACCTTGGCGAAGTACTCCGGGTATCCATTTTTCCACCAGGCCACGCGGGTTTTGTCGGGATAATAAACGCCAGCCACATAAGAACCCATAAGTGTGGAGCCGCTGTACTTCTCTTCGTGGTTGGCACGCTGCCCAAATCGCCCGTTACCAATGGAAAAAATACTCTCGGACGAACGCTGGTGTTTTCGCTTAAAACCTTCTTCAATAATTTTCCAGGGATGGGTTTGCAGGTATTTTATCATTCGTTATTTTCAGGTTTCAAATGTGATAATTGTCGAAGCCCTAATTACAAATTCCTTTTCCGTTTCTGCACAGGTGGTGTCAATTGTTCTAATCTTGCCACTTCGATGCAGTCTATTGTGGAAAAATTGAAATCCGGATTCACCTCTTTTGCTTTCCTGATGCTGGCCTTGTTGTTCGCCTGCCGAAACGATATTGCCGAAATAAACGCATTTGCCGATACCGCTTCGCTTCCGGTACAAACCAGCTACAATGCCGAATACCTTTTTACCGACAACGGAAAAATTTCCAACAGACTTATAGCCGCCCAACTTGACCAATACGATGGCAAGGAAAATTATTTTGAAGCCAGTGGCGGGTTCAACCTCATTTTTTATGATTCGCTGCAAAAGGAAGAAGCAAGGCTGAAGGCAAAAACAGGCCGCTACTATGAAAAAGAGAAACGACTGCTGGCACAGGACAGTGTGGAACTGTACAACATCAGGGGCGAAAAACTGGAGACATCGAAATTGACTTTTGTGCAGGATAGTGGTAAAATCTTTACGGACGAGTACGTGGTGATAACACTAAAAAACGGAAGTATGCTGCACGGTTACGGACTGGAAAGCAATGATTCGTTTACCAAATACAAAATAAAAAAACCCAGTGGTGATTTTATTGTAACGGAAGAGGAAAGTTTGAAATGATAAGGATCTTGGAGAAAAATTTCAACCTCATATTTTCATCAACGCTGAAAGGAACATGGAAGGAATAAATTGGATAAAGACTAGTGATGAATTGCCTTATGACAATCAAAGGGTAATCGCATTTGTGCCGGGGAACAAAATTTATCTTCCCGGTAAAACAGGCGAGTTTGAACTGCGTGAAGTGATAGTGCTCCGCTTCTTCGAAAACTTTTACAATCCAGGTTCAGAGCGATGCATAGAATACGGCCCGCATTTCTGGCAAGGCGAAGGCAACTCGAATCACTTTTTTAATGATGTAACGCACTGGATACCTATGCCTGAGAAACCAATTGAAAATGGCCTATGACGAATTTGGTCCCTATAACTATCAACCATTAACTCAATGAAACTTCACACCATCAACACCGGATATTTTAAACTGGACGGAGGGGCCATGTTTGGCGTGGTACCCAAGAGCCTATGGCATAAACTGAATCCGCCTGATGAAAACAATATGTGCACCTGGGCGATGCGGTGCCTGCTTATTGAAGAGGGCAACCGCCTCACATTGGTGGATACCGGAATTGGAAACAAACAAAGTGAAAAATTCTTTTCGCACTATTACCTCCACGGTGAAGATTCGCTCGACAATTCATTGAATACACTCAACTTAAAGCGCGATGATATCACTGATGTTTTTCTCACGCATCTCCACTTTGACCATTGTGGTGGAGCCATTTTGTGGGATGCGGCAAAAGATGATTATCGCCCGGCATTCGCCAAAGCCAACTATTGGAGCAACGAGCGCCACTGGCAATGGGCAACAGTCCCTAATTCCCGCGAGAAGGCAAGTTTCCTTCCTGAGAACATTAACCCAATAAAAGAAAGTGGCCAATTGAAAATGCTTGAACGCCAAAGCGATTTTATGCACCAAACGGGTTTGGATTTCAGTGTGCTCTTTGTAGATGGGCACACAGAAAGTATGATGCTACCACACATCAGTTACAAGGGAAAGACAATTGTTTACATGGCTGATCTGCTTCCTTCGGCTGGACATATTCCCCTGCCTTTTGTTATGGGCTACGACACACGGCCACTTATCACCCTATCAGAAAAGGAAAAATTTCTGCAACATGCAGCATCCGAAAATTTTATCCTATTCCTGGAACATGATCCGTTGAATGAATGCTGCACGCTGCAAATCACTGACAGAGGCGTGAGAATGGATAAAGCTTTCAGACTGGATGAAATATGAGTGCCTCCAGCAGGGCGGATTCAGGGCGTTTCGTGCAACATAAGCTGGGGATAATTCAAAAAGTCACACCCCTTTAAGATTAAGGGGTTACCAAGTTAGGTCGCGGGCATAGTCCCATCCCTCCCCTGTGGGAAGGGGAGGGATGGGACTACAAGGAGAAAAGACGATTAGCAGGCTTTCGCGACTTAACCTGATTACCCATTTAAGATTATTCTTTCTTTGCCCATGAACAGCTGGGTGTGTGCTGCTTTTCTTATCCTGGATCCAAGCGTTTTTTTTGAAAGATGCGCCCTATGTGCTTTCAAAAGCAATTCCTGAGGTGCAAATGATGTAACAATGAATCATAATCCTGTAACACTTCTGCCAGTGCATACCCAAACCTTTGGCCAGTGAAATAATTCAATTGTACCTGCACAAAACCTCACGAAAATTCAAAATCCAAACTACGGCAATTGGTTTCGTGAATAAAAACAAAAACAATCAAAACATGAAAACAACACTTACCCTGTTAACTCTTCTCATTTTTGCTGCATGTGCTTCCCGCGATGAGGTGGTTTCCCACAATGAAAGTCCGGAAGTGCTTGGCAAAGGATCTCAAGTTTCGCAACCGAAGGAAGTAAAAGCCACTGCTGATAAAGTTTCAACTTCTGATGCTGTGCCCTCCTGCGAAACTGGAAAAACAACACCGACCAGTGAAAGCGCTGAAATTATTAATCAACACACCGAGCAGGCAATTACTGAATCAAGTTCGGTTTCCCGGGCGCCATTATCCCAATTTCCAGAGTGTATGCATGATTCTTATGCCGACTACCAAGCTCGACCACACATGCCATCCAGCGGATATTCTTCGCAGCCGGCACGGAGTCTTCAAATCCTGGAAGAGGTAAATTCTCTCTCGTGCAAGCTGGGCGATTTAGATGATCAATTTTTTGAGCTTGCTCCTGAAGGCAGCGCAACCATTCCTTTACACCAATACAGCAAATACGGCAGCTTGATGGCATATCACCAAGATGTGAATATGAAAATTAAAAAATTGGATGTAGAACTGGAGGACCTGATGCTGCAAATGAAATACGCTTCCAATAAAGACGGGTGTAGCACTCCTTATCTTCATATTACCAAGAACGATATTGAGTTCAGCACTTTTGGTGTGCTGGATTTTATAGTTGAATTTCCCAGCGGCAAAGCTTCCAAAGAGGATATTATTCTAACAACTGATATGATAGAACCACTGGCGAGGCTTACAAAAATGATTCAGGGCTTTCGGGAAAATGAAGGATTGAATTCCCGTTATGATTTCGAGATTCTTTATTCCTTCTACGGCTATGCTGATAAACAGGGTGTGCGCAACTCCAATACCATTTCGATGCTGGCAACCGAGTTTAACGATCCGGGTCTGCTCACAGCATCCTCAGAACATCTTAACCAAAAACTTTCGGAATTAAGAGCCTTGGCCACATCTGCATTTGTTGCTGAACAGCTGGATGAAATGGGCCTAACAAAAAATCTTCAGGTGAGCACATGCCATACGCAAGGCAAACAGTGCGAAGCACCTTATTCCGGCCTGGAAAGTGGTGACATGTTGGATAACCACACGAGGAGAATATGTAAAGTGATGTGCATGATTGTGGCACATCCTAAAGCCGAGTTGGTCTCAAACTAATAAAAGGTAATTAAGCATAGCGCGGTTGCAGTTAGCACCGCGCTTTTCTATTCTGAACCAATAGGATAAACAAAAGTGTGATTGATGCAACTCTGAGTTAGGTTGATGTAATGAATTGCACATTGGCCACTGACAACTTTGCTTCCTGAAAAATTCATTAACTACTAACAAAAAAACCATGACCAAAATAGAAAACAACGAACTTTCTCTTGGCAACTATAACTTTTACAACCACAAAGGAGAAGAGGACAATAGTCAAAAACAACCGAACCCCGCTGATCCTGATTATACAAAACGCAACCCGGATGGAGAGGTGCCTTATATAGGTGACGCGTATAAAACAATGACGGCTGATCTTACGAGGCAGTTAAAAATGGTGATGCAAAACAACCACTATTAATCCTCCTTAAAAATAAAAAATACAGCTGCAACTAGCCACAATTCGAAAAATTGAGCGCCATGAAAAATTCACGCTTATTACCCTTGTTTGCACTCTTTATGCTATCAATATTGCTTACATCATGTGAGGCAATAGCAGGAATTTTTAAAGCAGGGATGGGTGTTGGTATTTTTCTGGTGATAGCTGTGATAGTTGTTGTTGTGGTCCTGGTAATGAGAACAAGAAAAAAATGAATTTGCCCAAGCATTCTTCCTAGAAGGAGCGCGGCAAGAGATGAAAGGAACGGACTTCCCTAAAAGAAAATTATCCATCGTTGATTGGACTTGAAGCGCAGTAATTTTTACACTGCGCTTTTTTGTTTATCCACAAAGGGCATAACAGGAAGATGAAATTTAACATTAAGAAATAAAAAAATGGATATTGCCAAGATCATCAGGCATAGGCACAAGTATCATCACTTCATGAACGATGATTTAAAAACCGTAACGGAAGAAACACATTTCAAAATAGTCTTTTCTGACCCTGTAGAAATGGCGATTTTTCAAAAGTGGTGTATAAAAAACAAAGGCAAATACGATTACGACAAAGTGGCGAGCTGCCAGAAAGGAAAGATGCCGAAGTTGAAATTATTTAAAGACGAGATATGCTGGTGCGACATCATGACTTATTATTTACTCCATGTTTCAAATTATAAGTACCATTCTTCGCTTCATCCTTATAAAGGGGAAATTTATTTCAGGGAGTGATCATTTTTCGTTTTCATAGGAAGGGAGTTGGGAAAGGCCCACTTTCCTCAGCATCACTAGAGGGCTTACACAAGCCAACTCTTTTAGATTTGCCCGCATGTTTATCGAAGTCCTGAAATCAAAAATCCACCGTGTTACGGTAACGGAAGCCAATCTCAATTACATAGGAAGCATTACCCTTGACCCGCTGCTAATGGAAGCAGCCGGTATGATAGAAGGAGAAAAAGTGCAGGTGCTCAATTGCAACAATGGCGAGCGGCTGGAGACTTACATCATTACCGGTAAACGCAACAGCGGCATCGTTTGCCTGAATGGTCCTGCTGCCCGAAAAGTGTTGCCTGGTGATGTTGTAATTGTAATTGCCTATTGCACCATGACACCAGAAGATGCAAGAACATTCAAGCCAACCCTCATCTTTCCTGACACCGCATCCAACAAGTTAGACTGATTCCTGCTGCAGCCATGCAGTCAGGACAACGGTCTACTCTCAACTTCCAACATGAATCCCATCCTCCGCAAAACACTTCAATACGTTGTCTTCCTTTCACTGGGTGTGGGTCTTATGTGGTGGGCTTACAAGGATACACCTTTCAACGACATTCTTGCCAGCATAAAGAAAGCGAAATGGGAGTGGATTGCACTGGCGCTATTGCTCAATTACACCGCAACAATCATTCGCGGCATTCGGTGGAACATATTGTTGGAACCTCTGGGGCATCGTGCTGACACCTGGACCTGCATTCATTCCGTGGCGTTCGGCTATTTCATGAATGATTTGATTCCCCGTTCGGGAGAATTTGCACGATGCGGTTTACTCAATCGTGCCGAAAAAATTCCGGTGGATAAACTTTTCGGTACTGTGGTGCTCGAACGAATTGTGGACATACTTATGCTGGGAGGCTTCCTTCTTCTTGCCTTGTGGTTCAAGAATGATGAACTCAATCAACTCTTTTCAAAAGTGGATGGAGGCAAGGGAACATTTCTTTTGATCCTTGTTGCACTCACAATTCTTGGTATAATCAGCCTGGTGGTTTTCCTGCGAATGGTAAAACACAAAGCATGGGCTGGAAAAATGGTGGGCTTCTTCCGGGGTATGTACAAGGGCTTCCGCGCTGTGTTTATGATAAAGAGAAAAGTGTTGTTCTTTGTTTACACATTTGCAATCTGGGGAACATGGCTGGTGATGACACAAGTGACCATGTTCGCCCTTGAGGAAACGGAACTGATGAACATTGGCGATTCTATTTTCCTGATGGTGGCGGCAAGCCTCGCCATGCTTGTACCCACGCAGGGCGGCCTGGGTGCCTATCACTTTGCCACGCGTGAGGCTTTTGTGGTGCTGGGTCAGACCCCGTTCACTGGCCTTGCGTTCGCATGGATTTCATGGACGTGTAAAACAGTGCTTGAGATTGTGGTTGGCACCATCGGCTTCTTTGTGGTGACACGAATTAAGATGCAAAAGAAATAGGCAAAAGACAAAAGGCAAATGGCTTTAAGCAAAGTGTGTCAAAATGAAATAGGTAGGCTTTTTTCTATTTGATTTCCGTTAGATTGATTGCGTTGAATTTTTCTCATGCCACTCAAAAATAGTTTTGGACTTCAGCAATACCGACAAATAATAAAAACATGAACTTTACAATCGGATCAAGAATTTCTCACCCCGCGTATGGCGAAGGGGTGGTGTTTGGCATTAATGAAAACACCTATCGCATCTTCTTTAAGGAGAAGGGCGAAATAGAACTAGGCCAAGCCTACGATGGTTTTCAACTGTTGGAAGCCGCCCCCGCTCAAACCTCCAGTGTGGAACTGGAAGATGTTGTGGTGGCAGTGAAGAATGTCTTCGATATGTTCTATGAGGTGAATGACATTGTGGAACTGGGCGACAAGTGGCAGGGCGGCATGATGTTCATCCAGCCCAAAGACAAATCGCTGAAACCAAAAGAAATTGAGATTGAGTATTTCTTCCACAAAATTGTGATGCTGCGAGACCGGCTTCGAGTGATGGAACAAAAAATAAACGCCCATCCAAAACTAACTGACGAAGACAAAGTGGAAATGCAGCAATACATCACCCGCATCTACGGAAGCCTCACCACGTTCAACGTATTGTTCAAATCGAAGAAAGATTATTTCGAGGGGGTGAGCAC
Organism: Flavobacteriales bacterium; assembly: GCA_034408895.1. GTDB lineage: Bacteria > Bacteroidota > Bacteroidia > Flavobacteriales_D > Sanyastnellaceae > UBA4660. The sequence goes on from JAWXCI010000018.1 coordinate 12,541, forward strand.
GAAGGAAGATTGATTAAAAAATTACCAATACCATAGCCCGCGTAATTCGTAATTCCCGGTCATTCACCGCGAACCCGGCTAAGCGCCTTCGCAGCATCATCATAAGCCGGAAATAAATCAAGCGCTTTGCGGTAATCAGCTTCCGCTTCTTTCATTTTACCAAGGCTTTCATTGCACAGTCCACGGTTGTAATACGCCTGGTAGTACTGCGGAAACTTAGCAATCGCTGAGGAAAATTCTACCTCACCTGCTTGGTAGTTCTGCAAAAATTCCAGGTTGATAAAACCTTTGTTGAAATTAGCAGCAGCGTTTTTCGGATCAATTTCCTGCATGCGGTCATAACACTCAAACGCCTGCTGGTAACGCTGCACAGAACCATTCCCTGTCTCTTGCAAATACATTGCTTTATTGTACAACGCTTCCACACTGTTGGGCTTGAGGTCAATCGCAGTGTTGTAATACTCAATGGCAAGATCACTTTGTTGCGATGCGTAGAGCAATGCCACTTCCACATAAGCATCATAGAAATCCGGGTCCAGTTCAATCGCGGTTTGGTAAGAAGATGCTGCCAGTGTTGTGTCTTGAATGCTTTTGTAAAGCCTCCCCTTCAGGTAGTAGGCATATGGCAATTGCTCATCGGCCCGCAAGGCGTTGTTGATGTGTTCGAGTGCCTTGTCATAGTTGTCGAGTGCAATATCAATCGAAGCTTTTTTCAGGAGACAATCCGTGTTTGAATTTTCAAAACGTATGCAGTCTTCAAATGAATCATAAGCACCATCAATATTTTTCTGGAACCAGTAAACCTCACCACGATAGAGATAGATATCGCCTTTGGTGCTGTCGGCCTTCAACGCGCGGCTGATGTCTTCCAACGCATCCTTGTATCGCTCACGTCCACCAAAATACTTTGCTCTTTCCAGGTAGTTCTGGTAATTGGCAGGATCTGATTTTATCCTTTCGTTGATGGCCGTAAGGGTCGCGTCTGCTATTGCTGTGTCTTCGCCCACCACATTTCCATCATCCGGTTTTTTCTTTTCCTTGCATGAAAAAGAGGCGAGTGCAAACCACAGGATCAACAAATAAGAAAGAATTTTCATTGGGGCAAAAATGGGGAAGCATAGAACAACAAATCAATTTAACATCACTACACAACAATGTGTTGATAAGGGATACTCCTGCATCGACTTGCTTATTTGCCAGAATCTACTTTTGATTGCAAAATATCAATAGGCAGATTTTGATATACGCTGCCTCCCTAACTGGATAACCAACGTGGCAAAAAACACTATAAAAAATCAGGAGCAACTTGAAGAAGTTGTTGATGATAAACCAAAGAAACCGCCACGCAGCAAATCCAAAAATGCCAATGGCGATGGTCGCCTTGCTGGCATCCGCGCATTCTTTGCCGACAGGCGTGTCCAAAAAATCTTTGGAATATTTCTCGTCCTGTTTTCGGTTTTTCTTTTTGTCTCTTGTCTTGCGCACATCTTTTTTCATGAGCACGATGAGTTCATGATTAGCGGGGGAATTCAACCCGATCCAACTGCACAACCTGAGCGTTATCAAAACTGGATGGGAAGCATAGGTGCACATCTCGCGCAATTCTTCATGAAGAAGTATTTCGGTTTTGGTGCACTGTTTCTTCCGCTCATTTTCTTTTTGTGGGGCATCCGCATCTGGCTGAAGAAAAATTTGCTGCCCTTTTGGAAATCGTTCAGGCTCTCCATTGTTGCGACACTTTTTTTCCCGGTTGCCATCGGTTTTGCTGTTCACAAAATCACGGACGAATCACATTTTTTCATTCCTGATTATGCAAGCACACTCGTGGGTGGTTTTGGTGCAGTGGCCACAGAGTGGATGCTGAACACATTGGGTTGGATCGGAACATTGATGTCCCTGCTTTTTGTAGTTGGCGCATTCCTTATCTTCAATTTCAACAATCAGGTGGAAGCATCGTGGAAGAGTGTCATGGAATGGCTGAAGCGCAGCAAGGAAGCTATTGAACCGGATGAAGAGGAGATTCAAAAGGCAAAGGGCAAAGGGCAAAAAGGAAAAGATGAATCGGAAACCACCATCGCTGTTGCAGCCGGACTAGCAAATAAGTTTCGTGGTGATGAAAATGAACTGGAAATTGATCCGGTAAAACAAGATTCAAGCGAAGTCGAATTTGAAACAGTTGCTCCCATCGAGTCAACTACAACGCCACCGGGCAAGCCCATTCCCTTCAATATACAAGGTGCTGAAAATATTGAAGTGGAAATTGCAGAGCCGGAAACCGAGGAGGAATTGACGGAGGCTAAAATTGAACAAACACTCAAAGTAAGTGGCCCTTACGATCCGAAACTGGATTTGTCACGTTATGTATTGCCGAATATCGAATTGCTTAAAGCCCACGGAGGTGGTGGACCTCAGATTGACAAGGAAGAACTTGAATCGAACAAGAACAAAATTGTTGAGACCCTCAACCATTACAAAATTGAGATTGCCAAAATCAAGGCGACTATTGGACCGACAGTTACACTTTATGAAATAGTGCCTGCACCGGGAGTGCGCATTTCAAAAATCAAGAACCTAGAAGATGACATCGCGCTTTCGCTGGCCGCACTAGGAATAAGAATCATCGCGCCCATTCCAGGAAAAGGAACAATAGGGATCGAAGTCCCCAATTCCAAACCCGATATCGTAAGCATGAGGTCGCTCATTGCCTCGGATAAATTTCAGAATGCGGATATGGAGTTGCCCATAGTGTTGGGCAAAACCATTTCGAATGAAACGTTTGTGACTGACCTCTCCAAGATGCCTCATCTGCTCATGGCCGGTGCTACGGGGCAGGGAAAATCTGTGGGACTGAATGCCATTCTTGTCTCCCTGCTTTACAAAAAACATCCTTCTGAACTCAAGTTCGTTCTTGTTGACCCTAAGAAGGTTGAACTCACCTTGTTCAACAAAATTGAAAGGCATTTCCTTGCAAAACTTCCAGGCGATGGTGATGCAATTATCACCGACACGCAGAAGGTAGTTAAGACGCTGACTTCGCTTTGCATCGAAATGGACAACCGCTATGAACTGCTAAAAGATGCCGGTTGCCGAAACCTCAAAGAGTACAACGGCAAATTTGTTGAGCGCAGGTTGAATCCTGAAAACGGACACAGGTATTTGCCTTACATCGTACTGGTGGTAGATGAATTTGCAGACCTGATAATGACCGCAGGCCGCGAAGTGGAAACACCAATCGCGCGACTTGCGCAGCTAGCAAGAGCGATTGGAATTCACCTCGTAATTGCCACACAGCGGCCATCGGTCAACATCATCACGGGAGTAATCAAAGCGAATTTTCCAGCGCGTATAGCGTTTCGTGTCACGTCAAAAATTGATTCACGCACCATTCTCGATAGCGGTGGTGCCGACCAACTTATTGGCCGGGGCGACATGCTCCTTTCCACAGGAAACGACATCATTAGGATTCAATGTGGATTTGTGGACACACCCGAAGTGGATGCCATCACTGAGTTTATAGGTTCGCAGCAAGGCTATCCTGAAGCATTGATTCTTCCTGAAGTGGTGGATGAAAACACGCTCGACCTCGGAAGCCTCTCTGATGAACCTCTTGATGAATTATTTGAGGATGCTGCACGAATTGTGGTGAATTCACAACAAGGGTCTGCCTCACTTTTGCAACGCAAACTCAAATTGGGATACAACCGTGCAGGGCGTTTGGTGGATCAACTGGAAGCAGCTGGTGTAATTGGCCAGTTTGAAGGAAGCAAAGCCAGAAAAGTGCTGTTGCCTGACGAAATGGCTTTGGAACAGTTCTTGAAAAACAGGGCGGGACAATAAAAAAAGAAAGAGCAAAGGGCAATAGGCAACAACTCTCCAATTCAATGATTCTTCAACTAAAAAAAAATGAACAAAATTTTCACACTACTAGCCTTCATCGGCATCGTTTCAATCGCATCAGCGCAAACATCAAAAGATATTCTCGACAAGCTTTCGGCAAAAGCAAAGACCTACAAAACCATGTCTGCCGATTTCACATCAACGCTTGTTGACCCCAAAGCAAAACTCAACCAGCAACAAACAGGTTCAGTAAAAATCAAGGGACAGAAATACAACATCAATTTGTCCGACTACGTGGTGATTTCTGACGGTGTCACTGTTTGGAGCTACAGCAAGAAGGACAATGAATGCACCATTGATAATCTCGAAGATGTAAAAGACGGTTCGTTCGATCCTTCGGATATGTTTACCCTATGGGAAAAAGACTTCAGGCATGAAATGAAGAATGCTGCGATTACCGAAGATGCCATTGCCTCTTACCAGATTGCCCTTTATCCCAGTGACCCGAAGGACAAACCTTATCACACCATTATGATGTACGTGGACAAGGCAAAAATGGAAGTACACAAGATTGTGGTAAAGCAACGCGAGGGCGGAGAGATTACCTACAAAGTCAAGAATTTCAAGACGAACATGGAATTGCCTGACACCGATTTCCAGTTCAATAAAACAAAGTATCCAGGTTGCGAAATGACCGACAACAGGATTTGACCATTGTTGTTACATCATTCACTTTTGCCAGCGCATGTTCCAACGACTCGCTGAAACATACCGCAAGAATTTTCCCTTCTTCGTTGACTTTTGGTACTACATCGTGATGATCGTCCTCTTCATAGTACTTGCCATCATCTTCCTTTGAATTATGCTCTCAGGCTTGTTCAGCAATTCTCAACAACTTTTCTGAACGCACTGCCGCATACCTTGCTCAAAATCTGTCGTGAATAACTTAGCACGCGTTGCGCAATAATGTGTTACGTCTCGCTTTCATTTGTCAGGTGAGGAAGAGAAAAGAAATGATTCGATGGATAAGTCTTTTTGTGCTGATGATGCCTTTAGTGGCGATGTCTCAGTCACCACCATTTTTGGGAAATCAGGAAAAGGTTTTGCGCAATGCCTGTGAGCAATGGATGTGCAAGGAATTGATTGACTCCAATCCACAGGCATTTAAATCCAGCAACCCGGAAAATCCACTTGAATTCAGTTTTCCTGCTTCGCAAATTCAACATCTGAACATCGCTGTAAATCTGAAACAAGCGGAATCCGCATTGTATCAACAACTTTATTTTCCTGGAAACAATGGCTTGCGTTTTCTCACGCTGAAATCACTTTGCGATTTGTATTTCCCGCTTTTCGAACGCAAACTTTCCATTCACCAACTACCAGAGGAATACAAATACCTGCCGCTCGTTTTATCAGGTCTGAATCCCCACCACACTGATGCAAGTGATAATGCAGGACTGTGGTCGCTCGACTATCTGGTAGCCCGAAGCCTTCACCTGCGTGTGGATTCTTTGATTGATGACCGAAGAGGAGCAGACTTCACCACGGAGAAAGTGCTCGACCATTTGCAAACACTCCATTGGCGATACAAGGGTGATCACCTGAAGGTGCTGCTCGCTTACATCAGAAGTGTTCCTTTCGTTGAAAAACATCTTGCGCAACATGGTGATATTTTGTTGGATGAACTTGAGAGCAGCACAAGACAGTTGCTCCAATTATTCGTTTACACCATAGAACTTTTTGAAAGGAATGAAGCAGAAAATCACCTTGTACACTACTTCGACATTCTTGGCAACTATGAAAACATTTTTTTCGAACGTGGCATTCCATTGCAGGCAATGAAGGAAGTTTTGGGTGCGAATGTTCAACAACTTCAACTTACCAATCCAGTGTATTGTGGTAGCCGGATTGATAGCACTTACCGCGGTGTTGCCTTCATTCTCGAAAAGCAAATCGCTGCCAAATATCATTTGCTCAAAGACAGTCTGCATCGGTGGAAACCAGCGCCACCACCCGCACCCGTTGTGAATGAATTCGAGGAAGAAAAAATTTATTACACCGTTCGCAAAGGAGATTCGCTGGGAAAGATTGCGCAGAAGTACAAAGTGAGCGTTTCACAATTGAAGAAATGGAACAAGTTGAAACGCGACAGAATTAATGTGGGGCAAAAACTTGTTATCATCAGGAAGCAGAAAGTGAAACCGACAGCGGACAAGAAAGAAGTAATTCCCAATTCTCCGGATATTGAAACTCCAAAAACAGTTGATGAACCTGACGCCAAAAGCAATCCGGTAAAGAAAGAAGCACAGGTTTCCTCAACCCCGAAAACAATTAAGTACAAAGTACGTTCAGGCGATTCCATGTGGCTCATTGCAAAGAAGTACCCGGGAGTAACTGCTGAAGACATTATGAAATGGAACAAATGCAACGATGACATAAGACCAGGACAGATACTTGTGATATATCCTAAGAAGTAGTTCTGGAGTGTGAGACAAAAATTATGTTGATGACAATTTGAAAAGAGAGCAAATCATATCACCGGCAATTCCACTCATCCTTCTTGCCTGCATTGGTATATGCTCTGTTGTATTGGAACGTGCAGTTCCGGAAAAAGGAATTCAGGTCGCTGGTTTCACTTTAAAATTCAAGTCACCAGTTGATACAGCATCACGCACGATTGAAGATGTGGGAGCCTACCTCGCGCAACTTGATTCAGTGGCGGAAGACACCATCGCAACAAAAGTTGATACGCTTAAAGTAAAACGTGTGGTGAGTAAGACATCCTTACAATTTCGTGATGATGATGCTTCTTCTCTCTATCCATTCTTCACTATGCTTGATGAGGTGAAAGCGAGCGGAACAAATGTTCATGTTCTGCATTATGGAGATTCACAAATTGAAAGCGACCGCATCTCTGGTTACCTGCGCCAAAAGTGGCAGGAAGAATTTGGCGGACGCGGCCCCGGGCTTGTTGCACCACTTCCCATTACAGCATCGGCCAACATCACACAATCACAAAGCGGAAACTGGAAACGCTATACTGCCTACGGATTCGATAATGGAAAAGCAGGACATAGTCGTTATGGTGTAATGGCTGCAATAGGGCGATTCACACAGTCAAGAAAAAAAGAAGAAATAGATTCCACCGAAATACAGGAATCATGGATTGAACTTCGTCCTTCGTCCATGGCACACAGTTATTCTAAAACGTATTCGCAGGCTGGAATTTATTTTGGTTACCACCAGTTTCCGCTAGTGCTCTCAGTGGCAGTTGGTGACAGCGTGATTGCCAATGACACCATCCCGCCCACATCGTACGTTCTTGAAAAAACGTATCGCTTCCCTCCCACTCCATCGAAATTGAAATTCAAGTTCTCCGGTGCAGACTCACCTGATGTACACGGCATCTGTTTGCAAAACGAAGGTGGAGTGAATGTGGACAACCTCGCCCTGCGCGGAAGCAACGGAAATATCTTCAAGCGCATTGCAACGAGTGATTTGAAAACGGAACTGAACGACCTCAATGCACAACTCATTATGCTCCAGTTTGGCGGAAACTCCTTGCCTTATGTTGAGAGTAATAAATCTGCAAAGGAGTACGGCAATTTTTTCCAGGCACAGATTCAATACCTGAAAACACTTGCACCACAGGCAGCATTTATCATTATCGGTCCTGCGGATATGAGCAAGATGGTGGACGGCACCTGGCAGACCTACCCTTACCTGGAAGCGGTGCGCGATGCAATGAAAGAAGCTGCATTCAATGAAGGGTGTGCATTCTGGGATATGTACGAAGTGATGGGTGGAAAAAATTCGATGGTGAGTTGGGTCACGAATTCGCCACCCTATGCCGGAACTGACTATGTACATTTTACTCCGCTGGGCGCGAGAAAAGTTGCTGAGTTGTTGTATAAAGCCATAGACCACGAATACGATGCATGGAAAAATGCATCGCTGAAATAGAAGGAAGATGAAAACAAAAAGGCTATTAGTTATTTCAATGATCTGCATCTGTGGTACTACCACCTGGTTGCTTTCCACAGGCACGAGCACACCGCACCAACCGAAGGCAGTGTTGCTCGACCGGTCGCACTCATTTATTCAATACGACCTCAACAAAATTGATTTCTACGGAGACAAGATGGTGTGGGATGGTTTCTTTATGAAGATGAACCAACTGGTATTTTCTGGTGAAGGACATGTTTCTATTCTGCACATGGGAGGCTCGCATGTGCAAGCCGGAACCCTCACCGACCGCATCCGCGAAAATTTTGTAACAATGGTGGACGGTCTGGAAGCTGAACGCGGATTTATTTTTCCATACAAACTCGCAGGCACCAATTCTCCATCATCAATCCGCACAAAATTTACAGGGGCATGGGACGGATGTCGCAATGCACTTTCCACCGACCATTGCTTTTGGGGCATGAGCGGAATAAATGCCACCACCTGCGACAGTGTGGCAAGTTTCAAAATCTGGTGCTTCAATCACGACAGCCTTAACTACTACAATTCACATGTGCGGGTTTTTCACAGCGGAGATAATTACACCATTGAACCAGATTCTGCAATACAGGTATGGACATCGAAGCGAAGGCTTGACATGGGCGCAACAGATTTCTACTTCGCTGCACCTGTGGATACGCTTTCATTCAACATTTATCGCAACGACTCTTTGCCCGGATGCTTTGTAATGCAGGGAATTTATCTTGGAGAAAATCGCGATGGTATCACCTACAATACAATAGGGGTGAATGGGGCGGGTACCTATAGTTATCTGCGATGTGAAATGCTGGACGAACAACTACCCACCATCAATCCTGATCTTGTGATTTTCGGTATCGGTGTGAACGATGCCAACGTGCCCGAGGAAAATTTTGATGCACGGAAATATGAATTGCGATATGACTCGCTCATCACACAGATAAAAGGTGTGAACCCGGATGTGAGTTTTCTTTTCATCACCAACAACGACACATATTATCAGAAACGTTATCCCAACCGCAATGCAATGAAAGTGCAGGAGGTGATGGTCAAGCTTGCGAAAAAACACAGCGCTGGGGTGTATGATTTGTTTGACATCATGGGCGGGCTTGGCTCCATCAAGGAGTGGCAGAATGCAGGGCTGGCGCAATCAGATAAGGTTCATCTGACACGTGATGGTTACCGCCTACAAGCTGACATGATGTACCTGGCCATGCGCGAAGCATTCGGAAATTACCTCTATCGGACAACTCCTAAATGAACAGGCACTTTATGAAGTAGGCAGAGTATTACAGTCTGTTGCTTATTTGAAATCCACAATTTGATCATTTGAAGAACGAACGGAATTTCCAAAGGATAAATTCATCATTTGCAACCAGCCGGCAAATGTTTTCGAAGTTTGCAACTTTGAATTATGCCAAACATTTTCGAATTCAACGGATACAAGCCTGTCATTCACGAGTCATCGTTCATCCACTCGAATGCAACGGTGAGTGGTAATGTGATTATTGGCAAAAATGTGTATGTGGGCCCAGGTGCTGCGTTGCGTGGCGACTGGGGCCAAATCGTGATTGAAGACGGATGCAACGTGCAGGAGAATTGTACCATCCACATGTTTCCGGGTGTGCAGGTACTGTTGAAGGAAGGTGCGCATATTGGTCACGGTGCAATTATTCATGGAGCAACGATTGGGCGCGATTGTCTTATTGGGATGAATGCCGTGATTATGGATCGGGTGGTGATCGAAGATGAGTGCATTGTTGGTGCATTGAGTTTTGTACCTGCGGATACCATTGTTTTAAAGCGCAGTGTAATGGCGGGCAATCCTGCCAAAATGATTAAGCAAGTGAGCGATGAAATGCTCGCATGGAAGAAAGAAGGAACAGGATGGTACCAAAGACTTCCCGCAGATTGTTTTGCATCACTCCGTCCGTGCGAACCGTTGCGGGAAATCCCTGTGGACAGAAAAATTCAGCATGGCGGATTTAAAACCTGGAACGAAACCAAGAAGCAATGAAAGTTGCAGAAGACAAACCGTTTCACTTCAAACAATTTGAGGTACACCAGATGCGCAGCGCCATGAAGGTGGGAACCGATGGTGTGCTGCTTGCTGCATGGGCCAACGTGGAAAGTGCAACACACATACTTGATGTTGGAACTGGAACAGGTGTGATTGCACTCATTTGTGCACAGCGAAATTCTTGTGCGACTATCGAAGCGATAGAAATAGATGCCGGCAGTGCACAGGATGCGCGTGAAAATTTTGCTGTATCAACCTGGAATGTTCGCCTTCGATTGCACGAAGGAGATTTTTTGAAAATAGCATCTGGTGAAAAGTTCAACCTCATCATTTCAAACCCGCCCTATTTCTCTGACTCGCTGCGTGCCATAAACCCTAGCCGCAATGCCGCGCGGCACGATGATTCGCTGCCCGCCTCAGCATTTATGCTTAAGGCTTTCGAACTGCTTTCAGCCGATGGAAGAATTGCAGTGATATTCCCCAAGGCACAATTAGAACGGTGGTCGCATGAAGCATCACGGTTTGAATTTTTTCCGGAAAGAATTTGTCACGTTTTCACTTTGCCATGGAAAGATTCTTCGCGAGTGATGGTGGAGTACACTCACCGCCACGCGCTGGAACCAAAAATGGAAAGTGTGCTCATTGAAAAAAATCCGGGAGTGTGGAGCGATGCTTACAAAGAATTGGTGAGGGATTATTTCATCAAACTTTCACCAAGAGAAGTGTGAATTCCTAAAAACCTCTTGTACTTCGTTGTACAAATTTTTGAATTCCTCATCCCGATGGATTGGGACTCCGGGTTCAAAAAATTTGAAAGCCTCGTCTAAGAGCCTGTTTATCATTTTAATGGTTGAATTGCTTTGTAAGAATGACAGAGCATCTCAGAAATCAATTGCCCCCGGGTTATTCACATCGATATTATTTTTATTGAAGTTTATGAGCTCCCTCCGGTCGGTTCAGCCGGGGGATAGCGCATCACACAAAATTTATGGGCTTTAGCCCAAACTTAACCACTGATACTAGTTGGGCTAAAGCCCAATTGCTGGTCTGCGGCACCTTCGATCCCCCAGCTTCAGCCGGGGACAATGGATGTAAGCAGCCCTCTTACTAAATGTCTTTCTTCAAATGATAAACAGGCTCTAAGCAGGTCGTTTACAGCACCTAGTTAAATACCTCCAATGTTCCGCGAATGGCTTTCGTTTCGGAAAGCACCACTTGAAATTGGTACAATCCATAAGCACAAAATGAAAGATTGATCATGGTGGCATGTACGCTGTTTTCAAGAGTCAAATCATACACAAGCTGACCAAGAGTATTCCAAACTAATATATGCTGCATTGGTATCTGAGAACTAAATAGAACTTCACCGTTTGTTGGATTGGGATATACGGAGAATGTTCCAAACACAGGTGCAGCTTCAATACCGTCACAAATTGCAATGAGGGTGCTGTCCACTGCGGTGTTACTACAGCCATACTCGTCCGTGTAACTGTATTCCACTGCGTGTATCCCTGTTCCAGGTTGTTGCAGATTCCATTCATTGAGCATTACACCACTGCCACTGAAAACTCCACCCGGTGGTGTGCCGCTGAGAAGTAATGTTTCTTCCTTAATACAAACCGTATCGGGCAATTCAAAAAATACTTGTGGCAAAGGGTTGATGAATATTTCCAATTCTGTGGTGTCCACCAGATTGCAACCATAAGGGCCGGTGGCAATGAGCGATAATGTATGTGTACCCGCTTCTGAGATCAATGCATTTATTACTGCACCATTGCCTAAAACAACACCGTCCAAATACCAAGTGCCTTCGGTGGCGGTGTTGGTTATCATTTGAGCAATCAAGTTTTGCGGAACGCATCCTTCAGCACCTTCGGTAATTTCAATTTCGGCTAGCACAGGCGGGCCAGCATTTAAGGTGAGCGAAAGTGAATCGGAGTAATTGCACAACGAATCGTGCGCCAGCAACTGTATGGTGTAAATGCCGGCCACTGGAATTTCTAAATCTACGGCTGGAGAGTTTTCATACTGTGTGCCATCGGGCATTGTCCATTGGAAATACTCTGCTCCTGTGGTGGTGTTGATAAAAAGCAATTCCTGCGGCACCTGGCACAAATCCACTTCATTGTATTGCCAGTCAATATTTAATTGCGAAGGAGCCATATCCGGCACATGCACCACCACCTTCATGGTGTCCCACACATTGCAGGAGTTGATGTCAAAAGCAGCCAGTTGAACAAGATAATTGCCCGCTTCATTGTAGGTAAAACTGAGGGTCGAATCTTGCGAAGCCATCCAGCCATTACCAGCCCCAAAGTTCCATTGATAACTAGCGCTGTCGCTCCAATTAGAAAACTCGATGGTATAGGGCAGGCAACTACTTTGTACTTCATAAGTAAATGAAGAAACCACGGAAGGAGATTCAAAATCTATTTTGAATACTGCGGCTTCGGCACCTAGCCAATAAGCATCGGTATCATAGGCTCCATCCATGGCAGTAAACAAACCACCTAGCACTGAACAAACGGCTTGATAGACTATACCCTTTTGGTCGTAACGACTAGAACCCCCATCTACATGGTTACCGCCAAAAAACGAAGCATATAACAATTCCGATAATTCGCTTGCGAATACGGACAAATAAAAACCACCACTATTTTGGGCAGCATCTTCGGTTATGGGAAGAGTTTTTAATGGATACCAGAAACCATGACCGGAAATATATATTCTGTCACATTTGTCAATCAAAAATGCATTTGGGGCAAATAGGCCTGTTGTTCCCAATCCTGATCCAATAGGGGAACACAATTCCAATGTGGTGAGTTGTAAATCAAACTTCGCAATGAAGTCAAAACTTCCTGGCACCGAATAGGCATCACCAACTAATGGTATGGAACCACTACTCATGCCGCACACCCACAGGTTGCCTTCGCTGTCCTGATCAATAAACTGAATTTCGTCTTCGCCATCGGTACCAAAAAATGTGCTCCTGAAAAACGCTCCGTTGGCAGGATTAAACAAACCAATCCAACCATCAAATCCTGCTGCTTTTGCCGTCTGATACGCATCGTTGCTCACCGCAAGGGTATTGCTGTTGGTGCTGCCGCAAAGGGCAATGGTGCCATCGGCCAGCACTTCCATGTCGCACACATTTTCATGGTCTGTGGTACCAATCTGGGTGGCCCAATACAAAGTGCTTAAATCGGGCGACATACAGAACACCGTAAAATTGGCATTGCCGAAGATGAAGCCGTAAGAAGTGGTTTGTGAATAATCAAGATACATGGTAGATATGCCCACCAACACATTGCCGTTTTCGTCAAGTTCTATTTCGCCACGATATCCAAGCGAACCGATTGCAGTGCCATCATATGTTAGACAACCGCGAAGACCATCCAACCCTGATCCACCAAAATAGGTGGACGCTTGAAGCTCGTTGCCTTCCGCTGAAAGCTTCGAAATAATCACATCAGATAATCCCCAAAAGGAAGAATCAAAGCAACCCGATGAAGTTGGAAAATTGTCAGACTTTGACACTCCCAGAATAAATACTTCGTCCGCAAGAGTGCAAATTAACTTGGAAGGAAAATCATTACCAGTACCGCCAAGGTATGTACACCAAAGAAGATATTCTCCGGTTGGATTGAATCTTGAAACGCCAATGTCTTGCATTCCATTGTGGGTAATATCATAAGCACCTAATTGAATTGGTAAATTGGATTGAAAAGGAGATGAACCTAAAAAAATGTCAGCATTAAGTCCGTATGTACTGCAATAACCATAAGCTTCACCACTACTAATCCCCACCAGTGTAGCCGCCACCAGCTCAGGGTCAATGGTGAGGGTCTTCTCCACAGCATATCCATTTAGAAAATTGAACGAAACAACATTTTCGCTTAGGAAGTATTCGGCAATTACCTCAGTGAGTTGATTTGTTGTGTTTTGAAAACAGTAGGGTTGTATTTCTTTAAATTCACCGGCATGGGTTTCATATTTCAATTCGCCATGGATCAACTGCGGGTTCATACCATCATACTGCAACCGTATGTCATTTGCATCGGCACCGGGTCTTAATACAAATTCGTATTTGAAATTTCCCCTGCTGCTATAAACAATCATGTCAATACCATCCCATAAGTTTGGATATACCACTCTTTCTACTGGATAGATTTTGTTTTTCCAGGCAGCGGGATCGCTGCCCAAAAAATAATTGCAATAGTGTGAAAAAGGTTTTTCGCCAATAGGCAAAACGGCATTGCAATCCACAAATTTGATTTGCCACGCATGGTGCCGCACGGCCATATCGGGCGCGTTGTGTGCTTTTGCCAAATCCTCGGCATGGGCCATGTCGAAGGTGATGGCATTGGTATGCAGAAACACAGTACCACCGCCAATGGAAGCTTTGTATTCAAAATTGCCAGACCACTGGCCATGGTTTTTTATGTATTGGATTTTATCGCTATTGCGCTGGGCACAGGCATGCGTTTGAGCCGAGACCAGTGTGCTGGTTTTGAACAGCACAATCCATAAAAGTAAAAATAATTTACCGGAAGTCATGAATATGTGCTTTTTTCGCAGACATAAACCATCTATAAAAATCAAACTAAAATGAAAACAAGATTTACCCCCCCCCCCGCGCGATTATCGCAGCGGTTCTGTTTCTGATTTCGGTACATGTTCATGGTCAATTTAATTTGTGTGCTGGTTCTACCAACGCAAATGTAAGTGGTTCTTACGATTGCGCAACCACTCTTGCAAGCGTTGCAATTAACCCCATACCCGCGCTTACAGGTGTCTGCACTTGGTCGCTTGCAAACCTCAGTTCTGATCCATGTCAGTTTGTTGGATCAAATATCGCAGCCGGAAATTTTAATGTGAGCGTTACCAACAATGGAATAACAATCAATTTTTGTGTGGTAATAAATCCACTGCTGCTTCCCGGTGTTGCCAATTTTACAGTGGTCAATCCATCGTGCCTGGGCAACGATGGAAGCATAACATTCAATGCAGCAGGGTTTACTGTTCTTGCTATTCTGTGGAGCAATGGGGCCTTCGGGGTAAACACCATTAACAATCTGGTTCCGGGCAATTACACTTGTCTTGCGCTGATATTGGCTCCCAACAATGCAACATGCGCCAGTACTGTTCCTTTTATATTGCCAGCATACACACCTATAGCAGTAACAGCTAGCGCACAGACCGATTTTTGCGACACAGATGGCAGCGGCCCGGGTGTGGGCAATGCTTTTGTGGCGTCCACTCCGAGCGGTGGTTCAGGATCGGGGTTTAATTGGCAGTGGAGTGGGCCGGCAAATATTGACAACCCAAATTTTCAGACTACAAACATCACAGGTGGCATTGGATGTTTTGATGTAACAGTTTCCGATCCATTGTATCCGTGGTGTACGGCCACGGCTACCGTGCAGGTAGAGCCACCATGTGGAGGAGATTACGATTGCAACGGGGTTATTAACGTCTCAGACTTATTGTACTGGCAGTCATCATTTACTCAATTTGCCCCCACGATAGGCGACCTTACCGGGTGTGACGATATTACCAACGTACTTGATTTACTGGTTTTTATTCAGGTGTATGGAACCTTTTGTCCTTAGTGTTCATGACTCATAAGATGAGTGGATAAGAACAAAGAATTTGGTATAAAAAGTAGCTCAGACGCAAATTAGTTGTACACAATTTTTGTTTTGCAGGGTCAATAAATTTTGCGTGTAATTGAATTGGTCCAGGAGGTGTTTCAAAGTAACCCCCCGCTGAACCCCATCTTGTTTCACCACAAATTGCACATACCCTTCACGTTTGTTTCCATTTATCGGGGAGCAGGGTTTCCAGTTTGGAGTA
>JAWXCI010000019.1:0-87243 GCA_034408895.1 Flavobacteriales bacterium
AGCGGAACAAATCTCTTACATGTCAAAGAACGAAAGCAATTCACAACTGGAATTGCTACTATTTCAATATCTTTTACAGCGGAACAAATCTCTTACATGTCAAAGAACGAAAGCAATTCACAACAGAACGTAGTTCTTTCCGCCCACATCCACGAGCGGAACAAATCTCTTACATGTCAAAGAACGAAAGCAATTCCCCACTGGCGCGAGTTTCCAATCCAGTGCGCTCCATTTCAAAGTCTCCAGCCTTCAATGCCCCCCATTGTAAATCCATTACAACACCACCCCTTTACCTTCGCTCCATAAAAACAAAGAGCGATGACTTTTCTGGGTTGGCTGCATTGCAACGGGTATTCCATTATGGTATGTGGAGGCACAAATGGTAGCTATGAAATAGATATTTACCGCAACCTGAAAAAGGTGGAAAGGCGCTGCCATGCAAACTGGGAAGAAGTAGTGGCGCGATATGGAAAGTACTTTGATCTTTCGGAACTGACAGAACGGATAAGCAAGCGCACAGCAATCGAGCATAGATAAACTTCGCCCCTCCTAATTTCCAATGCACTTCATCAGCGAACACACATTATACGACCTTAACCTCCGCATCTTCTGTGCAGAGAATTCAGACTATCATGCTGAACTATGGTATGATGGCAAGAATTGCTGATAGCTTATTAGTTCTGAACTGAGAATAGCGGCTTCAGTCAGCAATACAAATTGTTTTCTTCATTACATCATCATTCCAAAAAAGAACAACGGAATAAATACCGGTTGCCAGTTGGCTCACATCGAGCACAGCATCTTTATCATTCAACGCATCAACTTCCATTGCCACTTTTCCGGTGCAATCCAGCATTTTTAGTTGGTAAACTCCACTCGTTGCTGCACTGATGAAAAGTTGAGTGCTGGCAGGATTCGGAAAAACATACAGCCCTTCATCGGAAACGGGCGATGAAATTCCTGTTTCAAGAAACTCCAGCACTGCATCATAAACAGGATTGAAAATGCCATACCAGGTGGTTTGAGTATTGGTCATGGTGGCCACAGTGAAATCATGATTCATGGAATGAAACACGGACGACATGTTGGTGTAATATCCATCGTGACCCAGCACCTGATAGGTACCAGTGCCAATAGCGTGATGCAGACCCATACCATATCCGGCACTCCAGTCATCGAAACTTTCCGGGCTGAAAACCATCATCTCGTTGAGCGATGAGGGAGACAGGATTTGACCGGTGAGCAGGGCATGAATAAAAATGGCCATGTCGTGAGGGGTACTCACAATGTTGGAACAACCGTAACCAAAACTGAGCATAGAGGTTTCTGAAATCAGGTTGTAGTTCATTAGCCCATCACCGAAATTCCACCACACACCGGCTCGTGGTTCGGTGTAATCATCATAGCCACCGTAGTAAGTATGTTGAAGTGCAAGAGGCTCCCATATTCGTGTTCGAAATTCATCTTGAACGGGGTTTCCTGTAATGGCCTCGGCAATCATTCCTGCCAGCACAAAATTGCTGCTTGAATAATGAAAATCGGTGCCGGGTGCAAAATCCGGAACTTCACTCACAATGTCTTCTATCAATTCTTCAGAAGTGAAAAAATGATTGGGATCCTCCAGCACAAGATCGCCCACTCCTGCAATTTCCAGGTAGTCGGCAATGCCGCTGATGTTACTCAACAGTTGCCGCAAAGTAATGTTTTCATTGAAGGAAGAATTGAGGGTGATGTATTGCGTCCACGGTGCATCTAGGTTCACTAATCCATCTTCGGCCAGCAGCAGGAAAAGTGTTGCCATATTTGTTTTTGTTACACTCGCTGCATGAAACACGGTGGTGTCGGTAATGTCTGTTCCCAACCCGTCACCGGCTTGCCCTGTCCACATATCGCCATTGGGCATTATCACGCAGGCGGACACTCCGTTGTTGCCTCCATTCTGCACCCGGTCAATAAGAATTTCCTGAAGTGTGGTGGCAAGACCTTCATCAAATTGTGCGGTACACATTGTTGCAAAAGCAACAAATCCCAAGAGTAAAATTTTATTCTTCATGATGTATAGGAGATAGTTAGAAGCAATTTGGCATAACCCGGAGCCACGCATCTGCTATGGCTAAAGCATAGCTGATTAAGTTCTTTTAGTATGTTGAGAAGTCATCTAGTCGAATATCACAGTGAGGTTCATCAATCCATTTTCAGATCTGATTGCAGCCTGATAGTATCCGCAAGAATAGCGTGTTACATCTATGACGGTAATGGTTTGATTCAATCTCTGGTGATGCACTAATTGTCCTATGGAGTTGTAGAGTTCCATGAACAAAGTGCCGGCATCAGCTTTCGTTTCGATAAACAGGATATTGCTGGCCGGGTTGGGATAGATGTGAATGAACTCAACTGCGACTTCATCAACTGTAGTTGCAATATCTATTTCGAGAGAAACGAGGGGACCCACACATCCGGTCGAACTTGTTTCTGTAACACTTACTGCTCCGGCACCTTCATCGTTCCACATTACTTCAATGGCTGATGATGCCTGCCCCGAAATAATTGTTCCTCCCTCCACCACCCATAAATAAGTGCTTCCTGGTGTTGTATTGTAAGTGTAAGATTCAAGTGAGAGCGATGCTGGATTTACCTCGCCTGTTATGGCATAAGCCGGCACCAATTCACAACTGCCATCCTCATCAGTTGCTGCGGAATTGTAGTTGCATGCTTCGCTATCTGTACAACCGGCCACTTCCAGTTCATTGCATATTCCATCGCCATCGGTATCCAATAAACATTCGTTATTGCAGTCATAAAACATTTCGGCATAGATGCATGAGTTGTCGCTTTCGGTTGCTCCGGGATCAAAATTGCAAGCCGCATCATCGGTGCAGCCTGCTATTTCATTTTCGTCACACACTTCATCGTTGTCCTGGTCGTTGAGGCAATATCCATCGCAGTCCAACAATTCTTCGGGGTACTCGCAGGAGCCATCATCGTATTCTGCATCGGAGTCGTAGTTGCAAGCTTCCGTATCGGTGCATCCGTAATACCCACATCCGAACATTTCATTTATGGTTATACGTTGGTTGGATGAAATGTCGGTAGCGGTTGTTGTCATCCCGCTCGGCCATTTCACGGTTATTTCATTCACCACTTCGTTGGCCCCCAGTCCGAAAAATTGTATGTAGGAATGTTGCGAACAGAAACCTTCGCCACAACCCACCCTTCTCATTTGCACAATTCCTCCTGCCGTTACCTGAATCACCGCGCCAATGGCTTTGCGGTTTGAAAAAACACCCTCCAGGTCAATGCTGATGTAGTTATTATCGGAAAAATCGTTCCGCCAAAACGAGTTAGGCGTTCCATCGGTATTGTTTTTTACAAGTTCCGGATAGCCATCATTGTTGTAATCGCCCACCGCGTTGCCAATACTTTCATCATCATCATTGCCCATTCCCCACGCATCATTTGAAACTATGAAGCTCTCGCCTGCGTCCATATTTTCGAACATGCGGCTGGCGAATGGTGCACCGCTGCGTTCATCTACATGGAGGTCCAGGTCCATGTCGTTATCTGCATCGAAAAATGATGCGCCCCATGTAAAGTGGTAGAGTATTACCCCCATTGGGTTTGCCACATCCAGAAACGTTTCATCTCCCTGGTTTTGCAGCAGGCTGCAGCCATCGCCTCCTGTATCGGTAATGAAAATATCCATGAAACCATCGTTGTTGTAATCGCCAACGGTGGCCGTCATGGTGTTGTTCATAATGTTGGCGTTGCTCGTCACGGATATATTGTCGAATGTTCCGTCACCCATGTTTTTAAACAGGAGGCAACCGGCCTGATAGTCCTGCCCTACAAATATGTCTTCCCATCCATCGTTGTTGAAATCCAGTGTGGCAATGGCCAGCACACTGTTGCCAACTCCACCACCCAATCCTGCATCATCGGTAGCATCTTCAAAAGTGCCATCACCCATGTTATGATAGAGTGTGAGATCACCCACAAGATGATAAAGCCGGTGAGCAGTTACCAAATCAAGAAAACCATCTCTGTCATAATCCAGCCACGAACCATTGAAGGATGGAACCGTTGGATCATCGAATCCGCAGGTGGTAGTTACATCCACCATTTGCATATCGCCATCGTTTCTATACAGTCGGTTGAGTTGGTAAGATGAAATCCACAAATCCATGTCGCCATCGTTATCATAATCCACCCATATCGGTTGTTTGGTTTCGGTGGTGTTGTCCACCATTGGTTCGAGTTCTATAAAGCCACTGCCGGTGTTTTGGTGGAAGTGCATGGGTGAGCCTGGTCCCGATGTAAACGTGAGATCATCCCATCCATCCTGGTTGAAGTCGGCAAAACTGACACCGCCTCCATAGTTCACATCGCCAAACGGATAATCCAGTCCGAAGTCAGCGCTAACGTTGGTGAAGCCCTGAGCCAATCCAATGTTGCATAAGAGAAAAAGTAAAGCACTTACAAAAGTGTGATTCAGGCTTTTTAGTTCACACTTCCCAAACCATGCTCTTTTGTAAAGCGAAATAATTTCTCCTGTTTTCATCTTAGCAACAAACCTAGGGGTAAGGAGGAAAGTGGTGCCGTCAATATTCAGTGCAAATGTTGAATGCACATCTTTTTTCATCATTTGCTCATTGGGTTTTAATTGCAATGGAATTTTCAGGATGAAATATTGAACAGGCTTTTAAAGAGTCAGCGAGGAAGTTGACCTTGTTATTTTCACCTCGTGCGAATCACCAACATCATTTGCTTCATTCTGCTCTTTTCAACTTTTGCCGCAGCACAAAGCGATGTGGTGAACTTCCGGCATTATGGTGTGGCCGATGGTCTTTCTGATAACAATATCCGATGCCTCTATTTCGACTCGCATGGTTTCCTGTGGATAGGAACCAACGAAGGACTCAACCGGTTTGATGGTGAAGAGTTTTTTCATTACAAAAAGGGAAGTGGTGAAAGATTTTCTCTCTCCGGCAACGTGATAACCGATGTGATTGAAGATGAAGAAACGAACTTATGGATAGCAACCAGAGACGGTGGTATCTGCCACCTTAACAGGAACTCGGGCGAAGTTTTCGTCCCCAAACTCTACAACGATTCGTTGCGCGTATTCATAAGTCTTGTCAATAGTTTGTGCATTGGAAATGATGGTTTGTTGTATGTAGCCACAGGGAACGGACTGCTCGTCAGCAACGAAAACCGCGACCGGTTTCACCTGGTGCAACAGCAGCGGCAACGAGCCTACTACGACCTGGAGCCAAGTGGCAGCAACATGATTGTAGCCGGAATCTCAACCAGCTTCGCCCTCGTGGTTAACCAAAAACTTGTGAGTAATACATTCGATCAGCAAATCGCGGATGGCATTGGCCAGATATTTAATGATTTGTTTCGGGATTCGGAAGGGGAAGTTTGGGGTGGTGCATGGGATCACTACCTGCATAACTATAACGAAGACAAGCACCGGCTCAGTAGTATAGATTTTATGCACCTCCATACTCCTGCATACAAAAGCGAAGAAATTTATGCCATCACCGAGGCAGGCAACCGCGAGTTGTGGCTCGGTATGAAAAGCGGGACGATATGGAAATTCAACACTGAAACCCTTGCCAGTGCACCACTGAAACTGGGTGAACAAGACATCTCGCGGCTCAATGGTAACCGCATTCACAGCATGATAACCGATAAACACGGCCGCACCTGGGTGGGCACTGATGCGGGTCTTCATGTGTACAATCCCTTCAACTCGCTGTTTGCGGTCAATTGGGTTGCCGACCAGAAATCAACGGTAAACGACTTGTTGTTGTTCAATGACAGGTTGTGGATATCCACTAACGCAGGTCTTTATTATAACCAGCACTCAACCGTATTTCCTGCTCCACCATTTGCAGATGGTCCGCAGGAGGCTCATGCCATGCACCTCACCGGCAATGGAAAGTTGTGGGTGGGTACACAACGCGGAATGGAATTGTATGATACCGGAAACGACCAGTTTATCAGGCCATTTAGCAGAGAGCCATTGATGTTCGGGAACAGATGGCTCTCCACAAGAATTAACGCCATGACCTCTTTTTACATCGGTAACAAGGAATATCTTGTACCGAATCCTTATGGCCACGGCACCGTGCTCGCGGACATGGAAGCGAATGAATGGGCCATGGGATTTGTGAAGGCGGGTGAAAAAGTTGAAAACCTCGTGAAGAATTTCCTGGTTGATTCCGACTCGGTGCTTTGGATTGTAGGCTCGGTGGCCGGTGTTTCCAGGTACAAGTCTCACGAGCACTTCGACCGCACCTGGCCCACCAATCCGTGGACACCACCGGTGGATAGCATTATACCCTTCACCATTCAAACCGAAAGTTTTTTACAGCCCGGTATCTCGCCCGATGCCACCGCAATGATTGAAAAAAGTACCGGAACCTATTGGGTGGCTACACAAGGGAGTGGGCTGTTGCTTTTCGAATCTCAAAAGGACTCGTTATGGTTCTCTCCGATAAAAAACTCACCACTCTCCATAAAATCTCTTACCCAAGATGGTGAGGGGCGGCTTTGGATGAATGCCGGTGGCGGGCTTTATTCGTACAACACGGCAAACGAAGAATGGAAACACTACGATGAAAAAGACGGAATACCCGCAGCAGGTCTCAGCAGTGCAATACTGGCAGATAGCGAAGGAAAGGTTTATGTCGGTGGAAATGGATTCTATCTCCAGTTCAATCCATCGCAAACCATAAGCAACAATGAATTGCCCTCAACAAAAATCACCCACCTTGAAGTGATGAGTGCCTTTGCCGATTCATTGTTGCTTGCAAAAAATGTTGTGCTGCCATCTGAACAAAATTTCCTGACGTTTCATTTCACCTCATTGTGTTTCAACAATGCGGAGAATTGCACCTTTACTTATATGCTGGATGGATTGGATGAGCAATGGAACAACAACAGCACGCTCAACTTTGTGCGCTATAATAAACTTCCTTTCGGTGAATACACTTTTAGAGTACGCGCCATCAACAGTAGCGGAGTGGCTGATGCCAACGAGGCTACTTTTCATTTCTCCATTCGCGCACCGTTCTATATGCGGTGGTGGTTCGTTGCGCTGATTATGTTGATTGTGGCTGCCATTGTTGCCGCCATACTTCGCTACCGCTACCTGCAAAAGATGAAACTCGAAACAGTACGCAATAAAATAGCGCGCGACCTGCACGATGATGTAGGCAGCGCGCTGGGGAGTATTTCTTATTTCAGTGCAACCGCGAAAAAGAGTTTGGATGAAAACAATTTGGATACCGGGAAAATCGTGTTAGAGAAAATAGGCAGCACCAGCCGCGAGATGATTGAAAACATGCACGACATAGTGTGGGCCGTTAATCCCGCCAACGACTCGTTCGACAATGTGATGGAGCGCATGAAAAGCCACGCTGCCGATATTGCTTCAGCCAATAACATTAAACTGATTTTCGAAGCGGATGAAAAGCTGAACTCACTAAAACTTTCAATGACGGAAAGAAAAAACCTCTTCCTTATTTTTAAAGAATCGCTTTACAACAGTTTGAAGTACTCCGGTTGCAATACAATTGAAGTGGTGCTCGCGCGTGAAACTCCCGACAGGTCTCGAACCCTTAGGGTTGTCACGCGGCTTTACATGAAAATAAGCGACAACGGCAAAGGTTTCGATGTGGAAAAAAGAATGGGAAAAGGCAACGGGCTGAAGAACATGAAGGCGAGGGCAGGGGAGATGGGGGCCAGGTTCAGTTTGACGTCTGACTTGGGCAATGGAACAAAGGTCGAAGTGATGATGTAGTGATGCCCATCGCCCCTTGCAAAGAGCAAATAGTCAAAGGGGTTTTTAGTCCTGGAAGCGACTAATAGATGGTGCAAAACAGGATTTTGCAGGTGCCATGTTAAGGCCGGTCCTGTTTCAGAACCCGGATTGTCGGATCGGATTGACTTAGCGGACTTTTTCTAATTCGCAAGAACTCAGTGGATCCTGGATAGGGCGCAGCACTTTGCCTGATGTATCAATCACCAAACGTTGTTCCCCTAGCTGGATGATGCATTGACCACAACTGAATTTTCCTGCTGCATCAAACTGCGGTGAAATGGCCATCTTGCCGTAATCATCAATAAATCCCCATTTCCCGTTTACCTCCACTGCCGCAAGACCACTGCCGAACTCACCAAAATGTTCAACCCTGGGAGGAAATATTACATCATCTTCTTTGCTGATGTAGAGATAATCCTCACCTTGTTTCGCCCAGGCAATCCCGTCATGAAAATCATCTGCGAGGTCGTATTGCAGTGCAATCACTTCTTTTCCTTTTTTGTTGATGTAGCCATGTTTCCCATTGATGCATACCCGCGCAAGTCCATCGGAAAACTGCCCGGCATCATCGTACATCAATGGAATGATTTCCTTACCTGCTGTGTTGATGAACCCACATTTGCCGTTGAGCACCACGAGCGCACGATCTTCTGAAAATTCAGAGCCTGCATCATAAAGAACTGCGCTGATGGGCGTGCCGGATTCATCAGCGTATCCGTATTTGCTGTCGTGGTAAAAGATGGCAGGTTGGGCGTAAATGTTTACTGCTATAAGCAGGAATGCACAACTGATTAGTATGCTTTTCATGATAAAATGGTAAGATGAAACGTTTAAGCTGAGATGGTAACTCTTACAAGAGTAGCGCGGAAATAGTTGCAGTTCCACGAAGTTTCGATATACGCAGCTTTATTGACCTTAAGCAGAACTAACACGCACACCGAAATAGGAAAGGTTGAAAAACGAAAACCCTCCATGTTTAACCATGAAGGGTTTTCAGATTTTACCACACCACGGTGATGAGTTGATGTGAAGGGCGGGTATGAGAAATGTTTTCATGGTTAATTTATTTTTCTGTTTTCAAAGATTTGCGGTAAGGGTGATGCCGAATTACATCAAGCGCAGGGCTTCGCGGCAGGTGCCATCTTTCACGTGCTTTCCTTCTGATGATTGTGCAACTCTTCTCCCTATTAAACAATTCTTCCCCAAACTCCTTTCGCCTCCCACTTCCTCTTAATTTGATCCTCCCGAATCCTTCCCCCTAAATGGGGATTCCATCCAACCCAACATTCTTTCAACCTTTGCCCCCATGCCAATTGGAGTAATGCTCTTTGATGATAATCGCCACATCCGCGATTCACTTTCGCTTATGTTGGTGGCTGATAGCCGTTTCAAATTATGCGGAGCGTTTGAGGATGCCAGCAATGCAGTTGAACTTGTTTCGGTTTTAAAACCCGATGTAGTCTTGATGGATATTGACATGCCTGCGAAAAACGGAATAGAAGCAGTGGGCGAAGTTCATGTTGCGTTTCACGATTTGCCCATTATCATGCTCACTGTTTTCGATGACAGCGACCGCGTGTTTCAATCCCTTCGAAAAGGTGCGGTTGGGTATTTACTGAAAAGCACTCCACCAGAAAAACTTATCGAAGCACTTATGGAAGTGAAAGACGGTGGTGCCCCCATGTCGCCCTCTGTTGCCCGCAAGGTGATGCAACATTTCCAGCATGACCAGCTTCCGGAAAAAGCAGACTACAAACTTTCCCCACGCGAAAAAGACGTGCTCTGTTTATTGGTGGACGGACTATCCTATAAGATGATTGCCGACCGGTTGGACATTGGTTACGAAACGGTGCGCTCTCACATCAAAAACATTTATGTGAAGCTTCATGTTCAAACCATGACCGAGGCCGTTGCCAAAACCCTGAAGGAAGGCCTTGTTTAACTTCCATTGTGGTTTCGTGATTTAGGGCAACTCTGTTCTACTAGTTGTAAAACTCGACCATCCCCAAAAATGGGGGTGTTTGCCTAAGCCATTTTAGCGGACATTTGTCGCATTAACCAAAAACACTACAAAACCAAATGAAAAAACTTCTACTCATTGTTGCCGGGGCTATTGCTTTTGGCAATTCATCCATTGCTCAATGCGATCAAAACCTTGTCCACTTCCTGTGTTATCATTCGCTGGGGATGACAGTTGAAGTTCGCAATGAAAGCAACTTCATCATTTACCAAAACATCATCACTTCGTACAACAATTCCACGTTTTATGCCTTCGAATTGTCCTTGCCAGATGGTTGCTACACTTTTAATGGCGCCAACGATCCGGATGATTACTATATCATCAATGTAAGAGGGGTGGATACAAATGGCACTTCCCAGTTTTATCATAATGGCCCATTCTCTGGGGATTCATATAGTTTTTCGGTTGGCGGATATGGTGGGTGTACCGATCCCAATGCTGTCAACTACCTGCCTGAAGCCTGCCTG
The DNA here is from genome assembly GCA_034408895.1 of Flavobacteriales bacterium. Classification (GTDB taxonomy): domain Bacteria; phylum Bacteroidota; class Bacteroidia; order Flavobacteriales_D; family Sanyastnellaceae; genus UBA4660. Next base: position 10,319 of record JAWXCI010000019.1, read on the forward strand.
AGCTCCGGAGAATTTTGCAACTATGATCAGGAGAATTCATTTGTAACCATAGAGATATGCGATGGCATAAATGGCAAAATAGACGTGGGTTATACAATCAACAGCCCATGTTCTGGTTCCAACGCGGGTTATGGATCTAGCTGGGTAGATGGTGGCCATACCATTCACCAACATGTTATTCCACCTGGCGTTTGGGAAATTTTTTTTTATGATTATGGACCTCCATACAGTTTCACCTACACCATTCGGGTAGATGGAAATATTGTTGCCACAGGCAGTGACATCCCCGATCCTGTGAGTTTAACTATTGGGGGCGGTAACACTTATGGCTGCAATGACGCCTACGCATGCAACTACGATCCTGATGCCACTTGCAATGATGATTCTTGTGTATTTGGCGACCCATGTTGCAATGGACCAGGTGCGCATTTCCAGGTTACTTTCAACGATCCTGATGATGACTACGAAGAAATCTGTTTCGATTTATATGATGAGAACGGCTTCTATGTGGCGGGCGAATGTGTTTATGAAGCATATGGTGAGACTGAATTATACTTATGCGTTCCCAGTGGTTGTTATTCAGGGTTGCAGGTGTGGGATATCACGGATAACACTGAATGGTACTTATTAGATCCTTATGGGAATACCATTGCATCAGGCGTTGGTAGCGGAATCACTTATGATGTGTGTTTAAGTGGAGGATCTAGTCCTGGCTGCACCGATCCACTGGCCTGCAACTACGATGCTACTGCTATCACCGATGATGGCTCATGCGCATTTCCAAGCATCACACTCAGTTCGACCAATGATGGTGATGGAATAGCAGAAGCCATGCTCTACTACTTCATTGACAATTACACTCAGGAGCAGGTAACAGCCAGCGCTCAGTTGTTAGAAGGACAGACAGTAAATGTTTGCCTTTACCCCAGCTATTTCACCATCATACTAACACCAACTGTTGGTGAGATGCAGTGGCAACTTAGCCCCGTTACCGGTATTGGGACTCTTACCGGGACTTCCACGCAGCTCTACAGTTTCTTCACCACCAATGGTGCTCTTATCTTTGGATGCACCGACCCCACAGCCGAGAACTTTGAAAACTGGGCAAGCATTGATGCAGGCACTTGCACCTACCCACCCGAGCCAGGCGACTACACTGATGATGGAGCCGTAAACACATCTGATCTTCTTATTCTGCTTTCAGAAATGGGATGCAATGTGAGTTGTGATACTGACCTCACCAATGATGGTGTAACAAACACATCGGACTTGCTAGTATTCCTCTCGGTATTTGGAACCTGACTTTCTTAAATTCAAAAACTAAAATCTCGCTTTTTACAAAACCCGTCATGAAAAATTTCGTGGCGGGTTTTTGTTTGGAAGAAAATTTTCCCTCCTTTGCCGCGCGATGCAATTGTTCTTTAAAAACAAACTTTCCGTTGGCGACAGTATTCTTCTCGATGTCGATGAAGCAAAACATGCTGTAAAAGTTCTTCGCATTAGGATAGGAGAATCCATTCACATAACCGATGGAAGAGGAAATCTTTTCCACGGCACACTGCAAATCAATGGAAGAGATTGCCTGGCCCGGATTGAAAGTGTGGAAGCTTATCCTCCAACTCCATTCAATCTTCATCTTGCCGTTGCCCCAACAAAAAACCGCGAACGACTAGAATGGTTTGTCGAGAAAGCAGTAGAAATCGGGGTAGGAAAGATCACTTTACTTCAATGTGAACATTCAGAAAAAATACTGGTAAAGTTGGATCGCCTCGAACGAATTGCGATATCAGCGATGAAGCAGAGTACCCGTTTTTTTCTCCCTGAAATTTCAGGTGCAAAAAAGTTCGAAGATTTCATCAACGAAGATTTTACCGGAATGAAGTCTATTGCCCACTGCAACCCCAATTACACACGGCCTCTATTGAAATCATCAATTGTCTCTGGCAACAATGTGCTCGTCTGTATAGGTCCGGAAGGCGACTTTTCAAAAAAGGAAATCGAACTTGCTGTAAAAAATGGTTTCCAATCCGCCAGCTTGGGCAATGCAAGATTGCGAACTGAAACTGCTGCACTTATGGCGGTGGCTACTTTTGAAATCATAAATCAAAGAAAGTAGATGGAGATATTAGCCTTTCTCTCCCGATAGATATCGGGATTTACTTTTTGACTTTTGCCTTTTGTCCTTCTTACCTTTTTTATTTCTAAAAAATGATTCGTGCAATTCTAAAATTCTCACTCATTCTCCTACTCATCTTCCTGGTTATCGCGTGCATCACTAACCCGGACAAGGAAGCCTTTAAGTTGATGGTGGAGGATCAAATAAAAAGGGAACTACCTGAAATTTCGGGCAGCCCCTTAATCGGAATTGCAACAGGCGAGGCCGTGCAGTATGCCTCACAATGGATAGAAAAATTTGTAGTGAGGAAGAACTACTACGTGTGTTCGGTTTACACCGTTCGATTGCCACAGGCCAATTATTCCTATCTAGGTGCGTTCACAACCTTCCTTCCACTTCAGGATGAAAATCCGGTGGACGCAATAAAACAAGAATTTCAATAATCACTTATGCGAATTTTAATTTCAATCATTGCACTGAATATCGCCACGCAGCTGGCTGCGCTGTCACAGGTCAAACCTGCACTCATTCCATTTCCCACAAGCTGGGCAACTATGGAAGGCTCTTTTTCATTTAACAAAGACACACGGATTTTTTATAGTGAATATTGTGCAAACGAAGTCAGTCTTTTTGTGGAATGGCTCAACACAGCCACCTCAGAAAGCTATAAATGCGAACCAACGGATGGTGCGACCATGCCTGCCCAAAACATGATAATTTTCAGTTGCGGTGCCGATATGGATCATGAAAAGTCAAAACAAATTGTTAGCCAGAGTCCACTAAGAAACAGGGACACCAACACCCTTCGCGATGCGGGAGAAGACTACCAGCTAATTATCAATCCGCGGGCAGTGGTCATCAATGCCAACGAACCGCATGGAGTTTTTCAAGCTACACAAACGCTGCGTCAATTGTTTCCTCGAGCTACGGAAAAACAGAAGTTGCAGTTGCCACTCAATATGGAGTGCATGCAGATACGCGATGAACCTCGATTCAGTCATCGCGGAATGTTGCTGGATTGCTGCCGTCATTTTATGTCTGTTGATTTTGTTAAGCGATACATTGATCTTCTTGCGTTCTATAAAATGAATGTGCTGCACTGGCACCTTACCGAAGATCAGGGCTGGCGAATCCAGATTGATAAATACCCACTGCTCACCGAAGTGGGGGCGTGGCGCACTGAAAAGGACGGAACCCGCTACGGTGGATTTTATTCCAAAGAAGACATTAGAGGGATCGTTGCTTATGCAAAAGCAAGGCACATCACTGTGATTCCTGAAATAGAATTGCCGGGGCATTCCTCTGCCGCCATTGCATCCTATCCTTCGCTCAGTTGCACGGGCGAAAAAATTAAAGTTGAAAATGAATGGGGAGTGTTTAAAGACATTTATTGCGCGGGCAACGATGAAACTTTTCGATTCCTGGAAGATGTGCTCGCTGAAGTCTGCGAACTCTTTCCTTCCACTTATATCCACATAGGTGGTGATGAAGCTCCCCATTACCGTTGGCAGCAATGTGACAAATGCCAGCAACGGATGAAAGATGAATCCTTAGCATCAGAAGCAGAATTACAGACTTATTTCATTGAACGAATTGCAAAATTTCTTGAAACAAAAGGAAAAAAAATTATTGGCTGGGATGAAATTCTTGAAGGTGGAATTCCCTCGAGTGCTGCCATTCAAAGTTGGCGCGGAATGGAAGGTGGCGTGCATGCAGTGACAGCAAAACACCAGGTAGTGATGTCTCCTACAAGCCATTGTTATTTCGACTACGGACTGCAATCCATTGATCTGGAAAAAGTGTATTTGTTCGACCCGATACCTGCGGGACTTGATATGCATTCTGCCGCTTACATCATGGGGGCCGAGTGCAATATGTGGACTGAACATGCCCCACAGGAAAAAGTGGATGGAAAAATTTTTCCGAGAATGCTTGCGTTAAGCGAAGTGTTGTGGAGCTACCCCGAAAAAAGAGACTACCATGAATTTTATTCTCGCATCGAAACGCACTATGAAATTCTCGATGCAATGAAAGTGAATTATGGTTTCCCTTCGGTTCCGGTTGAGATCAACGCCCATGTGACAGACGATCAAAAAATCAGGCTCGAACTCAAATCTGAAATTCCCGGTTTGAGTTTTACTTATCAAACACGCTTGTTGCCATTTCCTGAGGTAATCCAGAATGACATGGAAATTCCGCACCCGTGGAGTAAAGCCATGAAATACGAAACACCTTTCGATATGGTGGGTTTGAGCGAAGTAAAAATTACGCCTGAATGGAATGGAAAATTGCATGAAGAAGAAATTGTGAATGCACAATTTTGGGCACATGCAGGTGCGGCTAAAAATTTGAAATTGTCTTATGAGCCTAGCCCAAACTATACTGGTGGGGGCAACTTCGCTTTGGTGGATGGAAGACTCGGCTCGTTGAATTTTCGTGACGGAAACTGGCAGGCATTGCAGGGAAGAGACATGGAGGCTGTGATTGATTTTGGATTGCAGCAACCCATTTCGTCAGTTTCCACCAATTGGTATCATTACGGCAACGCATGGATTTTTCGTCCTTCTAAAGTTGAGTTTTTTGTGAGTGATGATGGCAAGACCTGGACATCAATTGCAATGGTGAACGCACCAATTGAAGAGAGGCATACTGAACAAGCCATCATGCCTTACTCAGCGTCTTTTGAAACCGTTGAAGCGCGCTTCCTCAAAATGGTAGCTGTCAACAATGGACCGTGTCCCGCCTGGCACGATGCTGCAGGCGAGCCTTCATGGTTGTTCTGTGATGAGTGGGTGGTGAGATAAATCCTAAAAAAAATCCTTCTGCAATGGGAATGAGAACAGGTTACATTTGCCGACCCAAAAAATTTCAGCAACCGGAGAGGTGGGTGAGTGGCTGAAACCAACAGTTTGCTAAACTGTCGTAGGGGGTAACCTTTACCGGGGGTTCGAATCCCCCCCTCTCCGCAACGGTTAAAAATATTTTCGGGGTGTAGCCCCGAAGTAAAATCGGGATAGACTCCGCCCGGTATTGCAAGTGAACAGGAGGAAATAATTTTCGGGGTGTAGCGTAGCCCGGTATCGCGCCTGCTTTGGGAGCAGGAGGTCGTAGGTTCGAATCCTGCCACCCCGACATCAAAAAAGATTCAGACCTTTGGCTGAATCTTTTTCATTTAAACTGACCCCGTAGCTCAGTTGGATAGAGCAACAGATTTCTAATCTGTCGGTCACAGGTTCGAATCCTGTCGGGGCCACAGAGCAACAGATTTCAATCCTTCGGTCATCCCGATTAGAATCGGGATCAGGTCCTCAGAGCAACAGATTTCAATCCTTCGGTCATCCCGATTAGATTCGGGATCGGGGCAGAGTAACACATATCTAGTCGGTAGGTTATACGATTGGAATCGGGCGCTCACATATCCAATGTTCATCACTTACATCATTCAATCGGAAAAGGATCGGTCCTATTATGTAGGACATAGTGCGAATCTTAACGATCGTTTGAAAAGACACAATGAAGGTCGAAGCCTTTCCACCAAAAGCAAAAGACCATTCATAGTAGTTTTTACAAAAGAATTTGCGACAAGGCAAGAGGCTGTGGCTTTCGAACTTCAACTCAAGTCTTACAAAAGCAGCATCTATCTGAAAGAGAAATTCATTGACCCAATGAATACCTGACGGTATCGCGTCCCGATCGGGAAGGTCGTAGGTTCGAATCCTGCCACCCCGACATCAAAAAAGATTCAGACCTTTGGCTGAATCTTTTTCATTTAAACTGACCCCGTAGCTCATCCCGATATTGATCGGGAAGATTTCAATCTGTCGGTCATCCCGATTAGAATCGTGGCCACAAATTAATTTCTAATCTGTAGGTCGAGGCCCTCAAATGCCAACTCGCACTGTCCCGTGGGCATCCTGCGGAAAGGGCAATCAACTTCCAAGCTAATGCTCGAATGTTCGCTTGTACACCTCTTCAATTGTTTGCATGATTCTCAAACAACCTCATGCATAAATAAGTATCCGCTTTTACAGAAGCCTTTGCCCCGGTGCTTCGGGGTGAGTCTATTTTCGCACACACTGTGAAATCAAAAATCATCTTACTGCTGACCTCAATCGCACTGGCATCCTGCAAGCGTGATCAACCTACCACCTGGTCGGTGGACGTGGCCATGCCTGTTGCACACGGGCGCATAACGCTTTCCGACCTGGTTCCCGATTCCTTGTTGAGTGCCGATGAAAACGGATTGTGGCATTTGTTGCTGGAAGAAAACCTTACCGACTTCAACCTTGACTCACTAGTGGCAATACCCGACACATTGATCCAGAAAATATTTGAAGTGCCGCCTATTGGCAACAACATTTCGTTACCACCCGGCCAACAGTTGATAAGCCAAAATGAAAACACGACACTTGCAGTAAACGATGTGGAGCTCAAAGAAGTGATTGCAAAAAGCGGATGGCTCGAATACAATTTCAAGAGCTACGTGAACGGACATCTTCAATGCATTTATTATTTGCCAGGTGTTACTCTAAACGGTGTGCCTACCACCATTGATGTGCACACCCTTCCCGGCAACCAGTTTGTTCCTTATGAAGAAAGCGGTGTCATTGATCTTACTGGATATCACATTGACCTCACGGGCGAAACAGGCACTCAGAGCAACAAAATTTATTCAGAGCTGGAGGTAAAGGTTGATCCTGATGTACCTCAGCCTGCAATTGTTTCCAGTGGTGATGAAGTGATTATCGAAATTCATTTTGTGGATCCGAAAGTTGCTTATGCGCGCGGTTACTTTGGACAACATGAATATGAATTGAACGAAGTGGTGGACTTTGCTGGAGATATTTCCTTTCCAGAAGGAGCGTTGAATCTTGACCAGGTGTCGCTCGATTTTGCTGTGCAGAATTACGTGGGTTCCGATGCACAGATTGATTTTGGATTGATTCGTTCTGTAAACAATTCGACAGGAGATTACGTGTTGCTAAACAATATCGAATTGTTGCAATCCATAAATGTGACAAGAGCATCGGACAACTCGATAAGTCATGCCGATGCTTCATCAGTAGAGCCTACGTTTAACGAAATTGAGATTGACAATTCAAACTCAAACATTGATTTCTTCCTCGAAAATCTTCCTGATGAGTTGGTGATCACAGGTGATGTGATCGTGAATCCGCTTGGCGATGTCACTGATGGAAATGATTTCATCTACACCGCCCAGGCATTAAGTGCAGTGATGCGTTTGGATATTCCCCTGTGTGTCGGGCTGGAAGAAATGACCCTTCGCGATACGCTTGAAATAACATCCGATGTTGAACTGACTGCCGATGGAAAACTCTTCATCACCGTCACCAATGGATTTCCTTTCAGCGCACGGTTGGATGCAAGCGTGATTGATCTGGCCGGAAACCAAACCCATGTTTTGATTGATGAGCAAACCATTGCCGCAGCCGTTGAGACCGCTGTGGCTGGTGAGGTGATTGAACAAACCACACCGATTGAAGTTGAAGTTTCGCAAGACATGCTGGATGATTTTGACACGCAACATCGCATTGCTCTTAAAGTAGTTTTAAACACCAATTCTTTTGAAGAATTCGCCAAGCTTTACGAACATTATTTCATGGACTTCTCGGTTCGTGCTGAAGCAGAAACGAAGGTGAGTATTGATTGAATATGAAAAAACTTTCCGCACTCGCACTTCTTGTTTTCATCTTCGCAAAGGCCAATTCGCAAACGCCTTCCCTTTGGCTTCTTGATCCGGATACCGGGTGGCAGGCATCATCTATCATGATAAGGATGGATGCAAGTGTGATGCTGCAATCGCGGCATCTGGATCTTGCCTTCCTCGACAAACTGGCTTTTGGCGGAAACATTTCAGCTACGCATATAGATAACATCAGCCAGAGGCTGGACTTTCGAAATGGTGCCGGTGCTTCTGCCGTGGGCGGTCTTTCCATCTACAGTTTTGCCGATAGTCTCTTTGGCAAATCACACATTGGTATGCACTTTAAGGCATCGAGTAACTACGATGCACAATTGCTTTTCACTCACAATGCTTTCGACCTCATCTTTCAGGGAAATGAAATGTTTCGGGGAAGAACTGCTGCTGTAGGGTCTTTTTTCCAGACACAGGCTTTCCAGAAATTCGGGGTGGGGATGTTTGATAAAAGAACGATGAGCGAAGTCACGCTTTCTTATGTCAATGGTCAAAGTTTTGATCGCCTTCTTATCAATGACGGGGAGTTCTATACTTCTCCATTGGGCGACACCTTGAGTCTTTTATACCAGGGCGAGTATTGGAGAAGCGATACATCTCAAGCAGGTTTTGCTGTGGGTGACGGCCAAGGTGCCGCATTGGATTTCTCTGTGAACCTCGGGATGATTACACTTGGCGTTCGCAACGCTGGTTTCATTCAATGGAATCCGAACTTCGAGCGTTTTCAATTTGATTCTTCTACCGTGTGGACAGGATTTGAAGTGGATGATCTGTTTGAACTCACCACCGATACACTTGGCCTGCCGCAACTGGAAGATACCATTGAATACACTGTGAAGCGCGGCAACTTCATCACCGGTTTACCTGCTGCATACAATGTGCGTGTGCTTGGAAAAATCGGCAGGCGCAACTTCGGGGAATTCGGAATGGAAATACAGCCCAACCTTGTTGCGCTGCCAATGGTATATGGAGCATTTACTGTGGTGCCCAGCCCCCATCATTACTTCACCTTTCGTATTGCAACGGGGGGTTATGGTGGTTTCCGGATTGGGTGGGATTATCAATTCAAAACCAACAGGAATTTTTACATGCGCATCGGGACAGAGAATTTCCCTGGCATCTTATCAAAGCACAGCAGAGGCGCGAGCGGATTTGTAACTATCATTCAGCATTTTGGGAACTCTACAAAACATGATTAATAACCTACCCCAAATACAACACCTTTCTTGCGGAAACTTCTTCCTCATTGCAGGCCCTTGCGTGGTGGAAAGTGAAGAGCTGGTTTTTGATGTTGCACAAAAGGTGAAAGCCATAACTGACCGTTTGCAGATTCCTTACATCTTCAAAGCATCATACCGCAAAGCCAATCGCTCACGTGGCGATTCGTTTACAGGGATTGGTGATTTAAAGGCATTGGAACTTCTTGCAAGAGTTCGCAGCGAGTTGAAAATTCCGGTCACGACCGATGTTCACTCTGCGCAGGAAGCAACACTAGCTGCGCAGTATGTAGATGTGTTGCAGATACCGGCATTTCTATGCCGCCAGACAGATTTGCTGGAAGCAGCCGCCTTGACAGGCAAACATGTAAACATTAAGAAGGGACAATTTCTGTCGCCCGAAGCCATGCAGTTTGCAGTAAACAAAGTGAAAGAAAACGGGAACAACAATGTGTGGCTTACGGAACGCGGAACCACTTTCGGCTATCAGGATTTGGTGGTGGACTTCCGCGGAATTGTTGCCATGAAAAAATTTGCACCTGTAATAATGGATTGCACACATTCATTGCAGCAACCCAACCAACCCAGCGGTGTAACAGGAGGGCAACCAGAGCTGATTGAAACTATGGCGCGATGTGCAATAGCTGCCGGTGCCGATGGACTTTTTATTGAAACACATCCGAACCCATCAGTTGCTAAAAGCGATGGAGCGAATATGCTGCGACTCGAATTGCTGGAGGGAATGCTGGAACGACTTTGTAAATTGAGGCAGGCGATAAATGAATTCTGAAGAATATCTAATGTCGAATAACGAATATCGAATATCGAATATCGAAGTGTCAGAAATCACTTCGAAGAAGTACGATCTTGATGAAAGGTTGATTGACTTTGCAGCATTGATCATTGACTATGTCGAAGAACTGCCCAGTGCTAAGGGCGCAAACCATTTGGGTGGCCAACTGCTCCGATCAGGTACTTCCCCAGCGCTTAATTATGCAGAGGCACAGGCGGCTGAGTCCATTGATGACTTCATTCACAAAATGAAGATTTGCTTGAAAGAACTTCGTGAATCCCGGAATTGCCTCCGTATTCTTTCAAAGAAGCAATACCTGTCAATTGAAAGAACCACAATCTTGTTAAATGAGTGTACCGAACTTATTAGGATTTTTGTGAAGAGCCTTCAAACGGCAAAAGCCAGAAAAAACAAGTTACAATGAAATCATTTCAGTATTCGGGTCATTCCTTCGATATTCGATATTCGAAGTTCGTTATTCGATATTTTTTTCGTTTGTTTATATTGATTCTCTACGTCTCCGCGTCTCCGAGTGGGGTAATTGCACAAGATGAGGCCATAGTGCGCACTTACGGTGGCCCTTACTATGAAGAAGGTCGGCAGATTATTGAATGCAGCGACTATGGTTACATAGTGATTGGTACCACAGGCAGCGACCAACTGAACAATACTGATTTCTATTTACTGCGCCTTGATGATGACCTCAATTGTGTTTGGAGCAAAAACCTTGGTGGAGTGGAAGTGGAGTGGGGCTACTCCATAGTGGAAGATGCGTTCGGTACCTTTTATATATGTGGTTACACCAACAGTTTTGGAAACGGTGCTTACGATGCGCTAGTCTATCGCGTGGATGCTAATGGTGAAATAATATGGCAGCACACTTATGGCGGCACCGACTGGGATTTTGTCTACAAAATAATTGCACACCCCACAAGCGGTTTTCTGCTTTGCGGCAAAACCTATAGCCAGGGAGCAGGCAGCAGCGATGGCTGGCTTTTTCATATTGATGCCTTTGGAAACATGGTTGATGAATGGGTTTATGGTGGATTAGGGGAGGACGAGTTTGTGGATGTGGAGGTGACGGAAGATGGGAGGGTGGTGTGCGGGGGGAATGAGATAATTAATGATGGTTCTCATGCTAAACTGACCAAGTTGAATATCGATGGTTCTATAATATGGGAAAACAATGTCGAATCAGACTATGAAACATTGCTTAAAGATGTGTTGATTTCTGATACCAATTATGTAATAACAGGAATTTGGAGAGATGGTCTTATCAATAAAGATAATTTTTATCTCAACAAATACACCGAAGACTATGCACTTGTGTGGAGTCATTTCGAATCAGTGAACGGGCTTTTAAGTCCAAGCACAGTAATCGGTTTTGAGGATGGATATTTTTCCGGTGGAACCACAGATGAGTGGGGGGCCGGTGAAACTGGGTTTCTTATTCAAAGGCGTGGTCTTAATGGGGTGTGGCAAATGGGCCCCACTTTCGGGGGTGTCTTTCTGGAGAATGGACTCAATTTACTTTTAGGAGATGATGGTAGTTTGTTCTTGCTGGGTAACTCAACCAGCTATAGCGAATCAGGTTTGTTTGACCTTTACCTAGTCCAACTTCCTTCAACTACAATCACTCAAGAATATCCTCTTGATTTGGATTATTTGGATTGTTTTTCTGTAGCAATAAATGAATTGGATCCGCATGCCTCAGAATTTCAATGTAAAGGATTGTACACGCTCTTGGGTCAACGTGTGGAAAATTCAACACCAATAAATCAAGGAGTTTACATCGAGGTGTATGCCTCAAATGGACGGTTGATGATTCGAAAGAAATTTCTGACAAACTGAAAATGCTTTCAGCCGCCAAAACAGTCTTTCTCGGGTTCACTTTGATCTTTTTGTCTGCGGTAATCGCATTTCTACTATCAAACCAATCTTTGACTTCCTTAGTTAGTTTACTTGACAACTATTTTGATGCAGCTCATTATAGGCATATTCGAGATAACGGTTATCATGATTTCAGAGTAGCCTTCTTTCCTGCCTTACCATTCGTTTGGAGAGTGTTGCAATTCTCTTCTTTAGGAATTTCTTTCTTCAACATACTCTGTTATTTTATCAGTTTGCTCTGCTTGGTTAGAGTTCTTCATCCATTTCGATCTGATATTCTCTTATTGATGATTTTACTACCATCATCGCTATTTTTCTTTATTCCATATACTGAATCACTGTTTTTTTTGTCTCTTACTTTAGTCATTGTGGGAAAATACAAAAGGCTTCTTTGGTTAGAATGCTTTGGACTCTTTGCCGCTTCATTAGTTCGACCAACCGCATTCATCCTCATACCTGCAATTATTGCTGCAGAATTTTTCACACATAATAAGGAGTCAAATGCCATTAAACGAATTCCTGTCTTGGTGGCATCGGTATTGATTGGTTTAGGGACCGTTTTTTTTATCCATTCTCTGGATACTGGAGAGTGGTTTGCTTTTTTTGATGCACAGCGAGATTGGGGGAATGAATTCAGATTTCCCTTTTTACCTCTTTCTTCTTGGTCATCTTTTTCAGTTGTTGCCCTTGATTCGATAGCGCTATGGATTTCTCTTGTATCTGTTGGTTTTATTATTTCAAGATTGAAGCATGGCTTTGGAGGCGAGGGCAAAGAAAAACAGATGGTTCTGTTTTCTCTCACCTATCTGGCCGTTACAGGAATATTCATTCTTTTTACCCGCGGTGGTTCTTTGTTCTCATTGAACCGATTTATCTTTTGTGTTCCGCTACTCTACTTTTTTCTGCAAGAGCTTTCACGGCTGAAGTTCAAGCAATTTGCAATTGTGCTCATGTCTTACTTGCCATTCAGCCTGTTCATGGGTAGCTACCTTCATGTTAAGGCATTTTTTCATTACTCAATTGTTGGTGGAATACTATTTCTGCTTTGCTTCTTTCTCATTAATACAGAATCACGATTCAAACAAGGCAAACTAATACTTGCGATCTCGATTGGTCTTATTCTCAATTGCTATTTCTGGTTGCGACTTTTTGAAAATGAATGGATTGGTTAGGAGTTTATACCCTACTCCTCCCTCTTCACTATCCACCCACCGCGGCCCAGCACGTTGTAGGTAGTAAAACGGTGTCCCGTTTTTTTGGCCACGCGGTTCACCAACCTTTGTAGCGGGTTGTGTTTCCAGCGCCATTCGCTGCGGGTTACGTGTAGTTGCTGGCCCACGGAGTAAATGGATGATTTGCGCCCGTACATGGGTACTGCCCCTTACATTTACAACAGTCAAAAAAAAACAAACCTAAAATTCATTATCATGAAAACAGAAGACCAAATCCGTCACGAAGCCATCATCGAATTCATCGGCACACTCAACCGCTACCACAAGCGCGATGGCGCTCCGCTGCTTAAAGCGGTTCCTCATGCGCGTTTTTCAAAAGACTGCGAAAAAATTGATACCAGAGACATTCATGAGGCCACGCTGTTGTTGCAGGATGTCCTCAACATTCGCACAACATCAACCGATACACTACGCCTGCAACACATGTTAGAGGCTTACTTCAAAGTGCAGGACTACCGTGGCAAGTTAGATGATCTGGCCAGAGAAGCACTTATGGCAAACGAAGCTATGACTCGATGATCTCATCCCTGCGAAAAGCCGCCACCCACTTTTCTTTATTCGCTAGCACTGAGTAGTGTTCAATCACCGTTTGTTTTCCTTTATCTCCCAGTTGTTTCCTCAAAGAAGCATTTGTTACCAACAAAGAAATTTTCTCCACCCATTCATCATCGGTTGATGTCAGAAATCCGTTTACACCGTCAGTAATTATTTCACTATTCACTCCCGCAGGTGCCATCACTGTGGCAATACCGAGGCTCATGTATTGCAATCCCTTCAGTGCGCACTTGCCTCGTGCCCAGTCATCGTTCAGCAATGGCATAATGCCGATATCAATTTCGCAGAGGTCGCTTACTTCGGCAACAGCATTCCAGGCGATGGCCTTCGTTTGCAACTCAGCGCAGTAATAATTTTTGTCACCAATTATTTTGAAATAGACCCCTTGGCCAAATCGCTGTTGCACTTTCACCAGGGCGGGTAGTGCAAGTTTGAAAAACCGGATAGTGTCCGCACTTCCGCTCCATCCGATGCACACCCGCTCATCCGTCTTCCTTTTTGTGCAGTGGTATTTCTGCGTGTCAATTGTGGTTGGAATAATGTGTACGTTGTGATTGAACTGCAGGGCATATTTTGCAAGAAATTCATTTCCCGCTACCACCGTTTTGCACCGCGAAATGATGGTTGAAATTTTTCCGGTATTTTTCAGGAAAGCAAACTTGCGGTTTTCCACTGATACGTTTTGCAACCAGATGGCATCATCAAAATCATAAACACATGGAATGCGTTTGGTTATGAATTTCTCGAACCATGCAGGCCCTGCCACAAACACTTCACGGTAGATAAAACCCACATCGTACTTGCCGATGGTGATGCACTGAAACAATCTTCGAAAAAATCCTTTCAGCACCAGCCATGCTTTTAGTACCGTATTTCCTTTAGCTGTAAACCGCGCATACTCCCAGGTGGAAAAGAGGCTGGAGAAAGTAATCTCAAACCCTGCCTGTTCAAGTACAGGGAGGTATTGTTCAATGCGAAACCGCAACCCAGGAACCCTGTCTTGCGGATAGACACAAAGTATGATGATGCGTTTTTTCATGATGTCTCATCCCGAAACTTTTTTTGCAATGATCAGCACATCGGAACTAAGCAAACTGCTGAACCTGGACTGTTGGAGCTTCGGGTGCAGCCATTGTGCAATGCGCACGCTAAATTTTTTCAAAGGCAGATAGAAAGGAAAAACGGTATGGTTGAGCCAGCGATTTTCTTTTACCACAAAATGGTTGGCCACCATTGCATTCGCCAGACTCGGCTTTCGTGCTACTGCTTTCAACTGTGAAAGCACCCTTTTTTTCCCGCCAACGAGAGCCACGAGCCACCGCAATGCAGCCCGCATTTTCCAGTCGAGGGACGAACCATTTGTAAAAGAGATAACCAACGTTCCTCCTTTTTTGAGCAATGACGAAATGGCCATGAGGTTTTTTTCCAACTCATCATGATCCATATAAGTACTCACACCAAGCATAAAGACCACTTCGAAATTCATCGTGCCAAAATCCAGTTCATGCACCCGCCCTACGTGCCGGTTTGTTTTTACAATGTTGCTATGTGCCAGCATTGCTTCTGAAATATCACAGCCATGATATTCAATAGTTGGAAATTTTGTTGAAAGAAAATCAAAGAGGTTTCCGGTACCTGCCCCAATGTCCAACACCGTTTTGCCGTTCAATTGAAAACCTGAAGTTGCTTCCTCCAATCGTTCAGTAAAAAAGTACTGATGCCAAACATTTCGCGGAGTGTATTTCCTGCGATAAGTGGGTGCAATGCGATCAAAGAATTCTTTTACTTCCAAAAGTGGATTTGTTGTGCCGATACCTGCCTGGCGGCAGGCAGGGCCATCGGGATATTGATTTAGCTATCGGAACATCAAATCAACAATATTTTTCAAGCTTCCGGGGCGGTTTCCAGCACAGCAAGAAGTTCGCGCATCAGCGAAAGTTTTTCACTCGCCTCTTCTTCTACAAGAAATTCATGAACCGCTGCAATACTGTCCTTCAGTTGGTCGCTGCTGAAAGGGCCGCTCATGCTTTCCACCAATGTGAGGCATTCGATGGCTTCCTCCAGATTGCCGTCCACTGCTATACCAATAATCACAGAGAGATGATCGGTAGGTTGCATATTGGAGTTCCACATAAAAGCTAGTATATCCTTCCTGTGGCGCTTCAGCGACCCATCATTGAGCGCTGTCATAAAAGCGTTTTCGGCACCGCTCACTTTAAGCGAACCAAGCATTTCGGCCGCTTCGGTTTTTACCAGTGCAATTTTGGTGGTGGCGTAAAGATGAATGAGTGGGATCACCATGCTTGTATCACCTGAATCAAGGCATTTGCGCAAAGCAGAAATGACCACCGCATTATCGCTGGAAAACAAATCGCGCTGTAATTGTTCTATCTTTCTTTGTTTCTCTGTCATGGGTGCGAATTTATTTAGGAGACATGACATGTGGGATATAAGATTTGAAACCGAAGACCCGAAGAATTTTAAGACGAGTATCGGTGGCCATTACCACGTAAAGTAAACTTTATTGGTCACCGGCAAACAGCATATCGCCACATCATCTCGACCCCTTCACCATTTCCCTGAACTCCATAAGCATCATGGCAGTGGCGCCCCATACTGTGTGGCCTTGTATATCGAAGTAAGGCGACTTTACGGTTACATTGTAGTGGGGAAGAAATATCGGTTTCACTTGCACCGTATGTGACAGCATTATGGTATCAATGGGCTCTACCATCACCCGATCAACCTCTTTGGTATCTGGGAAAAAAAGCGGTTCCGATTTCAACACACCGACATAAGGTTGAACAGTGTAATTGCTTGGCGGAATAAAAATTTCCGTGAGCTTTCCAATTATTTCAATCTGATCAGCCATCACTCCTATTTCCTCCTGCGTTTCCCTTAAAGCAGTTTGTTCAAGCGATGCATCACCGGGTTCTTTTTTGCCACCAGGGAATGCCACCTGGCCGCTATGCGTTCCATCATATTGCTGACGCAGGATAAGGACAGTGAACCATTCCAGCATTGATTCAAGTCCTTGATGCATTCGCGGAAACAGGAGCATCAATACCGCACTTTCCTTTGGCGGCTTTTCCGATTTCCTTGCCTCCAATGCTGTTGGCCTCTGGTAAGTCATGGCCATTTCGTGGGCCTTCTCGCCAGGAAGAGGCAAGCTCAGTTGTTGTTTTACGCGTTCAATCCAGTGTGTCATAGCTGCGGACAAAGTTGAACAAACACGATTCAACCATGAGTCAAACCCCGCTGTTATTCAATCAGCAATAATTTGCACGGCTAAATTTCTTTCAATCGTAATGCCCGTCTATCGCCTTCCTAAAAATGAGATTTGGTTTCCACCGCCATCGGAGTTTGATGATGATGTGGTGGCCGTAGGGGCCGACCTCAGCTATGAGCGATTGCTATCGGCCTACTCACTGGGAATTTTTCCATGGTACAATCCGGGCGAGGAAGTTTTGTGGTGGTGCCCTGCACAGCGTTGTGTTCTTTTCCTGGATGAATTAAAAATTTCGCGCAGCATGAGAAATGTGTTGAACCGCGGACAATTCACCGTCACCCTGGACAAGGATTTTCTAAAAGTGATGCAGGGATGCGGGGAGCCACGGCCAGACCAGGATGGTACATGGGTCAGCCAGGATTTCATAGAATCTTATTCTCAACTGCATCAAGAAGGTTTCGCGCATTCCGTGGAAGTTCGAACAGATGGTGAACTCGTGGGAGGACTTTATGGGGTTTCGCTTGGCAATATGTTTTTTGGTGAAAGCATGTTTTCGCGCCAGAGTAATGCATCGAAAGCTGCGCTCATTTTCCTGGTAGATGTGCTGAATAAAAAACAATTCAGCATGATTGATTGCCAGGTTTACAATCCACATCTTGGCTCAATGGGCGCCCGCAACATTTCCCGCAGCGCTTTTTTGCAAAAGCTCCATGAGGGACTTGAAAAAGAAACCTTGCGGGGTTCGTGGAACTCCTTTGCAGAGAAGACGTGAGATTTGAGATGTGCGTACCGAACGCTATCGGGATTAGAATGTGCGAAAGAGACATTCAAAAATATTTCCAGATGAAGTATTCAAAAATATTCTCGTTACACTGCAGTGTTTCTAAAATGCTTCGTTCACCACGAAATAAAACAGCCCAGGTCTTTCGCTGATTGCATAATCAAGCCGCAGACTCAGTCCTGATCTTTCATCCAGATAGAGACGCAAGCCTGCACCACCGGAATAGTGCGCCTTGTTCAAAGCAAGGTGTTTCATATTATTTGCCAGCGATGCGGAATTCAAGAACAGTGCTGCGCCCAGCACTCTACCAAATTTTACACGGTACTCACATTGAAACATCGCCAGGTTTTTGTCGCGGTATCGGCCATCGTAAAAACCACGCATTCGCTTTGAGTTGCCAATGGATGCCATAAGGTTGAATGGAACCGAACCGGAGAGAAAATCGCCAAACACATTTATGGCAAGCACTTGTTTTTTGAATGTGGGTAGAAACAAACGCGCATCAAACCGATAGCGGTCGAACCAGTAAGTGCTTCCCCATACTCGCGACTGGTTGTGGTACACCAGTTCGAGATAAAATCCTTTTTGTGAAGAATAGACATTATCGCGAGTATCGAACAGTGCAACAATGCCGGGACCACTTGTTGTGCTGCCCTCGGCACCGGGAATAGTTCCTTGTTCCAGCAGACCTCCATCTTCTGTTTCCAGCATTTTATAATCCTCCAACCACCACCTGGCACCGGCATAAATATGAGCGGATAATTTTCGCAGGTAGTTCAGCCGCATTCGTGGAAACCTCACCTTGAATTTCTCCACTACACCCTCAGGTTCGATTTCCCCTGCACCATAAAAATTGTAGGTGAAACGATTGTAACTCACTTCACCGCTCAACGTGTTAATGCGCTGGTTCCAATAAAGATGAAATGGAATTTCAGAAATCATTTGCCCCTTGGTGGTATAGGCAAAAGTAAATTGCACCTGCGACAATGGCGACAATGTGTCCCTATGATCCAACTCAAAAAGACTCAGTGCTGTGGCACCAAATCCCCAGCCAGTTTCGGGTTGGTAAAACACCACCGGCAATGCCAGTAAGCGCCTTCGGGCAGGCGCATCTGTAGTATCAATATCACGCTGTGCGGAGAGTATACACGTGACATGAACAGCAGCCGCAAGAAATAAATGCGTTGGGCAAAACAGTCGGGGAAATTTGTATTTGTGAAGATTCATGCGTTGAACAGGCAGCGAAGTTACCAGCAGTATAAATGTGCAACCTGTACAACAATTGTTTCGTAAAGCACCCAATCACTTATGGCTGATAATTTTTCTCATACCACCACTGCTCATGCATCACCACAAAAGATCTGGAGACTTTGGACAGACACCGACACCTGGCCGGACTGGAACCCCATGGTGGTGCTGGTGCGGCTGGAAGGCCCTTTCAGGCCCGGAACCCGCGGACTAATGGTACCTAACCGAAGTGCAGTTTCGCGCATGATTATCACAGAAGTTATTCATGAAAAAGTAACTGCTTATGATCTCCGGATGTTGCTGGGGCGCATGCACATAAGGCGCGAAATGGAAGTGCTTCCGCTTGGAGGAATCCGAATTGTGCAAACAGTCCGATTCAGTGGTGTGCTGAAATGGTATCATCAATTCCTCTACAAAGACTATTACAATAATCACTTGGAGAAAGTGCTGGACAACATGGTGTCTGAAGCCATGTTCTCTGACTACTAGAGGCTAGTTCAAATTGTTTAGGGTCGAAGAAAAAACAATTTCTGTTCCCTGTGTGGTTCTCAACTAAAGTACTCTCGCACCTGCTGTGCAAACATTACCGCGAACTGCGGATTGATAAACAAGACAAACACAATCCCGAACACTCCGCCCCAAATGTGGGCATCGTGAGCAATGTTGGTTCCGCCCCTTTTGGCCATGTAATGCTCCATGGCGAAGAAGATGAATATCCAGATAAAAGCAGGCAATCCGAAAAAAGGAAAAATGATGAGAGTAAGTTTCTGCATAGGGAAGATGATGGCATAAGCCATAAGAATGGCAGACACTCCACCGCTTGCCCCCACTGAGCGATACATGGGATTATCCCTGTGCTTTCGCAACGAAGGGAGTGTGGCAATGGCCACCCCACCTGCATAAAGCAGAAAGAAAAACAGCATACCGGAAACCTTGCTCCACCCTATCAGCTCTGGATTGCTTTCATTCCCGTAAGTAAATATGGCTTCAACATTTTGCCCGAACATAAACAGGCCAAGCATGTTGAAAATAAGATGAGGTCCGTTCGCGTGGATCAGTCCGTGCGTGAGCACCCTGTAGTATTCGCGGTTTTGAGTGATACGATAAGGCGAGCACAACAATCGTTCGAACAGGTTGCTGTTATTCCATGCCTGCCATGATACCAATACTGTGAGTACCAGCAATGCCAGCGTTATGGGAGTTTGCGTGAGTTCCATTCTGGTAGATTTTGTTTAATGTTACTTAACATCGTTCGCCATTCAACTATGTTGAACCATAGTTCACTAAGAACTGTGATCGGCAACAATTACCCAGTGCTCATCCAGCTTTTTCCAAAGCAAAGAATAATGACCGGAGAGCGTATCAGCCATCCTGAATAATTTCCATCCTCCTATCACATAAGCATTGGCAGTATCCAATACCTCCACCACGTGATTGGTAAATTGCAAACGGCCCATTGCCTCCTTATCAGGATAACTCTTTTTGTAATTGTCGAGTGTGGATTGCCAGCCATAGGTTAAACCACTTTTGCCAATGAAGACGAGTGAATCATGCTGCCAATAGTGTTTCATGAAAGCTTCGATGTCGCCATTGTCCCATGCGTGTTGTTGTTCATCCATGTTTTGGATGATGATATTCTTTTCATGCTCAGGATTGAATTGAACTTCCGGTGCAGGCGGGGTGGTGCAACCTGTAAGAAGTATTAGCGCGATGTAAAGTATTCTCATTTCTTTTCAAGATTTGGTTCCGCGATGGTTTGTTCCCATTTCAGTTTTCCTTTTGCATCGAAAACTTCCATCTTCAACACACGTTCTTTTCTCTTTCCACTGAAACTGAGAATGGAGAAATTTCTTTCCGCCACAATAGTTCCATCCACACGAAGTGTGTTTTCTTCCTTCGAGATATCGAAAAAACTGCTGGTGAGGGGAGAAACGGTGAGGTCGTAAATCGCAATGCCGGAGTCAAGCGTGAGTTTGGAAAACTCAGTGCAATGCCTGTCGCCTGTAAGGAACACCACACCGGTGATATTATTCTGGCCAATGAGATCAATTATTTTTTGGCGTTCAATTCCCCAGTTGGCGTAATTCTCATACTTCGCGGAACTGTTGAGGAATTGCCCGCCCATGGCTACCATCTTGAAAGGGGCTTTGCTGAATTTCAGGGCAGCAATGAGCCATGTAATTTGTTCATCACCCAAAATGGTAGGCTCCGTTCCTTTTATGTTCCAATCCGTGCGGTGTGAACGATTGTCGAGCAGGAAAAAATCCACATCGCCCCAGGTGAATTGGGAGGAGTTGTCTTGCAGCCCATCGGCACCGGAACCGTTGTTGGCCCAAAACAAATCGAACACCTCCAAGGCTTCCAGCTTATGCGAAAAACTTCCGTTGGAATCATTCGGTCCGAAATCATGATCATCCCAAATGGCATAATGAGGACAGGAGGAAAGCAGCGGCTTTAGTTCTGCAACAGAACGCGAATGTGTGTAGCGGTGAATCATACCGCTTCTTGAATTCCAATCCACTTCGCGGAAATAAACATTGTCGCCACCCCAAAGCATGAGGTCGGGATTCATTGCATTGATGGAAGAAAAAATCTCGTAGCCGCCACCATATCCATCACCGGGGCGGTCGTATAGTGGTTCGTTCACAAATACGCAACTGCCGAATGCGATTTTAAAATCGGGTGGTTCCGTGCGGTATTGCCAGAGTGGTTGTGTGCTGAATTCTTTTTCGCCTTCGAATCCAAGATATCCTCCCACATTAACTACATACTGGTAAGTGGTTCCGGGTTCAAGACCACTAAGCACAAACTCCACCGTGTTGCCATTGGCTTCAGTCGCATCCACATATTTCTTTATGATAATATTTTCAGAACCCTTTGGCCAAAATTTAATGTGGCAGGTAACCGAAGTGCTGGATTGAATCCAGATGGATGCCTCGCGCATTTCGGCATAGCCCAACATGGGGCCGCTTAACAGTTTCGGCCTGTCTTGCGGCAGATTTGCTTGCGAATGAAGGCAAGTGTGGCCTATGAAAAGAGAAAAGAAAAACAGGAAATGTTTCATCACGAATTTTTTTTTAGCGGCAAGAGTATTACAAGCCAGAGATCAACAAAAATGAAAGGAGTTCAACGTGGTTTGAATGTGAAACCATGTTGAACTCCATGCACGAATCGGATTATGATTGATTCAGGAATTGACGAGCGCCTTATCGTGAAGAAACTCTTTGAGAGGTTCCCAATAGGCCTTCTTCCATCCTTCAGTAAGCCAACCACAGGCTTCTTCCGGAACGCCAATGTGGTTGAGATTAAGGCGTGTGCCGTGTTCTGTTTTTTCAAGATCAATAAACACGGTGGAGAAAAATCCTTCGGGAAAATCTTTGTGCGACCAAGCTTGTACTATGCGCTTATCGGTTTCAGTAAAAAGAGTGTATCCGAAGTTCTGGTTGGCGCAGGTGCGAAAAACTCCGCCTTCCCTGTTATCAATCCTGGCATCCATGGCGGTAAAGCAGGAGTGGAGTTTTTCATCCATTAGCGCTTGAAATACATCAGAGGGGGAAGCTTCCAGTTCCACTACCTGAAAAATGTTGTCTGTTTTAAGTTTCATTAGATATTTTCTTTGATGTTATTGAGGTTTCAAAAAAATAAGGTGCTCAAAGAAGATGTGAATTTACTCCTTCACAAGGCCGCCCGACCGTTGTTGATAAGTTCCAGTTTCGTTGGATTGTATTTCTCCAATGCTTCTGGCTCAAAAAAATCAGGTGTAATGAGTGCGCAGCATTTGGCGGAGTTTGCGCGTGTAGTCTTCGCGCATCCAGGTCAGGTAGCTGTCCGTGCTCTTGGCAATGCAGTAGCTGTAATGTTTGATGCGGCTCTTGATGTCCGGCTCCAGCAGTTTCATAAGATCCATGGCTTCGTAAACATCTTTCGAGTTTTCCGATATGATGCGGAGATGTTGTTTTTGCGATTCATCGAGCACGTCCTTGGTTTTGCCACCGGAGCGCATTATGCGTGTATATTCATCAGACACATCAAAGAATACGCTTTTTGATTTTGAGAAACGAATCCGCACATCGGGACTCATTTCGTACTTCATTTCGCGCTCCAGTTGTTCATCGCTCATTATGGTTTCGATGTACGAGTTGGGGTGGCGGAAAATGTCTTTCCAATCTATGTGAGTTTCCCACAGTCCGAACCTGCGGGCGTTGTTTCCAATGTCAAGCACCTTAAAAGTATTCTTACCGGGAATAACACGCGAGCCACGGCCTATCATTTGGTGATAGAGTGTAAGTGATTTGGTGGCGCGGTTCAGTATCACGGTTTCCACCGTGGGTTCATCGAACCCGGTGGTAAGGATGGATACCGAGGTGAGTATAGCACCTTTCTTTTTGCTGAACCAGTCCAGGATGTCTCTCCGTTCCTGTTCGGTGTGGGTGTTGTCGAGGTGGCGCACTTCATAGCCCGCGGTTTCAAACAGCGAATAAACTTGTTTGCTGGTGTTGATACCGTTATTGAAGATGAGTGTCTTGGTGCCTTTGGCCACCTGCTCGTACGCATAGAGCAATTTCTCCTGCATGAAAAAATTGCCGTAGAGTTTCTCCGATGAACTAACCGTGTAGTCGCCATTGATGCCCACCTTCAGGGAGTGGAGGCTTACATCATAACTATAGGTGGTGGCTTTGGATAGAAATCCTTTTTCTATGAGGCTCGAAATGCTTTCGCCTATAATCAGGTCCTGGTAATTTTCGTGCAGTGGCAGGCGAACGTTGGAGCTAAGGGGTGTGGCGGTAACGCCCAAAATGATATTGGCCTCGAACCACTTGAACAATTTGCGGAAGCTGTTGTAGTGCGCTTCGTCCACTATCACCAGACCTATTCCAGCCAGTTCGAATTTATCTTCGCGAAGGCGGTTGTTCAGGGTTTCCACCATAGCCACAAAGCACATGTACTTTTCCTGGTCGGGCAGGTCTTTGACTTTGGAAACAATGATTTTATTTTTCACGCCCACCTCAGTGAGCATGCGCGATGTCTGCCCCAGCAGCTCAATGCGGTGAGTGAGGATGAGTGCCTTCTTACCGGTTTTTGCGATATAGCGCCTGGCTATTTCGGAAAAGATTACCGTTTTGCCACCACCCGTGGGCAGTTGGAAACAAAGGTTGTAGCGTTCGGGGGTTTTGCGGATGCGTTCGAATATCTTGTCTATGGCATCCACCTGATAATCATAAAGTTTTTTTCCTTCTTTGATTTCTAGTAATTCCAGGGGTTCAATTGTCATTCTTCAGTGCAGATAAAAAAAGCGGGCAAAGATAGGGTTGTTTGGAAGGAGGGGGGAGGTGGAGTTTTAAACAGGGCATTTGATCAATCGGCAAAGGCCAATAAGCAAGGGACGCAAGGCAAAGGGCAATACGGAAGAAAGGTTGGCTGGAAGTTGAAGAGGGAAAGACAGAAGCTGAAACGCAAACACGAAACAGCGAAACTCAAACGACAGGAGTTGATCTACCAGGGCCAGTAGCTTATAATCAAATGCCAAAGGTTGAGGCGAAAAAACCGACTACTTGATTTTTAGTAAAATACTCAATATCGGATGATGATATAGAAGCGAGGAGAAGAATAGGTCGTTCAACAATCACTTACTCCTCATACAACCTCTTTAACCGATTTTTCCCCAAAACAGAAAGCGGCCCATCTGGAAGTGATAAATTGCGCACTCATTTAATTCAATCCAAGGCCATGAAAACAAAACATTTCACTTTCATCTTAGTTGCAATTTGTGTAATCACTTTGACATCGTGCGATCCCAAAATCAAGGGCTGTATGAATGAAAATGCTGAGAATTACAATGCCGATGCGAACCAAGATGATGGAAATTGCCTCTTTGAAGGCCGCTATATTATTTGGTTCGGTGCAGTGGAGAGCTACGAGCTTGCCGACAATGAAGTGGAAGAACTCAACTATTTTGTAGATGGCCAGTACCTGGAAACCACTGGTGCCTACAGTTATTTATACGAAGTACCATCTTGTGCAGATGAACTTCCCGTTTTTTTTTCAAGAGAACTGAACAGTGAAAATGACACCGAAGAGTTTACCTATCTGGTCACCGATCAGGATGACAATGCGCTCTACTCAGGCACCGGTACTTTCGAAGTTGATAAGTGCAAAAAAATTGAATTGGAATAAAAATTAAGTGTTGGCTTCTTGGCCTTCTGAAAAGTTTTGCACAAAAAAAACGGCCCCGCATCGCTGCAAAGCCGTTTAGAAAGCAAGTTCGTTTTTTTATTGCCTTTTGCTATTTCTTCTTCATTGCCTCGCCAAGCAAAAATTCAATGCGTTCTTCTTCTTCGCGAGCCAGTTCGGCATCCACCAGTATCCGACCCGAGTGTTCATCTACCATCACTTTTTTGCGGGATGCCACATCCATTTGCTTTTGTGGCGGAATGGTGATAAACGAACCTGCCGATGCCTCGCGCTCTATGGGCACCACCGCCAGTCCATTGCGGGAACTAGCGCGGATACGCTGATAGGCCTGGAGCAACCGCAGCTCTATAAGGCTTTGAGCCTCGGCTGATTTTGCCACCAAGAATTTTTCTTCCTTTTCGGTTTCTTTTATAATGGCATCGAGTTCTGTTTTCTTCACCTTGAGATCGCCTTTGCGGTCTTTCATTTTGGAGTTGGAACCTTCCAGGGCTTCAGCTTTTTGCACCTTGCTCACTGCATAGTCCTTTATCTTTTTATCGTGCAACTGGATTTCCAATTCCTGAAATTCGATCTCTTTGGAAAGTGATTCGAACTCACGATTGTTGCGCACTTTGTTCTGTTGCTCTTTGTTTTTCTTGATAAGATTTTCGGCATCTTTAATAGCCAACTTCTTGCCTGCGGTATCCTTTTCCAGCGTTTGCGTTTCTTTTTCGAGGTTGCCAATGCGGGTTTCCAGTTGTGCAATTTCATCTTCCAGGTCTTGCACTTCCAGCGGCAGTTCGCCACGCACCGATCGCATTTTGTCAATCCGCGAGTCAATCAGTTGCAGGTCGTAAAGTGCGCGAAGTTTTTGCTCCACAGTAACCCCTTTTTTCAATTCATCAGTTGTAATAGGAAATCTCATCTTGTCTTTACTTATTGGTTCTTTCTTTATTTCTTCTTTGGCGTCCATTTGGCGCACATAAATTTTTGGCGCTTCGGCAACTTTCTTTGGAATGTAAGCCGCCTTGGGCCGATCTATCACTACCTCCTCGCCAGGCTTGGCCACGCTGGGGCGCACAGGCAGGTTGGGAATAAAATCACCGAAGTCCATCTTCGGTTTTTTAGCCATCGGTTTGGGCGGCACTATACCCGCAGGAATTCCTACTTTGGGCAGCACCTGCACTGGTGGGGCAGCCACCGGCACAGCATCAGGTTTTACTTTTTTTACAGGTTTGTCTTTTACAATCATTGCAGGTTTGGCAAGTGTTTTTTTGCCGTTATTTTTGGATGAAGAACTTTGTTCCGGTTTTACCGGTTTCGAAATTTTCGCAGGTTTTTTCACAGCACTCTTCGCTGAAGCTTTTGCGGGCTTGGAAGGTTTGGATTCCTTTGCAGCCTTTGTTGCTGTTTTCTTTTCCGGTGGTGATTTTTTTGCCGGTTTCGAAGATTTTTTTTTGATTTTAGCTGAGGCCGGTTTCTTCTTTTTTTCAGGCTTCTTCGCCTTGGCCGGTTTGTTCGCAGAACGTGATGCGGAGGGTTTTTTCGCCATGGATTCAGAGATAGAGCACGGGGTTGGTAACCACCGTAGTTAAACGGGGCGCGAATGTAGGAAAATTAACATCCAACCAAAGGCGCAACAATTCCATAGTAAACTGTTCGCTTTCATAATGGCCGATATCGGCAATAACAATGCGATCATCGGCATCGAAAAACTGGTGGTATTTGAAATCGGCAGTCACCAACACATCGGCACCCGCAGCTATGGCCTGTGTCAGCAGGAAACTTCCCGACCCGCCACAAACCGCAATTCGCTTTACGTGCTGTTTGCAAATTGCGGTGTGTCTTACACAAGAGGTCTTTATGGTTTTTTTAAGATGAAGGAGAAAATCTCTTGTCGGCATGTCGTTTTCCAGTTCGCCAACCATACCACTTCCCACATTGCGCTGTGAGTTGGCTAACGGATAAACATCATAAGCAACTTCCTGGTAGGGGTGCGATGAAATGATGGCTGAAATCACCGATGCGATTTTCCAGTTCTCTACGATTACCTCCACCCTCATTTCTTTTTCTTGATGACTCTTGCCAGGTGCTCCCACAAACGGCTGACTGTCCGCATCACCGCGAAACGTTCCCATGCCTTCAAGATTAAAACTGCACTCATCATAATTACCAATACTCCCGGCACCTGCAGCGAACATAGCTGTGCGCAGTTTATCCGCAAACGCGACAGGCACCATCACTGCAATCTTTGAAAGTGTTCCACTTTTTGGGGCAAGAATAGTAAGGTTTTTCAAACCTATTTTCTCTGCCATTATCTGGTTCACTCCATCCTGCACATTGTCAAGATTTGTGTGGATGGCATAGATAGCCACATCGTTTTTTATGGCTTTGATAACTGCACGTTCAATGTAAGTATGCCCTGAAATTTTTTTCAATCCGGAAAAAATAATAGGATGATGTGCAATTACAAGATTGCAGTCGGTGGCTATCGCCTCATCAATCACCTCCTCGGTGCTGTCGAGGCAAATGATGGCACCGCGAATTTCCATTTCAACATGGCCTAAAAGCAAGCCGCTGTTGTCATAACTCTCCTGCAGCGCAAGGGGAGCGCGGGCTTCCAGGAAGTTGATAATGTGCTTTAGCTTCATGTCTTTTCTTTGGCCCAAAGAAACACCATGACTGCGCTTAGGTATTTGCTCCTGCCCATTTCCATTATCTATAGTTGGGTGGTGTGGCTGCGCAATCGTTTCTTCGATTGGGGAATTTTCAAAAGTGAAAAAGGAGAAATAAAAACCATAGTCATCGGAAATTTATCCGTGGGCGGAACCGGCAAAACCCCGCACGTGGAATTTATAGTCCGGCATCTTCAGGAGCAAATAAGCCTTGCCATTCTTTCCCGCGGCTACGGCAGAACCACCAAAGGTTTTGTTTTGGCAGATGGAAATGCAACAGCCGATAAGCTGGGCGATGAGCCTATGCAGATCCACCATAAATTCCCAACCGTTCCACTTGCAGTTTGCGCCAACAGGCTTGAAGGAATAAAAGAACTGAAAAAACTTTTTCCCCAAACACGTTTAGTAATTCTTGATGATGCCATCCAGCACCGCAGGTTGCGAGGTGATAAAAACATTTTGCTTACAGATTATTCCAACCCTTACTTCCGAGACCTGATGTTGCCCACCGGAACCCTGCGCGACAACCGCAGAGAAAATCGCAGGGCGCAAATCATCATGGTGACCAAGTGTCCCCATGATTTGAGCGAATCACAGCGTGATGCATTCATCCGGAACATTCACCCTAATAGTCATCAGGAAGTTGTTTTTTCCACCTATAAATATGGCACACCAGTTCAATTCTCCGGTCCGCCTTTATTATTGAAGGATGGTGCTGACATCATGGGGTTTTCCGGAATAGCCAACCCTGCATCGTTCCACTCGTTTATATTCAGGCAGTATTCTCTTAAAAGATTCAAAATTTACCCTGATCACCACCGCTATTCCAAGCGTGACCTTCGCAACCTGCATAGTGCTTACATTACATTTGCCGCCCTTTTACAGGGACTGGTAACCACGGAGAAGGATGCGACACGCCTTGGTTCCCTCCTGATGACAAATGAATTTAAACAAGTACCCATGTTTTTTATCCCTGTGGAAGTAAAACTGCTTCACTCTCCCGAAAATTTCTTCGAATGGTTGACCAAAGAATGACCGAGCACTATTGTAAAGAATCGTACAACACACTGAGTAAATAATGATGGAATAAAACATTAAGAACGACAAGAAAATGATGAAGAATAGATTAATGATTTCAGCGCTTGCGATGGTAAGCGCTATGGGCTGCGGAACCGATGGAATTAAAAACACCATAAGCGGAACTATAAAAGGTGGCGAAGGAAAAACCATTTACCTGGAACACCTTCTCAACAACCGGCCAGTGAAAACCGACAGTGCAAGCATTGGTGATGACGGAAAATTTTTGCTCACTCTGAACGAACCGCTGGAGTTGAATTACTATGTGGTGAGTATTGACAAGGAACATTTTGTTTTACTCATAACCGATAGTACCGAAACCCCAGAAGTGGAAGCCGATTTTGAAAACATGAGGTTCGGTGCCGCCATCAGCGGATCGGAAAACAGCGAGAAACTTGCATCACTCTATTCCGGCATGGAAGGCTTTGTGACCAGGATCGAAGACATCATGAAGAAAAGCAAGTCACCCGAAACCAGCGAAGCTGCCATGGAGCAGCTCAAGTCGGATTACACACAGGTTCAAAAGGAGAAAAGTGATTACTGTAAAACCTGGCTTGCCAATAATTCCACTTCGCCTGCGGCACTGGCCGCCTTGTTCGAACTGGATATACGCACGAACCTGGATGAATTCAAAAAGGTGCATAATGAATTGCAAAACAGTTTTGGTCACTCTGCCTATTTCAAAGAAGTAGCAAAAAGAATTGATGAACAAGAGCGTTCCAATGCCCAGCCCAGGGAGCCGGTCCAGAATCCGGATATGCCACAGCAGCCCTCCGCCATGAACGACCAGGTTCAAAAACAAATGCAGCAACAACAAATGCAGCAGCAACAAAAGCAACAACAGCAACAGCAAGGAGGAGTGCAGATTGGTATGAAAGCTCCTGAAATTGCAGACAAATCGCCTGATGGAAAAATGTACAAACTCAGCGATCAGAAAGGAAAAGTGGTATTACTTGATTTCTGGGCTTCATGGTGTGGTCCATGCCGTAAGGAAAATCCATCAGTGGTGGCTGCCTACAACAAATACAAAAAAGAAGGTTTTGAAGTTTTTTCGGTTTCGTTGGACAATAATGTGGACAGGTGGAAGCAAGCCATTGCTCAGGACGGTTTAATCTGGCCTTACCATGTTAGCGATCTCAAACAGTGGAGTAGTGTCCATTCAGCAGCTTACGGTGTTCGCAGTATTCCATCGCCCTTCCTCATTGGCAAGGACGGAAAGGTGATAGCCAATGCCAGCACACTGCGCGGACCCGGACTCGAAGCAGAATTGGAAAAGATTTTCGGACATTGATTTTTTAGTCCATAAAAAAACGGTCACGCGATAAAGTGTGGCGGTTTTTTTTTGCTCTTTCGCGATACCTTAACAAATGAGTGAGGCGAGTTGAAATTACTTGCGAGGCCACCAAGACCCCATGGCGAGTAGTTAAGCGAAGGCCAAACCATTTATTAAACGTAAATTGCTCAGAGAATTTTCAGTGGAAAAAAAGAAAGAGGGCAGCGTTTTAAACCCTAGACCACCAAGCTGCCCCCCTCTATACACTTCATGGAAGTGCAATCATAAATTATTTTAGTTCGTTGGAAAGTGGTATGCATGTATCTACGAAGCAGATGCACCCCGTGGATTTGTCCCGTATTGAGTTCTAAAAAAATAATGTATTGATGAAGGAAGAAAAATCCTTCTGCGTATCTACGCTATTCGCTGGTCTTCGATTTCTAATCTCCAGATTTCCCAGCCCTTAAACATTCCCCACCACGTACATCAATTCCATAGTTGGAGCCGCGCTTCCTCCCATCTTTTCAAGAGTAACTGCGAACGCTTGCGGTGCAGTGAAAGTTTTCATTTTCTGCATGGTATCGGTTACCTCAAACACACCTGCATCCACGGGTGCTCCATCCACTATGGCCCACAGTTGATATTGATGATTTTGCGCAGGCATTGGAAGTGAATTTACAGCCAGGTAAACTTGCGATGATTGTTTGTTCCAATACACCGTGGCTTTCGATTGTGGTGAAATGGCAAGTCCGCCCATCGTGATTTTTGCAGTAGCAGTGTCGCTCATAAAGGCAAGCATACCCTGTGCTTCACTCAAACTTGTTTTGGTGATTTCAACATCGCTGGCCAGGGTGGAACTTTCGGTTTGCAATGCGATGATGCGCTGGTTGGCATCGTTGTATTCATTATAAAGAAACACATTGGCCGCTCCGCTTCCAATCAGCAGAGCAATGGAAGCAGCAGCAAGCCAATTAAACCGAGTCTCATTCACCACTTTTGATGTTGAAGATGAATGAAGGTCCACCACTCTTCCCTCGCGCCTGGTGTCAGTAATTGCAGCCAAAACTTTGTCCTTTAAATGCACTGGGGGCTCCGTTGCACAGGCAAAGGCCAACTCTTCCAGGCTTTGTTCAATGGCTGAAAGCTCTGCAACTAATTCCGGATATTGAGCAACGAGTTTCTCCACTTCTGCTCTTTCGGCAGGTGTGCAAAGTCCCATTGCGTAGGTCTCCAGTATTCCTGATTCTATGTATTCTTTAACATTCACCTTAATGGAATATCGAACGTTTCTCTCAATTTTATCAATGCACTTCGTGAACGTGTTTTTACTGTTCCCAGAGGTATATTCAATTCCTTGGACACTTCATCCTGGGAGTATCCGCGGAAATACATCATATCGATTATCACTTTTTGCTCGGGTTGGAGTTTGTTTACCTGATCGTTCATATCCAACGTTTCCACAGCTGTGGTGGTGCTCACCTTTCGATTGACAATACCTACGCTATTATCCAGCTTTTGGATTTTTGATTGTGCTTTTGCATAGCTGGAGCGGGTGGAATCAATAGCGGTGTTGCGCGCAATGTTGAGCATCCAGGTAAATAGTCTCCCTTTGGATGAATCGTAGTTGGAACTTTTCTGCCAGATTTTTACGAATGCATCCTGAAGCACGTCCTCTGCAATTTCCACATCGTTCACAATCCGCTTTACTATTCCAAAGAGGGCCCTTGAAAAATGATCGTACAGATGAGCAAAGCTCTCTGGTTTTCCTTCCATGAGAAGGGCCACTAGTTCTGATTCATTGCGAGCTATTTTCAGCGAAGGCATTTGCAGTGTCGAATTTCTTCCGGGGCGAATTTATCTAAATGGAAAGAACTGAACGAAGATTTCAGTTCAATGCGAAATCAACAACGCAATCTTTAATACTGCATCAAATTCACTTGACATTAGCCCGGCTCTTTTTCTACTATTGTATTTCATTAATAATTCAAAGCTATGTCAAAATCCAAAGACACCAAGAAGGAAACGAAAAAACAACCCGTCAAATCGAAGAAAGACAAGAAAGCTGAGAAGCAGGCCAAGAAACCAAAGTATTGATGGATGTTTTTCTTGAGGAAACAGGCCGTTGCGCAAATGCTCAATGGCCTTTTTTGTGGAATGAAATTCAGAACGAGGCCTAATTCTGTTTATCGTAATTCACCAGCACACTGTCTGATGTGGGATGCGATTGACAGGTGAGAATAAATCCCGCCTCCACTTCTCCGGGTTCAAGTGCGTAGTTAACATCCATTTCAACGGTGCCTTTGGAGAGGTGAGCACGGCAGGTGCAGCACATACCTCCCTTGCATGAAAAAGGAATGTCGAGACCATGAGCCTGGGCTGCATCAAGAATGGCTGCTCCCTGCACCGGCATATTAAACTTGGTTTCTACTCCATCGAGTACAATGGTGACATGGCATATTTTTTCAGATGTCTGCCGTTTTTCCTCAGCGGGTTTTGCTGCTATCAATGCAGCCTGTTCTGGTGTGGTGAAAAGCTCGAAATGGATATTCTCTTTTGCAATTCCCATTTCGGTTGCAAAATCTTTCACTGCATGAATCATAGGCTCGGGGCCGCACACAAAAACTTCATCAGTATGCTTGAAATCAATAAATGATTGGGAAAACCCTTCCAGTTTTTCACGGTCAATTCTACCATGGAACAATTCAAGGTCGTTGGGTTCGGCACTCAATACATGAAACAAACGGAACCGCCCGAAGTAGCGGTCTTTAAGGTCTTCCAGTTCTTCGCGGAAGATGATGGAGTTGAACCAACGGTTGCCGAAGATGAGTGTGACCTCGCTCTGTTGTTCGGTTTTTAAAACGGATTTGGCTATGGAAATAATGGGCGTTATGCCGCTGCCTGCTGCAACCAGCAGATAGTTTTTTTTCGCTGTTGAATTCAGTTCAGTTGTGAAATGTCCAGTAGGTGTCATCACCTGAATTTCATCTCCCGCTTTCAAATGATGACTGACCCACGATGAAAAAATTCCGTCATCCACTTCTTTCACTGCTACCCTAAGTGGGGTTTCTCCAATTCCGCTGCAAATGCTGTAAGACCTCCGCAAGTCTTCACCATTAATAAAAGCGCGCAGCGTGAGGTATTGGCCGTGCTTGAATTGGTAAACATCCTTATGCTCAGCAGGAATTTGAAAGGCAATGGAAACGCAATCTTTTGTTTCGCGCCTGACTTCCGCAACACGCAGGGCGTGGAATTTTGGTCTCATACTCTTGTGGCAAATCTAGTCGTGGCCTTTTCAATCCATAGCCACAAATTCACTTTCGGTCAATAGTTCATGAACTCAGCAATGAGGCGATGGAAATGATGCGTTCCCGTTTCGCGTTTTGGAGAGTATCGGCCACCAGTGTAGAAACGGGAGTGAATTCCCAATTGAACATTTTCAACTATGGCCTCGTCCTCTCGTTCCACTTTGTCAAGCATGTGAGCTGCATTTGAATTCCACTTCGATTCGTCCATCAGGTAAGTGACAAACGAAATTTTTGTGAGTTGTTTGTTGATGGGCTTCACCACATTCATTGACAAGCCCCAGGGATAGAAGTTGAACATCAGGTTGGGGAAAATCCAGTAGTAGTAGGCAGCCACTTCTTTTCCAAAGTCAGGTGAATCTGCAGGCAATTCAAAAACAAAATCGCCACCTTTCGAAGGTGCCAGTTGTAGCGAACCATATCGAAAAAGTTCAGTGGTGTAGGTGCCATAGTCAATCACCGCGTTGAGGTCGGCATGGACGAATGGAATATGAAAACCTTCGAGGTAATTTTCGCAATACAAAGCCCAATGCGCTTTTACCAGGTAGTCACGAGTCTGGATAGAAATTTTTTTGAAATTGTGGAGCGGAAGAAAACTTAACCTCTTTTGCATTTCGCCCAGCGCTTCATCCAGCATCATTTTCGGATGGGTTGATGCAAAAAGCCAGGGTCCCCATTGGCCCATCGGAATTTTTACCAGGTCATCCTTTTCAGAAGGGAAATTTTGTACTCCCTCAAACTCCGGCATGTGTTTGAATTTGCCATTCATCCCAAACCTTCGTCCGTGGTATCTACAGCGGATTTGGTTTTCTATACAGGAATTTTCCACCAAAATGTTTCCGCGATGAGTACACACATTGGAAAGACAATGAAGTTCATCTTCCTTGCTTCGCGAAAGCAAAACCGGCTCATCCAAAAAACCGGGAAGTAAGGTGCGTGGTACAAGCTGTCCAGGTAATTTCACCTCATCCACATCACCGGCAAATTGCCATGAGTGGGAAAATATTTTTTCCTTTGATAGTTCAAAGGCTTCATCGGTAGAATAAAAATCAGTGTGAAGTGTAGTTGCCTTTGTAATGTCTTCATCAACAAAAAAATTCTTCATCGGAGGTGGGGTTTAAAATTGTTGGGGTTGATTTGCGCAAGATTAGTGGTTGGCGCTTGATACAAAAAAAACAACATCCAATGAACGCGGAAGAAAAAGCCATAGCAGTAGTTAACAAGATGTTCAATAACGACCCCATGTCGCAGTGGCTGGGCATCGAAAGAACGAAGGATGGCATAGGCATTTCCAATTTGCGATTGGTGGTGCGCAAGGAAATGCTCAATGGATTTTCCATCGCTCATGGTGGAATTACTTATTGCCTTGCTGACAGCGCACTTGCTTTCGCTTCCAATTCGCACGGCATTCAATCGGTGTCCATAGAAACATCCATCTCACACGTTGCACCTGTGTTGGAAGGCGATGTTCTCACTACAGAAGTTGAAGAAAAAAATCTGACGAGCCGGATAGGACTTTATTACATCACCGTAAAAAACCAGCACGGAAAAGTGGTGGCATTTTTTAAGGGGACGGTTTACAGAACGGGGAAGGAGTGGGAAGTGTGAGTTTTTACCGTGATTCAATTTCAAAAAGATTCTACCATTGATTTCGTTGACCATTGTTGATGAGAAAAACGGGAAATGAAAAACCCCGCCACCACACTTATTTGTAGCGACAGGGTCTCCATTGTCAATCAAACCAGTTGAGGTTGTTTGGAGTAAAGTATTCTGGGATCCAATTCTGTGCATCCGCAGCGAAGTAGGAGCGGGGCAGATTGCTTTATTATCCCTGAAACTCTTATTGCATAATGCCCTTGTTAGCCGTTCGTTGATTTACTACATGGTCATAGTAAAAGTTTCTCCCCCTGCTCAATTACGGCTATTGGTTATTTCAATTTCTCCGACTTTGACGTGTACACTATCGGAATGTTCGCTGCGTGTGATTTCAATACCATCATGTCTGAAAATTACTCCGGAGTGATGTTCGTCATGCCAGCCATCCTCTCCCATGGTTTTCACCTTGCCGTCAAAATCCTCGTGATGGTTTATCCGGTTGATGTTCTTTCCGAGCTGGATGCTTTTTCCCTCGGGAATGAAAATCTGAATTTCCACATGATGGTCACGATAGGGTATGTTTTCCGGCAACTTGAAATATGGATCAAGCAGGATGGTGTCGCCTTGTAAGGTGTAGTTGTAAACAATTTTTTCGGCAGCGGCAATGGCTTTTGAGTTCGTTTGCCCGTGGGCTTGGAGCAGTACTTCCATTTTGAAATCGCTTCGGTCGGTTTCATAAAACTGGAGGCTGACAGGTTCGCCAAATACTACCATGTTGCCATCATCTTTTATCATGTCGAAAAATTCGCGGTCATGGTATTCGATACTGTTGTGGAAGAAGACATCATCATTTACAGAAAGGTAAATGGTATCGCTGTTAAAGGTGTAAGTGGTTTTCAAGTCGGCATCGTTGCTGTATTCGCGAAGGGTGCTTACACCAGTCCAGATAAGCATGGTGACACCGATAATGATGAGTACGGTGAGGCTCCATCCCAGTCCGGGAATTTTTTTGTTGACTCCAAACAACAATTTGATACCGGAGTAAATGAGGGCAATGCAGATTGAAACTATTACGAGTATCCCTCCTGCGAGCAGCCAGCCAAAATCTCCGCTGTTGTTGAAGAAGTATTTGTCAATTGTGTTGAAATCAGCTTTACCCGCCCCAAAGAAATTGATGTCGGCAGCTATCCATGAACCGATGCCGGAAATAAGGATGCTGAGGCCGATGAAAAGGAAGATCAATCCTATTCCCCGCGAGATTACGTTGCCAACAGCCGAGGCCACCTCTCTGCCTTTCCTGCTAAAGTTGCGCGAACTCTTGTTGGCAGTTTTGCGAATGTTCTCACTTGCAACCTTTGCTTCTTCATTTACCTTTTTGCGGATGTTTTCCACTGTGACAGGCTCACCCATCATCTGGAGTTTTTCCGCAGTGGTTTCCGCTACAGGAATCACCGCCCAGAGGATGATGTAAACGAGGATTGGTGTTCCGATTCCTACAAGTATTAGCACAACAGTTATTGCACGAAGTATGATGGGATCCCACCCGAAGTAGTGTGAAAGACCAGCGCACACTCCGCCTATCATTTCATCATCCTTGTCACGGTAGACTCGCCTGTTGCGGTTTCGCATAGTGGATTCCGAAGCGGGTGCTTCCTGTTTTGTATCGCCCAAGTTGTAGTCTTCCGGTTGTCCCATAATGGCGATGACATCATCCACATCGGATCGCACGATCACGTTTTTTGTTTCGCTTTGGCGCAATAGGAAAAGTTCCGCAATTCGCGCTTCAATGTCATCCATTATTTCCTTTTCGCCCGGGTCGCCTGTGAAGTTGTCCTTGATGCGGTCGAGGTAATTTTTAATAATCTGGAAGGCGTCTTCTTCCACATGGAATACTGTTCCGCCCAGGTTTATCATGATAGTTTTGTTCATCTTATTCGGCTTTAGTGGTTTGTTTTACGGCATGAGCAAGTTCGTCCCAGGTGGAGCGCAGTTCTTCAAGAAACTTCTTTCCATCGCGGGTTAGTTGATAGTATTTGCGAGGCGGTCCTTGCGTACTCTCCTCCCAACGGTAGGTGAGCAGCCCGTCATTTTTTAGCCGGGTGAGCAGGGGGTAAAGCGTTCCTTCCACCACTATAAGCTTTGCCTTTTTCAGGTCAGCGATAATGTCAGAAGGATAGGCTTCGCCACGCGAAAGCACTCCCAGGATGCAGAATTCGAGCACCCCTTTGCGCATTTGAGCTTTGGCATTTTCGATATCCATAATTTAAAATTTATTTTTGATGTCTGTTGCTTAAATAAGTGCGAAGCGAATCGTAAATTCATAATGACCGCTTTGTTCAGGACTCGTAAGTTGAAAGATGTGATCCTCCAGACTGTTCTTCACAAACTCTTTCAATTGAGGAGAGGAGGAATAAACTTCGGGCACTGATGCTTTTCCATCCACTGATATAAAAAGGTGTACAAAAACTTCTGCTGGGTTGTTTAATCGCAGATGGCTCGGGTAGTGGAACGCACCAGAAATCTGGTTACGTATTTCCGCGTTCTGTGCTGCCGGTGCATCGGTTTGAGAAGCTGAAGTGATCCAACTAAATGTAAAATGATTCGGCCCCTGCTCGTGGGCACTGGCTGATGCCGTTGTGATGAGCAGTACGAAAAGTGCTGCGATAATCCTGGTTGATGTTTTAATCATGATTTTATTTTTTAAGTTGAGTATCCCTAAAGAAAAACGAGACGGGCTGTGAGACTGGGTATTCATTTTCGGTGGTTGTTGTTTGTGTGAATGATTTTTTTTCTGTTCCTTCCATTAACAGGTAAAGTGCCTTACCCATTAAATGACGATGCAAATATATGGGTATCGGATTGTACAGTGCACAACATAGTACCAAAAAAATTGTTAATGAATGAAAAAGACTGTGTGTAGCCAACACGTCATTCCACTGCGCCAGGGCATGGATGTCCACTCGCAGAGACCCGTGAACCGCACTCTGTGAGGTATGAACTCTCAACACGAACACGCAATACCACACGAGTTCCCGCATGAGTTGGAATGGAATAAAACGGTGGAATGCGAATCTTGGGCTTGAACTTATGCTCTGGCCTTTTAGTGTGGGCGCAACTATTTGCGGATGTACTGACCCTACAGCCTGTGGATACAACCCGGCTGCAAACATCGAAGACGGTTCGTGCGACTATTCGCTGATTCCGGTGACGGTACACATGGTAAATACAGGAGACTTACTGTTGCTGATGGCAGCGTTTGGAAGCGTCTGTTGATACAATTACACACTGATGAAGGATATGAGAATGTCTTCTTTATTCAGATTGATAAGTTGGTTAATGCTTTCGGGCGAATGATTTTTATGCAGACGAAGAGCAAGCCAAGTGCAATGGGAATGGTGGCGAAGTGAAGGCGTTGAGTGAAAAGGAAGAATCCGAAGAACATGATGAATAGTGAAATCATGAACACTCCTGCATACCATCTCTGCCATTTCCTTTTTCCGCAGACAAAAGCAAAACCGAGATTGAGTGGATTAGCCCAGAGGATATTCCAGTTGGCCTGCGTGGTGGTGTGGTCAGTAAAAAACCAAAGGAAGATGATGAGCGCACCCACAAGGCCGGAGATGAAGAGGAGGATGCGGTCGGGAATGATGAGCTGGCGGTATGGCGATTTGCCGATGTGACAATTTTCTGCTGTCCCGACACTTCGGGATGACGATGGGCTGATGGCCTGAAGTGCGGGTGGGGTTTTTCGTTTTAGCAAGACAATGCCGAGGGTGACTTGCAAGACGAGGAAGAGGAAAAACACATTGGTGGGTTTCCAGAAGTTGGGCTTTGCAAGATGGAATTTCTGCGCAAGTATTTCGTTCGGCTGGGAGGTGATTTTATTTCCACCCCGCAAGGCGTAGTCAAATTCCTGGAGCAAACTATCGGGCAAAAAACTATAGTCCCTTTTCTCCATTGTTTTATCGCAGCCGGTGCCAAGGGCAAGGTCGATCCCGAAATCGCTCCACGGCATGTAGTTGAGATTATTCTGGATGGCATCACGAAAAGTAACGGGGTGCGGTGGCACGTAACTGAAGTTGATGCTGTCACCATTATTTGCACAAACATCTTGAATGATATCGCGAACGCGAGTGGAGCAATTATCATAAAAGAAATCGTAGCGGTAGTATCGGTTCTCGGGTTTCAGATTGTCTTCAAGAAGTTTAAGAAGTTCTTCTGATTGGGTAGGGGAGAGGTTGAGTTGTTGTTCCCACACCCCACGCCCGGTCATTTGGTATTCGTACATGAATTCATCAAAACCAGAGCGTGACAACATGTAGTCAAGTTTGCCTTTGGCGAATTTGATGTAGAAGTCGTCACTGAATTCGAAGGTGCCGTAGTTGTACACCTCATCAAAAATTGCAGCGCCTGTTAGTTCTTTACAACGAATGGCTGTGTGACCGAATACGCTGTACAAATCGGGGCCGGGACTACAGGTAAGAATGGAGAAGCTGAAGGTGGGGATGGGTGATGAAGTTTGTGCCGGTGAACGATCATAGATCATCCCCGCAACAATCATAAAGAGGAAAATTTTCTTCATCCCATATCTCCTTCATAAACAAACTGCGCGGGGCCGATGAGCCAGATGTCTTCAAAACCATCATCCCCCAAATTCTTCATTTCTACTGATAATTGTCCGCCACGGGTTTGTACAATCACTGATTTTAGTTCCGGATGCTGGTGCGCATAACTCAGTGCCGCTGCTGTAACTCCGGTGCCGCAACTGAGGGTTTCGCCCTCGACACCGCGCTCGTAGGTGCGCAATCTTAGCCCCTTTACTACCTCACCCTGGCCCTCTCCAAGGGAGAGGGGGGAGGCCTCCACGAAATTCACGTTGATGCCTTCCTCTTTAAACCGTGGGTTGAAACGGATGGCCCGTGCTTCTGTCATCAAATCAACGGTGTCCACATCATCTACATATATAATATAGTGTGGCGAACCGGTGTGGATAATGTAGTGAGCGGCTTGTTGCTCCACGCCCAGCACATTGCGCATGTGGATGCGCACAACGTTGTTTTCTATCACTCCCTGGTGGGTGCCATCTATGGCTTTGAACGTTGTGTGGCTTTCGATGATGCCAAGTTTTTTGGCAAACAGGATGGCGCAGCGCGAACCGTTGCCGCAAAAACTTTGCGAACCATCGGGGTTGAAGAAGTTCATGTAGAAATCGGCATCACCTGTTTCTTCAATAATGATGATACCATCGCTGCCGATGCCGAAGCGCCTGTCGCAGAGTTTCACTATTTCTTGCCGCGAGGGTGTAAATTTTCCATCGCGACCGTCCACTAGTATGAAGTCGTTGCCCGTTCCCTGGTATTTGTGGAAATGCATGGGGCAAAGAAATGCAATTGATGGTTGATAGTGGAAGATTGAAAATTGAAGATGGGCTGATGCGCAGCTAGGGTTAATACTTTTGTTGAACGATGATCACAAAGACTTCCATTGGTCTGGAAGTGAAGTGCGAGAAAATCAAGAAAAGAATATGAAGCTGCCGAAACTTTTTTCTGTGACTGATGCGAAGTCCCTGAGCGATTACCGCTTGCTCATTGCTTTTAGCGATGGTGCTGTGCGCGAGGTGGACTTCGGGCCGTACCTGCACCAGCGCGACCGGGGTTATTATGTCCGGTACCGCCAGAAGAAGGAGTTCATGAAGTTTAAACTGGTGGATGGCAACATTGTGTGGGGCAAGAATTGGGAACTAATCTTCAACCTTGATGAATTGTACACCGGCAACATCGGAAAGTGATTGCTCTGCTGATTGGTTAGGCTGGTCTTCTGAGTGCTTATGAATGATTGCGGAGGGGTTGAAAGGACGTGCTGATGGATTAGGAATGGGTGCGGGGTAGGGCAATCGGGCTTCTGCTCTTTAACACACTACGCCCTAAACGGGGAAACCGCAGCGTCACTGCCTGTCTCCCGCTTGGGAATGCGGAACCGCCCCTTTAGGGGGTTGGGTGTGTGGGCAGACTACTTTTTGGAGTTGGCGAGGGACTGCCGGGCGCGGGCGAGATTCTCCGCCACGGTTTTGGTGGTCGGATGTTCCTTACCCAGGAACTTCTCGAAGATTGGCAATGCATTTTCAAAATACTCAATGGCTTTGCCGTATTGGCCTTTGTTGTCCCATGCACTGCCCAGGTTGTTGAGGCTGGCGGCTACGTTGGGATGTTCTTCGCCAAATACTTTTTTATCAATGGCCAATGCCTGCCCGTAATACTCAATGGCTTTGTCGTATTGGCCTTTTGCTTTCCATGCACTGCCCAGGTTGTTGAGGCCAGTGGCTACTTGCGGATGTTCTTCTCCAAATGCTTTTTTCCATATGGCCAATGCCTGCTCGAAATACTCAATGGCTTTGTCGTAGTGGCCTTTTGCTCGCCATACACTGCCCATGTTGTTGAGGCCAGTGGCTATTTGCGGATGTTCTTCTCCAAATGCTTTTTTATCAATGTCCAATGCCTGCTCGTAATACTCAATGGCTTTGTCGTAGTGGCCTGTGCTGTGCCATGCAAGACCAATGTTGTTGAGGCGGGTGGCTATATCGGGATGTTCTTTTCCAAAGACTTTTTTATCAATCGCTAGTGCCTGCTCGTAATAATCAATAGCTTTGTCGTAAAGGCCTTTGTTGTACCATGCACCGCCCAGGTTGTTGAGGTCTATAGCTACATCGGGATGTTCTTCTCCAAATACTTTTTTATCAATGTCCAATGCCTTTTCGTAATACTCAATGGCTTTGTCGTAAAGGCCTTTATTGACCCATGCAAGGCCCAGGTTGTTGAGGATAGCGCCCTCCATCTTATAAGGCTCATCATAGTTTGAAAGATATTTTTCCGCCAGTTACAGGTATTGGATTGCTTCATCATACTCGCCCATTGCACTAAGGAAACCGCCAAAGTCATTCAGGTAAAGAGGATTTTTAGGTTGCAGTTCCACCGCTTTGCGGCAGAGTACACGGGCATCGTCATAGCGCAATTCTTTTTCATCAATCCTTGCCGCCTTAAAACACGCTTTTGCAGAATTTGCTTTTTCTGCTTCGGTGAGAGTCGTGGTTGCGTTGGTCGCTGCATTCGTGGTTTCCTGCGCGCAGCACATTCACATCATCACTAAAAAGAAGATTGTAAAAAGATTTTTCATGATGAGAATTTATTTTACAACAGTACGAATATTCATTCACCTTAATTTTTTTTCTGCATAAACCTTATAGGTTTTCGAAAACCTATAAGGTTTGCAGGCGGCCTGGGGGTGTGGGAAGGTTAGTCTTTGGAGTTGGCGAGGGATTCGGAGATGGGACGATGCTGAAGCAAGGTTGCGAAAACAGCATGACAGGACACCCAATCCACAAAGTTTAACACCACGTAGCGATTTTATCACTACGCATAGCTATTTTACGTTTAAATTTGCGCAACATTTACCACTTCGCAACGTATTGTTCGTTTCGAAACATAATCTGAAAGAACATGCTAATACGCTTTAGTGTATCCAATTTCCTCTCGTTCAACGAAAAAACCGAGTTCAACATGCTGACAGGTGATGTGCAGCGCCACAAGCACCATGTCTATGATATGGGCAAAGTAAAACTACTGCGCACCGCTGCGGTTTATGGGGCCAATGGGTCGGGGAAGAGCAACCTGCTGATAGCCATGAACTGCATGAAAAGTGATGTTCTGAGAGGTAACCCAGACTATAAGCAATTCGTTTTTTTCAAACTTGCGCATCAGGATGAAAATACTGGAATGTCTGACGACAGTTGCTTTGAAGTAGAAATTGGAACGAACCACGGCTCGTTTATCTATGGTTACAAGTTCAACGCGCTATTGGGGCAGGTAAATGAAGAGTGGCTCACCGGCACAGTCCGAAACGAAGGGGATATTTTCAGACGAAAACGAACTTCACTTAACACCTTTGACTTTCATGTTCATCCCAAATACAAAAAGACAAAGGAGGATGAAATTCGGCTCGACATCATAAACAAAGAAATCACTTCGCCCTCTGATCTGTTGCTCACTAAACTGGGTATTCGCGAAGAGAGTCTTTCAGACGCCAATTTCGTTTACCAATGGTTCAAAGAAAAACTTCGTATAGTGGATCTTGATCAGCCCCTTTCTCTTGCAGCCGGTATGCATAAGAATGACGAACTCAAGGTCTTTGCCGAAGAACAAATGTGCAAGGCCGATGTTGGAATCACTGGTTTGAATTGGAAAGTTCATAGTCTTGAAGACTATTATGGCGTGGAGGCCAATGAAAAAATAGAATTGATTAAGATGAAATTCAGAACTGGAAAAAAAATACTTTCCGACATGGAAATGGATAGAGACATCGTAATCGTTGGAGATGAAGCCAAACAGGACGTAAAACAATTGGTTTATATCCATAAAGATAAAGAGGGAAACGATCACGAATTCGAAGGTTGGGAAGAATCCGAAGGTACCAATCGCCTGGTAGAATTGGTACCCTTCTTTTTTTACCTCCTCAAAAATCCAAGATGTGTAGTACTGATTGATGAGATAGAAAAAAACATTCACCCCCTGTTGCTCAAGCGCTGGCTCAGCCAGTTTCTCAACACAAAAAAAACCGCTGGCCAATTGATTTTTACAACCCACGCGGCACACTTGCTGAACCAAGATTATCTGCGCACAGATGAAATCATATTCTGTGAAAAAGACAGCGGTGGGGCCACCTCCTTTAACAGGATGGATGCTTTCGATGTGCGTCCGGATCTGAATATTGAAAAAGGATACCTGTCCGGGCGTTTCGATGCAATACCATTTTTGGACTATGACCCTAACTGGGACAAATACACATTAGTAGATGAACCAGCAGAATGAAACACAGCCGATGCTGCGAGGCAAGCCTCAAGACAAACGGCTTATGCTCATTATCGCAGAAGGCCTTCGCGAAAAGCAGTATTTCCGCGTGTACAGAAATGAACACCGTGCCAATCGGCTGAACATTGAACCGGAAACCCCATCTGAAA
Source organism: Flavobacteriales bacterium (assembly GCA_034408895.1). Classification (GTDB taxonomy): domain Bacteria; phylum Bacteroidota; class Bacteroidia; order Flavobacteriales_D; family Sanyastnellaceae; genus UBA4660. Next base: position 54,200 of record JAWXCI010000019.1, read on the forward strand.
ACAAGAGTGCACCCAACCACCTGATTGAGGCAGCTACCATCCAAATGAACAATCGTGGATTTGACGGCAGTCAACATGTAGGCGACACAGTTTGGTTTATATCCGATGCAGATGAATGGACATCACAGCAAATGGATGAAGTCCAGAAATTCTGTGCAGAAACGAATGAGAGGTTCAGGAATGAATGCGCTTTTTACCTCATATCCAATCCCTGCTTTGAGGTGTGGCTGCACCACCATCATCAATCAATTGATAATAACAACCAGACATGCGTTGAACTGAAAGGTTCACTCAACAATTACCATCCTGTTGAATGGATCAGGAGCATTAACCAAGCAATCCAGCGCTCGAAGCAAACCGATACAGATCCCCATCCGTTCAAACCCGGAATCATGCAAACGCGCATCTGGCGTATTGCCGAAGAATTGCAAAAGCGCGTACGCAAGCCTGGGTAGAATCGAACTATCTCATTTGCTTTTCCACCCACCTCCTCTCCTTTCGCCCTCTTTTTAGTTAGCTGGGGGGCGCAACGCATCAATCACTCTTTCCTTTCTTTGCGCCCGATGTCCACCCTGCAAAAACCATCATCGCAACATACTTCATCACTCAACAGTGAAACCCTCCTTCGCGCATGGCGGCTCATGACCACCGCCCGCTCCATGAGCGACCTCTTCGAAGAAAACGCCAAGGTCACCTCCAGGTATGTTCACGCCTGTTCGCGTGGCCACGAGGCATGTCAACTTGCACTCGGCCTCCAGCTTCTTCCGCAAGATTACCTCAGCGCGTATTACCGTGACGACTCTATATTATTAGCCATCGGCATGAAGCCGTTTGAACTCATGCTTCAACTCATGGCCAAGCGCGATGACCCCTTCAGCGGAGGCCGCACTTACTATTCTCATCCAGCATTAAGGCGAGATGATATGCCCAAAATTCCGCATCAATCATCCGCCACCGGAATGCAGGCCATACCCACCACGGGCATTGCCATGGGCATGCAGTACATAGAAAAAATGGGGCTTCAATCCCCCTCTCCCCTTGGGGAGAGGGGCAGGGGGTGAGGTTCTTACCCATCACAGTGTGTTCAATCGGAGATGCCGCCCTCGCCGAAGGCGAAGTATCCGAAGCCCTTCACATGGCCTCACTCAAGCGGCTTCCCATTTTGTATTTCGTGCAAGACAACGAGTGGGACATCAGCGCACACGCCTCCGAAATCCGCAACGGAAATGCCATTGATATGTCGCGGGCTTATTCCGCCATCCGCGCCCGCTCCCTCGATGGCACCGATTTTATCGAGTGCTACAAAACACTGGAAGAAATAATCGGTGACATCCGCAAAAACCGCAGGCCCTGGTTGCTGCATTTCAAAGTTCCGCTCCTCGGCCACCACACCAGCGGAGTAAGAAGAGAATGGTATCGGCATGATTTGGAAGAAGCCAAAAAACGCGACCCGCTCCCCAGGTTCCGCACACAATTAATGGAATTGGGTATTGATAAAAAAGAACTCGATGCCATAGAAAAAGAATCACGCACCTTGGTCGATAGCCATTATGCCAAAGCACTCTTGGCAGAAGACCCGCGCCCCGAAGACCTCCTCACTCACACCATGGCACCCACACCCATCACCGAAGAAAAGGGAGAACGAGCACCCGCTGGAAAAGAGCCTACCGTTATGGTGGACTCCGCCCTCTTCGCCATGCAGGAGTTGTTGGCCAAACACCCCGAGGCTTTATTATATGGGCAAGATGTGGGGCGCAGGCTCGGTGGAGTATTCCGCGAAGCCGCAACACTTGCCGAAAAATTCGGTGACGACCGCGTATTCAACACACCCATTCAGGAAGCATTTATTGTAGGAAGCACAGTGGGCATGAGTGCCGTTGGCCTTAAACCAATAGTCGAAGTTCAGTTTGCCGATTACATCTGGCCCGGATTGAATCAACTCTTTACCGAAGCATCGCGCAGTTATTATTTAAGCAACGGCAAGTGGCCGGTGAGCGCAGTAATCCGCGTACCCATCGGGGCCTACGGCAGTGGCGGGCCCTATCACAGTTCAAGTGTCGAGAGTGTATTGTGCAACATCCGAGGAATCAAAGTCGCATATCCATCCACCGGTGCCGATTTGAAAGGATTACTAAAAGCCGCCTTCTACGATAACAACCCTGTGGTGGTGCTAGAGCATAAAGGACTTTACTGGTCGAAGGTGAAGGGAACAGAAGATGCAAAAACAATTGACCCGTCAGAAGATTATGTCATCCCCTTGGGCAAAGCGCGAAGAGTTCTCGAAGCAACAGAAGCAAAAAGTGTAGCCATCATCACCTACGGCATGGGAGTGTACTGGGCGAAAGCTGCTGCAAAAAATTTTCCGGGTCAGATAGAACTGATAGACCTGCGCACGCTTTCACCGCTAGATGAAGCAATGGTATTTGAGGCAGTGCGCAAATGCAACCGTTGCCTTGTCCTCACCGAAGAACCAGCAGAAAACAGCTTCGCACGTTCACTGGCCGGTCTCATTTCCGAGCGCTGTTTCTCATCCCTCGATGCACCCGTAAAAACACTTGGCTCAGTTCCCACCCCAGCCATTCCACTCAACAGCACATTGGAAGAAACACTTTTGCCCAATGCAGAAAAAGTTGCTATGGTGTTGGAAGAATTGCTGGACTTTTGATTTGAAGCAGATGAAAAAATTCCTGTTCCCAATTCTTCTCACAGCATTTATTGTGTTCTATTGGTACCGTTACATGCGTGCACCCTCACTCGACTTTGCCGAAGTAGCACTCGTTACAGAAAACAACACCGCCTTCTCCCTTTCCGATTCACTCGAAACTCCGGCCATCATCCATTTCCATGCATCGTGGTGCGGGCCATGCATGAAAGAGCTGCCGGAAATCGCATCCGTTCAACACACATTAGAAGCAATGGGCTATCACCTCTACTTCATCACCGATGATAAATTTGAAACCATGTACAACATCAAAGAAAGTTTTGGCCTGGATGGAAAACACTACCGCACACATTCCCTGCGCGACATCGGTGTGCGGTCATTGCCAGGAACACAAATAATAAGCAACTCAGGCGAACTTAAATACAAGACAACAGGAGCATGCAAATGGAAAGATGCCGGGTTTCTCAATTCCCTCAAGACATTTGTCGCCCAATAAAAACACACAACATCACACCCAGATATGTCCACAGTAACAGTTATCCTTGACCAAACAGAAACCACATTCGAACTCGATGAGAACAGCGAAACCATTCTCGGCACCGCGCTGGATAAGGGGCTGGATGCTCCCTATTCATGCCGGGGGGGAGTGTGCACCACTTGCAAAGCAAAACTGCTGGAAGGCAAGGTGAAGATGGATGCCAACTACGCCCTCACCGATAAAGAAATTGCCCAGGGTTATATCCTTGCATGCCAATCGCATCCTATTACCCCAGTAGTGCGCATCACATGGGATGACTAAAACAACAACGCCTGTTTAACGGCATGAAATTCGTTGCCCACAATTGAAAATGAAAATGAAATTGAGACTTGTTCTTTCCTTTCTTAGCATTATCACAATTGCATCGTGCAGGCACCAGCCTGATGACATTGTGCTCCCGCCCGATGGAAACGGCATCGTGAATGGTGACCCTTGTGATCCTGACTCTGTATATTTCGCCAATATCATACTTCCACTCCTCGTTTCCAATTGTGCATTGCCCGATTGCCATGATGCAATAAACCCTGAAGAGGATGTCAACCTTACTACCTATAACTTCATTATGAGTGCTGAAAATGGGGAATTTGTAATTCCAGGAGACCCTTGGGCAAGCAAGTTGATGGAAGTAATCACCGAAACAGACCTCGACAAGCTCATGCCTCCAGACACATCAGATTTAGGACCCTTGAGTAATGATGAAATCGCGGCCATTGAAACATGGATATTGCAAGGAGCACTCAACAATTCATGCACTGCCGATTGTGATACCACGAATGTGACCTTCGCTGCATGGATTGCACCGTTGATTTCTAACTACTGTGAAGGTTGCCACAGCGGAAACACCCCCTCAGGAACTTTATCTTTGACCAATTATGACGAAATAAAGGCAGCGGCATTGGATAGTTCAATGCTCCATTCCCTGATGGGAACCGGTGGTTATGAACCCATGCCATATCAGAGCGAACCGCTAAGTGAATGTCAAATTGATATGATTGAAATCTGGATAAACGATGGAGCGCCCAACAACTAAGATAAAAATCTTCATTTTCAGCACGCTTGCGTTTGCTGGTGCAATGTTTCTCGACTCATGTTATTTCGACAATGAAGAATACCTCTATGGCCTGAACGTTTGCGACACTACCGATTTCACTTTCAGCAGCCGCATTAATCCCATCATTGAAAGCAGTTGTTTTCCCTGCCACACTGAAGCTACCGCAAACGGTAATGTGGTACTGGAAGGACACGCCAATGTTTTCGACAACACCGGTGACGGAACATTGCTATGTACGATCAACCATAATGAAGGATGTGAGCCAATGCCCAAGAACAGGCCGAAACTCAGCGATTGCGACATCAATGCAATAACAAAGTGGATTGAAAACGGCAGACAAGACGATTAAAAAACATCAGCATGAAAAAAATTATTTGGATACTTCTTGCACTCGCCATAGTTGGTGGTGCCATTGGCTATTACCTGTGGAATAAGCCTCACCGCGAGGCCGCTGGTGAAAAAGCCGTGGCCACCCTTACAGCCGATGAGCTGCTTTCACAATACGAAGCCGATGAAACAGCAAGCAATACAAAGTACATTGACAAAGTGGTGGAGGTGAGCGGAAAAGTTTCCGTTGCCGAGACTGATGCTGCTGGCAATGCCGTGGTGCAACTTGAAACTTCAAGCCCCATGGGTGTCGTCCATTGCACTTACTCCCCGGGCGAAAAATCAAGTGCGGCAGGTACTGAAATCACACTGAAAGGAATTTGCTCAGGATTTCTTTCTGATGTGCAGCTTACAAAATGTTCTGAAGTAAAACCCCATTAAGAACTGGCCTGAATAATGCCAAAGGCCGCAAAACAAATTAAACAAAAATAAAAAAAAATATGAAAAACACAATTCTTCTGTCCGCAGTTGCCCTTATCATTTCCTTGCCATCCGCTGCGCAAAAATTTGGCACTAAAGCCGGTCACATAAATTTTTATTCATCCACGAAGGTGGAAGACATAAAAGCCGACAATCACGCAGTGAACGCAGTGCTCGATGCCTCAACAGGCGACCTGCAATTTGCAGCCCTCATCAAATCTTTTGAATTCGAGAAAGCCCTTATGCAAGAACACTTCAACGAAAACTACATGGAAAGCAGCACTTATCCCAAGGCCCAGTTTAAAGGAAAAGTAAATGACATGAGTGCAGTTAACCTGAAAAAGGACGGTACATATCCCGCCAAAGCAACAGGTGACCTCACCATGCATGGCGTAACTAAAAACATTACCATTGACACCATGTATAAAGTGACTGGCGGAAAAGTATCTGCTGAATCAAAATTTTATGTAAATCCTAAAGACTACAACATTTCAATTCCTGAAGTGGTCAAGGACAAAATATCAGGCAACATTGAAGTGACTGTGAAAGTGAATCTCGATGAACTACCAGGTAAGTAAAAATGATATGGTGACAAAAAAATTGTTTGCAATAACAGGGTCGGCTATGCTGACCCTTTTCTGTTTTACCACACAGGCTCAAGACGATGACCTGCTTGCACTTCTTGGTGAAGATTCCACTGTTGACTACGTAACCGCAGGTTTCAAGACCACCCGTGTAATCAACCTGCAATCATTTGAAAACAATGCCGCAGGAGTGCTCGATTTCAAAATATCGCACCGATTCAATTACCTCAACGGTGGTGCTTACGAATTTTTCGGCTTGGATGGTGCCACACTGAGGCTGGGGCTGGAATATGGAATTACAAAAAGACTGATGGTGGGAGTGGGCCGTTCCACCGTGAACAAAACCTACGATTCATTTTTCAAATACAAAATTCTGAGACAAAGCAAAGGGGCGAAAAAGATGCCCGTGAGCATGTCATGGTTTTCATCTATTGCATGCAACACCCTAAAATGGACTGATACCACCCGCACTAACTATTTCAGTTCACGCCTGCACTATGTTCATCAATTAATTATTGGCCGTAAATTTTCTGAAGGGTTTTCAGCACAACTTTCACCCACTGTTGTTCACCGCAACCTTGTGAAAACCGAAGCGGAACCCAATGATGTATTTGCCCTGGGCATAGGCACCCGGCAGAAAATAACTAGGCGCACCTCCATCAACCTCGAATATATTTATGTGTTGCCCGACCAGTTGGATGCTATTTACAACAACTCGCTTTCAGTAGGCTTCGACATTGAGACAGGGGGCCACGTTTTCCAATTGCATTTCACCAACAGCCGCGCAATGACGGAGAGCTATTTCATTACCGAAACGGATGGTGAATGGAGCGCAGGCGACATTAGCTTCGGCTTCAATATTTCGCGGGTGTTTACCCTGAAGAAAAATAGTGCGGGATGATTTCTAAGGTTCTATCGTTTTTCTTGTCTTCTGGTGCGCTGTTCATCCACTTTAGCTCATAAGGCAAAGGACTACAAGGTCATAAAACTGCCTAAAGCTCACCCGATTGCCGTAAGACGCGTTTATTCTTTGTCCGGTCAATTACTTCATCAGATCAGTGCCTCAACAAAATTATAAGCCAATAAAAAAGGCGGGCTGTCAAACCCACCTTTCACCATGAATATTTCAATTGGAATTATTTGAACGTTGGCTGGAAGGCAGATTGGAAATCGGCCCATGATGTGTTTTTGTGGTGTCCATCATGAAAATATTTTAGCAGACCTTCCAATTGGCCGGCATTGAGCAACCCACGTGATTGGTTGAGATAAGCACCGGCTTCATCCAGTATCACAATAGTGGGATAGGCTCCCACCTGAAGGAATCCGGAGAATTCATGTGTGCCGTTGCGTCCTGCTGCCGCAGGATTGTAATTCGGGTTGGTGTATTTAGTGCCTTTGTAATTCACCGGATCGGGCGATTCAGCATCAAACTTCACACAGTAGAAATGCTGGTTTACGTAGTTAGCCACATCATCACTTTGGAAGGTGGTTTTCGATAGCGTTTTGCACGGGCCGCACCACTTGGTGTACACGTCAATCATTATTTGTTTGGGCGCTTTCTTCTGGAGTTCCAGCGCTTCCCCAATTGTTACCCAATGTATTTTTTCGACCAGTGGTGCCACGGTTGCAGGCGTTTGCTGCGGTTGTACCTGCTGTGCATTAATAAAGACAGGCAGGGCAAGGATGAATAATGCAATAAATTTTTTAGTCATGTTGGTTTTTTTAAGTTGTGTTGTCAGCGTTAGTTTATTTCAATGATGTTGATGAGCGCTTGCCTTTTGGGAGCCCTCATATTCATTGTTTGTCTGGTTTGTTTTTTTGATTTTCCACTGTTGGCAATTTCGTTGCCAAGATAAAAAGAGGTAACTCAAATAGCCGTGCTGATAAGCAGGAAGTTTGTGATGCCAACTCTACTTCACCTCCAGCATAAGCTTGCGCACCAACGGTGAAATTATTATCAGTGCTGCACCGCAGATCAGCCCATAAATTGCCAACTGCTGATACCCATCGGTGTAAGCTGTAAGTTTAGTAAGGCCTGATGCGGTTTCATCCGGTTCGGTCATGCCTGCACCCAGGATACCGGCAAAATACTGTCCGTAGGCACTGGCCAAAAACCATAAACCCATTATGATTCCAAACAATCGTTTGGGTGCCAGCTTCGTCATGGCAGAAAGGCCAATGGGGGAGAGGCACAATTCGCCAATGGTGATAATCAGGTATGCAAAAGCAAAAACGGTAAGGGAGCTAATGCCATCTGGGCCAGCATAATTAATAAGGAGGTGAAACACATAGAATGCGGCTGCAAGAAAAAAGAATCCCAACCCGAACTTGACAACCGTATTGGGTTCAGCGTTTCTCTTGTTCAACCATAACCACAACAATCCGAATAGCGGACTGAGCAGTATTACAAACAATGAATTGACGCTGTTGTTTACTTCGTTAGGGTCCATTCCAATGCCGCCCACTGAGTGGGTAACGTGGTCTCTTGCCACCAGTGCCAGCGAGCCTCCGCTTTGTTCGAAAAACGCCCAAAAGAATATGGAGAACACAATAAAAACCAGCGCAGCAGAAAGTTTAGAAATTTCAGAACGGGTGGAGCGGGACATTTCATAGATGAAGTACAGCAGTGCACACGGGCCTACTATATACATAAACATATCCGTGTAGGCCGTATTGGAAATAAGCAACAAGATAAAAGGAATGGAAATGAGCGACCCGATGTAAACCAGCACTTGGTACATGGTGGCTTTGCTGTTGGAATTGATGTCCCCATTGCGCAAGGGTGAAAAGCCAAGCGGCCCAAGTGTGTGTTTGGTTAAAGCAAAGACCAAAAGTCCCAGCAGCATGGCAATACCCGCCACAATAAATGCCCAGTGCCAGCCATAGTTATCGCCCAGGTTGAAACAGAGGTAACCGCCAAGCAAGGCTCCAATGTTGATCCCGGAATAGAACAATGCAAAACCGGCATCCCTTCGCCTGTCGCCATCATTGTAAAGCAAGCCCACCACTCCAGAGATATTCGGTTTAAAAAATCCAGTTCCCACAATGGATATACTGGTTCCGATGTAAAACAAATCGGCAGGTGCCACTGCAATAGTGAAGCTGCCAATGGCCATTAGTAATCCGCCCCAGAAAATGGACTTGCGGAAGCCAAGGATTTTATCAGCAAAAAATCCACCTACAAATGTCATGGTGTACACAAACGCCTGTATAGCTCCATACTTCAGATTGGCTTCCGTTTTAGCCATGAGCAATTGCTCCACCATAAACACCGTGAGCACTCCCCGCATTCCGTAGAAGCAAAAGCGCTCCCACATTTCAGCAAGGAATAAATACCAAAGTTGTTTGGGGTATTTGCCGCTGAAATTTCTTATCGCGGCAAGTTGCGGGTCAATGTTTTCCGGCTGATTTTTCGGAATCAGGTCTTCGTCAAGTGGTCTTTGCATAGTTGCTCAATTATGTATCAAACTGGCTTTTGCCGGAGGTAAACTGAAAATCAATCATGTCCTGTTTTTGCCCGAACCACTGCACGAATTTTTTTCACGAAGATGAATAAAAGAACTGAACAGAGCAATGCACCGCAAAGGTTTATCCAGAACACCAACGATTTGTCTTCATTGTCGCTTCCCATGTGGCCGAGCACACCTGCCAGTTTATTTCCGATGGATGTGGAAAGAAACCATCCTCCCATCATTACTGCCGTGAGCCGTGCCGGACTTAGTTTCGAAACAAGCGACAGACCCATGGGACTGAGGCACAATTCGCCAAACGTTATTACTGCATAAGTTCCCACCAGCCACATCGCTGAAACTTTTTCGACTCCATTGTTGCTCGCCTTTACAGCGAAGATCATAACGATAGTGCTAAGACCGGTAATCAAAAGTCCGAGAGCGATTTTACCAGGTGTGGAGAATCCTCGCCTTCGAGCTACAAGAAATGAGAAGATGGCAATTACCAGTGGTGTGAATACGACCACAAAGAATGGATTTAATGACTGGAACAATTCTGTTGAAATCAAAACTTTTTCTTCACCGGCAGCGGGCCACTCGCTTTGCGCAAGATTGTCCAGGTAAGGATGCACCTTTCCGGCTGAGTCGGCTTCAGCAGTTACGGTTTGCTTCAAACTAAATGTCTCTGAAAATCCTGTGAGTGCAGTCGGCATATCCCTGTCGGTATTGTTTTCTGCCCATGCTGTAAGTACGTTGCCATTTTGGTGGAAGATGGCCCAGAAAACAACCACAACAGCAAAGATGTAGAGCAAAGAGCCAACAGGTTTTTTGTCTTCGGCTGATGCCTTGCGATAGGTGTTAGCATAGAAATAAATGACGGGGATGCAGGCAAAGAGGAACGTATCATTTGATGTGGAACCAAAGATGTTTTCAATGCCGAAAATTTTTCCCGCAAAAAACCCGAAGATGGCAAATGCAATTGCCGGAACGAAGATGGTCATCATGATGCGCGACATCGACATGTCTTCTTTCTGCACAGGTTTTATCTTGTCGGCTTCTGCAAGTATTCCCTGCTTGGAAGCGAAGATGGCAAGGCCAATCAACATACCGATACCCGCAGCAGCAAATGCATATCCCCATCCGTATTCGTTGCGCAGCCATGCTGCCACGAAATTGCAGAAGAACGCCCCGATGTTGATGCCCATGTAAAAAATATTGTAGCCTTTGTCCTTGAGTTCTACATATTCTTCTTTGTTGTAAAGATTGCCAAGCAGCGTTGAGATATTTGGTTTGAACAATCCATTTCCAACTATGATAAGTCCGAGTGCTATGTAGAAGGGAGTTTCACCGGGAATGGCGAGCGCGAGGTAACCAGATGCCATCAGAAAGCCACCCGCAAGAATTGTTTTTCGATAACCAAAAATCCTGTCGGCCAGCAGCCCTCCAATAAAAGGAGTCAAATACACCAGCGCGATATAAGTTCCATAAATGTCGTTGGCTGTTCCCTCCCCGAAACCCAGTCCTCCTTTCAGGCTATCGGTCATGTAGAGGTAAAGAATTCCTAACATCAGATAAAATCCGAATCGTTCCCACATCTCAGTGAAGAACAGGAGGTACAAACCTTTGGGATGTTTCTTAGCAGTAGTTGTTTGGGTCATTGGTAATTGGATTATTGGTTTTTGATATGGGGCGAAATATATCGAAGGATGATCAGGTTGAAAGTTGAAGGGTAAAAGTTTAAGGTAGAAAGTTGAATGGGAAAAATTGAAGGGTAAAAGCTAAAAGTTAAAGGTTAGCTGCCCGACCTGGTATCGTCTTGAGTTCCGTCACTCTTCTCTTTACTCGCCCTGAATTTTCCAGGTATGGGATGAAGTTCTGAAGTTTTTTTAGAGAGAACTTCGCATTTCCTCAAGCACTCAAACAATGTTTGTTCATCAATGTGTTCGTCATCATAAACCGCATAAAAGTGCGAGCGTGTTTCTCCGTTAGCACCTTTGAAGATGTAAAGAAACTTGATAAAATCTGCATTGGTGTTCTTTTCGAAACCTCCGCAATATTTCCCATAGTGGAAAGCGATGACCTTTTGATTTGATCGGCAAGTGAAAAATCTTTTCGAATGGTTGTTGAGTCAACAAGTTGCCTGATTTCTATGCGCAATTGCCTGGCATCCTCCCACACTTCCAAATCTTCAAATAGCTCCACGGCTCCCATTGCTAGCCTTGAACTTTTAACCGTTAACCGAATTTTACAAATTGTCCTTCAAAAATTCTGTCATCTGGTTGTAGAGGTGCAGGCGTGTGGTGCCTCCATAAATTCCGTGGTTCTTGCCTGGATAGATGAACAGGTCAAATTGTTTGTTGGCTTTCACCAATGCGCTCACCATGTCCATGGAGTTCTGGTAATGCACATTGTCATCGGCACTTCCGTGTATGAGCAGGAAATTTCCTTTCAGTGCTTCTACAAAATTGATGGGTGAGTTGTTTTCGTAACCGCCATCATTTTCCTGCGGGGTACGCATGAATCGCTCGGTGTAAATGGTATCGTAATATTTCCAATTGGTCACGGGTGCCACCGCAATTCCTGCTTTGTAATAATCAGCGCCCTTGGTCATGCAAAGCGAAGTCATGTAACCACCGTAACTCCATCCCTGCATTCCAATCCTGCTTTTGTCAACGTAGGTTTGAGTGCCCAGGTAGTTGGCAAAGTCAATAAAGTCTTGCGTTTCCAATTTGCCCAGATTCATATAAGTAAGGTGCTTGAATTCCCTACCCCGATTCATGGTGCCACGCGGGTCGCAGCTCACCACCACGTATCCCTGCTGGCAGAGCAGTTGGTGCCACAAATAATTTCTTCCGCCCCAGGAATCGTTTACAGTATTGCTGCCGGGACCTCCATAAATGGCAACGAGCACAGGATATTTTTTTGAAGCAACGAAGTTGGTGGGTGTCATCATCCAGCAATTCAAGTCTGTGCCACCTGAGTTTTTAAAGGTGAAGAATTCTTTTTTCGCGAGTTGGTAGTTCCCCAATTTTTCTTTCAATGCCGCATTGTCTTTCAGTACACGAATCATTTTCCCGGTGCTGGTATGAAGTGAGATGTGTGCGGGTGTGCCCGCATCACTTTGGGTAAGAATAAAATTCTTGAAACCTTTGGAAAACTCGGCATCGTTCGAGCCGTTTTTTGTGCTGAGCCTTAAGAGTGTTACGCCCTTTTTACCCAAGGTGGCAGAGTAGATGTGTTTCTCCATGGGGCTTGCCACATCACCAGTTTCCATCATTGCCTCCGGAGTCTTTTTCTTTTTCACCAGGCTGGCTTTCTGCACCAGTGTTGAACTGAAGTAAGCGATGTTGAGCGTTTCATCATAACCGTAAAAGTCTATCACATCCCAGTCGCCTTTTGTAATGCACAACTGGGGATTGCCACTCATATCAAATTTCCAGACGTGGTTGTAGCCATCGCGTTCGCTCAACCAGATGAAATTTTTTCCATCCTTCAGGAAGGTGAGTGCATCGTTTATGTCAATGTAGGTATCGGCTTTTTCGGTGTAAATAACTTTTGTGTCAATCTGGAAAGGCTGTGCGGTGCTGAGGTCGGCCAGCAGGAATTCAAGATTGTTTTGGTGCCGGTTCATGCGCATCACGCACAGTTGGTTATTGTTGATGGTCCACTTGATGCGCGGTATGTAAATATCTCCGCGTCCTGTATTCACCAGGGTGCTCTTGCCGGTTTTCATATCCCATATATGAATTTGTATGGTGCTGTTTTTTTCTCCAGCCTTTGGGTATTTGAATTGGTATTGTGTGGGATAAAGAGCGCCAAACATGTCCATGGAAAACTCACGCACTTCACTTTCATCAAAGCGATAATATGCAATGCGGTCGCCATTTGGACTCCACTCGAAACCTTTGGCTATTGCAAATTCTTCTTCGTAAACCCAATCGGTGGAGCCATTAATGACTTTGTTCGCTTCACCATCTTTCGTCACCTGGATTTCTTTCATGGTTTGGGTATCGAGAACAAAAAGATTATTGTCCCGAACAAATGCAATGCGCTTTCCATCGGGCGAAAAATCGGCAAGCATTTGTTTTCCTTTTGAGGTATCGGCAAGAGGAAATGTTTTCTTCGTTTCAAGATTGTATACATAATAGTTTGCACGGAACGAATAGCGATAGATGCCTTCTGTTTCCGTTTGAACCAGCAACTGTTTTTCATCGGTACTAAATTCATAACCCTCGATGGCTGTTGCAACGTCATTAAAAATTTCTTTGGATGATGTGAGAGTGGCAACTTCCAAACCTGTGGTGTAACTATACTTCACGAGTTTGCTCCCGAATGCGTCACTTTGTTCGATGCTGCTGTAGTGCTGGCCATCGTTCATGGAGTTGAGACCGCCAACAAATTCCTGTGAAAATTCGGGGGAGTTCCAGATCAACTCGTTGGTGAGTCCAGTTTGTGTAAAAGCCGCAAGGCAAAAAACAACGTGGCAAAAGCAAAGTGCTAGGATTTTCTTTATCATACTTTAATTTTTGAATGTTGGGCGAAAGTAAAATGCGCACCAATGTGAAAAGGGTTGTGGTGTGATGAACGGAAGGGAGAAGGGAGTAGGCAGGCGGCAGTAAAGCAGAAGAAGATATTAATTGACCAACTGGCAATTTTAAATAATGATGGCACTAAGCATCAGAACTTCGACCACAGACCACCAACTGCTAACTGCCTACAGATTCCTCTTTTACGCTACCTGAGCCTTGCCCAGCAGTGCATGAAGTTTTATCATCACTTCCGACTCTTTCTTATTTGAACCATGAAAAGCTTCGGCAATGTGTGTCGCTGATTTATAAATAAGTCCGATGGTTTCTTCATCGAACAGGTTGGGATTGCCGTGATAGAATGACTCGAAATTTTTGAATGCCAACTTTGCGCTCATGGCATTATCGCGAATCCAGTCGAATACAAATTCAATTTCAAAAGCAGCATCGGTGCCGAAGTTGTCGTGCGAGTTTTCTAGACCCAGCCAGCGCTCCTTCACTTCTTTGTGAATCTGGTCTTCTTCTTCGCGGGTTATGTTGTTGTCCACCGCTGCGATAGAGTAAAACAGGTAGCCGAGGTTGCCGTAAAACTCTTTCAGTGATTTTGCACTTGCTTTGATCATGGATGTTGGTTTTGGTTGCTATTAATTTTTTTCAGCTCTTATTAAACAATGCCGAAAAGTAGTACAAATCTTTCGTGATTGATTGCCGGATGAAATTTCCGATAACGGCATTTTCAAACATTCTCTTTGAAATTATCAGGTGCCTGTTTCAGAAAAAATACAAGAATCGCGCTACCGCTCCTTTCTATTCCAGTGCATCTTTTCTGGTCATGAGGATGAAGTGTGATGTCTTAACCAAAATAGATTTGTTTGTGATCTTGTGTTGCCTTCTTCGTGAAATCATTGCGTACAACAACAAGACAACAAATTTGCATCTTCGGCACATGATTACCCCTATGCACAACTGAGGAAGGCGATATGGAATTTTGAGACGTGGTTCTAAATTCACAGCCACAATATGGAACTCGCCATAGTTATTTCTGTTGCACTTGCTGGATCTTTTCTCAGTTTCTTTACAGGATTTGGTTTAGGAACCCTGTTGCTGCCTGCCTTCATGCTGGTGTTTCCACCACACATTGCCATTGCTGCCACAGCAGTGGTTCATCTGCTCAACAATATTTTTAAACTTTTTCTTGTAGGGCGTTATGCTGATCGTAGCATCATTTTCACCTTTGGCGCACTCAGTGTTGTCGGTGCCATTGGTGGAGCATTGTTGCTGGATGTGATGATGAATACAGGAACACTTGTCTCGTACTCTATCGGCCATCACGTTTTTGAAATCACCTGGATAAAACTGGTTATTGCCATTCTCATTCTTGTCTTTAGTTTGTTGGAAACACTTCCTGTTTTCAACTCCCTGGAAATGCCTCGCAATTGGTTACCAGCTGGTGGATTGTTGAGCGGATTTTTTGGCGGACTGAGCGGACACCAGGGCGCGTTACGCAGCGCATTTCTGATGAAAGCAGGCTTAAGCAAAGAAGCATTTATGGGTACTCGTGTGGTGTGTGCAGTTATGGTAGATGTATCGCGAATAGCAGTGTACTCAACTCAGATGGGTTACCTGGCAGGAGGCTGGAATGAAATTGATCCAATCATCATCATTGTTGCAACCCTGGCTGCTCTTACAGGAGCCTACCTGGGAAATCGCTACATGAAAAAATCAACACTAAAGTGGATTCAGAATCTTGTTACAGTTTCGCTTGTGTTGTTTGCGCTTGCTCTTGGTGCTGGTCTTATCTGAGTATTTTTCGCCCCAGCGCCATGCGATTATTTCTACATATCCTTTTAATATTTACAATGTTGTTCGTGGCCTGCCAGGTGGTGGAGGACAATAAGGATTTTGACATTCAACGATTGGCTGGCCGATGGGAGGACACTGGTACAAAGAGCGACCAGGTGGAAGTGTGGACAAGACACGATGACAAAACTTTATGGGGACGGGGTTTTGTTCTTGACGGAAACGATACAACCTTTATAGAGTACCTCGCCATTCAACCTGTAAATGATACGCTCAGTTACCTGGCAAGGGTAAGCAGTCAGAACAGCGGTGAAATCATCCGCTTCCCGATGAAGACCCAGTCAGGTTCTAAAATTGTTTTCGAAAACATGCAGCACGATTTCCCGCAACGCATCGTTTACGAATTGAAGAATGATTCTGTCCTTGATGTGTTTGTGGAAGGAGTGGAAGGTGGTACAAACCGCAGGATCGATTTCAACTTCGAAAAGAAGTGAGCACATGGCTGCTTCCTTCACCCGGCTACTTATTGAAATACTGAAGTGCGAAGTATGTAAGGCACATCTTCCCCTTGGACCTAACCCCATTCTGCGGGCGAATCCCGAAGCGAAGATTCTCATCATAGGCCAGGCACCCGGCACTAAAGTTCATCACAGCGGAATTCCATGGACCGATCCATCTGGCAATAATCTTCGCACGTGGTTAGGTGTGGATAAGGAAATGTTTTACAATGCAAAGAACTTCGCCATCATGCCCATGGGCTTTTGTTATCCCGGCAAGGGAAACAGTGGCGACCTGCCACCACGCATTGAGTGCGCACCACTCTGGCACGAACGTGTGCTGAAGCATCTTCTAAAGATTGAATTGATATTGCTGGTGGGTTCTTATTCCATCAACCATTACCTGGGCGACAGAAAAAAAGAAACGCTTACTGAAACAGTAAAGAACTTCCGGGACTACCTACCGAAGTTTTTTCCACTGGTTCATCCTTCACCGCGAAACATCGGCTGGGTAAAAAGGAATCCGTGGTTTATGGATGACGCGGTGGTGGAGTTGAGGAAAATCATACAGCAACAACTTCAATGACTTATTCAATCCCGACCTTTCTCAATTCTTCAACTCCGCTTCCTTCTTCGCTTTCTGCATTTATGCCTTTACTCTGTTATTTACTTTTAAAAAAAAATCTATCAATGATCGCGAAAGAACAACTGCTGAAATCATTCAGCAATCTACCTGACCAGGTAAGCATCGAAGAAATTCTTGACCGGATTGTTTTACTTGACGATGCCAATGAAATTGCTGGATACATCGCTCACGATTCAATTGGAAAGATTTTTCTCCGCAACCCGGGTGTTGAAGGAACATGAAAAGATTGGCAGGCAGGTTTCTGAATTGGGAAGAACCGATATCCGTGAAACTCGCGTTGGGAGCTATCGCATCATCGATCTACTCCGAACGGAAAGCAAGGTTGAAATTCTAACTGTGCATCATAGTAGAAGGCTGCTTGAGAATAATCCGAGCTTGTCTGAATTCTTTGGTTAAAACGTTTTCATTTACTTCTTCATCTCCGCTTCCTTCTTCGCTTTCTGCATCGGGTTTTCCTGTTGCCATTGCCCTTGTTGTTCTTTGAACAATTCAAAACGCGAAGGCACAAGCACAGGAGGCCATGAGTTGTTGTTGAGATCAACATCTGCGGTTTCTAGCAGCGGGTCCAGTGTGATGCTCACCGCTTCCTTGTCGCACACAAAAACTTTATTCACTTTCGTGTCGCTCATCTTCCATATCTCAGCCGGAATGTGGTGTGTCTTTTTTGTACCATCAGTAAATTCAATTTCGAAAATGAGCGGCATGATGAGGCCACCAACATTTTCCACCGTCACCTGGTAATAGAATTTTCCTGACTTCAACATTGCTATTTCTTCATTGTTCATTTTTTCCTTGTACTCTTCGTAATCCTTCTGATCCATGAAAGTCACTTTGTGCGGATCATAAGTAGTGTAGAAATCGGGGAGGTCGGCATCAGTTTCAAATTCCGGTTTGATGCCTTCCTGTTTGTCGCGTTCCAGCGAAATGTCAATAGGCTGATCTTCCTTCAACGATTTCTGAAATGCTTTTTCTACCACGGGGTCTTTCGTGTTCAGGCGAAAGAGTTTCATCTCTTTCAAAGCCATGTCGCAATGGTCGGTTCCGTAAAACCATCCGCGCCAGAACCAATCAAGATCCACTGCGCTGGCATCTTCCAGTGTGCGGAAGAAATCATCAGGTGTGGGATGTTTAAACGCCCACCTTCTGCAATACTCTTTAAATGCAAAATCAAAAAGTTCTCGACCCATAACAGTCTCTCGCAATATGTTTAATGCCGTGGCGGGCTTTCCATACGCATTGTTCCCGAACTGGTAAATACTTTCGGAGTTGGTCATGATAGGACACATCTTCGACTTGTCACCTTTCATGTAATCCACGATGTGTCGGGCTGGGCCTCTGCGTGTCGGGTAATTCCTGTCCCATTCTTTTTCCGTGAGGTATTGCACAAAAGTGTTCAGCCCTTCATCCATCCAGGTCCATTGTCTTTCATCACTGTTAACGATCATCGGGAAGAAATTGTGTCCCACTTCGTGAATGATCACACTCATCATTCCGCCACGAGTGCCTTCACTGTATGTGCCATCGGGTTCCGGCCTTCCACCGTTGAAACAAATCATTGGGTATTCCATTCCAATCCATTTGGCGTGAACACTTGTAGCCTGCGGATACCCATAGTCAATGGTGTATTTGCTATAGGTGCGCAGTGTGTGTGCCACAATGCGTGTACTGTATTGTTCCCACAACGGGTTTCCCTCTTTCGGGTAAAACGACATAGCAAGAGGTCGCTTGTCGCCAATCTTTACCACTTGTGCATCCCAAATGAATTTGCGCGATGTGGCAAAACCAAAGTCGCGCACATTCTCTGCTTTAAATATCCATGTCTTCTCCGATGTGAGTTTGTGTTTCTCGCGTTCAACGGCTTCGTCTTGTGTACAGATGATGACAGGCTCGTCAGAAGTTTTTGCTTTTTCATACCGCGAGTTTTGTTCTACAGTGAGAACTGATTTTGCATTCTGTACCATACCGGTCGCAGCTACAATGTGATCCGAGGGAACAGTAATCTCCACATTATAGTTCCCGAAGTTCAGTGTGAATTCTCCGGCACCGAGGAATTGTTTGTGCTGCCAGCCCTGGTTGTCGCTGTACACCACAAGGCGCGGGTAGAACTGCGCCATGGTGTAGAGATAATTGCTATCGGTATCGAAAAATTCGTAACCGCTTCTTCCACCCACACGAATGCGATCGTTGATGTTACACCACCATTTGATTTTGAAGACGAACACTCCTCCTGCCTTCAGCGGTTGGGCAAGATCAATGCGCATCATAGTTTTGTTGACCGTGTGCTTGAGGTCTTTGCCTGCTGCGTCACGCACAAAATCCAGTTTGAATCCGCCATCGAACCACGGCTCGAGATCTACAATGTCGTTGTAGCTGAGTTTTTCACCAATGGTGGTTTGCTCAATTTTGTAGGTATCACTTTCCTTGTCAAAAATGTTGTGGTCGAGTTGCAGCCAGATGTAGTGCAACACATCGGGTGAGTTGTTGTGATAAGTCACAGTTTCTTCGCCATAGAGTCTTTGGATTTTATCATCAATCCTAATCTTCATCTGGTAGTCCACCTGCTGTTGCCAGTACTCGTGGCCTGGTGCACCGCTGGCCGTGCGGTAATCGTTGGGGGTGGCAAGCTCGGGGCCGAGTTGCTTGAATTTGTCTTCCCATTTTTTCTCTTCTTGTGAAAAGGCGAATACGGGAATCAACAGCACTAAGCAGAAAATTGTTTTCATCGTTTGGATTGATAGTGCCCAAAAGTATTGATGGCCAGATCTGCTGATTTGATGTTGTGATGATTGGCGAGGCCTGATGAAAACCGAGCGAACGCGGAGAGGTCGCTGCGATCGCTGTGCATCCTCTGCATTAGCTGCGATGAACAGTCGCATGTATTTGCCCTGAATATCTTGCCCCGAAAAAATTAAGCAGATGAAGAAAGTTGTTGTGCTGGGTGCAGGGCTGGTGGGTTCAGCGATTGCCATTGATCTGAAAAAATCTTTTGATGTGACCTCAGTGGACATCAATGAAGAGGCGTTGAAAAAACTTGAGACACATGAAATCAAAACCACCGTTGCAAATCTCTCTGACTACACAGCCACGCAAAAACTTGTTGGGGATTTTGATCTCGTGGTTGGTGCGGTTCCCGGCTTCATGGGATACAAAACTGTTGAGGCAGTGATTCATGCCGGGAAGAACATGGTGGACATAAGTTTCTTCCCCGAAGATCCATTTGGTCTCGATAATCTTGCGAAAGAAAAAGGCGTTACGGTGGTAACTGATTGCGGAGTGGCTCCTGGCATGGGCAATATCATTCTCGGTTACCACAACACACAAATGCAAGTGACGCGATACGAATGCCTTGTGGGTGGGTTGCCGGTGGTACGCGAATGGCCGTGGGAATATAAAGCGGTGTTTTCGCCTATTGATGTGATTGAAGAATACGTGCGCCCTGCGCGTTACGTACAAAATGGTTCGGTGGTAGTTCGCGAAGCATTGAGCGATGCAGAACTTGTCGAGTTTCCTGTTATCGGAACGCTGGAGTCATGGAATAGTGATGGACTGCGTTCACTCATCCGAACCATGCCGCACATTCCCGACATGATTGAAAAAACATTGCGCTATCCCGGATGCATTGAATACTTGCGTGTGCTTCGTGCAGGAGGATTTTTCTCTTACGATGAAATAGAAGTGAATGGACAAAAGATTCGACCGATTGATGTCACCTCGAAACTACTGTTCCCAAAATGGAAATTGAAACCGGGCGAGGAAGATTTTACGATAATGAGGATCGTGATTGAAGGAATGCCTCATCCCGCAAATTCGGGACAGAGCCGCGAAGAAAAAGAAAAAATCACATATCATTTGCTTGACCGTTTTGACAAAAACTCCAGTACCATTTCTATGGCGCGAACTACTGGTTACACATGCACAGCGGTATCACATCTTGTTCTCGATGAAAAATTTTCGCGCAAGGGAATTTGCCCACCTGAATATGTGGGCGATGAGAAGGGATGTTTTGAATTTGTGTCCGAGTATTTGAAAGAGCGTGGAGTGAAGTATGAAATGAATCAGACGTTTTCTTGAAAAGAAAATTGTGAAAGGCGAAGTTCTTATTATTGCCGCGACTATCAGTAACTCTAGTCGCATTGAACTGGAATAGCTGATGATGAACCTGGTCTGAACGATTTTATCTTAAGAGTAAAAAGGAATATCCCGATTCTTATTGGGATAAAATCCCTGACTGACGACAGGCAGGCGGGAAACAGTAAGCACCAATAAATATTCTAAAATATGTCGGTAATTATTATCTGGTTAGCAGTTCTGGTTTTATATGTTGCCGCCTGGTGGAAGATTTTTGAAAAGGCCGGGCAACCTGGATGGGCAGCTATAATACCCATCTACAACTATTATATCATCACCCGAATAATAGGCAAACCGGGGTGGTGGGTAGTGATGATGTTTTTGCCCTTAGCCAATATCATTTTCTTGATCTGGGCATTAAACCTTTTGTCAAAGAGTTTTGGCAAGGATGAAGCATTTACAGTTGGACTTGTTTTGCTTGGAATAGTTTTCGTTCCTATACTTGGCTTTGGCGAAGCTCAATACGTGGGGCAAAGTGCACGGCCATCCATTGGCACATTGGACGACCCATTTCGTAATTGACAATTCTTGTCGTACGTAATTGTCCGTTGGCCTCACGATAGTTGTCTGGGCTTAAGTGTCAACTAGCCACAATATCTCTCCACACTCCACCGTTGGCAAATCCAAATTCTAACACCACAGAAACTATGGCCTGATTTTACTTTCGCTCACTAGTGATACCCACTTGTTATGAAAGGAAAATGGAACCCAATGCTGATCATGTCGTTCTGCATCGTCAGCCAGATAGCACACACACAGGAGCCAATTTACTTCTACACCGAAGACAAACTCTACCGCGATGCGCTAGAGCTTTTCGACCACGAGAAATACGTTCCCGCCAAAGAAAAATTTGAACAATACCTGCTGCTCAATACCGATGCGCAATCAGAATTCCGTGTAAATGCAGAGTACTACAAAGGCATAAGCGCCCTCTATCTTTTTCATAAAGATGCCGAGTTTCTCCTCGAGCGATTTGTGCGCGACCATCCGGACTCGCCCCATGTGCGCGGGGTGTATTACGAACTGTCCACCTTTACTTACAAGAAGAAAAATTACAAACGCGCCCTGGAATGGTTCCAGCAAGTGGATCCGCGAGACCTCAGCGAAAAACAACGCACCGTATTTTATTACCAGCGCGGTCACAGCCGATTCGAGACAGAAGATTTCGCCAATGCACGTACCGACTTTGCCGAAGTCAAAGGCATTTCAGGTGATTACCGCCAGCCTGCTACTTATTACTACTCGCACATTTCCTATGAGATGGGCGACTACCAAACCGCCCTCGATGGGTTTCATTACCTGGATAACGATCCCAATTTCAAACCGATTGTTCCTTACTACATCACGCAGATTTATTACAAGCAAGGCAAATACGATCAGGTGTTAGCCTACGCCCCTGCGGTGCTCGATTCGGCCGCCAGCCAAAACACAAAGCGCTTGCCCGAAATAGCACGATTAATTGGCGACTCCTACTACCGGAAAGACCGCTACACCGAAGCACTGCCGTATCTTGAAATGTTCCACGAAAAAACAGATAAAAGCGAACGCTCGCGCGAAGATTTCTACCAACTCGGTTACACCCATTATCGTGTAAACAACTACACCAAAGCCCTCGATGCTTTTAATGAATGCGTGAAAGAAGATGATGAACTGCACCAGATGGCTTCTTACAACATGGGCGACTGTTATTTGAAACTCGACCAGAAACCCTACGCCCGAAGTGCATTCGAAGAAGCATCGGAAATGAACCACAACCTGGAGGTGAAGGAAGATGCCATGTTCAACTACGCGAAACTCGCCTTCGAGCTTTCTTACAATCCATTTCACGAAGCCATCACCGCGTTTGAGCAATACCTGGAGAATTATCCTAACTCACCACGAAGAGAAGAGGCATACGAGTTTCTTTTGAACGTGTACATGAAATCCAGGGCGTATGAAAAAGCACTTGCATCGCTCGATAAAATCCAGAATAAGGATGCACGTATTAAAGAAGCATATCAAACTGTTGCGTACAACCGGGGAGTTGAACTTTACCAGAGTGATGATTTGGTGAATGCGAAAAAATTCTTCGACAAGGTTGCAACATATCCCATCAATCCGTTGCTCAATGCCGAAGCGAAATTCTGGAAGGGAGAAATTGCCTATCGCAATGAAAAATGGGACGAAGCGAAAACATTCTACTCGGAATTCCTTAGTGAGCCCGGTGCTTTTAACTCGGAATACTATGGACTGGGGAATTACGGTTATGGTTATACACGATTCAAGAAAGCGCTTGCAGCTCATGGCGAGTTGAAGAAAAATCTCTTTGCTGAAGCCAATTCAAACTTCCGGAAATATGCCGATGCCAGCGGTACAAAAGACCCCAAAAAGTTGAACGATGCATACCTGCGAATTGGAGATTGTTATTACGTGGCGAAGAGTTACAACCAAGCTATAGCCTACTATGATAAAAGCGCTGAAATGGGCGTGGGCATGCGCGATTACGCCATGTTCCAGAAAGCAT
The DNA here is from genome assembly GCA_034408895.1 of Flavobacteriales bacterium. Classification (GTDB taxonomy): domain Bacteria; phylum Bacteroidota; class Bacteroidia; order Flavobacteriales_D; family Sanyastnellaceae; genus UBA4660. The sequence goes on from JAWXCI010000019.1 coordinate 77,391, forward strand.
TGTCTTACGGTTTTGACGGTCAACTGGATAAAAAAGCGTGGGTACTGAAATCACTTCTTGCTGATATGCCCGATTCGAAATACGAAGTGGATGCAAAATACGAAATGGCGAAGACTTACCTCTCGCAAGACCGCCTGAGTGAATCTAAAACTTATTACGATGACATCCTGAAAAATCACCCCGGTTCGCAGTACGTGAAGTATTCGCTGGTTGACCTCTGCCTTATTTATGTGAAGCAGGACAATAAACAAAAAGTGAAGGAGACATGGAACAGGTTGAAAAAAGATTATCCGAATGACAAGGTCTTGAAAGATGCTTATGCTCTTGTCAAGAACACGTTGATTGATGATGCAGATTTCGTGAACGATGTGGAAGAAATTGATGTACTTGATGTTTCAGACAACGAGTTGGAAAACGATGTGTTCACTGCTGCAAAAGGATATGCGTTGGATGGCGATTGCAACACAGCTATCACCAGACTCACCGATTATCTGGCAAAGTACCAGCCAGCACTCAACGCAATTGAAGCGAATTATTATCTCGGCAATTGTTACTTCGACAAGGGGCAAACCGATAAAGCACTTTCGGCCTACAACTTCGTTATCACCAAACCACTGAGCGACTATACCGAAGAAAGTCTTGTGGCCGCAGCAACCATCAATTACAACAACAAGAATTACCAGCAAGCACTTGACCACTATGCCGACCTGGAGAATGTTGCATTGATGACAACGAACAAACTTGAAGCACAGATTGGCATCATGCGGTGCAGCTATTTTCTGGGGGATAAAACCTATGCAAAACAATATGCAGACAAAGTGATTGCCAATGCAAACACTCCTCAGGACATCAAGTACACTGCACAACTCTGGCGAGGGCGTATTGCGATGGATGTCGCTGAATACGATGCGGCCAAATCGGACTTCAAAGAAGTGATAAAGAAAGGTGGCGTGATGGCGGCAGAGGCCAAATACAATCTCGCACTTATCGAGTACAGGCAAGCGATGTGGAAGAATGCCGAAAAAGAAATTTTTGAACTGGTGGACAAGTACGCTTCGTTCAATGAATGGAAGTACAAGGGATTTCTGTTGCTGGCAGATACCTACGTTGGAATGGAAGACTATTTCCAGGCTCGTGCAACGCTAAATGCCATCAAGGAAAATGTGACAGAACAATGGGTGCTGGACGAAGCCAATGCGAAACTCGCACAACTCGACCAGCTGGAAAAGTCAAACGGTGAGCGAAAGAGTGGGGGAGATGGTGATGTGGAGATTAACTTAAATGATGGAGGAAACTAGAAATGGAAAAGCAAAAGGCAATGAACAATATGCAATTGGCAAAAGGCAAAGGGCATTACAGCAGTAGACTGAAATCTTTTTTCATTGGTGTGCTGATTGCAGTTTCATCTCAAGTGTCAGCGCAAATAGACACGCTCACGTCCAACTACACCTTCACAGGTGATCTTGAATTGAAATTGCGTGATGCAAACAAACTTCCTGTGAACGCACAACTCTATGAAGATTCTGTGAAGATGATGAAGATTCAATACTCACTTCTTCCAACACGCAAAAACTTCAACATTGAAGTGAAACCCATAACTCCTGCTAAAATCAATTTTGAAGACAAGTTACAGAAACTTTATCGCGGTTACATCAAGGCAGGATATGGTCTGTGGTTCACCCCTCTGGTTGACATGTATTACACCGATGGACGTTCGCGCAAGGGAGCATTTGGTTTCAGTTACAACCACCTGAGCAGCGCTGGTGGAGTGGCAGTTGACGATAGCATTCCAGACCACTTCAGCGACAACCGTTTTGATTTCTGGGGAAAATACTTTTTTAAGAAAACTGCTTTCGGTGGTGGTGTGAATTGGGAAAGAAACCTTACGAACTGGTATGGCTTCAATCCTGAATTGATAGACAGTGCTGGAATTTCATTACCCGGATTGAAACAGCGATTGAATACTTTGGGTGGCAACCTCACTTACCATACTTATGGACGCGATTCGGTGGGCATGAACTACAAAGCCGAAATTGCTATACGCAATACATCAGATTTTCTTTCCGGAAAAGAAACCAATGTGGATCTTAATGTGGGAGTAAGTGAGTTGGTGGAAACTGAATTGTACAAGGTTCAGTTTGGCGTGAACTACAACCAGTTCCTCAATTTCGAACCCGCATTGTTCGATACCATGGAACACACCGAAGACAATGCAATCATAAAACTAGTACCCACCGCATTCACTGTTTGGAATGATTTACGGGTGACAGCAGGGTTGGGATTCTACCTACAGGCGAGGGGAGAAGTGCCCCTTCATTTTTACCCAATTGCCGAATTACGCTACAACATTCTCAAAGGACTTTTGGTTCCTTATGCTGGTGTTCGTGGTAGTTTGAATCAAACCACTTATCTCGGATTGTATCGCGAAAATCCTTTCATCGTGAATTACCCCGATCTTGTTAACGTGAACAACAAACTAGAACTTTACGGAGGTATCAGCGGAAGCGCAAGCGCATCATCCTCTTTCAATGCAGGGGTAAATCATACCCAATACGAGAACTTCAATTATTTCATCAATGATTCAGTTTGGCGACCTGGCAATCAAATGCAAGTGGTTTACGACAACCTCACCGCTCTCAATTTGTATGGTGAATTTTCACTCAAGGCTCCTGAAAAATGGACTGCGTATTTGCGTGGCGACTATTTCATGTATTCCGATTTTGGCAACCAGGAGCATCCGTGGCACCAGCCCAATTTGAAGATTACCGCAACTGCTGAGTACAACCTCAAAGACAAATTTATTCTTCAAACCGAGATAATCTATGTGGGTGAACGTTGGGCGAAATCACTTTTTCCTGTGGAAGGAATTACACCATTAGCTGATGGCTCAACACAATTCAAACTTGATGGATTTGTGGATGCGAACTTCAAGATTGAGTATCGCTACAATAAAAGGCTTTCGGGATGGGTACTCCTTAACAACATAGCCACTGTGAAGTATCAGCGATGGAGTGGCTACCGTGTGCAACGCCCCGGGGCACTGCTGGGAATAACTTATGCGTTCTAGGCCTCAATTGCGAACCAAAATTTTTGCGTCTTTGCGTCTTTGGGAGAAATTATTCCAGTGTTGATTTTTTGTGAAAAATACTTTGTGTTTTCGTTGTATTTGGTGTTGGAATTCTCCATCTCATTCACTACTTTTGTTCACATCAAAAACGGGGGGCTGCATTCAGCCCTTTCGTATGTAAATCACCAGTGAAATCAAGTATTTCGGAATGAACAACCAGAGAATGGCACCAAGTCTTTCCAGGTTGCTTAACAGGACATCAGGCATTAAAAAAACACTATCGTGGAAGAAACTACAATTATGACAAAGGACACCCATGCAAAAACAGCCTCCAACTACACAGCGGATAACATTCAAAGCCTCGAGGGCATGGAGCACGTGCGCATGCGTCCGGCCATGTACATCGGGGATATTTCTACCCGTGGCCTCCACCATCTCGTTTATGAAGTTATTGACAACTCTATTGACGAAGCAATGGCTGGCTACTGCGATACCATCACTGTTGCGATCAATGCTGATAATTCCATTACGGTGGAAGATAATGGACGAGGCATTCCAGTGGACATGCACAAGAAGGAGGGCGTTTCTGCACTTCAAGTGGTGATGACCAAAATAGGGGCAGGTGGAAAGTTTGACAAAGGCTCTTACAAAGTCTCCGGGGGATTGCATGGTGTAGGTGTGAGTTGTGTAAATGCACTTTCCACCCACCTGCGTGCGGAGGTACATCGCGATGGAAAAGTGTGGGAGCAGGAATACAGCGAAGGAAAACCACTCTATCCGGCTCGCCCAATGGGTGATACCAACAAGCGGGGAACCATCGTAACATTCAAAGCGGACAATACCATTTTCGATGCAGTGGAATACAACTACGATACGCTTGCCGGCCGTGTGCGCGAATTATCGTTTCTCAATAAGGGAATCACGCTTGTGCTTACTGATCTAAGAAATGTTGACGATGCCGGAATTCCAAAATCAGAGACCTTCCTTTCAACCGAAGGCCTTGTTGAATTCGTAAGATATCTTGATGAGACCCGTCCTTCTATTATCCAGAAAATAATTTATATGGACAGGCCCAATGCCGAGATTCCTGTGGAGGTGGCGATGGTTTACAATGATTCTTTCAATGAAAATATTCACTCTTATGTAAACAACATCAATACGCACGAAGGTGGAACGCATCTTAGTGGTTTTAGGAGAGGACTCACTGCCACATTGAAAAATTTTGCCGAGAAAAGTGGTTTGCTGGAGAAACTGAAAATTGATATTTCACCGGATGATTTTCGTGAAGGTCTTACGGCCGTTGTATCAGTGAAAGTTGCGGAACCGCAATTTGAAGGGCAGACAAAAACCAAACTCGGAAACAAAGAAGCTGTGGCACCAGTGAGTCAGGTGGTGAGCGAAATGCTTGAAGCCTACCTCGAAGAAAATCCCAACGATGCCAGGCAGATTGTAAATAAAGTGGTGCTTGCGGCACAGGCCCGTCATGCAGCGAAAAAAGCCCGTGAACTGGTGCAGAGGAAAGGTGTTGGATATGGCGGAGGACTTCCAGGCAAACTGGCAGATTGTGCTGAAAAAGACCCCGGAAAATCAGAATTGTTTTTAGTGGAAGGAGATTCGGCCGGTGGAACTGCTAAGCAGGGGCGCGACCGTAATTTCCAGGCGATACTTCCATTGCGTGGAAAAATCCTGAACGTGGAGAAAGCCATGCAACACAAAATTCTTGAGAACGAAGAAATCAGGAATATGTACACCGCCCTCGGTGTGTTTGTGGGAACGGAAGAGGACAGCAAGGCGCTCAACATTACAAAACTCCGTTACCATAAAGTGGTAATAATGTGCGATGCCGATGTGGATGGATCACACATTGAAACGCTTATTCTCACTTTCTTCTTTCGCCACATGCGCGAATTGATTGAAGAAGGCCACATCTTCATTGCCACGCCTCCCCTTTATCTAGTGCGGGAAGGAACCAAAGCGCAATACGCATGGAACGAAGAACAACGCGATGTCTTTATTGCCGAGTTGAAAGGTGCCGGACAAGACAGCAGCGTAAACGTTCAGCGGTACAAGGGTCTGGGTGAAATGAACGCAGAGCAACTATGGGAAACCACCATGAATCCAGAACACCGCACGTTGCGGAGAGTTACCATTGAAAATGCTGCCGAGTGCGACCACATTTTCTCCATGCTGATGGGTGATGATGTTCCGCCACGCAGGGCATTTATCGAAGCGAATGCGAAGTATGCGAAGATTGATGTTTAAGTCAAAAGGATAAAAGTCAAAAGCCTTGCACCAACGTGTGAGGCTTTTTTCATTCCACAAACTCCCTTCCCTCTACATCCAACACCTTGGTGTACTTTTTCAATGAACGAAGTGTGATGAAAATCACAAACGAAATGATGAGAGCATACTTCCAGAAATCATCCAGCACATCGGTGCTGAAACTCTGCGTGAACATGTAATTTTTCATAACGTCAAGAAGTGCGAATGAAATGAAGATGGCGAAGAAACCATTGTACTCTCGTTTCAAAACATTCTTCAGCGAGAATTCAACGCCCGATTTTTTCCACTGAAAAACGTTTGGAACGAAAGCAGGAACTTTTGCTGACCAATTCAAATACTGTTGTCCGAACTTGTTGCGAAGAAAAAATTCTTCGGCAAACATGATGCGTTCATAATACAGCCAGAATAGGAGTGAGCACACAATGGTGAACCACCAGTTTCCCACATAAATGATGATGCCCAGCCACATGAAAAAATTGCCGAGGTAGAGCGGATGACGAACAGCAGAATAAATTCCTTGGGTGTTCAACACTTCGGCCACTTGGCCATCTTTCGTGTTTCTGCCCGATGTTCCTTTTGGTGTGTAGCCGATGGTGATGACGCGAATGAGCAGACCAAAAAGCGAAACGCCTAAACATCCTATTGCCCATCGCAAGTCGAAATGTTCGTAGTGCGTGTCCCACTGCATTGCCACAACCAATGCTGCAAGTATGTAGAGAACAAGCGGCAGGAAACTGCGCCAGCGAAAAAGCATGTTGCCGCTTGAGTTGAATTCTTCGATCATTGCCATGGGGGCAAATAAAAGAAATAGGCAAGCGGCAGTAGGGAGTAGGCAGTTGGCAGTAGGCAGTTGGCAGTCCGCAGACAACAACTTGTGGCTTCTGAACATGAGCCTGCCTACTGCCTACTGCCTACTGCCAACTGTTTGTTGCTAATTGCAAATTGTTTATTCTTGCGCACTACCAAATTTTCATAACCATCATTCAAAAAAAAAAAAAATTTATGGCGAATCTCTGGATAAAAAAACCACTGGCGAAACTGCTGGCCGAATCAAACGAATCAGGCGGATTGAAACGAACCCTTGGCTCCCGGGCATTGGTGTCTTTGGGCATAGGCGCCATTATAGGTGCAGGCCTGTTTTCTATTACGGGTGGCGCTGCCGCCAACAACGCGGGTCCGGCTGTCACCATATCATTCCTGATTGCTGCCGTGGCCTGTGCATTTGCAGGTTTGTGCTATGCGGAATTTGCATCCATGATACCGGTGGCCGGCAGTGCCTACACTTATAGTTATGCCACCATGGGCGAATTCATTGCTTGGATTATCGGCTGGGATTTGGTGCTGGAGTATGCGGTGGGGGCGGCAACAGTTTCCATTTCCTGGTCCAGGTATCTGCAACGATTTCTTGGGTACTACGACATGGAACTTTCACCGGCAATGACTATGTCACCTTTCACCACCACCACCCTTGCACATGATACCATGATTAATGGTAGTTTAGTGGCAAAAGACACCTTGGTGGATGGCGAGCTGCAAGCCACCGTTGTTGATGGCGCCCTTATGGGCGGCCAACTCACTGATGGGGTGTGGCAGGGAGCGGAATTGGTTCAGGGTATGATAAACATGCCTGCGGTATTCATTGTAGTGCTGATGTCGCTCATTCTTATTCGCGGTACGCGCGGTTCTTCCAGGCTCAATGGAATTATAGTTGCGCTGAAGGTGGCTGTAGTCCTCATATTTATTATCCTCGGCTGGGGCTATATCAATACAGCGAATTACTTGCCTTACGTTCCTGAAAACACAGGCAATTTTGGCGAATTTGGTTTCAGTGGAGTGGTGCGGGCAGCGGCCATTATTTTCTTTGCATTTATAGGGTTCGATGCGGTGAGTACCGCTGCACAGGAAGCCAAAAATCCGCAGAAGACTATGCCCATTGGCATACTTGGGTCGCTGGCAATTTGCACCGTTCTCTATTTATTATTTGCACATGTGATGACTGGAGTTACACCCTACACCTCCTTTGCAGGGCAAGATGGTATTGCCCCGGTGGCAGTGGCCATTGATCAGATGGGGCCGGTGGGGCCTGATGGTATCGTTACACCCGCTTACCCCTGGCTCAATAAAGCCATCATCATTGCCATTCTTGCAGGATATTCTTCGGTGATCATGGTGATGCTGATGGGGCAGTCGCGCGTTTTCTTTTCTATGTCGAAAGATGGTTTGTTGCCCTCCATTTTTTCAAGGGTTCATGCCACCTTTGGTACACCAGCCCGCAGCAATCTTATTATTATGCTTTTCGTGAGTTTGTTTGCCGCATTTGTACCGGTGCGGGTGGTGGGCGAAATGACCAGCATAGGAACTCTGCTTGCTTTTGCACTGGTGTGTATCGGAGTGATGATAATGAGAAAAAATATGCCCAATGCACCCCGTGCTTTCCGCACACCGTGGGTTCCTTTTGTGCCCATCATGGGGGTGCTTTCCTGCGTGTTTATGATGGCATTTCTGCCAGCCGATACGTGGCTGCGACTAATTATCTGGCTTGCCATAGGTATGGTAATTTATTTCTTCTACAGCCGCAAACGCAGCAAACTGAGATTGGAAGAAGAAGGCGCCTGATGAATTTTACGAATGACGATGGAAGCTAATTGCCCTGCCTAATTCCCATCCCTCTTTGTGGAGGGATGGGCCAAAACGTGGGTTGAGCAGGAATTACGAAATTCATAAAAAGAAAAAGACCCGCTCGTTAGCGGGGCTTTTTCTTGCTTAACCTTAATTAACCTTAACTACTCTTATTCAGAGAAGTTTTTCTAGATTGTTTTAAACCAATGAAACATTCTACATGCCTTGAAACGGGAGGTAGGGAAGGAGGGTTTCGTTTTCCACAACTTTTTTTCAACTATTTTCTGTTTTTGAGGATTGGCGCGGGTTTGCCGGTGGCAAAAAATCACCGGTGAGTGCAACGGGAACCTCTCCAGGTTCCGTGTGATTTCTACAATCTTCTTTAATCATAATGTAATGCCTGCATAACAGTGTAAGCCCAGTTTTGCCGTGCAATAATTCAGTTGCAAAAACTAAATTCACTCAAAACATGAAAGACAGCAAAAACGACCAGCGCGACCAGAAGAAATCTGGTAGCCAAACCAGTTCATCCTCGTCAAAGGATCACGGCACTAAGGAAACTGATTCTAAGAAGACAGCAGCACAACGGGATCAATCAGAAAATCCTGACAAGAAAGGTGCATCTTCAACCCGCGGCCAGGAAGATGGCCAACGGGGCAAGGCATCAGACTCCGCATCGAAAGACAGCGGAAACAAGTCTGGAAGTGAAAATGCAAACAAGCGGGGACTATAATTAAAAAAAGTTCTGGCGCACTCTGCCACAGCGGGAGTTCTTTGTTTTAATAAACTACTTAGCCTTACTTCAAACTCTCATAGCTTGTGTGCAACAACTCTGCATGGGGCGGGTATTATCCCGCCCCGCGTGGGGTTTCTCTTTTAAACGCCAACTTATTTTTATACACTCCATTAAATACGTGAACAATTTGAGTACTTCAAACTCCGCCCTCGAAAAGTTGTATGACACGTACGGCCCCATGGTCTATGGTCTTGCGTTGGACCTTTCCGCCAATGAGCAGGAAGCTGAAGAGCTATTGATAAGGTCGTTCCAAAAAGCTGATAGCCCTCAATTGTTTGTAAAGAACCATGTAGCGACTTGTATGGCCTTGATAAAACTGGTGATCAGCATAGCACGGGAGCGATTGAACAACAGTTCAACAAAAAGAAATTTCCGGTTAAGTCAATTTGAGAAAAATCCTTTGCTGCACAAGTTTCTTTGCGAACAAGTGAGCATGGAAAGCCACTGCATAGAGAATGGATTGACACGACCGCAAGCAATGAAACAAATACGTGAGGAATTTCTTGCGTTTAATAGAACTGAAAGAGCCAGCTAGGGTATGTCTAATCCGGTTATGCATTAAATAGGAGCACGGCCGGGCAGGGGGGTTCCTGCATCAAATGCTGTGAAGTAAAACCCTTTCACCCCCAACCCGCTAAAGGGGGTGGTGCCGCAGTTGCCATTTCACGGTTAGGCGGTTCTCCCCTTTGAGGGACGCGGCTAATTCCTACACCTTCACCACTTTATAATGCACTGTAGCTCCACTCGCATTCTTTATTATCATATACGGTGATAATTCTGCCCAACCCAAACTTAACGCTGTGGCATTATTTAATGAGGTGCCTGCGGCAATGGTGATGAGGGTGGCGGGTTCGCCTGTGGTGGTGGCGCTGAAGCCTGTCTGGTATGGGTTTACGGGGTCGCCTATGAAGTTAAATACATGGTTGCCCTGTATTTCCGGGAAATCGGGATTGGCTTTGAGGCCCGTGTTGAGGTCATCCTCGCGGATATTGCCTATGGCATTGCTGGTTTCGTAGATTACATAATTATTGTATTTGGCCTCGTTGGTATCGTCATAAAAATCTTTACCAAACGATGCCAGCCGCACG
>JAWXCI010000020.1:0-53993 GCA_034408895.1 Flavobacteriales bacterium
CGTGCGGCTGGCATCGTTTGGTAAAGATTTTTATGACGATACCAACGAGGCCAAATACAATAATTATGTAATCTACGAAACCAGCAATGCCATAGGCAAAAAGCGCGAAGACGACCTTGCCGGAGGCCAGCAGGCACACCTTGATTACCCTGAAGTAACCGATACGCAGAAGTTCAACGTGCATGGCGACCCCATTACCAATTACGGCATTGGCTTTAGCTCCACCCCCGATGGGCCTATAGTAGGCACACCCTTCATTGTGTTAGCCAATACCAATTATATAAATAAAACTGCAGAGGAAATGGGCTGGCAGGCACTCGTCCCCTTTATGAAGGTGATAAACGACAGCGTAGTAACGGTACACTATAAAGTGCTGAAGGTGTAGGCGGGTAAAGAAATGAATAATTAAGAGCACCCCTCACCCCCTCTTTATCATCCTCAACTTATGCGTATATTTATTTAGCTCCGCATTAAAAATTCCTTGGTGGTCCAGTTTATCCGAGCGCACCATGCCGCTGCAATGCCATGCGTGGGTTAGAGAAGGGTCGTCCTCATGGCGCTCCACCACTGCCACGTGTGTAATGCGCCCCTCGTTATTATCGAAAAATGCGAGGTCGCCTGTTTGGGCTTCATCAATAAAAGAAATGAGTTCGCCTGTTTCGGCTTGTTGTGCAGCATCCCGCGCAATCCAATGGCCGCAAATGCGAAAAACCAATTGCACAAAACCGGAACAATCCATACCGAACACCGTGCGGCCACCCCATTGGTAAGGCACCCCCTGAAACATCCTTAAGGCATCATCGAGATCGGGTTTGCGGGTGGTCGCAAAATCGCGGGCTTCAATACGATATTCCCGTTTACCAATATCGAATGATGAGCCATCCCACCCGTGCAACAACGCACCTGCCGGTATTAACATGGTGCTGAGGCCATAGGTGGCAAAGAGCACAGGGAGCGTGAGCACTGCGGGTTTTTCGTTCGCCAATCGCGCTTCCACCGGCAACACCTGCTTGCTGTCCACCCAACCCAGGTAGCCATCGTGATCCAGTTTTATCATGCACCAGTTTTTGTCAGATTCATCTTCAATAGAAAACGTTTCGCCAAACAACACCTGGTTCACCATTTCGGCTTTGTCCGATGGTTGGCTGCGCATGGGGATAGCGGTGAGCGCACAAATTCCGTATTTCATTTTTTAGTTGTTATGGGTTGTTGGTTCTTCCACCGGTTCGGGCCGTGGCACCACCTCAAACAATAGTGGAATAGCCGCGATAAAATTTTCATGTTCTGGAAAATTAAAGGTGGTGCGAAGTAAATATCCTCCTACGTTTCCGCCATGAAAACTTTTGCCCAGCGCGTTCTCGATTTCAACCAAACCCTTCAGTTGCACACCGGGCTTCCGCGTGGAATTGAGGTCATGAATCCCTTCACCCATGCGCCCATCCAATCCCTCACCCAACAATTCTATCACAAGTATTACAACGACAACAACACGCGGAAAATTATTCTTGGAATAAACCCCGGCAGGCTTGGTGCCGGTGCCACAGGCATTCCATTCACGGACACAAAAAGATTATCAGACGTTTGCGGAATTGATGCAGGTGCACTGCACACCCACGAGCCATCCTCCGTTTTTGTTTATGATGTGATAGATGCGTTCGGTGGTGCTCAAAAGTTTTACCAACGCTACTACATCAATTCCATTTGTCCCCTCGGCTTCATCAAACAAAATGAAAAAGGAATGGTGAACTACAACTACTACGACAGTGAAGAACTGATGCGCGCAGTCACACCCTTCATCATTGAAAGCATGTGCAAACAACTTGAATTGGGTATAGATCGCTCGGTGTGTTTCCTCTTCGGTACTGGAAAAAACGCGAAGTTTTTCTCGGCACTCAACAGCAGGGAAAAGTTTTTTGAAAAGATTGTTCCGCTCGAACACCCTCGGTTCATCATGCAATACCGATTGAAGAAAAAGGAAGAGTACGTGCAGAAATATCTTGAACACATGAGTGCACAGCAGTGAGCGATTAACAACTCTTAGGTTTGAGCGCGACAAATAACATCTGCAATGGACATCAAACTGGAACCCGGCTGGAAAGCACTACTCACTTCTGAGTTTCAAAAAGATTATTTCCTGAAGTTGATTGACTTTGTGCGCAACGAGTATCGGACTGCAACATGCTACCCTCCGGGCACACTAATCTTCTCTGCATTTAATCATTGCCCATTGGATAAATTGAAAGTGGTGATTCTTGGACAAGACCCTTACCACGGCCCTGGCCAGGCGAACGGACTTTGTTTTTCGGTGAGCGATCACATTGCGCAGCCCCCATCACTCAAAAACATTTTCAAAGAAATAAATAGTGATCTCGACAAAGCCATTCCACAAAGCGGAAACCTTGAACGATGGGCCGATCAGGGTGTGCTTCTTCTCAACGCCACACTTACGGTGCGCGCAGGTCAGGCAGCATCGCATCAGGACAGGGGCTGGGAGGTTTTTACCGATGAGGTGATTCGCCTTGTGAATGATCTAAAGCAGGGAGTGGTGTTTATGCTTTGGGGAAACTATGCGCAGAAGAAAGGTGCGTTCATTGACACTTCGCGCCACCTTGTTTTGAAAAGTGCACACCCTTCTCCCCTGGCAGGCGGAGCTTTTTTCGGCCAGCATCATTTTTCAAAAGCAAATGATTATCTCAAAAGTTTGAATCTGCCGGAAATTGATTGGTGAATAAGGACAACTAAATTCAGAAACCTTCGTGCTATGAATAAATCAATTGTTTATCTCGTGATTGCAGCAACGTTCGCTTCATGCGCTGTTGAAGAAGACACAACTAACCCCGTTATCACATCACTGAAAGTAAATGGTACGGTGGCTGATGAGCATAGCGCACAAGGCGGTTCCATGCTCACTGTGGAAGTAGCTGCAACTGACAACGAACGCCTGAATCAAATAAAAGTGAGCGTTCATTCTGCCGATGATGGTCATACACATCATGGCCAGGGTGCTGATGAAATTGATCATCCCAACACCGCAACATGGGGCGAGAATGAAATAAAAAACGCAAGCGGAACTTCCGATTCGGAAACCTTTAGCTTCGATGTTCCCGACAGCGTTGGTGGACGCTGGCACATTGAAGTAGTGCTGCTTGATGAGAGTGGAAACGAATCGGAAGAGACTGCTACCGTACTTCATGTTGTGAATGATAATCTTCCCGTCTTCACCATTACAGGAACCAATCCGGATGTGAATGTTGACGGTGAAATTCCGCTCCCTGTTGGTGGAACACCCGAAGTTGAAGGAAGTGTGGCCGACCCTGATGGATTGGCCCAAATCATTGCTACTATAATTGAAGTAGGAATGGGAGAGGATATTATTCATACCATTGACATTGCTCCGCTGGGCAGTAATTCATTTGCATTGAGTGCCATCAGTTTCGATCCGATTGATGTTGCTGGCGATTATACACTTCGCCTTTATGCCCTTGACGTGGAAGGTTACTACAGCCTTTGGGAATTTTCGTTGCATGTTGAATAAACATTTGTTCTGTGTTGTGTTTCGCACACCCAGTCTTGTTCATGCCCACCCCAAAGAAAGTTAAGGCCGTACTTCACCATGACGAAAGCCACAACCTTCGCCCCCGAACCAAAAAAAAATCTGCTTACTGTAATGAAATTAATGGTCTCCATTTTCATGTTCTGCATCATTAATCTTTTTGCTACTGCTCAAAGTGATGACAGGATTAAGTTGTTCCTCAATTGTGAGAACTGCAATTCCGAATACGTCAAAACGGAAATCACCTGGGTGGATTACATGCGTGATTTGAAAGATGCTGATGTCATTCTTCTTGTCACCACTATTAGCACCGGTTCAGGTGGCCAGGAGTATCAGTTTGCATTCACAGGTCAAAACCGATTTGCCGGAGTTGATGATGTACTGAAGTATTCGGTTTCCAGCATTGCCACCGAGGATGAAGAGAGAAAAGGAATTGTACACACCATTAAGCTCGGATTGATGCGTTACGCAGCGCGCCTGTCTATGGCACAACAATTTGAAATCACCAACACCACCGTTGCCGGTGATGAAGGTACAGGAACCAACCCGGTTGAAGATCTCTGGAAAGCATGGGTGTTCAGTGTGGGTGTGAGCGGTGATGTGAATGGCGAAAAAATTTCACAGTCAGGTCGGATGTCAGGAAGCTTCTCGGCAAACAAGGTGACGGAGAAAAGGAAAATCGGTCTCAGTGGTCGTAGCAGTTATAGCGAGCAACGCTATAGTTATTCGGGAACAACCGATACCTACATCCAGCGGAGTACCTTCTTCAATGCAAACTACATTCACTCGCTTGGCGGAAAACTTTCAGCCGGTGTTTTTGCCAATGCAGGAAATAGTGATTACAGCAATTCTGATTTGTACACGGAAGGGTCAGTGGGAATTGAATATGATTTTTTTCCATACTCCGAAGCCCAGACCAGAGTCTTCGCCTTTACCTATACAGTAGGAACGAAGTATTATGATTTTCACGAAATCACCATTTACAACAAGCTGACCCAGTACGTGCATTCCCAGAATGCAAGTCTTTCTTTCTCGCTCACCAAACCCTGGGGTTCCATCAGTTTTGCATTGAACGGTTCCACTTTCCTCGATGATATTTCCAAACACCGTTATGGAGGATTCACCAATTTCGATGTACGGATTTTCAAAGGACTCTCGGTCAACGCATTTTTTGTCTATGACGTGATTCATGATCAAATAGGCCTACCTGCCGGTGGCGCAAGCGAAGAAGAAATTCTTTTGTCGCAACAGGAGTTGGCCACCAGTTACAGTTACTTTTCTTACTTCGGACTCAACTATCGGTTCGGAAGTATTTACAACAACGTGGTGAACCCAAGATTTGAAAGCGGGAGTTATAGTTTTTCGTTTTGATGAATATCCAGATAGAGAATACAAATTCGAGACACATTCTGGACAGCACTATTATCATCATGAGCTGAAATCGGCACAACACCGGAAGTATTTTGGTGTTTAGGTAATAGAAATAATTTTTTCATTTTGAATTTGGGTTATCAGGTCAAGTCGCTGATATTGTCCCTCAAGGCGTTCATTTACGCAGAACCTTCCTTTTGGGAAGGGAAGGGCTTCAATTCAAAGTAGGATCCTCTGGCAAATTGGCAATGATTTTTCCTTTGCCTCCCATGCTTTTCATCACAGTGCGCCATAGGTCGCTGATGTCAGTATTCATCACCACATCGCTGTTGATGTTGGCTACAAACCATGACCTCAATTTCATTTCGCCTTCCAGTTGCTTTGGCGACCAGCCACTGTAGCCCACGAAGAAACGAATCTGGCTGCGGTCAATTTTCCCCTGGATAAGTCTGTCCTTTAGTGTTTCGAAATTTCCTCCCATAAAAATTCCCGGAATCACTTCCACCGAATCGGAGATTTCTTTGCCAAGAGTATGTATGTAGTAGAGGTTAGAATTCTTAACCGGGCCACCAATAGAAATTTTTCCCTCGAACTTCGGCATGTTTTCCATTATCTGGTCCAACTCCACATCAATGTAATTGTTGAGCACGAAACCAAATGAACCATCGTCATTGTGTTCGCAAAGGAAAATAACGGTGCGCCTGAAATAGGGGTCATTTAAAAAAGGTTCGGATAGCAGCACCTGGCCTTTCTGGGGTTTGATATTTTGATCGGGAGAGAAAGTCATTTTCCGGTTGATAGTTCATGATTCATAGTTCATGGGCGAAGGATTTGTTGTTGAACCCTATTAACTATGAACCAATTTTCCATTTGTCATTTTAACTGCGAAACTACTTTGAAGGTTGCCAAATTCGCAGCAAAAATTATCGACCAAAATTACACGTCTCAACTTTGTATGAAAAATTCAATGCTGCTAAAAATTCTGTTTTTATTCATCGCCCTCCTGAGCCTGTTTCAGGATAAAAGTCAAGGCCAGCATATTCCGTTTGCTGCAAACAAAACGCTGACGTGGGAACAATGCATTGCAACTTGCAAAGCGCTGGACGAAGAAAGTGAATTCGCGCAATTGGAGGAATATGGAACGACAGACATTGGCAAGCCGCTTCACCTTTTTATTATCAATAAGGACAAGGTTTTTTATCCGGAACTATTCGACCGGGAGAAAACGGTAATTCTAATCAACAACGCAATTCATCCCGGAGAACCAGATGGTGTGGACGCAAGCCTGATGTTGAGTCGCGAATTGCTGGACAAGAAAAATCCGCTGCACGAATTGCTCAATCACGTAATCATCTGCATCATCCCGATTTACAATGTGGATGGCGCATTGAACCGTGGAAGTTTTTCGCGCGCCAACCAGGATGGCCCGGAGGAATATGGTTTCCGTGGCAATGCGCGCAACCTCGATCTGAACCGCGATTTTATAAAGTGCGATTCTGAAAATGCAAAGTCGTTTTCGAAAATATTCCGCACAGTCAGGCCGCATGTATTTGTGGATACGCACGTGAGCAACGGGGCCGACTATCCCTATACCATGACTTTGATTTCAACGCAGAGCGACAAACTCGGTGGAGCGATGGGAGAGTTTATGCGCATGAAATTATCACCTGCTCTGTTCAAACGGATGGAAGAAAAAAATCATACAATGTGTCCGTACGTGAACACGATGGGACGCACTCCTGAAAGCGGCTTGGTTGAATTTCTGGAAACACCGCGCTTTGCTTCAGGCTATGCCGGTTTGTTCAACACGTTCAGCTTCATCACCGAAACACACATGCTCAAACCATTCGCCCAACGCGTGGAAAGCACATACCAGTTTTTTGTTTCCATGATAGAGTATTGCCGTGATGATGGAGTTGCAATCCGGGAAGCGAAACGGCAGGCTGATCTCGCGTTGCTGTCACAAAAAGATTTTGCACTGGGATGGGAACTCGACACTGCACGAAAAGACATCATCAACTTTTCCGGTTATGAAGCAAAACAAAAACCGTCAAATGTTGGGGCAGGGGAGAGGATGTATTACGATCATTCTTCATCTTATGCAAAACCAGTGAACTATTTCAATCGCTACAAACAGGGGGTTGTTGTTGCCGCGCCTGCTTTCTACATCATTCCACAGGCGTGGCGTGAAGTGATTGAACGTTTGAAGTGTAATCATGTGCTGATGAAACGCATCGAACGCGATACACTGATGCAGGTGTTTGTTTATTACATCGAAGACTTGAAAACCGGAGAAGAACCTTACGAAGGTCACTACAACCATCGCGACACCGAAGTGCGCAAGGCTATGCAATCCGTTCAATTGTTCAAAGGAGATTACATCATCCCGACACAACAGGAAGCAAAACGCTACCTTGTGGAAGTGCTGGAGCCACAAAGCGAGGATGGATTCTTTGCGTGGAATTTTTTCGACTCTGTGCTCCAGCAGAAAGAGTGGTTCAGCGATTATGTGTTCGAAGAAAAAGCTGAAGAGCTATTGAAAAATGACTCAAAACTGAAAGCGGATTTTGATAAGGTAATGACGGAAGATGAAGAATTGAAAAACAGCCACTGGATGCAACTCTACTGGATCTACCAGCGCTCACCTTACTTCGAAAAAAGTGCTTACAGGTACCCGGTGTTTAGAATGGAAAATTGACAATTCGAATTATGATGAGCACTACCGGATGATGAGAACGTGACCGTTCAGTTTTTTCGCAACCGTGTTAGAGGTGATTTTTATTTCCCAAACATAAACACCATCGCGAACGAAATGCTCACCGTCATGTACATCACCCATCCATCCTTTGCCAGGTTCTTCGGTATGGAAAATCACTTCTCCCCAACGGTCATAAACCATAAATGAATAATCTTCTACCGGCCAGGTGGTGAAAATGCTTGGGCGGAAAAGCTCATTGATGCCGTCATGATTCGGAGTAAAAGCGTTGGGGACATACACATCAATGATGGTAGGAATCAACACCTGGCAGGCTTGCACCAGAATTTCTGAAGTATGAGTTTGGCAAGTGAGTTCGAGTTCGCAGGAATATACTCCCGCTATGAAAACCGGAATTTCTTTTCCCTGCGCTCCTGTATTCCACACAAGGCTGTCGTTTTCTCCAAGGTCGGTTATCATCAGGCTGTCTCCTTCTTCCAAACAATATTCGGAAAGTGAAAGTGAAATGGGATTGGCAACTGAGTCAATCACTGTAACCGATACTTCATCATTGGTGATGCACCCATTCACATCAACATCCACACTGTAATCTCCTTCTTCTGTTGCGATGAAACCGGGAAGTGTGGAACCATCCTGCCACAAGTAAGTTGCTCCGGCTGTGGTTGCATTCAGTTGCAGTGTTTCATCAAAACAAATGGTAGAATCGGGGCCGAGGTCAATAACAGGATAAGGTGTGAAGTCAACATCCACATCATCACTGTCGGCACAATTTCCTAGTGTGATTTCAATGGAATAATTTCCTGCTGTTGATACACTCAAAGTGGGCTGTGTACTGTCATCCGACCACAAGTAGGTTGCGCCTGCCGTTGTTGCATCAAGCAACACATCTTCGCCTTCACATGCACCCACATCGGCACCCAGGTTTGCAACAGGTGTTGCATCCACTGCGAGTACCATGCTGTCCGATGATGAGCAACTTCCAAAGGAAACAGTGCATGAATAATTTACATCCACACTGGCAGTGTAAGTTGCAGATGTGGCACCATCCTGCCACAGGTAAGTTGCTCCGGGGGTTGTGGCATCGAGCAAGATATTTTCTCCGCTACAGATGCTGGTATCTGCACCAATGTCAACAACAGGTGGTGTGATAAAGTCAACGAACACATCATCCGAATAAACGCAGGCGTCAACAGTTACTTCAACAGAATAATTTCCATCCGCAGTTGCATCAAGGGTGTTGTTGGTGGAGTTATCACTCCAGAGGTAAGTACCATCGGGAAGTGTTGCATCAAGCGTCAAAGATTCTCCTTCGCACAAAATGGCATCATCGCCAAGATCCAAAACAAGAGGGCACGACACGGTGTCGAAAGAAAAATTGTCAATCTGTGTCCAGTCGCTGGTGCCGCCTGTAGCCATGCTCACTGAGATGTAGAGCGCATCAAACGGTGCAGTGAAGGTGAGTGTGCGCTGTGTCCAGGTGGCTTCAACAGGAGTACCTACGGTGTATAATATGGTTCCTATATCGTTGTTGATAGTGCTCACTCCAATCTGAATGGGAGGAGCAGAAGTGGAGAAGCCGGGACTTACGCATGCCCTGTCCCAAAATGAAAAAGTGTAGCTCTGTCCGCTGATGAGGGTGGATGTAAGTGTGAGTGTGATGGCATCCGTAATTCCACCGGTGAGCGCTACGAACCACGAACCATTTTGCGCTAAACCACAATAGGTTGCGCTGTTCATTATATCCATGTCACCATAAGACCCGAAAGCAAAACAATCAGCCATCATGGAATTGTAGGTGTCGTTAGTGAGGTTTATCTGGTCGAAACCACCTGCGGTGTTGTTTTCAAAATCTCCGTTGAGGAAAGTTTGTCCTATTGTCAATTGATAATTGACAATTGACAATAGAAATAACAGAGTCCGAAGCAAATAGTGTTTCATTTCAATTGTGCTGACTGCCCAAAGTGGCTATTGGTTGCGACAAAGGAAAGCAGTTTGTGCAGAAAGCTGTGTTACCCTTTTGTAACCCCCGCCATTTTTTCCAGCGATATTCCGCAAACAAAAAAGGCTTCTTCCCTACGGAAAAAGCCATCATTTTCAAGTTGGCAGTAGTCAGGAGCGGGACTGCGCACTGCCCACTGCCCACTGTTTACTGCACACTTATCACTGTTTGAGCCAAGCCTGAACGGTGTCGTTGTGCACAATTTCT
This sequence comes from Flavobacteriales bacterium, assembly GCA_034408895.1. GTDB lineage: Bacteria > Bacteroidota > Bacteroidia > Flavobacteriales_D > Sanyastnellaceae > UBA4660. The sequence continues at coordinate 9,847 of JAWXCI010000020.1, forward strand.
TCCTTGAAAGTGTAAGCGCCAGTCTTGGGCGATTTCACCATCTTAATCACCTTCGAGTGGTTTTTGCCACTTCCGGTTTGCAATGTTGCTACTACTTTCTTTGCCATGTTTTCCTGGTATTATTTGATTTCTTTGTGTACGGTTTTGCGTTTGAGGATCGGGTTGAATTTCTTCTTCTCGATACGGTCGGGAGTATTCTTCCTATTCTTGGTGGTAATGTACCTGCTGGTGCCGGGAAGATTTGATTCCTTCATCTCGGTACATTCAAGTATCACCTGTATGCGGTTGCCTTTTTTTGCCATTGTCTAAAAGTTTTACGGGCGGCAAATGTAATGGGTTCTTATTGATGGGCAAAAGGTAGAGCCTGTTTAAAATTTTATCAGTCGATTCGTTAGGTGTCTTTTTCGCCCATACTTCGATGAAATTTTTTCATATAGCAACCACCATCTGCGTTCCGGGTTTCAAGTATCTGGAACTAATGAACCCGGAACCTCAGTTATCTTCGCCCACCAAAAATTTCCAAAAAATTATGAGAACACTTCGTATTGCAACTCTGCTCATGCTGGGCATGGGCTTTTTTATTTCATCCACCGCGCAGATAAAAGCGGTGGTAGCCAAACCCTCTCAACCTTGTGTGGATGATGCCACTGGTTTCGTTTGGGAAGTGGACAAGTTTGCCGACATCCGCATTCTTCGTTACCGCATTCCGTGTTGGGATAAGCTCACCTCTAAACAAAAAGAGTACGTGTACTACCTCACTCAGGCGGGGCTGGCAGGCAGGGACATTATGTGGGACCAGAATTACGAACACAACCTTGAAATTCGCAGTGCTCTCGAAAGCGTCTACACCAAATACAAGGGAGACAAGACCGCCCAGGCGTGGCTGGATTTTGAAACCTATCTCAAACAAATCTGGATGAGCAATGGCATCCACCACCATTATTCCAACCAGAAACACGAGCCGAAGTTCACTTCCACTTACTTCAAGGAGTTGCTCGCTGCAACCACTACAACTATTAGTGAAAAAGCGATGGCTGCCATCTTCGATCCCAAAGTGGCACCCCGCAAAGTGGAGAAGGACGCAGCTAAGGGTTTGGTGGAAAACAGCGCTGTGAATTTCTATGGCGAAGGCGTCACTACCGAAGAAGCACAGCGTTTCTATGCAGACAAGAATGCAGCTAACGAACGCAATGCTGTGTCTCATGGCCTCAATTCGAGGCTGGACAAAGTGGACGGTAAACTGGTGGAGAACGTTTACAAAATTGGCGGACTCTATAGCGCAGCGCTCGAAAAAGTGGTGGGGTGGCTGGAGCAGGCCGAGAAGGTTACTGAGAATGATAAACAAGCTGCTGCACTTCGCCACCTCATTTCATACTACAAAACAGGCGACCTCAAAACATGGGACGATTACAACATTGCATGGGTGAATGCCACTGAGGGCGATATTGATTTTATCCACGGTTTTGTGGAAGTGTACAACGACCCCCTGGGGCTGCGCGGTTCCTACGAAAGCATTGTTGAGATAAACGATTTCGATGCCAGCGAGCGCATGAAGGTGATGATGGAAAACGCCCAGTGGTTCGAAGATAATTCGCCCACCATGAAAGAACACAAGAAGGCGGAAGTGAAGGGTATTACTTACAGAGTGGTGAATGTGGCTGGCGAAAGTGGTGATGCCAGTCCTGCAACACCGGTGGGTGTAAACCTGCCCAACGCACAATGGATTCGCACCATACACGGTTCGAAAAGTGTGAGCCTGGGCAACATTGAGAACGCCTATAGCAACGCTTCAGGTGGTGGTATGCTGGAAGAGTTTTGCCACGATGCACAAGAGGTAGAGTTGGCCAAAAAGTATGGCGACCTTGCCGGAAAACTTCATACTGCCATGCACGAGGTAATTGGCCACGCTAGCGGGCAACTGGAAAGCGGGGTACAATCATCTTCCCTTGCCCTCAAAGAATTTCACAGCACCATTGAAGAAGGCCGTGCCGACCTGGTGGCCCTCTATTATATAATGGACCAGAAACTGGTGGACATTGGCCTGATGGAAAGTCTCGACATTGGTAAAGTGGAATATGATGGCTATATACGCAACGGCCTGATGGTGCAATTGCGCAGGCTCAAACCGGGCGAAGACATTGAGGAAGCGCACATGCGCAATCGCGCCTGGGTTAGCCGTTGGGTATATGATAAAGGAAAATCAGCAGGCGTAATTGCCCAGGTAAAGCGCGATGGCAAAACATATTACGACATTAAAGATTACACAAAACTGCGTGAGCTTTTCGGCCAGTTATTGAAAGAAGTGCAGCGCATTACTTCGCAGGGAGATTATGAAGCAGCAAAGGCTTTGGCCGATGGCTATGGCAAAACAGTGGATCAATCCTTATTGAAAGAAGTGCTGGAACGTTCCTCTAAATTAAACATCCCTCCCTATGCAGGTTTTATCAATCCATTGCTCGAACCTATAAAAAACGCTGGCGGTAAAATCTTGGACGTGAAGGTGAAGTATATGGACACCTTTGCCGCACAAATGATTTACTACAGCCGTAATTATTCTACGCTGGTTACACGTAAATAAGCAATAGACAAAGGGTCCCGATAAAAATCGGGATTCCGCTACACTTCACAAAAGGCGGTTCGCAAGACCCGCCTTTTTTTTTTGTAAAAATTTTCTCCCACTTAACCCTCACTCCATTTGCTTTTCGCATGCCTAATTGCAAACATGCCTAAACAACAAACCATCACCGCCCTCATTGCCGGTCAAATCACCACACTCGAAATTAAGATAAGAAGGCGTAAACTTCAGAGTAGTAATTTTGAAAGGGCGTATTGAATACGCCCATTTTTTGTTCCGAGCACGCATAATCCAAACACAATGAGCCAAGGAATTTTCGACCAACTCCTATTCGGTCTTGAAAATTTCATCGTCAAGTCAGGGATAAGGACTAAAGTGATCTCAGGTCACACATTTACAGAAGACCTTCACATTAAAGTGGGGAGTTTAAGCCCCGAGAATATTCACATTGAATTCCAAAATTGCATTTTCGAAAGAGAGCTTACCATTCAAGAAGTTTCTAAGCCCAATCACAGTCTAAAATTTGATGGTTGTACATTCTTTATTTTCTTGATAAAGCGAACTGAACTAAGAAACCTGCACGTTGCTTCATCCGCAATAACTCATCTAAAAATTATTGACTCCAACATCAAGAAAAATTTTTGCGGTTTAAGGAACACAAAGGAGTTTGACGCTATACTAAAAGAACATGTAGGATATGCTAAAATGTATTTGAAGATTGTTGAGCCGGATAAGTATTTTACACCCTTAACAGATTTGGAAGTAGCGAGAGAATTGTCCATTTATAGACCCTCGATTAACCTCAGTGACCTTGGCGATTCAGAGGTGATCTTTCGCGGGGTGAATAGTCCCATTTTCTACTCATTTGGATTGGCAGCTATTAACAAACCTTTACCCTCCATTCGAGTTGAACATATCAGATGCAAGGAATTGAATTTGTCAGGCACCAATAGCTCTTCAATCATTTCATTCTACAAGATTCAGGTGCATCACCTCGTTTGCAAATTTCTTTTTAATCAATCTTCGCTCTCTTTCACCAAAGTCGAGGCCCTCTCCGATTTAATTGGACTTGCTGGGCATCCCTCGGTATTCAGTATCAACGATTCTGACTTAGGAAAAACCAGTTTCCTTGGATGCAGTTTTAGCAGCTACTACAAATTACCATTTCACAGTTCACAATTGAGCCTCTTATCTCTTGCAAACAATAGTTGGCCAACGAACGCAACCCCATTTAAACTTGGAACTTCTGACCATAGTCTGTTAAGAGAAGTTTTTCGTCAACTCAAACATGCCAATTCAACTCAAGGTGACTCACTATTGGAAAAGCATTTCTATCGCCTCGAAATGGATGAACTTTCGCAAATTGAATATTGTAATAAACACTATCAAAATTGGTGGTACTTTCTCTAAGTAAAATTACCAGTAACTATGGCACCAGTCTTATCAGGCCCTTACTTGCATACTTGTGGCTTGTCTTACCGGTCTACCTTCTTTACATTATTTGTTCTAACGACAGTTCAAGTACATTCGAGAAGTGCTATGAGATACCCAGTAAACTTTCAATTGTCGAGTCAATCAAATTTTTCATTCCTATCAGAGCCTTTGATCCCAATTTGATAGCCTTCGCTCTCTCTCTTGATATCCTTGGTCGTGTTGCATCTACTTTCCTAATCTACAACTTTATTCGCGCTACTCGCAGGTTCATTAGCTAGAAGTTCGGTCTCATAAGTATTTGTATCCCTACTTGGCCGTTTTGTAAACCCCTCCACCCCCAAAACCCCATAACCACCTCAAAACCAACACGCAACCTCTAACGACAATCAAGAAACCCCCACCGTCAAACCCGTTTTCCACACCGTCACATCGGTATTCCACAACGTCACATCGGTTTTCAACTCCTCACCGTCAGAAATGTCAAAAGTTTTGTCAGAAATGGCAAACGTCACATCGATTTTGACAAACGTCACATCGGTTTTCAACAACGTCACATCAGTTTTGACCAACCTCAACCCAGAAACTCACTCCGTTTTACCCTTTTCCCATCCTCCATTTGCATTTAGCCTTTCCCTATTCCTCATCGCGCCTTTGCACCTTTGCGTTATACACACCCTTAAAACCATACTTCTTCCTGAAATGCCTCACAAACCCCACAATAACAAAACTCCCCACCACCGTTGGCGCGAGCCACCTCAGCACCATCGGCCCCACGTGCACAGCATTTACAAGAAAGGCTGTAGTAGCGGCTATATAAGACCCAATCATTCTACCAAGATGCGAGAAGAGCCAGCTCATTTTGCCATACACCTTGTGGCGTTTTCCCCTTGCGAAGTAATTATAATCCTCAACGCCCGACCAGCATTGTATACCACCGAACACCATGGAAATAATGGCGAGGCTTGTATAATCTACAGTGAAAAGCCAGGCAGCCAGACCAAGCAAACCCAATCCGGTAATCACCCCGCCTATACACATCACCGTGTCGAACATCCTTGCCGGATTATTCTTCAATCTTGCCAAACGAAAACCAGAAGTGACAAGATAAATGCTGAACACCGCAATGATGAACAGGAACAACGCCCCTATGTTTTCTTCAAGATGGATACTCATCCGGTAAACACAGGTAGCCATGGCGGAAATACCTACAAACCACATCAGGTATAAATAAGCGAGGCCCATCAGCCGGTGGCGCCTGCCGAATTTGGGTAAGATTAATTGTGCAAGACCAAGAAGCAGCACTAAAGTTCCCCCTGCAATGTGCGCATTGCGCAGCAATTCAAACCATGTTGGCATGGCGCAAATAAAACGTGCTTCGTTACAAATGCTGCTTCACAAATTCTTTGCAATACATTTTGATTTGATCGCGGGATGAACGAAACGCATTCATAACCTCCTGTTCCGTGCCTTTTGTTTTAAAAGGGTCAGGAAAGTTCTGGTGAAATCGCCTTGCTTTACCGGGTATGTAGGGGCAATCCTCCCTGGCATGGTCGCACACCGTAATGATGAAATCAAAATCCACGTGCAGGTATTCGTCCACAAGATTCGAAGTGTGCTGCGAGATATCAATACCATCTTCCTTCATCATGGCGATTGCCATGGAATTTACCCCGTGAGTTTCTATACCCGCGCTGAACACAGACGCACTGCCACCCGCAAAGTGTTGCAGGTAGCCGTGCGCCATCTGGCTGCGGCACGAGTTTCCGGTACAGAGGATAAGAATGTTCAATTGATCTGTTGTTGGATGATTTACGAAATAAGATTACCAACTACGCACTACCCCGTAATCCGAATTTTCAGCAACATGAAACTCCTTCTTTCACATCTTGCGTTTTGCATCCACAATCGCTGGCATCTTTAGCTTCCGGTGTGCAGCATTGTTCTTTCATAGGCGTGAGCGATGACAGTGCAACTTTCCTTTTCTCATGTGATGGAGTGCAGCAACCCACAGCATCCGCTTTCAATTCCACACCTGCCTTTTCCAGGTCGGTCATAGACATGGCATAACGCGGATCGTTAAATTCAGCATCCTCGTGGAAGTAGTACACCTCCCATTCAGTGCCATCGGGATCGGTTGCCCAAAATTTGTCCTGCTTTGCATAGCAGCAACTCACTCCACATTCTTCACTGCTCACAATACCGGCAGCTGTGGCGGATTGCAATCGTTCGTCAAGTTGTTCTGGAGTTTCCACCTGGAAACCCAGGTGCCCGAAGTTGGAATGAACTTTTTCAGGCGACTCCACAAAAGAGATAATGAGGGAAGGTTCACCAAGTACATACTTCGCGTAGCCGGGCTTCACCTTTAAAGGTTCCTGCATAAAAAGTTTGTTGTAGAAGTGAATCGTGTTTTCAAGATTGCTCACGTAGAGCGATACATGCATGCGTGGGAATGTGTTCATGTTTTTTGTTTTTTTATTGTTTGATGTTAGAATGTTCTGTTGTTTGAAATTCTCAATGGTCCAATGATTTTTTCAGCAGCACCCGTTCTTCTGTCCTTTTGCAATAAGCCCGTCAGCAAACTTGTTGAACTTGTCCAGCTCCTTCTGCAGGTTTTTCCAGTTGATGCAATAGCAGGAAGTGGTTCCTTCCAGTTCTCCCGTTATGAGTCCGGAATTCTTCAGCTCTTTAAGGTGTTGCGAAACGGTGGCCTGTGCCAGCGGCAGCACTTCCACTATCTCGCCACAGATGCAGGTGTTCTTCTGCGCCAGCACTTTCAGTATGGCAACCCGTGCAGGGTGCGACATAGTCTTTGCAAAGTCAGCCACACTTTGTTCCTGCGTGGCGTATTCATCTTTTTTTGTTGTTGTCATGATGTGTTTGTTTTTTATTCATCGCAAAAATACGATAATCGTATTTATACGATAAAGCCCTTTGCGAATTTTTCACAAAGGGCTTTACTCATGGAAACAAAAAGCGTTATGACTTGACTTTGCGGAACAGGTAGCGGGTGATGAAAATACCGGTGCTTGCCTCGTGGCCATAAGCACCACTGTTCACCTGGAAAAGTTCCCATCCCTCAGCGCTGAGGTCGGCCAGCTTGTCCCCAATCAGTTGGTCGTTGAGCCGCACGTTCGCGAAGTTGATACCCACCATGGAGAAGAAATTCTCCATCTTGGTTTCCTGCAAAATACCCTGTGGATCGGTGGTAATCATGCGGCTTCGGCCCAATCCTCCCGGAATCACTGACTCGATGGTGGTCATCTGGTACCAGTCATAAACAATTTGTGAAGTGCCTGAAAGGCTGATTGCAACAAGAGCAAAAACGAATAGAAATGATTTTTTCATAAATGTTTGATTTGGATTTGTGATTCAAATTTTCCAAGATTCAGGCCAAGGAGCAAAGGGCTTTGATTTCAATAGCTGGCCGTATTGTGACAATGCAAAATGCCGGTAACAAATACCGGCCTCGCACGACTTCTACATTTGCCCGCCTATGTCTATGCGCCTGGTTATCTTCATCCTCTTACTCATTTTCATCGAAGTCTATGCTTTCAAAGGCCTCCGCATGATGACGCTTTCGTGTGATCCTCTCTGGAGGAAACTGGTGCTTTGGTTTTTTGCGCTCACCACCATTTGCAGTTTCGGTTTTTTCTTTCTCATGATTTCCAACATGAGCTATTTCCTCGAAGTGAGGACTTACCACATTTTCAATTTCGTTATCGGATTGTTGTTTACCTGCCTTATCGTAAAGTGTGTTTTTGCAGTATTTCACCTGGCCGATGATGTTACACATTGGATCAGGCTTCTTGTCCAGGCTTTGAAATCGAAACCGGTTGAGGATGGTGGTGCAAAAATTTCGCGCATCCAGTTTTTCAACTATACCGGAATGGCTGTTTCCGGGTTGATGTTGGGTTCCATCCTTTATGGAATGCTGCGAGGCAAGTACAACTTCCGTGTACTCACCGAAAAAATTTCATTCCCCGATCTTCCTAAAGCATTTGATGGTTTGCGCATCGTGCATATCTCCGATTTGCACCTTGGGAGTTTCAACGAAACATTTGATGAAGTGCAAAAAGGTTTTGATCTCATCAATGAATTGGATGCGGATTACATTTTCTTCACCGGGGACATGATCAACAATTTTTCCGATGAAGCTGAGCCATGGATTGAACGGCTGCGAAACCTGAAAGCGAAGCATGGAAAATTTTCTATCCTCGGCAATCATGATTACGGGGATTATGCACTGGGTGATTATCCCGACCTGAAAGCAAAGAGTATTGCCCGGCTTGCAGAAATTTATGCAGAGTGCGACTTCCGCCTGTTACGGAATGAAAATGTGGTGCTGGAAAGAAACGGTGAACGAATCACGCTTCTCGGTTCAGAAAACTGGGGACGTGGCGGCTTCTCGAAATACGGTGACCTGAAAAAGACTATGGATGGTGTGGCACCAGATAATTTCAAAATCCTGTTGAGTCATGACCCCACACACTGGGAACGTGAAGTGTTGGGTAAGGAAAAAATTCAACTCACACTTAGCGGACACACTCATGGTGCACAGATCGGAGTTGAGGTTCCCGCATTGGGCATCAAGTTTTCTCCTTCAACATGGATTGGCTACAAACGCTGGGGAGGACATTACACCGAAGGCGACCAGCATCTTTATGTGAACCGCGGCTTTGGGTTTTTAGCTTTTCCCACACGCGCTGGAATACCACCAGAGATCACGTTGATTGAGTTGAAAGCCATGATTTGAGGCTTTGTCAATGGTCAACTACAATAACTCTCATTCCTTTCCAAATGCCATCGGTATTCTTCCGTTGGTCAACAACCCCATTACCACCGGGAATCAATGGACGGTTGAGTGCGATTGATGACATGATGTTGGAAATGATTTCAAAAAAACACTAACCTCCACACCCTTTTATCTTCGCGCCCCCAAAAAAATATAACGTAGAGTAATTTTCAATTCGAACCATGGCTGACGACAAAAAAATAATCTTCTCGATGGTGGGTGTCAACAAAGTGACCCCGCAAGGCAAACACATCATCAAGAACATCTACCTCTCGTTTTACTACGGGGCCAAAATTGGCATCCTCGGTATGAACGGTTCCGGTAAATCCACGGTGATGAAAATCATTGCCGGTCTGGACGATTCGTTCCAGGGTGATGTGGTGTGGAGTCCTGGTTATTCTGTCGGATACCTTCCGCAGGAACCACAACTTGATGATAACAAAACAGTGCGCGAGATTGTGGAGGAAGGTGTAAAACCGGTTACCGATGCTTTGAAAGAGTTTGAAGAAATCAATGCTAAATTCATGGATGAAGAAATCCTGAACGATGCTGATAAAATGGAAGCACTTGTGAACCGGCAGGCTGCGGTTCAGGACAAAATTGAAGCACTGGGCGGTTGGGATTTGGACAACAAACTTTCTGTTGCCATGGACGCACTTCGTTGTCCACCCGAAGATCAAAAAATTGGCGTACTCAGTGGAGGAGAAAGAAGGAGAGTAGCACTCTGCCGCTTGCTGCTACAAAATCCAGATGTACTACTGCTCGATGAGCCAACGAACCACCTCGATGCTGAAAGCGTGATGTGGTTGGAGCAACATCTTGCCCAATACTCCGGCACTGTGCTCGCAGTTACCCACGACCGTTACTTCCTGGACAATGTGGCAGGATGGATTCTGGAACTCGACCGTGGCGAAGGCATTCCCTACCAGGGCAACTACACATCTTGGCTCGAACAAAAAACAAAACGCCTTGCACAGGAAGAAAAGCAAGAGAGCAAACGCAGGAAAATTCTTGAACGCGAATTGGAGTGGGTGCGTCTGACTCCGAAAGGACGTCAATCGAAAAACAAAGCGCGTCTTAAGAATTACGACAAGATGATGAGTGAAAGCGAAAAGGAGAAAGAAGCCTCGCTCGAATTGCCGATTCCCAACGGGCCACGTTTGGGGCAGGACGTTATTGAGTTTACTAATGTCACCAAAGGATATGAGGACAAACTGCTGATAGAAAATCTTTCATTCAAACTTCCGCCTGCGGGCATCGTTGGTGTGATTGGACCCAATGGTGCAGGTAAAACCACCTTGTTCCGCATGATCATGAAAGAAGAAAATCCTGATGACGGAAGTATCCAGATTGGAGACACGGTGAAAATCGGATACGTGGATCAGCGCCATGCCGAGATTGATGAAAACAAATCGGTGTACGAAGTAATCAGTGGTGGCAACGAAGTGATTGAGGTGGGCGGACAAACCATCAACTCGCGCGCTTTCTGTGGCAAGTTCAATTTCCAGGGAGCCGACCAACAGAAGAAATGCGGAGTGCTTTCAGGTGGCGAACGCAACCGACTACATCTGGCGCTCACCTTAAAAACTGAAGCCAACGTTCTGCTGCTTGATGAGCCAACCAACGATATTGACGTGAACACACTTCGCGCCTTGGAAGAAGGCATCCAGAGTTTTGCTGGTTGTGCAGTAGTGATTTCACACGATAGATGGTTCCTTGACAGAATTTGTACACACATCCTTGCGTTCGAGGGAGATTCAAGCGTTTATTTCTTTGAAGGAGATTTTTCTGAATACGAGGAAAACAAGTTGAAGCGTTTGGGCGACACCACTCCGCACAGGCTTAAGTACAAGAAATTGGTCAGGGCGTAATCAAGCCGAAAACACAAAATTGTGCGCTTAGTTGTCGGATTTTGATTTAGTTTAATAATCAATGATTTTGCTGCAAGCGATACAACAGACTTCTTGACTATTGATGTGGAATCCGATTGTGACAATCTGCAAAAAGTCATCAGACTGATTGCTGAAATGAGTTGGGCTATTACCGCTAGGCAAAGGGAATACTAGAATCTCTCATACGCATATACCACCGAAATATCCAACCCGCTCGTCACGCTCTGGTATTTTCTGAGCAGAGGCAATTCGTGTTGGTCATAAAGATTGGTGAGCGACCGTTCATCGCGGATTATGGATCCGGGATGTGTCTTATTGGAAAGCGCTTCCAGTTTTCCATCGCGATCATACCATTGTTCCGACTTCACAAGTATGCCTGCAGAATTGTAGTTGTAGGTTTCTTTCATCCAGAAATTGCGGATGGGCTCCTGAAGCAATCGTTCAATAACGCGTCCTTTTGTATCGTAGGTCAACGTGAAATTTATGGGTCTGAAATCGGCAAAAACATGCTCGATGGAAGCGGAGTAAATCTTTCCTTCTGCATCATATTGGTAGCTATAAGTGGCATAGTGCCTTCCCCTCGCGAAAAATTCCTTGAAAGAAATCATTCTGCCGTTCACATCAAATTCCGCAATGCCGGTGATGAGGGTGTCCAAAGCAATTTTATCACGATAAGAAATCTCCTTTGTGGTTTGTGTCCTCACTTTGTTCTTCTTAAACAACGGGGCGAAATCCAATGGCTTAAGATCCTGCGAACGCGCAGTGCAGAACGTGAACAAGAAGCTTAAACATAAAACAACGACACGCATACCTCAAATAAGTTTGAATTTTGTACCGTTACAATCTGAAAAAGGTTATGATGATGAAAAGAAATTTTGTTTTGCTAATGATGATGGTGACGTGTACAGTAACCAGTCTGGAAGCTCAGTCGGATTACAAGGCCGGGGTCATGGCTTTCCGCGACAGCACCAACAGGGCGTTTGCTGATACTGCCACTTCCATCCTGATGCCGCAGGATATTCCAGGATTTCATGGACTGGAATTTTTCCCGATTAATGAAAAATTTAGGGTGAAAGCGAAATTTACCAGAATAAAAATCGCTCAGGCCGTACCGATGAAAACAAGCGGTACGCGCACACCGCCTTACAAACCATACGGCTGGCTCGATTTCAAAATTGACAAAAAGAAATTCAGGCTTACGCTGTATCAAAGTGTCGACCCCCAACGCCCGCATCTCAATAACTACTTGCTGCTTGCTTTCACAGACCTCACTACCGGCCAGGAATGTTATGGCGGGGGCCGTTACCTTGAATTCACCACCGATGAAGTGCAAAAGAAAATGGTGGTTGACTTCAACTTTTGCTACAATCCTTATTGCGCTTACAACAATAAATACTCGTGTGTGATTCCTCCTGCTGAAAATTTTCTTGACGTTAGGATTGAAGCAGGAGTGAAGAAATTTCACGAATGAGAGTTGGATGTTTTTCGCTTCCTGTAAGCGTAATAATGCAGCACCACCTCAAGTGCTTTTTTCATTGCAGTGTTGATGGGAAAAAATTCAACCAGCGAAGGATCAATGGATGAAAGCCGTGAGTAATAATCACTCATCACCGGAATCTGTTTTCCGTTTTTCAAATCATCACACACACGATCGAATTCTTTTGCCTGATCTTGTTTGATGAATTTGCAGGTGACGAGTTCTGCCTGTCCTTCCTTGTTTCTTCTTGCCGAATAGCCAAACAGACGGCATATCAATCCGCGGTTCGGATATTCGCTGCATAGCCCACCGAAGTTGGTGACATGTGGACGAAAGACATGACACAATGTTGAATCATTTTCGTTTAGATGATTAAGTGTATCCTCCGCTTTGCCTTCATCATAAAACTGTAGAGCGAGGGGAAGAAACTCGAGAGGAGTTGCTTCGATGTCCGGCTTTTTGCAACATTCACCACATCCGCTGAGGCAATGTAAGCCGCTGGATTTTTGAAACTCTGCAATTTCATTATCCAGCGAGGCGAATAACTTTTTTACCGAAGAAACTTTTTGTGGTAGTGTGCTCATCTCACCACCCCGAACCGGCTGGAGAGTTGGACTCCATCTTCACTTGTGATGTTCAACACGTACATGCCGTTTGCAAACGTTGAACAATCAATTCCGATGCTTGAATTTGAGCGATGGATGTTTTGGTACACGATTTCACCATTTGTGTTTGAAATTGATATGAAGCAGTGTATTGAAGTCTTAGTGCGGATAATGAATTCCATTTTTTCTGAAACCAGGTTGCCCGTTGTGAATTCTATTTCCACTTCAATATTCGCTTCTTCAATTTGTTTCGGTTCGGGCAAAACAGTTTCCAGTTCCATCACCTGTGGCAGATGGTCGCTCATGTAATACAGTGCAATAAGAATGTTGAGGGGAATGGGATTGGCCTCAGCACATGCAGTGATGTCGAGGTTCAGACACTCGCCCGTGTTGCCTAGGGATTTGTACGAATCTTCAACGTATCGCAAAGGCGATTCATCCTCCATCAGGCTTTGAGAAAGAATGATAAAATCGAAGCGGTCGTCAATTCCACCACTTGCACCATCATTGTAAATCACGTCTTCCCGTGTGCTTTGGGTTAAGATTTCTTTGTGCGGAAATCCGCTATAAACCCAGTTGCCATAATCCCCAAAAGGGTCAACGAGCAGTATAGGGTTGTTATTATCCACTATGGCTTCGTAGGCAGGTTCCATATTGTTGTAGATGTTGAAATCGCCAGCAAAAATCACGTTGCTGCCGGGTGGAATTGTTTCCAGATGATCAATCAGTGAGTTCACCATACTCAGGCGAATTGCCTGTTCTGCTGTGCCCTGCGAACTTTTCAGATGCGTCACATAAACGTAAATAAATGAAGTATCAGCACCGTTTTCCAATTCGGGGTCGTTGAGGTAAAGCAGAAATTCGTTGATATCGCGATATTCTGTGAGTACCACAGATTCATTCACAAGCACCAACGAATTCATATCGTAAACAATTGCATGCTGCAAAGGATTGTCGCCACCACCATCGTTAGATTGTTGCGGAACGAAAGTGCCGGAAGCAAAATTTCCATAGCCGAGTGTGTTCATCATATCAGTAATGGACAGCAAACCGGATTCATTTTCCAGTTCCTGAATCAGGAAAAGGTGAGGCTTGTAATAGTCCACAATTTTTTCAAGCGTATCAATTCTTGTAGTGATGTTGCTCGTTGGAAAATTGAGCAGGTTGTAGCTCATGAGCCTTAAATGTGCCTGTGCCAATACGTTGGAGCACAAGAAAAGAACAGGCACTACGGCTAAAAGAAATTGGGTAAAGGAGCGATAGAGAAGTTTATACATGTTTAGCATTATTACAATTTTTCTTGTGTTGTCAACGAGCGCCTCCGCGCAGTGATATTTAGTATTCCAGAAATGCATTCAGGCAAAGAAGAAAAATAACGCGACATTATTGTGGGATAAACTAAAGCCTCAAACACTTCCTGGGCTGGTTTTGCAATTCTGATTTTTACTTTGACTTCCAGTAATTCGTTCACCATGCGCGCTTGTCTATGATGCGTCAAACTTAGGACGATTGCTTTGCAGATTTTTTGTACCTCGGATGGAAATTCAGGATTTCTTCCTTCAGCCGGTGCCGGTCCAGATGGGTGTAAATTTCAGTTGTAGTGATACTGGAGTGGCCGAGCATTTCCTGTACAGCGCGTAGATCGGCACCAGCCTCCACAAGATGTGTGGCAAACGAATGGCGAAAAGTGTGCGGGCTTACTTTCTTCTTTATTCCGGCATCAACAAGCAGTGCTTTGACGATGTTGAACACCGCCATTCGGGTGAGCTTATGTCCGCTGCGGCTCAGAAAGAGGTGGTCGGAAAAACCCGCTTTTACGGGTTGGTGATTTCGAAAACCCTCCAAATAATGATTCACCCATTTGAGCGCAACTTTTCCTACGGGTATCAGCCGTTCCTTATTTCCCTTGCCAATAACGCGAACAAATCCCTCATCGAAGTACACTCCTGAAATTTTCATTTCAATCAATTCCGAAACACGCACTCCGCAACTGTAAAGTGTTTCGAGCAAGGCGCGGTTGCGATGTCCTTGCTTTGCACTGAGGTCAATAATGGAAAACATTTTGTCAATTTCTTCAACACTAAGCACATCGGGCAGTGTCCGTCCTATGTGTGGCATCTCGATAAACTCCAGAGGATTCTCAATAATTTCTTTTTCAAGAAACAAATACTCGTAGAAGCCGCGGATGCCCGAAATAATTCGGGCCTGGGATGTGGCACTCAATCCAAGTTCAGTAATCCAGGCAAGAAAATTCCGGATGTCTTTGGGCTGAACTGTTTTCGGATAAAGAGCAGGGGAGAAGGCTTCCACATATTGAATTAATTTATCCACATCGTGTTGGTAAGCCTCCACGGAATTGGCCGCAAGCGACCTTTCCAATCTCAGGTAATTCATGTATCCCCTTGTAGCAATCTGCCAGTTCATTCGTATCTGCGAAGATGCGGGTGAAATGAGTGAACGATTGCCTGGATCTACTATTTCATCAACACTTATAAAATGAAAATCCCCGTGCCGTTGCACGAGGATTTTCAGACTAAATTACCTAAACAAATTCTATATTAATTAACCAAAATTACTACCGTGAGTGCCGTTGCACTACTCCGTAGCAAAGCGTTGAAATCATTGATACCACTGCTGTTTCGAAATCAGTAATGCCTCTTGCACCGTAATTCTTTCTCCGTTGGAGTAGGCAGTGACAAAGGGACCTGGAAGAGTTGCGTTTTCATTCTTCAATCGTTCACGTTCATCTCTTGCGGTTCTGTATTCAGAAAATTTTCCGGTGGTGTATTTCACCCATCCATCATGATTTTCAATGTCGAATTTCCCAGTGTACTTATGCGCGGAGGCGAAATACGTTTTACCAACTACCCTGTGTGCTGCAAGTATTTGCACTTTGTAATTCACTCCTGTTTCAGGATCGGGAACACTGGTTACTTTCGGAGAGGGCTTTGGTTTCGGTTCTGTCTTAGTCTCGGTTTTGGGTTCAACCACAGGTTCTTTCTTGGGTTGGTCATAAACTACATCGGCCTCGGTCGTGTCTTCCTCTGTTTCGGTGGTATTACTTTTTGTAGTGTTGTTGTTGGACATCGGGTCGGTGGTCATACCCAGGTTAGTCACTTCAATATCCATTGGTGTGTTGTTGCGGATGTAGGAGAGTTTACCGCTAATGGCAGGCTGGCCATCTGGTGCCGAAACACAACTGATCTTGTAGGAAACATTGATCTCTGGAAGTTGCGGAATATCGAACCATACGAATTTGATGATGTTCTTATCAATGGTCACTACCGAACCACCATCATTTATTTTTTCAATTTTGCAATTGGCGGGAACAGTTTCCAGGATTTTTCCAAAACCAGCAATTTCACTGTCGGTGATTTTGATATCCACTTTAAATTCAGTGCTTGATAACTGTGTTACTGAACGACTGCACATCATGGCTACGACAGTTTCAGCCATTGTTGGTGTGGTTTCATCACTTACTGAAACAGATTCAACTTTTACGTTGAAGTCTTTCGTCTCGATACTGTAATCGCGCCTTACGTTGTCATCAATAAATGAGAATTGGCCGTTGATGCTGTAGTTGCCGCTGGCCTGTGCAGTTTCAAGATAGTAACTAATGGTAAAAGATTCTTCGAGCGGCAAGGCCATCCAAATGAACTTGGCCATGTTTTCGGTGAAGGTGAAAGATGCTCCTTTGGTTTCAATAGCTGTTGCAGTAAAACCTGGAGGAACAAACAGATCAAGTTTCGCAAATCCATCCAACACGCCTTTATCTATGACCAGGTCAATTTTCGATTTTTTCCCCTGTGTAATAGTAGCCGGAACATTGTGCTCAATGTTTATTACCGGCTCTGTGAAAAGTGCGGCAAGCGATAACAACAAGAAATCACAAAGAAGAATTATTGGTTTGATCATCGGGATGTCACTTTGGTGTGAACGAGCATGCCAAAACTAGAGTTGTCGCATTCGGCTATTCACGATTCAACAGCACAGTTGCGAACAAGTAAATGTGAATTTGAATCCATGCACATTGGAGCATGAATTTTTTGCGAAGACGAATAGATGAATGCAAACAGCAGTGATGAATTTATCTCAGCGAATTGTTGCTTTCATTTTTCTCAATGCAAGTTCAGTGTAGAGTTGATCCATGTCTGCAACCAATCGTTGCCAGCTGAATTTGGAATTTACAAACTCACAACCTTTCTGTCCCATTTGAAATCGCAAAGCAGGATCATGAAGGTTTAGAATGGAATCTGTAAGTTCTGCTTCATCGAATGAATGAAGCAGAATTCCTGTTTGATTATGTATCATACAATCTTGCACTCCCCCAACATCGGTACTGATAACGGGAACCGAAGCAGCCTGTGCTTCAATCAAACTTACAGGCGTTCCTTCATTCAAAGAGGTGAGCACAACACAATCAAGTCCGGGCAAAACTTCCTCCATATTTTTTATCCAGGATGTAAAAATGATTTGCGCATCAGCATCCGGTTTTTCAGAAACACGAAGAGGAGCACAATACTTTATCATTTCACGTTTCGTGGTTCCGTCACCGATAACAAACGCCTTAAATTTTTTTTGAGGATGGGTGGATGCCAACAATTTCAATGCATCAAAAAACAGATTGTGGTTTTTGACCGCAGCAAACCGACCGATTATGCCGAGGGCAAATTCATTCCCTTCGAGCAAGTACTTTTTGCGAAATATTTCGCGTCTCTTTTCTCTAGCAACAGAAAATCGCAATAAGTCAAGTCCCAGTGGAATCACCCTCACTTTGTTTTCGGAACAAATGCGATGGACGTGAACCAATTCGCGTTTCTGACTTTCGCTTATTGCTACAATGGCATCACTCTTTGAGGCAAGAAAGCGTTCCGTTTTTTTTATCAGCCCCGTCTTCACACTGTTGAAGTATTGGGAAAATACATGTCCGTGAAAAGTGTGAACTATTATGGGAACCTTGTTTCGCCATGCAGCCATTCTACCCAAGGCTCCTGCCTTTGCTGCATGAGTATGGACAATGTCCGGGCGATACTCCTTTATAATACGGCTCATTTCGCGCCAAGCCCACACATCGGAAAGTGCATTCACTCCCCTTTTCATCTCCTTCAGTTCAGAGTATTGTAATCCAAGGTTATCGAGGATAAACCCACTGTGTTCTTCTTCCGGAAGGGGTGCACCTCCAATCAGCTTTGTTTCATATTTTGGAGATAGATACCGTGTAAGGTGGGCAGCGTTGTAAGTGGGGCCTCCCAGATTGAAGCGGTTAATTATCCTCAGAATCTTCATTGTTTTTAAGGGCTAGGGCGGGGCAAAATAGCGGGATTGCTCAAATAGGCAAATCGTACGGCTCCTGTTATATTTGCCGCCCGATTTAAAAAAATGTTTCAATCATGAAAGAAGGAATTCATCCCCAAAGCTACCGGTTGGTAGTATTCAAAGACATGTCGAACGACTATTCTTTTGTTGGCAAATCCACCACAGCAACGAAAGACACCATACAGTGGGAAGATGGCAACGAATATCCGCTAATCAAGCTGGAAATTTCAAGCGCTTCGCATCCCTATTTTACCGGCAAGATGCAATTTGTTGACACAGCCGGGCGTATTGATAAATTCAAGACCAAGTACGCCAAGTTTCGGAAAGAGAAGGACGTAAAGGAAGAAGAACAATAATCTCCGCGTGAGATTTATCATATCAATGGAAGCCGCATCGTATTCAACGGTGCGGCTTCTCTGTTTGCTCACGATGACTCTCATAGCTTTGACCACCGATATTTTTCTATGCCCATACAAATAGACAGAAGAAAACTTCAGAACGTAAGTCACCTTGAACTACTGGCGAAGCAGGCCGTTGAGGGCTTCATAACGGGACTGCACAAAAGCCCTTTCCACGGCTTCAGCGTGGAGTTTGCCGAACACCGCCAATACAACACTGGTGAAAGCACACGGCACATGGATTGGAAACTTTTTGCGCGTACTGAAAAACTTTTCGTAAAGAAATACGAGGAGGAAACCAACCTGCGTTGCCACATTCTTATTGATACTTCTTCCTCCATGTATTTCCCTGCGGGTACAAGCCCGGAGGGCGATGACATGAACAAGTTGAAGTTCTCCATCTACTCCACTGCTGCACTTATAGAGTTGCTGAAACACCAACGCGATGCGGTGGGTCTCAGCATTTTTTCCGATAAACTGAACCTGCACACGCGCGCGAGCAGCAGCCATGCTCACCACAACTATTTGTTCAGCGAACTTGAAGCACTGCTGCAAACCGTGGACGGAAGTCAGGGAAAAAAATCTTTCGTGACTGATGTGCTGCACGAGGTGGCAGAGAGCATTCATCAACGTTCACTTGTTGTCATTTTCAGTGATATGATGGACAACTCCCAAAAGGCCGGTGAAATGTTTGCCGCGCTGCAACACTTGCGGCACAACAAGCACGAAGTGGTTCTTTTCCACGTGGTGGATAAGAGCATGGAAGTTGATTTTGCTTTTGAAAATCGCCCATACACTTTCACTGACATGGAAAGTGGTGAAGAGGTGAAGGTTAATCCTGCTGACATACGTTCGCACTACGTAAAGCAAATGGCCGCCTTCACGAACGACCTCAAAATAAGGTGCGGCCAATACCGAATTGACTTTGTGGAGGCCGATATTCATGAAGGGTTTAACCATGTGCTGATGCAATACTTCCTTAAAAGGCAGAAGTTGTATTGAGAATTTTTCGACAGCACTTGCGCAGGTGTGAAACCCGTTTACTTTTGCCGCGCTTTTTACGAAAAGCATGAACGTTGTGATAACGGTCGGGTAGTTCAGTTGGTTAGAATACGTGCCTGTCACGCACGGGGTCGCGGGTTCGAGTCCCGTCCCGACCGCCTTAGTAGAGACAAAGCCCCTGTAATAAGGGGCTTTTCTTTTTTGGGGGGGCGAATGGGGGACTGTTTTCCCAGAAAATTCCTTCCTTAATTCATCTGAACTTCTTATAACCTTAACGAACTTCATATTCAAAACCCTTAGCAATTCGACAACCAGATTCTGCTTTTTCCAGAGCCCGAGTCCAGAGAAATGGTCTATCCATTCGGAGAATCCTGCTGTGATGAATGGAACTCTTACAGAGGTT
The DNA here is from genome assembly GCA_034408895.1 of Flavobacteriales bacterium. Taxonomy (GTDB): domain Bacteria; phylum Bacteroidota; class Bacteroidia; order Flavobacteriales_D; family Sanyastnellaceae; genus UBA4660. The sequence continues at coordinate 29,741 of JAWXCI010000020.1, forward strand.
TCAGTATTGTCTTTTCGGATGTGCCTTCTATTCTGCACACGAACCAATATTCCTACAACTGCAAGTGCTTGCGAAGCGCATTGTTGTAATTCTTCATGACGTCATGCTTTACTCCGATTTCATTTTGAACTGGACAAACTCATCAAACCAATTCCAGAATCCGTTTTCAAATTGCTCATGAACTGAAGTCGATATTGGGCGAATGATTGCTTCAATCATTTCTTTTATGATCTCTTTGCCGATAGAAATATTATCCAAAGAGGTGTAATAAAATCTATCAAAGGGGAAGATAATTTTTGATCAAGTGAAAGGGCTGTTTCAATAAATAATTTTTGAGACAGCGGATTTTATGGTGATTCAATCATTAGCCAGGCAGCGGAAATTCAATATTTGTTGATAAATTAGTTGATAATGTTAGAAAAAACACATTGCCGTAATATTAGTCTCATCATATTTGTCGCTTTTTTACCGAGGACACTTCGTTGTACTGAGTGAGGAAGTTTCGTTGCTTTAACCTTCAATTCCTTATTAACCTTAATTAACCCGTCATCATGACAAGAACATTCTACGCTCTTGGAGCACGCTATCACGCTGCCCTTCTTTCTTTCATCACGTTCGTTTTCGTCTCAGCACAATCCACCGCGCAAATGAATGTGTCGTGTGATTTTGCTATCCCAACTGAGTGCGGCTCAGTTGAGACAGGCAACACTGGTGGCTCCGGATGGGATGCAGTAAATATCTGCGGCAATGAAGGCACCAGTGGACAGCGCTGGTACAGTTTCACTGCACCACTCGATGGCTTTGCAATTCTTGATTTGCAAAACGGTGAAACCAACTTCGACACGCAGGTGCATGTGTACACGGGTGACTGCAACAATCTGGTTTGTCATGCGCAGAACGATGACTTCTTCGGGCTGCAATCGTACCTCGAGTACCCCGTGGAAGCAGGTACCACGTATTATATACGCATCGGTGGATACGGTTCTGCTGCGGGTCATTTCGAAGCGGACTTCCTCATGGTGAGTTGTGATGATCCCCTGGCCTGCAACTACAATCCATTGACGGGAGATGGTTGTAGCATTGATCTCAATTATTCATGCGAATATGCGGTGACTTATTACACCGATAGCGACATGGACGGTTATGGAGTGGATGGAACGGGCCAGGCTTTGTGTGACGATCCCGGTGCTGGTTATGCATTGGTAGATGGTGATTGTAATGACAATGACCCAACCACATTTCCCGGTGCAGATGAAATCTGTCTTGATGGAATTGACCAGGATTGCAACGGAGTTGCTGACGACAGCGATGGCGGAGTTGCTATGGCATTCGATGGACAAAATGATTACATCACCATTTGCAATCCTGTTGGCAATTGCCAGTTCTATTCCAAGGAGGCATGGATTTACATTGAAGGAACCAACAGCGACCAACATCTTATTTCAAGCATGGACGCACCGTTTTGGCTGAGCAATCTTCGACTCACTGCCGGTGGTTCTTACAACTATTACAACCAGCAGGACCCTAATCCCCTTCCGCTGAACACATGGGTTCACGTGGCTGTCACGTTTGGCTATCCATCGAGCATTATGAAATTGTATGTGAATGGAAATATCGTGGCAAGCGGTTATGGAAATCTTAGTTATGGTTACCAGGTTGCGCTGGGTGCATTACCAAACGCAACAGGATTTTTTGATGGGCGCATGGATGAAGTGCGTGTGTGGGGAGTGGAAAGAAGCCAGGCCGAGATTCAACAATTCATGAATCAATCACTACTAGGTAACGAATCTGGATTGCTTCGCTATTACAACTTTGAAACTGACCTCGTGATTCCCGGTGGAAATAATTCCGGTACTACCACCATTGATGATTTGAGCAACTATTGCAATGGCACGATGTACGGTTTCAATTTGAGTGGCGGCAATTCAAACTGGGTTTCTTACAACGATTTTGATGGCGATGGTTTTGAAGAATGTGCTGATTGTGATGATACTGACCCATTGGTAAATATGAACGAATGGTACCTCGATGTGGATGGTGATGGCTATGGTGACCCCGGAACAGAAATCATTCAATGCGACCCGCCCGGCCCCGAATACATTAATATAGGTGGTGATTGTGATGATGGCAACCCACTAGTGAACCCGGGGATGACGGAAGACTGCACCAATGGAATTGATGACAACTGCAATGGTGTGATTGACGACAGCGGAATCACAATGGCCTTGGATGGAGACAATGACAATTTCTATACTGGCTATTCAACATCCTATGCTTCGTTCACGAAAGAATTTTGGGTTTACAGAACGTCAACCAACTACACACAATACCTTTCCTATAGCAGCGACTCAAGAATTTTCCTGAGCAACGGCTATCTCATTTATCAGGATCTCTATGGATATGGTCCATCTGCCAGCCAGCAGGTTCCCATGAACCAATGGACTCACATTGCGGTGACCTATGATTATCCTTCTTCGCAAACCAAAATTTATTACAACGGGAATCTTATTACCACCGGAAACTCCTATTATCATTACGGGTACGGAGTGTACGTGGGATATAGTTCAAGTTCGTTTGGTGGAAGAATGGATGAAGTGCGTTTCTGGAACTTTGCACGCACCCAATCGGAAATTCAATCCACCATGAGTACATTTTTGGTTGGCAATGAAAGTGGGTTGATGCGTTATTACAACTTCGAAGATGCTGGTGTAACTCCCGGTGGGAACAACACCGCGTTTTCATCCACCGATGATGTGACGAATAACTACAACGGTTCACTCAGCGGTTTCACTTTGAATGGTGCAACATCAAACTGGGTTCCGTTCTATGATGCAGACGGTGACGGTTACGATGTGTGTACCGATTGTGATGACAACGACCCATCTGTTACCATCATCACATGGTATCCTGATACCGATGGTGACGGAACAGGAGACTCGACACTTCCTGTTATTTCATGCGAACAACCGGGTGCGGAATATGTACTCGAAGATGGTGATTGTGATGATAACAATCCCTCCATTAGCCCCGGATCGCTCGAGTTGTGCGATAATGGAATTGATGACAACTGCGATGGTGATATTGATTTCACAGGCATTGCCATGTCGTTTGATTCCAACAACGATTACATCAATACCAGCTATTCGGCTTCCTATTCTTCCTATACGTGGGAGTCGTGGGCGTACATGACATCGGGTGACGGAACTCAATACATTTTCTTTCAGGATTATGGAAGATTGTATGTGAGCGGTGGTTATCTCTATCACTACAATCCGTGCGGATATGGGACAACCACTAGTACTCCGGTACCCATGAACCAGTGGGCTCATGTGGCAGTCACTTTCGATTATCCATCATCGCAAATCAGGATTTACCTCAATGGAATTCTTGTTGGCAGCGGAAGCATGGGTTGTCCTTATGGAGGAACATTGAACATTGGTTATAGCAACGGTGATTCATTTGGTGGTCGAATGGATGATGTTCATATCTGGAATGTTGTGCGTACGCAATCGCAAATTCAATCCGACATGATTACTGCCCTGGTTGGAAATGAATCAGGACTTGTCCGCAGTTACAATTTTGAAAATCCTTCGGTAACCCCTGCAGGTGACAACGCAGCGTACACAACAGTGGATGATTTGACCAATAACTATGATGGCAACCTTTACAATTTTCTGCTCAATGGCGCCACTTCGAATTGGGTTTCATTCCATGACGGGGATGGTGATGGCATTGCTACATGCGATGATTGCGATGACAACAATCCGAACATAGGAATCATCACATGGTATCCTGATACCGATGGTGATGGTTATGGAGACAGCGCGGCTGGTGTGGAACAATGCGACCCTCCCGGCCCCGATTACACGCAAGAGGATGGTGATTGTGACGACAGTAATTCCAACATCAGCCCGGGTGCGCAGGAATTGTGCAGCAACGGAATTGATGATAACTGCAACGGTGTGACAGACGACAATGGAATTGCGATGGCATTCGATGGTGCAAACGACCGCCAATACATTTCATATCCGCCTATCGGCTACACCTCATACACGAAGGAAGCGTGGATTTATGTAACGAGCAGCAACACCTACCAGCAAATCATTTCATCTACCGAAGCTCCCTTCTGGCTGTACAACCGCTACCTCACAGCAGGTGGACAGAACAACTCAACGAATCAGCAAGCGCCCACGCAAATTCCGATCAACACCTGGGCGCACGTAGCGGTGACTTACAACTACAGTTCGTCCCAGATGACACTATATGTAAATGGGGTTCAGGTGGCGCAGGGAAGTGGTAATTATTCTTATGGTTATGAAGTGGGAGTTGGTTCATATCCAAATGGTGGAGATTATTTCGGTGGAAAGATTGACGAAGCGCGCATTTGGAATTACGCTCGTTCTGCATCACAGATTTCTTCCTACATGAATGTTCCGCTTATTGGAAACGAAGCAGGCTTGATTCGTTATTACAACTATGAAAATCCTGCGGTGACTCCTGCAGGCAACAATGGCCCGTACACCGTTGCAGATGATTTGAGTGCAAGCAATTATGACGCACCGCTCTACAACTTCGCGATGACAGGAACGACTTCCAACTGGGTTCCGCGTTATGATAATGATGGTGATGGTTTTGATTCATGCGATGATTGTGACGATACCAATCCGGCTATTACGATTTACACCTGGTACCTGGACAGCGATGGTGATGGCTATGGAGTTTCACCCGGCATTGTTGATTGTGTTCTTCCAGGCCCCGATTATGTTTTGATAAACAGCGATTGTGATGATGGCGACCCGGCAGTGAATCCCAGCATGGTTGAAAATTGTGAAAACCTGATTGATGACAATTGTAATGGAGTTATCAACGAAGCGGGTATGGCACTGAACTTCGATGGCAGCAATGATTATGTGTATACGAACTACATCATTAACCAATTCCAGAGCTTTACAAAAGAGGCGTGGATTTATCGCACCTCAACCAATGCCTATCAATACCTCATCTTCGGAAGCTACAATCCTTTTTGGATGTACAACGGTCAATTGACTGCCGGTGACAACAACAACTACTGGATTGCGCAAGACCCGAATCCGATTCCGCTGAATTCATGGACACACGTTGCTGTAACCTATAACATCAGCAACAATTCCCTGAAACTTTACAAGAACGGTTTGCTTGTAGCTTCTGGAACTTCGAACTACGCAACGAGCGGTGGGTCTTACCAATATCTCGGTTCGAACAGCGGCTCGTCCGATTTATTTGGTGGAAGCATGGACGATGTACACATGTGGAATTATGAATTGACTCAGGCGCAAATCCTGGCGAACATGAATACATCACTCACCGGAAGTGAACCCGGACTGATGATGTGGTACAACTTCGAAAATCTTTCTGCAATCCCTGCTGGAAATAATGCAGGACAAACTACAGTTGAAGACGTGAGTCCGAATTCTTACAACGGGAATCTTTACAGCTTCGCTTTGAACGGCCCCACATCCAACTGGGTTCCGCGCTTCGATGCCGATGGAGATGGATGGGACACCTGCACCGATTGTGATGACAACAATCCGAACGTCACGATGTACACATGGTATCCCGATTTAGATGGCGATGGATACGGTGATGATTCTGCACCAATCGAACAATGCGAACCTCCCGGCCCTGAGTACACACAAGTGGATGGCGATTGCAATGATGGCGATGCAGGAGTAAATCCTGATGCCGAAGAAATCTGCAACAACGGAATTGACGAAAACTGTAACGGAGATATTGATGACCAGAGTTTGTCTATGAACTTCGACAGCAACGATGATTACATCTACACGAACTATTACACAAACTATTCATCCTTCACGAAGGAAGCTTGGATTTATCCAACTTCGAACGACTACAATCAATACATTTTCTTCAGTGACTATTTCCGCTTCTATACTGCGGGTGGTTATCTCACGCATTACAATTCATGTGGCTACAGTGTTGGCAGTTCTAATCCTGTTGCACTCAATCAATGGAATCACGTGGCAGTTGTTTATGATTATCCGAATTCGCAAATCAGGATGTACCTCAATGGAAATCTTGTTGGATCAGGCTACACACCTTGCCCTTATGGCAGCTACACGACTATCGGTTACAGCAATAGTGAATCTTTTGGAGGAAGAATGGATGAAGTGCGATTCTGGAGTGTGCCGCTTACACAGGCAGAAATCCAGAACAGCATGAACACACCGGCTATAGTTGGGAATGAACCCAACATGGTTCGTTACTACAATTTTGAAGATGCCGGAGTCGTAGGTGGTGGAAACAACACTTCTTATAGCACAACGAATGACTTGACCAATAACTACGATGGCAACGTTTTCAATTTCACACGCAACGGCCCAACTTCCAACTGGGTTCCTTATTACGATGCCGATGGCGATGGTTTTGATTTCTGCGATGATTGCGATGACAATGACCCATCAATTACAATTTTCACATGGTATCAGGACACCGATGGTGATGGATTTGGTGATGACAATACCGCAACAATTGAGTGCACACAACCGGGAGGGGATTGGACTTTGACCGATGGTGATTGTGATGATGGTGATGGCGCAATAAATCCTGACGCGGTTGAATTATGCAACGACATTGATGACGATTGCAACGGCTACGTTGATGATTTAGGAATTGCAATGGCCTTCGATGGCAACAATGATAATTTCTATACCGGTTGGTCATCTGCGTATTCGCAATTCACCAAGGAAGCGTGGGTAATGTTGCAATCAAGCAACAGCACACAATACATTTTCTACAGCAACGATTCGAAACTTTACATTCAAAGTGGATACCTATACTATCAGGATTACTGTGGTTACACAACAACATCCAACATCCAGGTTCCGATGGATGAATGGGTGCATGTGGCGGTTACCTACCAATACGGCCCGCAGTATGTGCGACTCTATATCAATGGAGCGGAAGTGGGCTTTGGCTATTCTTATTGTCCTTACGGCTATGGAATTTATGTCGGCAATTCTTCTTCCTCATTTGGCGGAAGAATAGATGATGTGGCGTTCTGGAATTATGTGCGTTCGCAAACAGAAATTCAGAATGACATGACCACTGATTTTATCGGAAACGAATCCGGCCTCATGCGTTTCTACAACTTTGAAAACAACGCTGTTGACCCCGGAGGAAACAATTCATCCTACACAACAGTTGATGATTTGAGTCCGAATAATTCTGATGCGGGTCTCAGCAATTTCGCTTTGAATGGAAATTCATCTAACTGGGTTTCGGAACAGGATGCCGATGGCGATGGTTATGACATCTGCGAAGATTGTGATGACACCGACCCTGCAATTACAATTTACGAATGGTATGAAGACAGCGATGGTGACGGCTTCGGTGACGGTGTTCCAATTGTGCAGTGCGAAGAACCTGTTGGCGATTATGTTCTTGAAGATGGCGATTGCGATGATGCCGATGGTGCAATCAATCCTGCCGCAATCGAAATCTGCGACAACGGAATTGATGAAAATTGTGATGGTGATATTGACTACGCAGGAATCGCCATGCACTTTGATGGAAGCAATGACTACATCCAAACGAATTACTATATGAGTTCCGGAGTTTCCTTTACGAAGGAAGCATGGGTCTATCGCACGGTGGGTAGTACGTACGAAACCATTATGTCCAGTTACTACAACCGTTTCTGGATGTACAGCGGTTATCTCTATGCAGGCGACTACAACAACATGTGGATTGTGTCAAGCCCGAATCCTATTCCCCTAAACACATGGACGCACGTTGCATGCACGTACGATTATCCAAACAGTCAATTGAAACTTTACATCAATGGAGCATTGGTTGGAACTGGTACTTCGTACTACGCAACAAACAGCAGCGACTATCAAAACGTTGGTGCATTACAAGGTGGAAACTATTTCATGAACGGACGCATGGATGATGTAACGCTTTGGAATTATGTGAAGTCGCAATCTGAAATTGCAGAAGATGTGACTTCATTACTTACCGGCAGCGAAACAGGATTACAGTTCTGGTACAATTTCGAAAATCCATCTGTAACTCCAAATCAAAATAACGGGGGCTACACAACAGTGGATGATGCAAGCGTGAATGCGTACAACGGAAATCTTTACAACTTCAACATGAATGGCAACACCAGCAACTGGGTGTGGCATTATGATGCCGATGGTGATGGTTTGAATTCATGTGAAGATTGTGACGACAACGATGCAAGTATCCAGATTTACTCTTGGTACCTCGACAGCGATGGTGATGGATTCGGTGATGGAACACCTACGCTTCAGTGTGAGCCTCCGGGACCGGATTACACATTAGTTGATGGCGACTGCGATGATGCAGATGCCGCAATAAGTCCCGATGCAGAAGAAATTTGCGACAATGGAATTGATGACAACTGCAACGGATTGATTGATGACAGTGGCACCGCAATGTCGTTCGATGGTAACAACGATTACCTCTACACTAATTGGTATTCGTCATACAACTCGTTCACTTATGAGGCGAAGATTTTTATGTCTTCAACCAACTCGACACAATACATTTTTTATAGTAACGATTCGAGGTTCTACATTCAGAGTGGTTACCTCTACTACCAGGATGCCTGTGGTTATACAACAAGTTCTTCTGTTCAGGTTCCGATGAACCAGTGGGTGCATGTTGCAATCACATACACCTACGGCCCGCAAAATGTTCGGCTCTATTTGAATGGAGTTGAAGTAGGTTCATACTATTCATATTGCCCTTATGGCAGCTACCGCAACATCGGATACAGCAGCAGTTCATTCGGTGGAAGAATGGATGATGTGCGCATCTGGAACTATGCTTTAACACAACCACAGATTCAGTCGAACATGACTGCAATGCTTACCGGTGCAGAATCTGGCCTGATGCGTTTCTACAATTTCGAAGATGTTGGAGTAATTCCTTCCGGAAACAACGTTGCGTTCAGCACCACAGATGATGTGACCAACAACTACAATGCAAACGTTTACAATTTCTCATTGAATGGTTCATCATCCAACTGGGTTCCGTACTTCGATTTCGATGGCGATGGTGTTGACTTCTGTGATGATTGTGATGACACCAATCCGAATGTACAGGATTACACATGGTTCCTCGATAGCGATGGTGATGGTTTCGGTACAGTTGCAACGGGCACTGTGCAATGCGACCCTCCGGGCCCCGATTGGGTGCTTGAAGATGGTGATTGCGATGATACCAACATCAATATCTATCCAGGTGCAATTGAAATCTGCGACAACGGTGTGGACGATAACTGCAACGGAATAATTGATGACCAGGGAATCGCAATGGCGTTCGATGGTTCGAATGATTACTCCTACATTTCTTATCCGCCAATCGGATACACATCGTACACGAAAGAAGCATGGATTTATGTACAGAATGCAAATACATACCAGCCGATTATTTGTTCTTCCGAAGCACCGTTCTATCTGATCAACGGTTACCTCACAGCTGGCGGCCAGAACAACTATAACAATTTACAGTCGCCAACTCCAGTGCCTTTGAATACATGGACCCACGTTGCGATGACATACAACTACGGAACATCGCAGATGTCACTTTACATCAATGGTGTCCTTGTAGCGCAAGGAAGTGGAAACTACTCTTATGGTTATGAAACTTATGTGGGTTACTTCTCATCATACGGTGTTTACTTCGGTGGCCGTATGGATGAAGTGCGCATTTGGAATTATGTGCGAACTGCTTCTGACATTTCCACATACCTGAACGCAACACTTACCGGAGGTGAATCCGGTTTGGTGCGCTACTACAATTTCGAAAACCTTGCAGTTGACCCCGGTGGAAATAATGCTGGCTACACAACTGCGGATGATTTGAGCAGCAGCAACTACGATGCTCCTCTCTACAACTTCGCGATGAATGGAAACGCTTCCAACTGGGTTCCACGGTACGATGCTGATGGCGATGGTTTCGATGTGTGTGAAGATTGCAACGACAACGATGCTTCGATTACCATCTTTACCTGGTATCCCGATTTGGATGGTGATGGATTCGGTGATTCTGATTGGCCGGTGGTGGATTGTGTTCAACCCGGCCCCGAATACGTGACCATTGATGGCGATTGTGATGATGCAGATGCTGCAATAAATCCTGATGCAATAGAAATCTGCGACAATGGAATTGATGACAACTGCAACGGTGTGATAGATGACCAGGGACTTGCGCTTCGTTTTGACGGAAGCAATGATTATGTAGCGACCAACTATTACCTGAACGCAGGAACATCATTCACAAAAGAAGTATGGGTGCATCCTTCGAGCAGCAACACGCACCAGGCTTTGATATTTGGAAATTCCAATCCGCTATGGCTTGTGAATTTGCGCCCGACCGTGGGAGATATCAATAGCTATTACCAGATTCAGGATCCGAATCCACTGCCGCTCAATCAGTGGTCGCATGTTGCAATGACATACGACCAAAGTTCACAGCAGATGAAGTTGTATGTGAATGGGAATCTTGTCGGGACTTTTGTTACACAGTATGGAAGTTGGAATGGCTACTATCAATATCTCGGTTCTGATTACGGAGGAAATTATTTCTTCGGTGGAAAAATGGATGATGTGCGAATCTGGAACTATGCGCTCACCCAGGCTGAACTTCAGGCAAACATGAATGCGATACTCACGGGTGCTGAACCTGGATTGACATTGTGGTACAACTTTGAGAATCCGGCAGTGATTCCCGCGGGTAACAACACGAGCTACTCCACTGTGGATGATATGAGTTTGAATTCGTACACCGGAAATCTTTACAACTTCGCGCTCACCGGCACCGCCAGCAACTGGATGCCGCATTGGGATGCTGACAATGATGGTTATGACATCTGCGATGATTGCGATGACAATAACCCCTCCGTCACCAACATTATGTGGTATGCTGATACCGATGGTGACGGATATGGTGATCCGGACACAGGAATTCTCAGTTGCATACAACCGGGAACTGAGTACACAACGGTTTCAGGTGACTGTGATGATACTGTTGCAACAACGTATCCCGGTGCTGAAGAAATTTGCGACAACGGAGTGGATGATGATTGTGACGGATACATTGACACGGGAAATCTCACGATGGCCTTTGATGGAAATGATGATTACATCTACACCAACTTCTCGACAAGTTACCAGCCATTTACAAAAGAGGCATGGGTGTTCAGCAACAACAACAGCGGAACGCATTACATCTTCTATAGTAACGACTCGCGTCTTTTCATCTCGAATGGAAATCTTTATTACCAGGATTACTGCGGCTATCAAATCTATGGCGGCACAATTCCGCAAGGACAGTGGGTACATGTGGCAGTTACCTTCTCGGTTTACTACACCCAGATATACATCAACGGAGTGTTGCAGGGAAGCGGTTACGCTTATTGTCCTTACGGTTATGCGACCTGTATCGGATACAGTTCAAGTTCATGGCAGGGAAGGATGGATGAAGTGAGAATCTGGAATTATGTGCGCACACAAGCACAGATTCTTGAAACCATGAACACTTCGCTGGTTGGAAATGAATCAGGTCTTATGCGTTATTACAATTTTGAGGATGCCGGAATAGTTTCCGGTGCCGACAACACTGCTTATGCAACTACCGATGATTTGACAAACAATTACGATGGGCAGTTGAACAACTTCACGCGCAATGGCCCAACATCAAACTGGGTTTCTTACTTCGACTATGATGGTGATGGCCTCGACTTCTGTGAAGACTGTGACGACACCAATCCGAATATCACTTTTTACACATGGTACCAGGATGTGGATGGAGATGGATACGGTGATGATGAAACTGCAATTATCCAGTGCGACCCACCCGGCCCTGATTGGACGTTGGTGAATGGTGATTGTGATGACAGTGATGCAGCAGTGAATCCCTCAGCAATTGAAATATGTAACGGCATTGATGACGACTGCAACGGATTGATTGACGACACAGGAATTGCTCTTGCATTCGATGGCAACAACGATTACGTGTACATAGATTACTCAGCTTCGTATCAATCGTTCACGAAGGAAGCATGGATTTACAGAACATCAACCAGCTCTTACCAGTTTGTTTTCTTCAGCAACGATTCACGATTGATGTTGAACGGTGGAAATCTTTATCACCAGGATGCATGTGGATATGTTGTTTCGTCATCAACAGCAGTTCCCATGAACCAGTGGGTGCATGTGGCGGTCACCTATAATTATGGTGCATCTCAAATCATCCTATACCAGGATGGAAACGCTGTGGCCACAGGCAGCATGTATTGTCCTTATGGAGGTGCAATGTGTTTGGGATACAGTAGCAATTCATTCGGTGGTAAAATGGATGATGCACGCGTGTGGAATTATGTGCGCACACAATCACAAATTCAAACCGACATGAACATTGACCTTATCGGAAACGAATCAGGGTTGATGCGATTGTACAATTTCGAAAACTTCTCTGTAACTCCTGGTGGCGACAATATCGGGTTCACTATCGCGGATGATTTGAGCAACCACTACGATGGTACCCTCAACAACTTCGCGTTGAATGGTGGCCAATCGAATTGGGTTTGGGTTCAGGATGCCGATGGCGATGGAATAAATGTGTGCAACGATTGTGATGACAACGACCCATCTGTGGGAATCATAACATGGTACTACGATGGTGATGGCGATGGTTACGGTGCCGCTTCTTCCGAAACTGTGGAATGCGAATCACCCGGTGAAGGATGGATTGAAACAGGTGGGGATTGTAATGACAGTGATGCAGCAATCAATCCAGATGCAACTGAAATATGCGAAGATGGAATTGACAACAACTGCAACGGCCAGATTGATGAAGGTGGACTAGCGGTTCATTTCGATGGTCAAAACGATTACATCTACACCGGTTACAATACCAGTGGTTCGTACTCCAAAGAAGCCTGGGTATTCCCGCAGAGTTATGGAACACAACACCTCGCTTGGAGTTACACTAACCAGTTCTGGCTAAACAATGGCTACCTGACTGCCGGTGATTATTTCAATTACAGCATTGTACAATCACCATCACAACTCCCGCTCAACCAGTGGAGCCATGTGGCGGTTACATGGAATGCATCCAACACACAAATCAAACTGTTTGTGAATGGTGTGGAAGTAGCGACCGGAATTTCTAACTACGGAGCATACACCACCTCAACACAATACATTGGCTCGAATGCTGGCTCTTCCGGTTTCTATCATGGCAAGATGGATGAAGTGCGCTTGTGGAATGTGGTTCGCACACCTGCTGCAATTGCTGCTTACATGAATATTGACCTCGGTGGCAATGAGTCGGGCTTGCAGTTGTACTACAACTTCAAGAACCTCGGTGCAGTAGCCAATGGAAACAACAGCGGATTGAATTCCGTGGAAGATTACTCCGTGAACAGTTACACCGGAACCATGAACAACTTCACACTTGATGGCGGTACATCCAATTGGGTTTGGCATTACGATGATGACGGTGACGGTTATGATTTGTGCGATGATTGTGATGACAACAATCCGAACGTAAATCCCGGACTGGCTGAAGTGAATTGCAACGGCATTGATGACAACTGTGACGGAACTATTGATGAAGGAAGCATTTACGGATGCACCGATGCACTTGCATGCAATTATGATGTGACTGCAACCTGCGATGATGGTTCATGCACATACCCAACGCTGTGGTTTGCAGATGCAGATGGTGACGGCCTTGGTGATCCGAGTATGCCGCTCAACGCCTGCGAACAACCGGAATTCTATGTAGCTGATAGTTCCGATTGTGATGACACGAACCCGAACGTAAATCCGAACACAACTGAAGATCCTTGCAACGGCCTCGATGACAACTGCAACGGAGTAATTGATGAAGGCCAGGTTTACGGTTGTACCGATCCTGCCGCGTGCAATTACGATCCTGATGCAACCTGCGATGACGGTTCTTGCAACACAGCAACTCTCTGGTACGATGATGATGATGGTGATGGATTCGGTGACCCCGTTGATGCAGTGTTTGCACTTGAACAGCCAACAGGTTTTGTAAGCGACAACACCGACTGTGATGACCAGAATGCGGGAGCAAATTCCGGCCTACCTGAAATTGCTTGCAACGGAATGGATGACAATTGCAACGGTGCAATTGATGAAGGTGATGTGATGGGATGCACTGATGTGGCCGCTTGCAATTATGATCCTGCCGCAACTTGCGATGATGGTTCATGCAACACCGTAACGCTGTGGTACTTCGATCACGATGCCGATGGCTATGGAAATGATGACGTCACTTACATGGGTTGCAATCCGCCTCCGGGATACATTGCGGAGGGGGGAGATTGCGAAGACCTCAATCCGAATGTGAATCCGGGTGAACTTGAAATTGCATGCAACGGCATTGACGAAAACTGTGATGGACTTGTGGACGAAAACGGATGGATGGGTTGTACAGATCCGCTTGCAATCAACTACAATGCAAGTGCAGCGTGTGATGATGGCACATGCCTCGTGGCTGGTTGCATGTATCCGTGGGCTGTCAATTACGAGCCTGCTGCCAATGTGGACAATGGCTCGTGCATCTTTGAAGGGTGTACTGATCCTTCGGCAAGCAACTACAACCCGATGGCAACAATTGATGATGGTACATGCATACCTGCGGAAGTTCCCGGCTGCACTTATCCGTCATCTCCGAATTACGATCCTTCAGCCACTGTGGATAACGGTACCTGCCAGTTCTACGATGACTGCCCTGCCGACCTTGACGACAACGGAGTGATTAACGTAAGCGATCTGCTGGCGTTTATGGGATACTTCGGATCGTTGTGTCCATAGAATATTCTCAACGGAGGCGCAAAGAATTTTCAGATTCTTTGCGCCTCTTTTTGCATTTGAAAAGCCCCAACGAAAACCTGCTACGGTGCCGTTCAGCAGGTCTTAATCTCAGCCAACGCTTAAACTTCCATACAACAGTTGCTCAAAAAGTTTCAACACCGTACGTGAGCAAAGTTTGTCGTCCTTTAAGCGTTGTCCAATTCGTAGTCTCTTTTTAAATAAATATTCTATTCGAAGTGCATAGCAATGAGTTCTTCAAGTATGTTGCGTTTTCATAAACACACCTGAGCGCAGAAACCGAAAGAGTGTTGGAACGCTTGGCAGAAATGGCATAAGGCCTATGGTAAATGCCCCCTACTGTTGATTGAAATTTCAAAGCTGATGCACCGGGAAGCATTGACAAATGTGGAAAGCTATTACCCCTTTGGGATGGAGATGCCGGGGCGCTCTGTCTCAAGTCCAGACTACAGTTACGGCTTTAATGGTATGGAAAAAGACACCGAGTGGAATGGCACCTCCAGCACTTATCACTTCGGGGCGAGGATTTATGATGGAAGGGTGGGCAGTATGGCACATGCGGGGGCTACGACCTGTATGGAAATTTCCTTGTCAACACAGCCGACTTGTTATTGTTCATGTC
Organism: Flavobacteriales bacterium; assembly: GCA_034408895.1. GTDB lineage: Bacteria > Bacteroidota > Bacteroidia > Flavobacteriales_D > Sanyastnellaceae > UBA4660. Next base: position 45,260 of record JAWXCI010000020.1, read on the forward strand.
ATCATTCGGTAGTATTTGCCCGTGATGTGAAGTCGGGAGACTTCTTAAAAGACCGCACAGCATGACCCGATTCTTTGGGGAGTTTGGAGACTCGCACAAATGGGGAGGGTTACAATTCGCTTACTGCGCAATGACAGAAACTTTGATTTTATACTGTCCGTTGTCCAGGATGCGGATTTCTTGGGTTATGTCGTTGACAATCCTCATTTTGAATTCGCCACTAACTTCATAATCACAAAGCAACAGTTGTTCAATTTGATCGTACCTATGATTTCCTACGTACTCCACAGATGTGATTTTGTTGTAAAACTCTGAGGTTGAAGTTTCATCAACGTTTACATCAGTTCCATCCTGACCGGTCACCTTTTCATATTTAATGGATCCGGGGTATTCGTATCCGTAATTAGTCCAAGACACACTATCATTGAGTAGGCAAAAAGTATCAATTGGTGTAAGTATCATACTTGTGCTATCAATCGGTAGGGTAACTTGAAAGTAAAGATGATCTGCAAAATCATTTCCGGGCAGTTCGAAATCCATCCCTACGTTATACCAAGCAGCATTATTGTCATTTGCCAAAGAACGAAGGGACTCAAGGAAACCGCCTTCGCCTGGATAAGTGAATTCTGAGCCATCGGTATAGGTCAAGTAGTATTCACTCCGCGTTGTTGCCCTGATTTCCGCCATTAGTTTCAGGCACTGCCCCAGACGGTTTAGGGTATGGCCCATCCCATTTAACTCTGGTTGTTTTGTACACAATATCTCCGTCTTTATCAGATTTTTTTCCGTCTTTATCAGATTTTATTTCAGTATGTTCCCTATGACCTGCAACGAAAAGTTCCCTCGTCTTTGGATGAATACCAAAATTGATTCTGTAATAACCCCAGTATTCAGCAGCATCTACGAATTGCAAGTACATTCCTTCAAGTAATGTCCTACGATTGATGTCGGCAGTTAACTCCATTGTTGCGGGAGCATCCCCTTCTTCGATATAATTAATGGGGCCTTTTACTCTTCCGCTCAAATTGACAGTGAAGGTTAAATCGTTTTCATTGAAAATGATATGCACTGAATCCCATATGCGAAGGTGCTCTTTTCCCGTCACGATCTTATACTCTACATAGTATCCTGCGAACTGGCTGTAGTACTTAATAGCCCTTTGCTTAATATGCTTTGTGAATAAGCAATTTGCAACCAATCCCGCTACAATACCTCCAGCCAAACTCACAATGATGGCGCTTACAGCAAAATCATTCCAATCCCAAAATATGTAAGGAGCGTGACACACCCTTTAATTCTTCACTACTTTATATTGCACCGTATCTCCACTCGCATTATTGATTATCATAAAGGGTGATAGTTCTTCCAATGTAAGGTGATTAAGTTGAAAATGTGGTTACTTTAAATTGAAATCGCTTAATCTCCCGGATTTTCGGCTGCCTCCGGTTATTTCTATTTGTTCATTTCCAAATTACCCCACCCTCACCACCATATAACTTCCACTGGCTGCGCCATTATTGCGCACGTTGAAGAAGGGTTTGAGCGGGTCGTAGCCCAGTTGCGCTCCGTTTTTTATTACGGTTTCGCCCGCGGCCACGGTTATGGGGGTGCCCACAGGCACTCCGCTGGTGGTGCTGGCATGATAGAATACAAGGGGGCCTGGGCCGCTGTTTGCTATACTCTTTTGATCTAATCAACATCAAACCGGGAAATTCTGATGGTGTATCAAAATCATTTGTAAGTGTAAAGCACTTCCTTCCCTTTTTCGCCATTCACTTTCAGCCACAATTCATTGCTGCCTTTGTATTGAATGCCGGATACATTAAATGCAAGAGTCTTGTTGATAAGCTCGCGACAAACGTCACCGTTGTTTTGGTGTTCGAGGGTGAGCATCAATTGCGGAGGCATGCTCTTCAGGTAGATTCCATTCGTGATCAGTTCGAAACTGTGATCCTTGCAGCCACCACTGTATTGAATGTTAACCAGCAGCACATCGCCATCGCATTGTATGGATTCCAGCTTAAAGCCATCGGTTACCCTTGGGCGGTACGATGGGTCAACCACCACAGGCACCACACCCAAATCACCTTTGCTGTCGTCAGCGTTCATTTCTTCTTTCGGTGCCGTATTGTTATCAGCGTTCGCAGCGCTTGTAGTGCTTTTATTCTTGCAACAAGCCATCGTTAATGACACGATTGATAACACCAGTAAAAAGTTTATTATGTTTTTCATGGTGGTAAAGGTAGAGGGGATGATGCGATAAATGCTGATGCGAATAGCGCACTTAGAACGTCAGTCATCGCCACATCTACATTCGTCCCAAAAATTTTATTTAATGAAGAATATCTCAGTCATTGGTGCAGGGCAAATGGGCAATGGCATTGCACATGTATTTGCACAAAACGGTTATGCGGTCACACTGGTAGATGTAAAGCAAGATGCGCTTGATAAAGCCATAGGCACCATCACAAAAAATCTTGACCGGCAGGTGGCTAAGGGTTCAATAACTGAAGAGGTAAAAACATTCACCCTGAAAAACATAAGGGTAGAAACTGACCTTGCAACAGGTGTAAGCAATGCTGATCTTGTGGTGGAAGCAGCAACAGAAAATGTGGAGTTGAAAATGAAGATTTTTTCGCAGATTGATTCAGCAACGCCCGCTGCTTGCATTCTTGCCACCAACACTTCCAGTATTTCCATCACCAAAATAGCTGCGGCAACCAAACGTGCGCAACAGGTCATCGGGATGCACTTCATGAACCCCGTTCCTGTCATGAAATTGGTAGAAGTAATTCGTGGATACAGCACCTCCGATGAGGTGACAGCTTCGGTGATTGAAATTTCAAAAGCAATCGGAAAAGTTCCGGTCGAGGTGAATGACTACCCGGGATTTGTGGCGAACAAAATTCTAATGCCCATGATTAATGAAGCAATAACTACACTCCATGAAGGCACTGCCGGTGTGGAGGAAATTGATACCGTGATGAAACTGGGAATGGCACACCCCATGGGCCCCCTTCGCCTTGCTGATTTTATTGGCCTTGATACTTGTCTTTCTATTCTTCGTGTATTGCAAGATGGGTTCGGCAATCCGAAATATGCGCCATGCCCCCTTCTTGTAAATATGGTGATGGCCGGAAAACTGGGCGACAAATCGGGCGAGGGTTTCTATAGCTATTCCGATCCGAAAAACCCCGTGGTTTCAAAATCATTTGCATAGTTTTTCTTCTTTAGAATTTGTTGGACAAGAAGTGTTTCACTTACAAAACCATCGCATCACCCAGCGCTGCAACGCACCGCGTTCTTGGCAGCAAACACCTTGCATTTGCATTTCCGGTAAGCAGCATTGAAGACGTGAAGGAGCACCTAGAAAAACTGAAACGCGACTATCATGATGCGTCCCATGTATGTTATGCCTGGCGATTAGGCTGGGAGAAGAAAAACTACCGCCACAGCGATGCAGGCGAACCTTCCGGAACTGCCGGCCGCCCCATCTTCGGTCAACTACTATCACACGATCTTACGGATGTTCTAGTGGCGGTTGTCCGATATTTTGGGGGAACAAAACTGGGAACCGGTGGTTTGATGGATGCTTACAAAACCGCTGCGAAGTTGGCATTGGATTCCGCCACCATTGTGGAACGCGAAGCCCGCGAGCGATGGGTGATTGAATTTCCATACGCGCACATCGGCCCAATGATGAAAATGGTGAAAGACCATCATCTCGAAAAAATTTCGATGGAGCAAGGCGACCCTGGAAAACTTGAAGTCTTTATTCCCCTCTTCCTGCTACCAGAAATCCAGCAAAAACTAGCCGGATTAGAAGGCATACTTATGCAGAAAACAGAAGTGTAGTTGTTGCGTTTTCTCTTGTGATTTCTGTGCGCATCAAACCTTCCCGACCTTTGCCGCAGTAAACTTTTTTTATGAGTACAAGGAAAACAAAAGCCATTCGGCTGTTAGAAGTGCCCAGCGAAGTGGGTGCAGGAACAAGGGGAGCAAGCCTCGGAGTGGATGCGGTGAAAATTGCCGCACTCGATTTCCGCTCCACATTTTTCAAGAAATACAGGAGCATCAGCATCCCACACGACAACCAGGCGCTCTATGGAAATCCGGGTACGCGCTATGCAAAACACATTCGATCTGTTTTAAAGATGTATGAACGTGTGGGCGCAGCAGTTCGCGACACATTGCGTGATGGAAAATTCCCCATCATCATCAGTGGCGATCACAGCAGTGCTGGCGGAACCATTGCAGGAATCAAGATGGCTTATCCTGAATCGCGCCTCGGTGTTATCTGGATTGATGCACACTCCGACCTTCATTCTCCATACACATCGCCCAGCGGAAACATGCACGGCATGCCAATGAGCACTGCATTGAATGAAGACAACATTGAGGAAAAAATAAATGACCTCGACTATGAAACTATTGAGTTGTGGGAGTTGCTGAAGAACGTGGGCGACATTTCACCCAAGGTGGAATACCGCGATCTTATCTATATGACGCTGCGCGATTTCGAAGACCAGGAAATGGCGCTGATAAAGAAGAACAAAGTGCGGGTTCACACCACCAACGAGATCAGGAAAACAGGTGTGACAAAACTTTGCCGCGAGGCGCTCAAGTATCTTACGCACTGCGACAAAATCTACATCAGTTTCGATGTGGACTCACTCGATCCTGGCATCTCACGAGGTACAGGAACACCGGTGAAAGGTGGGATCAACGAGCGGGAAGCAGCAGATATCATCCTTGAATTTCTCCAGAATGAAAGAACATGTTGCCTGGAGTTCACGGAAATCAATCCGACACTCGATAGTGAAAATGTGATGGCCGAAACCGTGTTCGAGATTTTGCAGAAAGTGGCGCGTCAGGTTGAGATGAATTGATGACCGGTTTCCATGAATTTCACCCAGATCACACCGCATCATATCAGCGAACTGGAAGTGCTCATCGGTGCAGGAAAAGTTTTCAGTGACGCTGATAGTCTTGAAGAGTACTCACACGATGAAACGGAAGACCTGCGGTTTCCGCCTGAAGTGGTTATCAAACCAACATCGGTACACGATGTTTCCAACATCCTGAAATACGCCAATGAACAATTGATTCCTGTCACTCCCATCGGTGGGCGAACAGGATTGAGCGGTGGTGCGTTGAGTGTATCAGGTGGCATCGGTCTAAGTCTTGAAAAACTAAACCACATTCTTTTCATTGATGAAAAAAACCTTCAGGTGACGGTTGAACCCGGAGTGATCACCCAGGTGCTACAGGAAACGGTGGCCGCACTCGGATTGTACTATCCTCCTGATCCTTCCAGTCGCGGCACATGTTTTATCGGTGGCAATCTTGCCGAAAATGCAGGTGGTCCTCGTGCAGTGAAGTATGGTGTCACCAAAGATTTTGTACTGAACCTTGAAGTGGTTCTGCCCAATGGAGAAATCATTTGGACCGGAGCAAATACATTGAAGAATTCCACCGGATACAATCTCACACAATTGATGGTGGGAAGCGAAGGAACGTTGGCAGTGATTACAAAAGCAGTCCTGAAACTTCTCCCTTTGCCCAAACACAATTTGCTGATGCTTGTTCCTTTCCATTCTGCGGAGAAAGCGTGTGAAGCAGTGAGTGCAATTTTTCGCGCGGGTATCACACCCAGTGCACTTGAGTTTATGGAACGCGATGCTATTGACTGGACATTGAAGTTTGTAACTGATGTTTCATTGCCGGTGGATGAAAATGTGAAAGCTCATCTGCTTATTGAAGTAGATGGCAATTATCCTGAAACGCTGATGAGCGATTGCGAAACTATTGGCAACGTGGTGCAACAATTCGACAGCGGGGAAATTCTTTTTGCCGATGATGAAACACAAAAGGCACAACTCTGGAAGCTGCGCAGGAAAGTGGGCGAAGCCGTAAAGTCCCATTCCGTTTACAAGGAGGAAGACACCGTGGTGCCGCGGTTCAATTTGCCTGCCTTGCTGCACGGGGTAAAAGAAATAGGCAACCGTTTCGGATTCAAAAGTGTTTGCTACGGCCATGCCGGTGATGGCAACCTCCATGTCAACATCATAAAAGGCCAGTTGAGTGATGATGCGTGGCATAATGAATTGCCCAAAGCCATCCGCGAAATTTTTCATCTCACCAAAAAACTGGGTGGCACCCTGAGCGGTGAACATGGCATTGGCCTGGTGCAAAAGGATTACATGGACATTGTATTCAACCCGGCAGAACTTGGATTGATGCAGGGCATAAAAAAACTTTTTGACCCGAAAGGAATTTTGAACCCCGGGAAACTCTTTCCTTCGCACCTTTAAAATTTTACAAACAATGAAAACAACTTTTTGTATCGCCCTACTAGGATTTATGTTGGCCTGTGGTGAAAGCGCAACTCAACCATCAACAGACAATGCACCACCTGAATCAGCCACCAATCCTGTGATTGAAACCACAGGTGGTGACCTACCCATTCAAAACACGACTGGTACTATTGAAAAAACCTGGATATTTTCTTCAGTGCAGGGATACCAAAATGGCGTGGTGAACAGCGACACCACAGGAATGCACTTGTTCAACAATGCCATGAAAGGAATTGAACTTGCTTTTGCCAATGGCACATTCACAAAAAAATCAGGCTCAACGAATTCCACCGGCACGTATTCAATCAGTGGCGACAACCGAACACTGGAGTTGGTGGAGAGCGGAACCAAAAAGGAATTTGCCGTGATAGAGTTGACGGAGAAATTCCTCAAACTTCAGTCGCCACAATTACCTACTGTAGTGGTGGCTTACAAGGCGAAGTGATGATATGCTCTAGTGTAAGGAAATTTTTTCCAATGGTTTAACGAGCAATATTCACCAGGAGGAGCTTCATTCCATTCGTTTTGAAAATTGTTGAAAACTAGAAGTTCGCTGAATTTGGAATGAAGCATCATGTTTCGTTTACATTCGCCCCATCTTTAGGTAGTGTACCTAGGACACATAGTTTTAGGTTAGTTGAGTCGGTCAAACGATTCAGATGATTTAAATAGTTTTTAGTTTTTCAGTTTAAGCCATTGAGCCCCGAGCAATCGGGGCTTTTTGGTTCCAATGGTTCGTCATGAACAAAAGTGGACTGTGTTTGGTGAACATCTTTTAGCAGGATGATGTGGGTGTGAAAAGTGTTCGCAGATTTTTGCACAAGCGTTAAACACAGGTTAAGCAACATTTCAATTACAGACCGAAGGCACCATTAAAAATAGTTTCACCCCAAAATTCAAATACAACTTCTAGTATGAATACCATCGTTACCATTTGCAGAATTCTTGTCGGTTCGCTCTTCATCGTATCAGGCCTTATCAAGGTGAATGATGTGGTGGGCTTCGGCTACAAGCTGGAGGAATACTTTGCCGAAAGTGCCCTCAACTTTCCAGGACTTGTTGAATATGTGTTGCCCATTGCCATATTCATTGTGATAGGTGAAGTGCTGCTAGGCATTGCGCTCTTGCTGGGTGCATGGCCGAAAATAACCACGAGCCTCATACTATTTATGACGGTGTTTTTCCTCTGGCTCACCAATTACACCGCATCTTGCATTGATGAACGGGAGGATTTTAAACCATCTGCTTCCGTGGCTTCATTTCCAAAAACCTGTGTGGAAACGTGCGGCTGTTTTGGTGATGCCATTCCGCTCGAACCAAGGCAGTCGTTTTACAAGGATGTAATATTGCTAATCTTCGTAATACCTGTATTCTTAGGTGCCTGGACCAGGCGTTTCAAACTGAACACATGGAACCAGGATATGATGATAATCGGAATATCGCTACTGCTTATTGCCGCTTTCTCCATCCTGCAACTGGACTGGTGGTTCCCCATTTCGTTCACCATCATTGCGTGTGGTCTTGCGCTGGTAATGAAGAAATATTTCGGGCCGAAGGAGTGGCTCATGGCATTGGCTGCACTCGTGGTTTGTGCTTACGTTCAATACGACACCTACAACCATCTTCCCTACAAAGACTATCGCGGCTACGCCATTGGTAAAAACATTCTGGATCAGATGAAACCAGCTTCTGTGCTGTATGAAGAGTACAAGGAGAAAGCGATTGCCGCTGGCGACAGTATAAAAACTGCTAAAGAAGTTGGACTTGCCGAACCGAAAACGCTTGCATTCTATACCCTGAAGAACAAGAACACCGGAGCAACAAAAGAGGTTGATAGCGACCAGTACATGAGTTCGCGTATTTGGGAAGACACTACTTGGTCTGCTCCGATTCCTGAACTAACATACTCTAAGGTGATGGAAAAAGGCTACACTCCGAAAATCATGGATTTTGCACCCACAGATATGGATGGCAACGAGATGAAAGATTCTCTGCTCGCACTTGATAAGGTGTTTTGGATTATCTCCAAAGACATCTCGCATTGGGACAAGGCAGTGATGGATGATTTGAAAGCCTTCACCAAAAAGGCGCAGGCCGATGGTATCCCTGTTTATGCTATTACTCCTGCCGACTATGAACAGGCCGAAACCTTCCGCCATGAGAATGGACTCGATTTTCCATTCCTCATCAACGATCAGATAGAACTGAAAATCATTGTCCGCTCCAATCCAGGTATTGTCTATTTGGAAAAAGCCACCGTGATGAACATGTGGAGCAAGAATGATATTCCCGATTATGATAAGGTGAAGGCCGATAAATAGTTGGCAGGGTGCAGTTGGCAGTAGGCAGGCGGGTTCCACTGCCTACTGCCTACTGCC
>JAWXCI010000021.1:0-19701 GCA_034408895.1 Flavobacteriales bacterium
AATGAAATTGTTGCTGTCCATGGCCGCGACTTGCAATGTGGATGGCGTACTACTGCAACACGTACTAGCGGCAGTCCTATCCTCACTGCAGTTACAAATACCGCTGGTATTTCTGTTGGTGATAATGTGAACGGAACAGGGATAGCCGTTGGTTCAACTGTTCTTTCGATTGGTGCAGGTACAGTTACAATGTCTGCCAATGCAACATCAACTGGTGCTGCTGGTACTGTAGTCTTTGGCGGGGAGGTAAGATCACAACTTATTGGCGCGCCTGGCAGCCAAACATTTGTGATTCAGTACACCAAATCGAGGAAATTTGGAAGCGCAGGTGCAAACGAAAGATTTGATTTGCAGATCAGGTTGAATGAAACTACAAACGTTGTTCAGGTTGTTTACAACAATTGTATTTATAGCACGACAAGCGGTACGACAACAGTTGGTCTTCGGGGTTTGAGCAATGCTGATTTCAACAACAGGACAACCTCCGCGCCTCATGACTGGAATGCTACTGTAGCTGGTGGAACTATTGCAGCGAATATTACATTTAGTGTAGCTGGTGCAACACCACCCGCAAACGGTCTCACATTTACATGGACACCAGTACCACCGGCAGCTTGCCCAGCTCCTTTCGGACTTAATGCAACAGAAATCTCACCAACAGGAGCAACATTAAACTGGAACTGCACAGCTTGTGCAGGCCCATACAATATTGAGTATGGCCCAACAGGTTTTATACTTGGTACTGGAACAATGGTAAATGGAGTGGCAGCTTCAGGTTATGTGGTAGGCGGTTTACCATCCTCCACAGCCCATCAGTTTTATGTTACCCAGAACTGCACAGCCGGTGGCAATGGTTTTAGTTTAACCGGAGGCCCCGCAGCATTTACTACTTCACCTGCCAATGATGTTCCTTGCGGTGCAGTGGCACTTGTATTTGGCAACAACGGTCCTTACAGCCTTACTGGCTATACAGCTACCGCAGGCGAGGTTGCTCCCCCGGCAACAGGATGCGGAACCCAAACTGGTTGGTGTAATTCAACGCTGAGCAATAGCGCATGGTACACTTTTGTTGCGCCAGCTTCAGGTCGTGTCATTTTGCAAGCCCAGGATTTTGATACGCAACTCGCCATTTATTCGGTTGGCAGTTGCAGCACCTATGGAACGTTTACTTTGTTGGCTGCCAATGACGATGATGCTGCTTACGTAGCTCACGGTGGTGCATTATTTTCATCCTACATTCCAATCGATTGTCCATCCCTCATCGCTGGTCAAACCTATTATGTGCAGTTAGATCCTTTCACCGCTAACACCGCAACACCCACAGATTTGATTTTGACAGATCCAGGAGCAATTGATGCGGGCTTCACCGGCCTTCCAGCCAATGCCTGTTTGACCAGTGCATCTTCCACATTAGTACCCAATGCCGGAACAGGAACTTTCAGCGGCCCTGGTGTTACCGGAAATTCTTGGAACCCTTCAGTTGCAGGTGTTGGAATCCACAATATCACTTATACACGTGAAGCGCCACACGGATGCCGTTCAACCACAATATCAGTTGAAGTAGGACCATATGGTTGTACAGATCCTGCTGCATGCAATTGGGATCCCACGGCATTTTGCGATGACGGCTCATGCCTCACAGATTATGGCTGTACCAATCCGTTGGCCTGCAACTATGACAATACAGCAACTTGCGATGACGGCTCATGCCTAACCGATTATGGCTGCAATGATCCTTCTGCCGCCAACTATGATGTGAATGCAACATGCAATGATGGCTCATGTATCTATGGTGCAGTGAACGAAAACCCATCAGGTGCCATTTTAGTAGCGCTTGGGACTTATGGGCAAACAGCTTGTAACAGTATTAACGATGATCTGACGGGTAGATATCCTTCGGCATTTGCAACATCAACATTGCCAACCGGTGAAGACCTTTGGTACAAATTTGTTGCAACAACAACCGGAGCGCGCATATTCGTAGATACCTTCTTCGATGTTTTTATTGAAGTGCAGGACATTGGCGGTGCGCAAGTGGCCACAGAAAATGCTCACGCAGGCAACGATGAGACGCTGAATATCGGTGGTCTTACTGTTGGCAATACTTATGTTATTGGTATTCGTGCGGTTAACTCCAACACTGGCATTGGCCCATTCAGCCTTTGCATGCATGCATTGGGTGCTTCAGAGTGCGACTACGGCCCCGGCCCTTACACACTTTGCCAGACCTTTAAAGCTGATTTCGTGAACGCGAGCCAATACATATTCCACCTCACATCGCAAACCACCTTTATCACTTATACCAAGAACAATGGAGCAAGCACTTTCCTTACGCTTTCATCAGTGCCTATGTTGACTTGGGGTGATACTTATGATGTGGAGATTGATGCCGTTTGGAATCTTACCAATTCGGCCGGTGGTGCCGAGCAGGTGATTGTTTCCACCAACACACCTTGTTCACTTACCATCGTTGCACAGCCACTTGCCAAGTTGAGAACCAGTAACAATTGTGCAAACTTTGGCCCTCATCTTCTTGCACAGACAGTATGGGCAGATCCATTCGTTTGTGGAGCCATTAACTGGAAGTGGAAGTTTACCCGCACCGATGTTCCTGAATTGCCTATCATTCATTACAAAGGCAACAGTAGCAGAAACATACAGTTGACTGCAATACCGGGGCTGGTAATGGGAGCTACTTACGATGTGCAAATTGCACCTGTATTTAGTTATGGTGAAGGAATTTATGGAGCAGTTGAATGCCTCTCAATCGTTGGTCCTGGTGGCATGGTTGAAAACGACAACCAAATTGATATGGATGCCGAAAAAATTGATGTATCAACTAATGAAGCAGCCATTTATCCCAACCCAAACAACGGCTTAATGCTCAACCTGAACATTGCCGGTGTGGAAGGCGACTTCGTAGCCATTGACATTACAGACATGTTTGGCAAACTTGTTTACTCAAATGATTTTGCAGTAAACAATTCGCTCAACGAAGTGATTGTTTTTGATGAACAACTTGCATCAGGCATGTACAACGTAATCATGTTTGTTGATGGAAAACTCATCACTGAGAAATTGGTTGTGACGAAATAATACACAAGCCAAATTCACTATTTTAAGAGAGGCCGTTATCCCGAAGATTCGGGATAGCGGCCTCTTATTTTGTGCCTATTTCTTACTACTTGCCATCATGACATTCTTCCATCTCCCTGTGTTTATCTGGTTTCATGTTTCTGACAAACTCTTTTGCGCCTGATGCAAGAGATTTAAATCACTCCATTGTGAACAGGTATAAGAATGCTGTACTTTTCAGCGCCTTAAAAAAACCAAAACAAAATGAAGCGTACATCACTTATTGTTATTTGCTGTTTCCTGCTCGCCAGATTCAATGCACAGGTTGCTTCGGATTATTTCTTTTCATCCGGCATTGAAACCTATACCTCCATCAACACCGGAACGGTACTTTTCACTGGCACGATTAACGACAATGTTTCATCCACTATCACCATTCCATCGTTTTATTACGATGGAGCGCTTCACACGAGTATGCGTGTTAGTTCGAACGGGTTTATAGTCCTTGGCGGCACAACTCCATCCTCCACCATGTACACACCTTTATCAGCAAGTGGCACCGCGTTATCAACACCAGGCGTCATATCAGCATTTGGAGCCAATATTGAAAATTCTGATGCAGGTTCATCTGAAATACGATGGGCCAACACCGGAACTGAAATTGTGATTCAATGGAAAGATATGCACCGGTTCAATACAACAACATCTATCGAACGTTTCAGTTTCCAGATAAGGCTTGACCTTACTGATGGCGACATCCGCTTTGTGTATGATGGCCCGGTGGATGTGGGATTAAGTCAGACACAATCACCACAAGTGGGATTGCGCGGCCCAACCAATGTTTTTGCAAACGATGTAAAGAACCGGGATGTAACTGCAGCGAACAATTGGGACACCTCCAACGCAGGCGCCAACGTGGGAGCCACATGCAGGTTTTCATCTTTCGCCCCTCCCACTTTTCCCATGGCCGGTCTCACTTATCTATGGACCACATCGGCCTGTTTTCCACCTTTAGGAATTACACTGTCGAACTACACCAGCAGCACGGTGGACATAAGTTGGACAGCGAGTGCAGGCGCTGTGAGTTATGATTGGGAAGTAGTACCAGGTGGAAATGCTCAAGGCGCTGGAGTGATTGCCAGCGGCAATACAGCAGCAACAACTGCAACCGCATCAGGAATTTCTGGTGTGCAAAGCATCACTGTATTTCTTCGAAGCAATTGTGGAGATACGCAAAGCATTTACACCGGAGTTTCCGGCTTCAATTGCAACAATGCCATTGCAATTTCATGCAACACCATTATTTCCACAGCCGTGGGAAGTGGCAGCGGGGTTTATGATTTTCCAGGAACATTTCCCAATAACAGCTGTGGAGCAGCCACACCAGGACGCGAAACCGCCTTTCTTTTCACAGCTACCACCACAGGACCACATTATATTGACCAGAATGCATCACCCGGAACGGTGCATTATCTCTATAAAGAATTTTCAGGCGATTGTTCAGGAACAGGATGGACTTGTATTGATAACTTGAATGGCAATGTGACTTCAACACCTGCCGTTACACTCATTGAAGGAACCACCTACTACATTATGGCCGATGCGGAAACTTCCACTGGAGGAACATTGACATTCCAGGTTTATTGCCCGGGACCTCCTCCTTGCGTAACCAATCCAAATACTCCGGCAAATGCTGCACAGATTTGTTCCACCACCTCTACCAATCTTAGCTGGACCGCGGCATTTACTGCAAACAATTACGATGTGTTCTTCTCGACCGACAACCCCCCTATCATACTGGTCTCGGACAACCAGGCCGCAACTACTTATACGGCCACAGGGCTTATTGCGGGCCTTACTTACTACTGGCAAGTTGTTCCACAAAATGCTTATGGCATTGCTGATGCTTGCAGTATCTGGTCGTTCACTATTATTGAAATCATTTTGGGTGACACCCAAACCAACCCCATCATTATTGCCACCATACCCACTAGCATCGCAGGTTCAAACACCGGATGCTTTACTAACAATTATGTGGGAACTGAATCGCAACCGTCTGCCGATGTGTATTACCAGATCACTACCAATCCGTGCACGGATCAAATCACAATAGGTACCTGCGTTAGCAGTTTCGATACTTACATTCATTTTCTGAGTGCCACTGGAACGCACCTGGATTCGGATGATGATGCTTGTCCGTTTTTTCCCAACAACAACGCAGGCTCAATCTTAACCTACAACGTGAACCCCAGTACTGTCTATATCATAGTGGTGGAAGGTTATTTAACCAACACTGGCAATTATACACTTTCCATCACGGAAACATCGCTCGGCACTGTGGGCTGTACGGATCCGCTGGCTTGCAATTACACTGCAGGTGCGGGTTGCGATAATGGTACTTGCCTATATGACGGATGCACCGATGCTACTGCCTGCAATTACAGCGAAAACAATGGTTGCGATGATGGCTCATGCGTGTATCCTGGATGCACCGATCCCTTGGCTACTAACTACGATGAGGATGCAGGTTGCGATGACGGTTCATGCGTGCTATACACCTGCGCGGGCGACTTCGACCTCAATGGTCTTGTGAACATCAATGACCTGTTGCCTTTTATGGCCAACTTCGGATGTGCTGCTGATTGCGGCTATTACGATCTGGATGCAAATGGCTCAGTAGGTGTAACTGATCTGCTTTCTCTTATGGCTTACTTCGCAACCTATTGTCCCTGATAAATTGAACTGCTAAAAATTTTTTTCTTAACACATAAACAAATACCAACAAACACAACAACAAAATGAAAACAGTTATAACACTATTTGCCGGAATGATCATCTGCACGTTGGTTTCAGCACAAGCCGTACTGCGCATTACCAAAGTGAATCCTGTAACTCATCAAGTAACTATTACCAATATGGGCAATGTTTCCCAGGTTGCTGCAACATGGAACCTGTGCGCTCAGCCCGAGTATGATCCGCTCAACTCAATGGTGAAAATTTCAGGTTCCACCACTATTGCACCGGGAGCATCGCTCGTTGTAATCTGGCCGTTCTGTAATGGCACTAATGGTGAAGTAGGATTGTATGCCAATGCAGCAGACTTCGGCAATCCCAGCAATATGCGGGACTATATGGAGTGGGGTAGTTCCCCTCACAATCGCGAGGATGAAGCCGTAGCGGGTGGTTATTGGACTGCCGGTCAGTTTGTACCCAATGATCCTGAGTTCAATTATATAGGCACAAGTACACAACACGGATCAGCATTTTGGACTCATGAAACCCCCGGCTGCACTTATAGTCTTGCGTGTAATTTCAATGCAGCGGCAACAGCGGAAGATGGCACCTGCGATTTTACCTCCTGCACCGGTTGCACCAGTCCCCAGGCATGCAACCTGGATGCAACAGCAACGCTTGATGATGGATCATGTGAATACTTAAGTTGCCGTGGCTGCACTTCTAATGAAGCATGCAACTTTGATGTGAGCGCTACCAAAGATGATGGCTCTTGTGAATTTGACAGCTGCGCGGGATGCACCTATTCCACCGCAATGAATTTTGATGCAACCGCCACACTGGACGATGGTTCATGCGTTTATGCAGTTGACGATTGCCCCACAGACTTTAACAGCGACAACACAACCAGCACACCCGACCTGCTCATTTTCCTTGGGGCTTTCGGCACCGCATGTCCATAATCTATCAATAAAAAACGAGAAGGTGTACAAACTACACTTTCTATATCTTGCGCGGGTTAACCAACAGTTACCCGCGCTTTTTTATGGAAAAGAAACGACTAGGTTTTTGGGAGATCTGGAACATGAGTTTCGGGTTTCTGGGCATTCAATTCGGGTTTGCACTGCAACTCGGAAATACCAGTCGCATCTTCCAGACACTTGATGCCGATGTTGAAAAACTTGCTATTTACACCATAGCTGCGCCTGTCACAGGTCTCATCGTTCAACCCATCATTGGTTATTTAAGTGATCGCACCTGGCATCCAAGATGGGGACGAAGACGGCCTTACTTTTTAATTGGTGCATTGCTCGCCACCGTTTCATTGGTGCTGATGCCAAATTCTCCCACGCTATACATGGCCATTGGCATGCTGTGGGTAATGGACACCGCATTCAATGTTTCCATGGAACCGTTCCGGGCTTTTGTGGGAGACAAGTTGCCCGCATCGCAGCGCACTGCTGGCTATGCCATGCAAAGTTTTTTCATCGGGATAGGAGCAGTGGTGGCCTATATGCTTCCGTACATTTTTTCCAACTGGCTCAACATTTCCAACACCGCACCCGAAGGTGAAATTCCTCCTTCAGTAAAATACTCATTCTACATAGGAGCAATTGCATTTCTGGCAGCAGTAAGTTGGACAGTATTCAAAACGAAAGAGTATCCACCCGTGAATATGGAAGACTTTAAAAAGGAGCGCGCAAGCACTGCCGGTGTTTTGAATTTCCTGAAAGAAACAGGTACCAGTATTTTCAAGATGCCCAGAACGATGATTCAGTTGGCGGCAGTTCAATTTTTCGCGTGGTTCGCCTTGTTCGCAATGTGGATTTACACCACACCCACGGTCGCACAAAATGTTTTTCATTCCACTGACCCACTTACCAAAGAATTTCAGGATGGTGGGGATTGGGTGGGATTGTGCTTTGCAGTTTATAGTGGAGTAGCAGCACTTGCAGCGTTCATGTTGCCGTGGCTTGCCAGTATGACCAGTCGCAGAAAAACCCACATGATGTGTTTGCTGGCAGGCGCGTTGGGCTTGTTCGCTTTACATTTTATCACCAACCAATATGCATTGTGGATTGCAATGGTTGGAATTGGTATAGCATGGTCAAGTATTCTGTCAATGCCTTATGCAATACTGATAGGGTCGTTGCCGGAAAAAAAGTTGGGATTTTATGTGGGTGTATTTAATTTTTTTATAGTGATTCCCCAGATTATTGCCGCAGGCATACTGGGCTTCCTGCTCAAAAAATTCTTCAACACCGATCCATCGTTCGCCATGATCATTGGCGCAGTTTCGTTTGTGATTTCCGCTTTGCTCTGTCTTTTCATCAAAGAAAAGAGCGAACGGTTGATGGAGACGGAGCCAGCCAATTCCAATTCAACATCCGTAAAGAAATTTTAAAAAAATACCAATTCAAAATCCTATTACAATGAAAAATATTTTTACAATTGTTTTTACACTACTTGCTTCTTGCGCATTGTATGCCAATGTGAACATCACCTTTCGTGTGGACATGACCAACCAAACATTGGGACCAAATGGTGTTCACCTTGCCGGAGGTTTTGGAATTGCCGGATATCCACAGTGGGATCCCTCGGGAATTAGCATGACCGATGGCGATCTGGACAACATCTATGAAGTGTTGCTTTCACTTCCGGAAAGTTCGTATTTCGAATACAAGTTCATCAATGGAAATGCATGGGGAAGTGATGAAGGAGTACCTGGTGCATGCAACTGTAACGGCAACCGATGCGTGACATCCGGTACTGTTGATCAAACTCTGGCCGTTCGCTGTTTTGGCGAATGCTCTTTCTGTGCAGGCAACCCACAATTTTTTGATGTCACTTTTCAAGTGGATATGCAAAGCGCAACAGTGTCGCCAAACGGAGTGCACCTTGCCGGAAACTTTGGATTCAATCCCGCGCCCAATACATACCCGATGTGGAATCCTGCCGGCATCGTGATGACGGATGCAGATTTGAACCAGGTGTATGAGGTGACATTACAACTCGCGGAGGGATACTATTTCGAATACAAATTCATCAACGGAAATGCGTGGGGCGAAGAAGAAGATGTTCCCGGAACGTGTTCGTCATACGGCAACCGATACCTTACTGTACCTGTTTCTGATTTGGTGATGGATGGAGTATGCTTTGCTGAATGTGGCGATTGTATTGTTCCGGGCTGCACAACCTCTTTGGCAAATAATTACAATCCACTGGCAACTATTGATGATGGCTCGTGCCTTTTCAATGTGGACTTCGTAGTGGACATGCAGAATTTCAACGGTTCAGTTAGCGCAGTATTTGTGGTAGGATCGTGGAGCGGATTTTCGACCACCGCAAATCCAATGACTGATGTTGATCTCAACGGAGTGTGGACCGCAACACTTCCATTTAGTGCAGGCAACTATGAGTACAAATTTTATGTGACGGACGGAAGCACCTTCGAATTTTTTGTGGATGGTGAACCCTGCACCATGAATACCGGTGGAGGCAATAATCGCAGTTTTACGATGAATGCAAGTTCGTTTGCACTTCCCCTCTATTGCTGGGAGTCATGTTATTCATGTATGCTTATCAATGTTACTTTTTCCGTGAACATGGTGGGACAAACCGTGTCACCGGAAGGCGTGCATCTTGCAGGAAGTTTCAACGGATGGTTTCCCACTTTGATGGAAGACAACGGCAACAACATCTGGTCAATGACCATGAGCATGCAGTCGGGAAATAATTACGAATTCAAATTCGTGAATGGCGATTTTCTTGATGATGATTCGGAAATTATTGCAGGCGGATGCACCACAGGGGCATTAGGAAATCGCTACTTCACAGCTCCACTGGTGGACTTCACACATCCTACTTATTGCTATGCACAATGTGCAGAGTGTCCGCTGGATGTGAGCATCACTTTCCGGGTGGATATGTTCAATGAAACCGTATCACCACAAGGCGTTCATCTTACAGGAAGTTTTAACGGATGGAATCCTGCCATTGAAGCCATGAGCTTCATAGGTTATGGCATTTATGAAGTTACGCTTGTGCTCTCTCCTTACACTTATCACGAGTACAAATTCATTAACGGTGATGCGTTTGGAATGGATGAAAATCTTCCATCGGATTGCACTAACAATTTCAACCGTTCGATCAACACAGGATTTTCTGATTCACTTCTTCCTGTTGTTTGTTTTGCGGAATGTGGTGCGTGCGGTGGTTGCACCAATCCGTTTTACACCAACTATAATCCGTTTTCCGGTTTTGATAATGGCACCTGTGCCGACCTTATTGTATTCGGATGCACCTATCCCGATGCTACCAATCATAATCCTGCTGCCAATGCGGATGATGGTTCGTGCGTGTACGAACCCGTAATAGACAATTGCCCTGCAGATTTGGATGGTAACGGTGTGGTGAACGTGAGCGACCTGCTGGTCTTTATGGGATCCTTTGGAACATTCTGCCAGTAAGTTTTATGTTCAACTTTGTGCGATGATGAACAACATTGAATAAGGTTAAACACTCTTGAACAAGACTGATAATAGTTTTGTGCGCTGAACAAAACCATGAACACACAACTTCTTGTCACATCGCGCATTCCTTCTGTTTACGGAAATTTTACCGTTCAGGCCTGGAAAAGCAAGCATGAGCATTTTCCGCATGTGGTGCTATTGAACGTTGATCCGACAGAATCAAAAACCATAAACGTGCGCATCCATTCCGAGTGCATGACGGGCGATCTTTTTGGCTCTACCCGCTGCGATTGTGGTGAACAATTCGCCTCGGCCATGCGATACCTTGAAGAGCATGGAGGAATAATGATATATCTGCGGCAAGAGGGAAGAGGAATAGGGCTGGTGGATAAACTAAAAGCATACAACCTTCAGGATGAAGGCATGGACACCATTCATGCAAATCATGCACTGGGCTATCATACCGATGAAAGACATTACAGCGATGCGGTTGACATCTTAAAAGCACTTGACGTAAAATGTATTTGCCTGCTCACCAACAATCCTGACAAACTGGATGCAATGGCAAATTCCGGAATTACAGTCACTGACCGCATTCCTCTACTTGTTGATCCGCGGCCTGAGAACAGGCATTATCTTCAAATTAAAAAAGAGTTGATGGGACATTTGCTTTGATGATTGGTGAGAGTTGATGACGACACATTCATCCCCTTTTTGTGCGTCCCTTTTATTGAAACCTGAATTCATTATCAGGTATAAATTCACCATCACCCAATTATTCTTCCTTGCTCTTATTATTTTCAGGTAGCGTGATTTTCACGCGTTTGATCATGCGGGTATCGGCAGTTTCTATGGTAAAAGTGAATCCCTCGAAAAAAATCTGATCACCGGGCAACGGGATTTTACCGGCCTGCTCAAGTATAAACCCACCCAATGTGCTGCTATCGCCACGGGCCTCTTCCAGCAGTGTTGGATCAATTTCAAGCATCTTGTACAAATCAACCAGCGAAGTTTTTCCTTCCAGCAAGTAGTTGCGCTCATCTAATTTGGAGTAGCGCAATTCCTCTTCGTCAAATTCATCGCTTATATCGCCTACCACTTCTTCCAGAATGTCTTCCAGTGTTACCAGGCCGGAAGTACCACCGTATTCATCCACCACTATGGCAAGATGTACTTTTTGTTTCTGGAATTCCTGGAGCAGGTCATCAATTTTTTTGTTTTCAGGAACGAAGAACGAAGGCTTTATCAATTGCTTCCAATCAAATTCTTTTTCATCCAGATAAGGAATCAGGTCTTTGATGAAAAGAAATCCGGAAATCTCATCGAGTGAAGTACGGTAAACCGGTATTCTGGAATAACCCTTTTCAAGAATGAATTTTATGACATTGCTCACTGGCTCGTCCTCTTGTAGGGCCAGGATATCCATGCGCGAAGTCATGATTTGTCCAACTTCCTTGGCCCCGAAAGTCACTATGCCCTCAAGTATTTTATGTTCTTCATCGGATCGTTCTTCATCGGCAGTAAGCTCGAGAGCATGACCCAGGTCGCCCACCGAAATTGAACCACCAGATCTTGCACGAATACGATTTTCGAAAATGGTGGAAGTGCCACGGAGAAACCAGCTAAGGGGAGTAAATATCTTTTGAATAACCACCAGCGGCAAAGCCATAAACCTTGCAACCTGCATGTTGTGTCCTGTTGCATAGACTTTCGGAATTACTTCGCCAAACATTACGAGGAGGAATGTGACAAGCACCACACTGATGAGGAATTCTGCCCAATCGGCTATGGCATAATGTTGAAGAAATTCAAGTGTGATTCGTGTGGCCAGCAATACAATTGCAATGTTTATTGAATTGTTTGCAATGAGGATGGTTGCCAGCAAACGTTTGGGACCATTCTCCCTGTCGGGCTTCTGGAGCAGTTCTATAATGTGTGCACTTGTTCTGTCTTTAGATTGTGCAAGATCTTCCTTCTGCGCAGGGGAGAGAGAGAACATGGCCACTTCTGATGCTGAAATCAAGGCGCTGCAAACAAGAAGTGCAATCACCGCAACTCCTGGCAGCCACACAGCCATCCAGTTAATGGCAAGGATTAATGTGTCGAAAAGAAGTAAGGGTGTGTTGTCCAAAAAAGTCGAGATATTTTGCTTAAAAAAAGGAAGCCGGAAAAATTCTCCGGCTTCCTTTTTTTAGTTATTATTCAAAACGGAAGATCATCTCCTTCGGCCGGTGTGGGCACACTTTCGGGCGCTTCCGATGTGGCAGCAGATTCGAAAGCGGGATGATTCGAGCCGGGAACACCAGGGGCTTTTCCGGTAAGCACAAGTTCATCAACTACAACTTCCGTAATCCAGCGTGTCTCATTTTCTTTGGTTTGATAGCTTTTTGTTTTGATGCGGCCTTCGATATACACCTGGCTGCCCTTGTGCAGAAACTGTTGCGCAACTTTTGCAAGTCCCGGCCTTTTTACAACTACGTTGTGCCAGTCAGTAGGCAATTCAATGCGTTGGTTTTTCTCCTTGTCGAAGTAACTGTCGGTAGTAGCAATCGGAAATTGAGCGATCATACCACCGCCTTCAAAATTTTTGATTTCAGGATCCTTACCAAGGTTCCCTACAAGAATTACTTTGTTTACACTTGCCATGATGAAATAGATTTTAGATGGTTAATTATTTATGGACGAAAGGACAAACGTACTAGAATTTTCAGGCTTCACAATTTTCCTCTTTGAAATTTGTGAAGAGCGAAATCATCACCACTTCATTTTACTCAGCACATCGGTATCTGTAGTGTGCAAGTTGCGGTAGAGCATCATTAGAATGGCAAGACCAACGGCAACTTCCGCGGCTGCCACCACCATAATAAAAAAGACAAACACCTGCGCATCTGTTTGCCCGTGTACTTTTGAAAATGCCACAAGCAAAAGAGTAACAGCATTGAGCATAAGTTCGACACACATAAACATGAGTATGGCATTTCTGCGATAGAGAATCCCAAACACCCCCAGGCAAAAAAGTGCAACAGCAAGCCATAAGTAATGGTCAATGGTAATTCCGGAAAGCAGTTCCATGATAGAATTGATTAATTGCGCGTTGAAGAAATTTTTGAACCTTGCTCACCCTGCACTTTGGTGATAGCATCTTTTTTCGAGAGATACACGGCACCCACCATGGCGGCAAGAAACAAAATGCTGCTGATTTCAAATGGAAGTAGAAATTCTTTGTAAAGCACCTGTCCCAGATGTTGTGTAAGCCCCATTTCCGGATCATGGACGGCTACTGTTGATATTACCTCATCAGTTCTGCGTAAAACCGCAACCATTACAATCATTAGCAAACCGGCACTCACCACGCTAACTAATTTCATGCGGTTGGTTTTACTTTCCTCCTCAATCCTGTTGATGTTGAGCATCATGATAACGTAGAGAAAGAGAACCATGATGGCACCTGCATAAACTATGATGTGCACCGCTGCAAGAAATTGTGCGTTCAGTAAAAAATAATGCCCGGCAATGGAAAAGAAAGTAACGATTAGGTAAAGCACACTGTGCACCGGGTTCTTCGCAAGAATAAAGGCTACAGCGCTGAAGACTGCAACGAAAGCTAAAAACCAGAATAGGTATTGTACCATGCTTGGTTGAAAGTTGAAAGTTGAAGATTAAATGTTCAAAGTTTAAGTTGGATGTACAAATTATTAGTGCGAGGCAATACGATTCGTTTTTGCATCCTTGAAGGTGAGGTTGTGGTAATGTTTCTTGTCGTGCTTGAAGTCAAGAACTTCCTGTGTTTGTCTTTTGCTCACGTCAATTGGCGAATCAATCGCTTCCACCAATTTGTCTTTGCCATAAATTTCTTCACCGCGCACAAATGCCGAAGGCACGGTCCTGTCCGTTAAGAAAATGGCTTCCTTCGGACAAGCCTCTTCGCACAATCCGCAGAAGATGCAGCGCAGCATATTGATTTCGTAAATGCTTGCGTACTTCTCTTCGCGGTAAAGATGTTCTTCGCCTTTTTTCCTCTCAGCGTTTTCCATGGTGATGGCTTCCGCAGGGCAGGCAACCGCACAAAGACCGCAGGCAGTGCATCGTTCGGCACCGGCTTCATCGCGTTTCAACACATGCTGTCCGCGATACACCGGGGCAAACTCGCGCACTTGGTCGGGGTACCTCACCGTAGGCACACGCTTGAACATGTGCATGAAGGTGATGAACATTCCCTTGAGGATGGCGGGGAAATACAATCGCTCACTCAATGTGAGTTCGCGGACGGTTACTGTTTTACTTCGGTTGGTGAGTGACATTCGGGGTCAAAATTAGGCTTGTGATCCTTTCATTGGAGAGGAATGATTCATTTTGCGAGCTAATGAAGGTGAGTGCAGGATTTTAATCGCACTGCACCATCACTTTTTGATGAAACATAAAAGATTCAGCAGTAAATGAAATAAGAAGGAAACACGAATGGCCTGAAGTGGATAAAATCCATTCGTTCGCCCCGGAATGCATTTGTATCGCTTCATGGTTCTCCACAATTTCTCCCAGCATATTTCTGATAGTGATAGTGACAGATGGATAGAACACTTTCTAATCAACCAAAAGTAGGATTTTCAAATCAAACTTTTGGTTACATATTATGAATGCATATCAGCGCTTCCGTTCCCATGCCTTTCTCCTTAATTCACCCGCATCCAGATTTCTCCCTGTAAAAATTTTGCGCAAATTTTCAATGTTTGCCTCAGGGTCGCGCGGTATTGAACCTTCATACTTATCAAGTTTGGACTTCTCCTTTTTAGCGGTAGTGGTTTTCGTTTTCACTACTTCAAATCCTAAGTATTTTCCTATTGATTTGAGCAAAGCGAGTGTTTTAGATTCCTTGTAAACTATTACTGCTTCAGGCATTTTTCTTATTGTTTTAAGCAAATGTAAATTATCAATTCAATTTCCCCATCGCCCACATCACTATCCCGGTAATAAAAATATTGGCCAAAGCGAGTGGCAGCAAAACCTTCCATCCCAGGTTCATCAATTGGTCGTAACGGAATCTTGGCAACGTCCAACGCACCCACATAAAGATGAAAATGAAGATCAGGATTTTTCCAAAAAGGAAAACCGTTTGAAGAATGGCAAGCCAGTTTCCTTCCAAACCCAGTTCATGTTGGAAAGGAAAATTGTATCCACCGAAATAGAGTGTGGCCATCACCGCACTGCTGATGAACATGTTGATGTATTCCGCAAAAAGATAGAAGCCGAGTTTCATGGAAGAATACTCGGTGTGATAGCCTCCCACCAATTCGTTTTCTGCTTCCGGCAAATCGAATGGTGCACGATTGGTTTCGGCAAATGCGCAGATGAGGAAGATGAGAAAACCTAGCGGTTGGTAAATGACATTGGCCAGGCCTGCATCCTGTTGTTGTGTAATTTCCCGCAGGCTGAGGGTGCCGGTCATCATCACCAATGCAATGAGTGCAAGACCCATTGCGATTTCATACGAAATCATTTGTGAAGATGCGCGCAAGGCTCCAAGAAGCGAATACTTATTGTTCGATGCCCAGCCGCCAATCATTATTCCATACACCCCGATGGATACCACTCCGAGCAAATAAAGCAGCCCAATGTTGATGTCTGTGACTTGCAATGAATAAGCAGTGCCTCCTATGGTAATGTCGCTTCCCCAGGGAATGACTGCGCCTGTCATGCAGGCCGTAAGCATAAAAAAGCAAGGGCCGAAAATGAAAAGCCATTTGTTGGATTTGGCCGGAATCATTTCTTCCTTCATAAACATTTTTACTCCATCGGCCAGAGGTTGCAGAAGGCCGAACGGGCCGGCACGGCTAGGCCCCACCCTGTCCTGCAAGATGGCTGCAATTTTTCTTTCGCCCCAGGTCATGTAGGCGGCTATGCCAAGGGAAATGGCGAAGACTATGATGCAGAGAATGCTTTTGTAAAGGATTAAATCCATCCGATTGAGTTGCTTGTGTGGAAAAAACTGTGGGCGAATTTACCCGCATTGGGCAACTATGGATTTCCCGATTGAATGTACTAGCCGATCTGGAAGTAAACATGCAACGCGTGATGTTAGAGGTCGCTCCCAAAAATGCCCGGCTGGAGATTTCTATTATTGCGGTTAAGGGCTGATTTTGCCCTGAAAACCGCCCAGACTTTGCTTTTACTCTTTAGTTGTGACTATGAATGGGCCTTTGGCCGCTTAAACTGGCTAAACCCAAGAGACGCAGTAAAGACCTGGCCCCGATTTTAATCGGGGCCTCCCTCCGCCACATTTCTAACTTTACAAGTGAATATCAAAACCATTTTGAAAACATGAGAAGTTTACTTACAGCAATAGCAACAATTTATTTTGCAATTGGCAATGCCCAGAATCTTGTACCGAATGGGAGTTTTGAACCTATTGATACATGTATCACAAATCTTAATGACTATTCAAGCTTGGGTTGGCAGAGGTGGCGAGAATCTCCTAATTGTTTCAATGAATGCTCAACTTCTTCTAATTTGGTAGATTCTCTAAAGGACGTACCTACCAACGGATTTGGATACCAATATGCCGAATTGAACCAAGGATACATCGGCCTCGAAACTTATGGGCAGGCTGGAATTTCAGATGAATACAGGGCTTACGCAGGAACGCAACTATTGGAGGCAATGTATGTGGATACGCAATACTTTGTCAGTTTTGAAACATGTCTGGCTCTTGAGGGTTTTTACTGGCCAATGAACCATGCATCTGATAACATTGGAGTAGTGTTCACAATGACCGGATACGACTGGCTTGACTCACCGCAGGAAATTCCAAATGAGGCACATCTTTATGCAACCGAGATAATTGAAGACACGCTGAATTGGACACATATAGAAGGCATATTTACAGCAGATGAACCCTACACGCACATCGGTGTCGGCAATTTCTTCGACAGTGCCAATACAGAGTATATCCAGTATCAAAATGGTCTGGGTGCCTATTACTATGTGGACAATGTGGTGGTGATGAAACTTTCGAATTACAACCATGTATCGGGAGTAAGCACAAGGCCAGAACTTCAAACACTACAGCAAGGCTGTAAGTATTTCTTTTCGTTTCCCGATAAAAGAGGTGATGCAAGTCTATTCGACCTCAACGGAAAGTTGATTTGGACTATCCCCTATAGTCAGCAACTTACTGTTGATTTATCCGCACAACACTCCGGTGTATATCTGCTCAAGATAGCAACCGGAAAAAACAATCAATTCATTTACAAACTCATAAAATCATAACATTATGACACACAAAATAAAAAATCTACTTCTGATTTACTGCTTTGCAATTACATTTCTTCAAACCAATGCTCAATGGGAGATTTTTGGCAATACAATAAACAATACTGAATGGATGGGAGCCGACCCCAATAGTGAAATTCCCGTTCGCTTCCAGCACCACGCCAACATTGGTGCACTATCACGCTTTGAGTGGCACACGAATTTAGGTGGTACCGTTGCGGAAAGAATGCGGCTAACCCACAACGGCTTTTTGGGCCTCAACACCACCGCACCACTTGCCCGCTACCATCAAAACCTTGGAGACATGTTAGTTACCGGCTTACTGTCACACCCAACAACAGCCACAGTTCCTTTGCCTGCATTGACTGTTGGTGACAGGCTTATGTGGATTGAAAGCAGGGGAGCACTAAGAGCAGGTGGTGTTACAACGGCCAACCCTGACGCATGGGATGCTGCAAACATTGGCTTGCGTTCTGCTGTTTTGGGCCAGGATAGTGAGGCAATAGGTACCGCTTCTGTTGCTCTTGGTGGTGGTTGTCGCGCCTCAGGTGAGAATTCCATGGCCTTCGGTGGTAACTGTACAGCATCAAATGGTACAAGCATCGCAATTGGAAATGGTTGTACAGCGACTTTGGCTGGAGACGTTGCAATTGGTAATAATAACAACGTAAACGGGGGGAACTCTTACGCTTTAGGCCAGAATAACAGCATAACAGCGACCAGTGCATATTCTATTGGCTTCGCCAATTCAATTTCCAACACATTTTGCGGTGCACTCGGATATAGCATCAATTTATCCGCTCCCGGTTCTTATGGGTTGGGCTGTTTCCTCAATGGAACTGCCGCAAATTCGATTATCATTGGCAACGGTATAAATGCAGCAACTCCCATAGTAAACAACTCAACAAATTCACTTATGGTTGGTTTCAACAGTACCCATCCAACACTATATGTCTCTGGTGGCAATGGCACTCCAGGCACCTTTGGCAACGTGGGTATTGGTTTGGATGCTTCCACCGCTGCGCTTACACCAAGCGAGAGGCTGGATGTAAACGGTAACGCACGATTCCGAACTCTCCCTGTTACCACGCCAAATTGCGTGATATTGGGAGAAAATGTGAGCGGTGGAGGTGGGGCTATGGACAACAGGCTAACGAGGCTTAATCTTAATGGCAACACAAGCAGTTATTTTGCAGGTAACGGAACATGGCAAGCCATACCCACATCACTATGCGACTGGAACATTGTTAATGGCGGACTAGACCTAGCTATGGGTTACACAATTGGACTGCCTCCTGCTTGTGTTCCAGGCAACGTTGGTATTGGTGTTCAACCAGCCTCCAATGCAAGGCTTGACATTTATTATAACGCGGCTGCATTTAGCGATTCGAGACATGCCATCAATAGCAGTATGGTTGGTGGATCATTCTTCAACTTTGGTAACAGGGTTGCACTGCAAAGTTTTGGGCCACCATATGCGCTTGAGAATTACGGATTCCATTCTTATACAAAAGGAGCCAATAAAAATTACGCTGGGAATTTCAATGCGATAGCAACCAGCAATACCAACAGCAATTTTGGTATTTATTCCTTTGCCGATGGTGGTACTTGGAACAATGTGAATTATGCTTTATATGGTCGTGCTACAGGTGGAGGAACTACCTATGGTATCTATGCAATGGCCGCAGGTGGCTTGAGTAATTGGGCAGGCTATTTTAATGGTAGAGTCAAGATTACAGATTATCTCGATGTTGCGGGCACCATTTACACATCAGATGAAGCACTCAAAACAAACATTCAACCAATTGAAGGATCACTGGAAAAGTTGCTAACTCTTACAGCCATTAGTTATAGCTGGAATCAAAACAATATTCTGAGCGTTGAGCTGCCTGATGGAGCCAGTTTTGGATATACTGCACAACAAGTACAAGAGGTGTTTCCGGAAATCGTCAACGAAATGAGCAATACAATTGTTGATGATGAAGGCAATCCAACAGGTGAAACAACAACCCACCTTGGTATCAGGTATGTTGAACTAATACCACACCACACAGTTGCCATCCAGGAACTCAACGCAAAGGTTGTTGCACTTGAAGAACAATACGCCTCTTGCTGTTCCGATGTAAAATCTTTCAACTCACCATCTCCCGATCAT
>JAWXCI010000022.1:0-21351 GCA_034408895.1 Flavobacteriales bacterium
AATAAATGATGGAACCAATACACAATCCACCTTCTCCGTTAATGCAACAAACGGTGCCGCAACATCTGGTTCACCCATCAATGGTGGCAATCCCGACTTCGGACACTACGATCTTGATCTAACGGCAAATGATGCAGGCACAGGTGGTGGCTCTTATACCATGACACAGTTTCATCCAATCGTTTATACACCCGGAAGCCGCACAGCGTTTGTGATTGCACCGCGCAGGGTTGTGGTTGGTCAAACCATCAGCATACAGGCGGAAGGTTTCGACAAGTAGTGTGTCCTGTTCATTACGTGTTTTACCGTATAGTTCAAGGGGTTGACCTGCTCAACCTTTGTTTCATAAATTTTAACCTCAGAGCAAATGAAAAACCTAATTTTTACACTGCTGCTCTTCGCAGCAATGCACGACTCAGTGCTGGCTACCGACCGCCTTGTGGTGCAAGGTGGTGCAGGTGGTGCTTATGCCAACATCATAGACGCAATGAATGCG
The DNA here is from genome assembly GCA_034408895.1 of Flavobacteriales bacterium. GTDB lineage: Bacteria > Bacteroidota > Bacteroidia > Flavobacteriales_D > Sanyastnellaceae > UBA4660. The sequence goes on from JAWXCI010000022.1 coordinate 497, forward strand.
GCTGTGAGTGGCGACCGCATTCTTATCACACCCAAAGCGGGCGGTGCTACATGGAATGAAAACATTACCATGACGGCAGGCCCCAACAACGCCAAATCGTTGCAGTTTCTTTCAGCCACACAAGGTGCTTATTGGAAGTTGAATGGAAGTATTTCCATTACTCCCGCAGCAGTGGGCCAGTACCTTACCGTGATGGGTTGCCAGATTATAGCGGGCAACATCACGTCAGGTGCAAGTGCCCCAACAGGCGCTCGTTGCAAAGTGACCGTTATGGGTTGCAAAATGGACAACGGCTTTATCAACTTCGACAACAACTATTATGACCTGAACATCGCTGGCGATTCGCTCATGAATGGGTACGTGTACCTGCGCTACGGAAAAGTGATGGGAAATTTTATTGACGCTGGTGCCCTCTGTGCTCATGGCGTTCATATCGGCGCTGATGCCGTAGCCACGAATGATGTGCTGCACATCGTTGGTAATAAAATAGATGCTTCATCAAATGCATGCACCAACTATGGTATCCGCTGGCTTTCCACTTCACATTTTTACAACATTTCAAACAACTATGTAAAACAAAATGCGACCAGCCAGAATGCAATTTATGTGGATGGCAGCAAAACTTCAACCGCTGCTAAAAACAAGATGATGAACAACACTACCGTGCTGATCAACAATGGAAATCTTGGAATATATGTGGCCTCCTTTGGTAGTTACCACCAGGTGTTTGGCAACGTGGTTTACAACATTGCCGGAACAGGTGGTTATGGTTTGGGAGCTTCAAGCAACTCTATCTTATTTGAAGCCAGCTACAATTATGTAACGACTGCCAATGCTACAAATGGATTCTACCAATTCACCAATGACGGCACCAACGTGAACAACATTGTATTCACTTACGATGCTTCAACCGGTGAAGTGCTTACCGGTTTACCGATCAATGGCGGACATCCCGATTTGCAGTTCAACGACATTAATCTTACACGTAATGATGCGGGCTGCTTCGGTGGCTCATGGTCGCGCGAAAATTTTCTTGGTGGAAACATGACGTCCACGCAAGTCACCTTCTTTGATGCACCTACACGCATACTTACAGGCAACACCATTAATATTAACGGAGAAGGATTCGATAAATAGTTCTTGTCTTGAGCCACGGGTATTGAGTCTTGGGCTATTAGTCTATCACTCATGTTCCACTGCTCAAGACCCAAGACTCACGACCTAATTCCAAATAACAAAAAAATAAAACAACAATGAAAAACATAGTCACAACCATAATAGCGACCCTCTTCATCACCACTTCACTCTTTGCAACCGACCGCATCGTAGCTGAAGGTGGACAGGGCGGAACATTCGCATCTATCAATGATGCCATCACTGCTGCTGTAAGTGGCGACAGGATATTGATTTATCCGAAAGCAAACGGAGCACAATACAGCGAAGACATTACCGTCACGAACAAATCATTGCAATTGCTTTCAGCGACTGAAGGTACTTTGTGGAAACTTAATGGCTCTATTGTATTCAACCCGGCTTCCACAGGTATGGAACTGGTAATCCACCAGGCGCATCTTATCAACGGCAACATGAGTACTGGTATCAACGCGCCCACCGGCACGCGCTGCAAAATCACAGTGCTGGGCTGTCTTCTGACTGACGGATTCATCAATTTCGCCACGAACTACTTCGACTGTGTGATTGAAAACAACACGTTGCTCAACGGCTACATTCAAATGAAGTTTGGGAGGATTGTTGGAAATTCCATTACCTGCGCTACTGGCAATCATAACATCATCATTCAACATGATGCAGTGGCTACTAATGATTTGAACTATGTGGTTGGTAATTACATTAACATGACCAATACCAACTTCGGTTATGCGATTGGCGGAATCTATCAGAACAATTCTAACCAGTATTACTACATCGCGAACAACTTCATTGACACCGATGCGTTGAACAACAACCCCGTTTATGTAGTCACTTCAAAAACCGGTAGCGGCAAAAACTACATCCAGAACAATTCAGTTTATCACAACGGCAGCAATAATTCCTGGGCAGTTTATGTCAGCTCCACCAATTCAATCACTGAAGTGTTCAACAACTTTGTACATACCGGTGGCTTTGCGGTCTATGCATTTTACGGATTGAATTCTGTGAATTCAATTTTCGGTTACAACTACACGAATCTTAGCGGAGCGAATGCGTTCAATGCTATGGTCAATGACGGAACAAACGTTAGCGGAGCAACATTCACTATTGATACCGCAACAGGTGAAGTACTCACCGGTTCACCCATTGATGGTGGTTCACCGGACAACGCTTATCTCGATTTGGATTTGACGCGCAACGATGCTGATTGTTTCGGAGGTTCCTATTCACGTGCGAATTTCATCAATACACCAACAGGTGCTATTACCACTTTCATGATTGCTCCGCGAAGGGTCCTTTCAGGTCAGACGATAAACATTAGTGCAGATGGGTATGATAGATAGTATTGAGTTTTGAGCGATGAGTATTGAGATATGAGGACGTAAGACACAGGCCTTTCTCAGTACCCAATACTCACTACACAATACCAAATAAAAAAAAACAAAATGAATCTAACAAAACATATACAATCCGTTTTCACCGCAGTGCTTTTGTCGCTGTCGCTGGTAAGCTTTTCACAGGTTTACTATGTAGGCGCAGGCGAGTACTTCGTGGACACTGACCCCGGAGTTGGCTTGGCCACTCCCCTAAGTGCAACGGATGGTTCGTTCAATGATGTGTGGGAAAAAGTGCAGGCCACTGTTGCTTCACAACCCGCAGGACTTCATACCATCGGCATTCGTTTGCAGGATGGAAATGGAAACTGGGGCAACACATTTACACGAGCCATTTCGGTTGAAAACCTGCTCACTGCCCGTGATGTAAAAATCACCGCAGGCGAGTTTTTTATTGATACCGACCCTGGCGAAGGCAGCGGCACACCGCTCCTTGCTTTCGATGGCAACTTCAATGATGCATTCGAAACTGCTCTATTAAATACGATTGCTGTTTCTGTGGGACTTCACACTCTCAATGTTCGTGTAGTTGGTTTGGATGGAGCCTGGAGCAATGTTTTCTCCAGAACCATTTCTGTAGAAAATATTCTGACAGCACGCGACATCAAAATCACTGAGGCAGAATTTTTCATTGATACCGACCCCGGTGAAGGCAATGCAACTGCAATGCTCGCATTCGATGGAAATTTCAATGATGCTTTTGAAGTAGTTGCACAAAGTGGTGTTGCGGTTTCTGTCGGACTGCACACCTTGAACATTCGTGTTCTTGGTTTTGATGGTGCATGGAGTAATGTTTTCACACGCGTGATTACAGTCGAAAATCTTTTGACTGCGCGCGATGTGAAAATTACAGGTGCAGAATATTTCTGGGATACTGACCCCGGTCAGGGAAGTGGAATTGCAATGATTGCATTCGATGGAAACTTCAACAATGCATTTGAGCAAGCAAGCACAAATGCTATCGCTACTCCATCAGTCGGAAATCATACGCTGGGAATTCGCACTATAGGTTTGGATGGAACATGGTCCAATGTGTTCACGACAATCGTTGCTGTAGAAAATCTTCTCACCGTTCGTAATGTAAAAATTACAGGCGCAGAATATTTCTGGGATACTGACCCGGGACAGGGCAGTGGAATTGCAATGATTGCTTTTGATGGCAATTACAACAACGCATTCGAACAAGCCATCGTAAATGCTATCGCTACTCCATCAGTAGGAAATCATACGATTGGAATCCGCACCATCGGTTTGGACGGAACATGGTCTAACGTTTTTACTACAATTGTTGCAGTAGAAAACCTTCTCACTGCTCGTGATGTGAAAATCACACAGGGAGAATTTTTCTGGGACACTGACCCCGGACAAGGAGGTGGAATTGTAATGATTGCATTTGACGGAAACTTCAACAATGCATTCGAGCAGGTTGTTTCAAACTCAGTTTCCTCTCCCGGCAACGGCACACACAAATTGTTTGTGCGTACCCGCGGACTTGATGGAACATGGAGCAATACTTTTTCAACAATCGTTGTGATTGAAAATCCACTGACCGTTCGCGATGTGAGAATCACACAAGCGGAATTTTTCTTCGACACCGACCCCGGTGAAGGAAGTGGAAATCCTCTCCTTGCTTTTGATGGCAACTTCAACAATGCATTTGAAAAAGTGTCTGCCAATACCAACTCTGCATTGGTGGATGTGGGTGCGCATGTACTCAATGTTCGTCACCTCGGGTTAGATGGCGATTGGAGCAACACCATGCAATCAGTCATTTACATTGACCCATGCCTTACTTCACCGGTTGTAACAACAACTCCAAATGGAACCATTTCAATTTGCCCTGAAGACAGTTTGTTGCTCACAGCAACTGCTGGTTTGGTGAGTTACCAATGGTTCAGCGGACTCAATCAGGTTGGAAGCGCTCAAACACTTTATGTGGACGATGCAGCATTCTATCGTGTTATTGGATTCGACAATGATGGATGTCCCGGTACATCGCCCAATGTGCAGATTCTTGAATATGCTGTTCCGAACAATACTATTTCTGTTGCCGGTTCACTTTCATTCTGCACAGGTGGAAGTGTGTCACTTACTGCGAGTGGTGGATTCGCAAATTACTTGTGGAGTAATGGCGCAACAACTCAGGGCATTGTAGTAACAACAGCCGGAAGCTATTCATGCGTTGCAACAACAGGCGGTGGATGCCAGCGCACATCAAACACTGTAGTTGTTACAGTTTATTCCGCACCGCCTGCACCCGTTATCACTCCATCATCGGCAGTGATTTGTATCGGTGGTGATGTAACACTCACATCAAATTACGCAACTAACATTTTGTGGAATACGGGCGCGACAACTCAAAGCATTCTTGTAACCAACGGAAATTATTCTGTCACGTACACTGATGGCAGTGGCTGTTCTTCTATCGGATATGCAACTGTTGCATTGAGTGATGCAATTGCTTCCATCCAGGCAAGTGCAATTGAAGTGTGGATGCCTTCAAGCAACATCAACTTCACTTCCAACACCGTTGGAACCATCACATCATACCTCTGGGATTTTGATGATGGCAACACGTCAACTTCGAATTACCCATCGCACACCTACACCGTGAGCGGCAACTACACGGTTACACTTTCTGTGGATGACAGTAATGGGTGCACAACGTTTGAAACGTATCCATTTACCGTTACAGTTTGGGAAGTTTTCCCGACTGATGATGTGAGCCTGCCTACCAATTCATACATCTTTGGTGCAACATGGCTTTCGCCACTGATTGGGTATGTCACTTTGCCTAACGGACAATTGTGTTACACCACAGATGGTGGACTTACATGGGTTCCAGTGGTTGGTTGTGGTGGTGATGACATTCAGGGAATCACGTACGTGGGTGACGCAAACAATTATTGCCTCTACACTTTTGGCAACAATGGTTCGGTTTACGAATCGTGCAACGGTGGTGCTTTCTTACCTATAAGCCCGGGTGGGTTGCCAGGCGGCACCAATTTCTATGGTGGATTCTGGAGTGGTGGCTACGGATATTTCTTCGGAAGCAACAACACCATTTGCTACTACTACAACGGAACATGGTATTCCATCAATCCATCGGGTGCGCCAGGTGGAACAACGTGGTACGGTGGCTGGAGTTGGGGCGGATATTTATTCGCTTACGGTAGCGGTGGAATAATTTGTTACTACTACAACGGCTCGTGGTATCCAGCAGGCGGTGCAGGTGGCGGTGGCGGATGGAATTTTTATGGCGGATATTATTCCGGTGCCAGCAACTGTGCATTCGCAGTGGGAAGTGGCGGAGTGGTGTGCGTGAGTTACGATGGTGGACTTACATGGTCTCCTGTCAATACAGGATTTCCATACACATGGTACGACTGCTTTATCAGCGGAAGCACCGTGATACTGGTTGGCGAAGACGGAGCAATTTGCATAAGCACCGATGGTGGATTGACATGGACGCTTTATTCAATTGGAAGCAATCATACTTGCACAGGAATTTCGGTGAACGGATGTCTTGCTTACATCACAACAGATGATGGCGGGGTTTATCAGTTTCCATTGGACATAACCATTGAAGCGCCAGTTATAGAATCCGATGCAACAGAAGTGTGCCCAGGCAGTCCTGTTCTGCTAAAGATCCAAAATCCACGATTCGGAAGCGAGTTTATCTGGAGCAATGGTGCAACAGGTGCGTCAACACTCATCAATGCATCAGGTATTTATTACGTAACCGAATACCAACAGTGTGACACGATGAATTCCAATTCGATTGGCATTACTGCGGTGACAGGCGACACCTACTATCGCGACTTTGATAACGATGACTATGGTGATGCTAATGTCACCCAAATTTCATGTTCAGGAACTCCTTTGGGATATGTGACAAATGATGATGATTGTGATGACAGCAACAATGAAGTGTTTCCCGGAGCATCGGGTACCGGAGATGGTGTTGACAACAACTGCAACGGTGCCGTTCAAGGCGATGAAATTTATTGCCCCTACGATCTGAACAACGACAACATTGTGAACACTTCCGACCTGTTGCTGCTCATGGGATACTTCGGTGTGACTTGCCAGCCAGGCTGTCCGGGAGATTTCACGAACGATGGTGGAATCAATGTCTCCGACCTTCTTGTGTTCATGGGAGCATTTGGAACAACCTGCAACTAGTTCAACTTAACCAATAATAAGAAACGCCCCGTCCCGGATTTTTTCGGGATGGGGCGTTTTAGTTTTGCAGTGGATTGATGAACAAAGTCTATTGGATTGATGCAACAAGTCCATTGGGTTGGTGAACAAAGTCTTTGGGATTGATGAACAAAGTTTATTGGATTGATGAACAAAACTATTGGATTGATAAGCCAAGACTATGGGATTAGACAGGCAATCGCATTTGAAGGAAGCAGAGCTAGCCATAAAATGGTGTATCACCTCTATGGGTTAACACTGGAAGAAGCACGCGCGGTGCACAGCACGGTGGGGGAAGAGGAGTGGAAAATTGTCTGAAGCAGGATTCACAGGATTTCAAGATTTTCCGGATGCTGGTGGTTGCATAATCCTGTTAATCCGTGAATCCTGCAAATCCTGATGATGACAATGGGGGGCAATCTTCTAATCTTGCAACACCGTTTTCAAATCCTGTTAATCCGTGAATCCTGCAAATCCTGATGCTGACAATGGGGGGCAATCTTCTAATCTTGCAACATCATTTTCAAATCCTGTTAATCCCTTAATCCTGTGAATCCTGCTTCAGACAATGTGATGGATGACCTCACTTACAAGATTATAGGTTGTGCCATGAAAGTTCACAGCACCCTCGGCAATGGATTCCAGGAAGTGATTTACCAAAGATGTCTGGCTATCGAACTGCGTAATGCAGGGATTGAATTTGAGCGCGAAGTGGAGCAAGCCATCTTTTATGAAGGCCATCATGTAGGAACGCGCAGGTCCGATTTTGTGATTGCAGGTAAACTGACAGTGGAGTTGAAAGCAGTCATCAATCTTGAAGATGTGCATCTGGCGCAGGCGAAGAATTACGTGGTGGCTTATGATTTTGAAGTCGGCCTGCTCATCAACTTCGGAGCAAAGAGTTTACAGTACAAAAAGGTTTACAACCCGAAATACCAGGCTGCGAAATCGAATTGAATATCCTCATCAAAGAAAAACACCACCATGCTCAAGACCATGCTGCTTAAATACTCCATAGGGCTGGATTCTTACTCCACCACAATATTCCTCACCGCTGTTCCTTCACGGAATATTGCTGAAATGATATAGACACCGGGGTTCAGTGCAGAAATATCAAATAAGGCATTCACGGAACTGGCTTCAAAAGAAATGAGACGATGTCCCATCAGGTCGCAGACAGAAAATTCTACGGGTAAATCATTTGCGTTCATTTCAATCTCTATTGTTTCTCTCGCAGGATTCGGATGAACTGAAAAAACAGGATGGTTTTTTTCCTGAACAAACACATTGTCGCTACAACCATTTGATGTAACAATTCCTGTCCGCAATTCAACCAGGCAATCCATCATTGCTTCGCATTGTTCCTGGGTGAATATGTTCTTGCATTCGTCCAATGTGTAGTCCATGTAATTCATGAACATCACACCGGGTGAAATGGGAGAGCACAAATCCGTTGTTGGGAATTCAGGACAATTGAATTGCGGTCCTGACTGGTTGGGAGTGTCAGCGATGTAATCTGTTCCTGTGCATTCACCGGCATCATCACCCCAGGTGTGTTTCAGACAAAGCCAATGGCCTACTTCATGAACAAGAGTTAACCCCTCACTGAAAAATCCCCAGGTGCCTATTAGTTCGTTGTTCACCACAATACCATCATCTGAAAGTTCGGAGTTAAGAGGCGGTGTTGCGTATCCTCCTGAATCCATCAGCCTGCAAACCCACACGTTGAGGTAGTGCTCACTGTCCCATGCATTGAGCCCGCCCATGTTGTAATGCTTGACATCATCATTATCCCAGAAAGAAAATGGAGTGTACCATTCTTCAATATCGGTTTCCCTTCGTTCTATTCCCGTTGTGGTATTTCCATCGGGGTCTATAGCTGCCAGGCAAAATTCCACATCAATTCCTGCTGCGGTATTCTGCCATGCATCGGGTGTAGCAGTCGTGTCATCATGTTCCCTTCGCATGTGATCATTCAGGATTTCCAGTTGAAGAAAAATTTCTTCATTGGAAACATTTTCAGCATTGGTATGCCACAGCACATGGAAAACAACAGGGATTTGAATGGTTTCCGCGGAACGATTTGATACTGATGAGTGATGAAGAAGAGTGATGGGTTCAACACAATGATGGTGATGAATGCACGAATTCTTTTGCAATTCTGAAGTCGTGCAAACACTCCTGTTCTGTGCAATGAGTGATGGTGAATAAGCCAGAACAATCCACAAAAAATGCGCTGCTCTCATAGCACAAAGAAAGGAAAACTACAGGATTTGAAGTTAATGGTATCCGCAGACGAACCTTTAAGTCACGAAAAAAGAAAATAGAAAAGCCTTCCAGGGAAAACAGAAAACGGAATGAAGAAAAAACTGGTAGCACCGGAGGGAATCGAACCCCCACCAAAGGTTCCGGAAACCTTCGTTCTATCCATTAAACTACGGTGCCATAAAAGAAAAAGCCGCCTGAATTTATCGGCAGCTTTTTACTTTTTGTAGCGGGGACAGGACTCGAACCTGTGGCCTTTGGGTTATGAGCCCAACGAGCTACCAACTGCTCCACCCCGCAATGTCATTGCATCTCCTATTTTAAAAGAGCGCGCAAATATAGACTAGCTTCGAAGCCTCTATCATGCAAGAAAACAATAGCGAAAAACCGGGGCACAGAGCGGGTTTTGTAAACATCATTGGCAACCCGAATGCGGGAAAGTCCACCCTGATGAATGCATTGCTCGGTGAAAAACTGAGCATTGTTACGCCAAAAGCACAAACCACCCGCCACCGAATTATGGGGATTTTGAATGGCGATGATTTTCAAGTGGTGTACAGTGACACACCGGGCGTTCTCGATCCCAAATACAAACTCCACGAAGGAATGATGAAGGCAGTGGGCACGGCATTGACTGATGCTGACCTCATTCTACTGGTTGTGGATCTGATGGATAAAAACGAACTGCATGCTGGAACACTCGAAAAAATCAGGAACACGCAAATTCCTGTTTTTGTGTTATTGAACAAAGTGGATGTTGCAGGTTTTGAAAAAAGTAACGAGGCTTTTGTCAAGTGGCAGTCCGAACTTCCATCGGCAAAAATTTTTCCAGTTAGTGCGTTGGAAAAAATTTATACAAAGGAAATACTCGAAGAAATCAGGTTAACACTTCCTTTATCTCCCCCCTATTTCCCAAAAGATGAATTGAGTGATCGGACACAACGATTTTTCATTAGCGAAATCATTCGTGAAAAAATATTTCTGAACTACCAGCGCGAGATTCCCTACTCCTGCGAAGTAAAAGTGGAGGAATTCACGGAAGAACCTGAAATCACCCGGATAAGGGCAGAAATTATCACTGAGCGCGAATCGCAAAAGCGCATCCTTATTGGTCACCAAGGAAGTATGTTGAAGCGTGTGGGCACCGCAGCACGAAGGGACATTCAATCTTTCATTGGCAAAAAAGTGTTTCTTGAGTTATTCGTTAAGGTGGACGAAAACTGGCGCAATGATTTATCCCGCCTAAAAAGTTTCGGATATTGGGAATAACTAAAAGAGGAAGCATAAGCCAACGGTCCCAGCCATTTATTTCATTGAATCGCCAACCATGATTGTCTTCCCGAATGCTAAACTAAACCTGGGTTTGCGAATAGTAAGTAAACGAGAGGATGCCTTTCACAATATTGAAAGTGTTTTCTTGCCGCTGCCACTTCGCGATGTGTTGGAAGTGGTGAAGGATAAAAAACAGGATGACCTTCTTTTTTCAACCTCCGGAATTCCTGTTGAAGGAGAAACAGAATCGAACCTTTGTGTAAAAGCATATTACTTGCTACGCACGCGATATGCTATTGGCGGTGTCCAATGTCATTTGCACAAGAACATACCAATGGGGGCGGGGTTGGGCGGGGGCTCTGCTGATGGTGCGTTTATGATTCGCGCTCTGGGAGAATTGTTTGACCTGAAACTTGGTAAAGAAGAAATGCACTTTCTCGCGTTGCGCCTTGGCAGCGATTGTGCTTATTTCCTGCATAATGTTCCCAGCCTTGTTGAAGGGAGAGGAGAAAAAATAAGCAAAGTTGATTTTTCACTCCATGGAAAATTCCTTGTTCTTGTGCATCCCGGAATCCATGTGAATACCCGCGAAGCTTATTCAACGGTGAAGCCCGGAGATTCAACAGAGGGCATTCCCGAAATTTTGAAATTACCAGAGCGGGAATGGCGTTTCAAATTGAAAAATGATTTTGAAGAATCCGTTTTCAAGACACATCCTGAAATAGCTGAGGTGAAGGAACTGCTCTACTCGCTTGGCGCTGTGTACGCTTCTATGAGTGGCAGTGGAAGTGCTGTATTCGGATTGTTTGATGAACCTGTGAATGATTTATCACAACACTTCCAGGGCTATTTTGTTTTTGAATCCGTGTTGTGATGCCTCACTTTTACTTCTGTGCTTTTATGTAGATAAAAATTCCCACGAGAAGAAAAAGGAGATTAGGAATCCATACCGCAATGGATGCGGGCAGCCCCTCATTGGCCGCTGCCACGGTAGTAATACGCGCAACGAATAGGAAAGTGAAGCCGACAATAACAGCAAGCAGAATATGCAACCCTGTTCCGCCTCTTGTTTTTCTTGATGACAGCGAAACACCAATGAGGGTGAGTACAAAAATGCCGAATGCGTTTGAAGTCCGCCCGTATTTTTCAATCTCGGCTTGCTCAATATTTCCTGAACCCCTGTCCTTTTCTGCTTGAATGTACCGGGTAAGTTCTCCATAATTCATGGTGGAAACAACTTCGCTGCGCTGCGCAAAATCAGTTATGGCCATGTTGAGCGTAGTATCCATTTTCGTTTTGAAAGAAATGTATTCACTACCATCGGCATTGATTGTACGAATCTCTGCATCGGTAAGTGTCCAAACGTTTTTCAAGGTGTCCCGCTTCGCGTTTGAAGCATTGATCTTGAAAACAAGTTTTTCATTTTTCCATTTCTCAAGAGAAAACTGGGTGCCGCTTTGTTTGGCGGGAATCACAGTCTTGAAGTGAACAATGGTTCCTGGTTCAATTTCGCGGTGAATGTTTTTTTCATCCACATTTATTGCTCCTTTCAGGTACTTCAATTCAAACTCGAACTTGGTACGGTTGGCATAAGGCACCACAAAGTGAGAAAGAAGAAGTGAAGTCGTAACTAGAATGGCGGCAGTAATAAAGTAAGGAACCATCAATCGCCTGAAGCTGATTCCACCGGAAAGCATAGCTACAATTTCTGTTTGCTGCGCCATCTTGCTGGTTATCCAGATAATGGCGAGAAACACTATAAAGGAACTGAGCAGATTTCCAAAGTAGAAACAGAAATTGAGGTAGTAGTCTATCAGTATTTCATGGAATGGTGCTCCGCTTTTTATAAGGTCGTCAATATTCTCCGACACGTCAAACACCACCGCCACTACCACAAATGCCAGAATCATGTAAACAAATGTTCCAAGAAACTTTTTGATGATATAGCGGTCAAGAATTTTCAGAATAATCTATTGATTGTGGATATGCGCTGTGAAAGGGAAATTGGCTGACTTTTATTTTTCAAATTCGTTCGGAAAGAACACCCACGATAGAATTTTTCCATTGAGCAAAAGTGCCATCGAAAATTCTTTGTCTCGACTCGCGCACCAGGTCGAGGTAAAAACGCAGATTGTGAATCGAAGCAATTTGCAACGCAAGAATTTCTTCTGCCGCAAAGAGATGACGCACATAAGCCTTCGAGTATGCCATGTCCACAAAACTCCTTCCTGTTTGGTCAAGGGGCGAAAAATCATTCTCCCATTTTTTGTTTCGCATGTTCATCACACCTTGTCTTGTGAAGAGATGTGCATTGCGGGCATTGCGAGTGGGCATCACACAGTCGAACATATCCACTCCAAGGGCGATGCACTCGAGGATGTTTGCCGGTGTCCCTACACCCATCAGGTAACGAGGTTTTTCTTTGGGAAGAATGTCGCACACTTTTTCTGTAATGTCATACATCACCTCATGAGGTTCACCAACACTCAATCCTCCTATAGCATTTCCATCTGCATTTTTTCCCGCAATGTATTCAGCGCTTTCCATTCGCAAATCACTGAAAGTACTTCCCTGCACAATTGGGAAAAGACTTTGCGAATGTCCGTACAGAGGTTCAGTTTCGCTTAGTCTTACGAGGCACCTGTCCAGCCACCGATGTGTCATTTGCATACTCTTCTTCGCATACTCTTTTTCGCACGGATAGGGAGTACACTCATCGAAGGCCATGATGATATCGGCACCAATCAAACGCTGAGCATCCATCACATTCTCCGGTGAAAAAAAATGTGATGACCCATCAATGTGTGATTTGAAAGTCACACCTTCTTCTTTGATTTTCCTGTTGTCGCTCAGCGAATAAACCTGGTAGCCACCACTATCAGTGAGCATCGGTTTTTGCCAGTTGATAAATTGATGCAGTCCACCGGCCTGCTTAAGAATTTCAGTTCCCGGCCGGAGGTATAGATGATAGGTATTTCCAAGAATGATCTGTGCACCAATATCGCTCTCAAGGTCTTGTTGTGTAACGGCTTTTACAGTTCCCGCTGTGCCAACAGGCATAAAAATCGGGGTCTCTACAGTGCCATGATCGGTGTGAAGCAAACCCGAACGGGCTTTGGTGGTGGGGTCAACGCGTAGCAGTTCGAATTTCATGCAATGCAGGCAAACATAAGTGGAGGATAGTTGGAAAGTTTGTGAGTTGGTGAGTTGGGTGTTGTGGGGATTGAAAATCGTTTCATCATTCTATTAGTTATGCAACTTGGATTATAGAAAACTGTCAACACTGTCATTTAAATTTTGCTGACCCGGAAATTTTGTCCTTCGAAATTCACGGAAACCAGAAAAAATTTCCGATTAGTCTGATTGGCTTTCAACTTGACAAGCGTGGCATATCAAAGAAAAAAGTAAAAGGCAAAAAAGCTGAACAATGATTTCCGGAAATCAAAGGAACAACTTCAATGCTCAATATCAAATTCAAAATAAGTCAAAATCAAAAAACAAAAAGAACATGTATCCAACAAAATTTCGCAATTGTGCCACACCGGCAAACAGCATGAATGCATTCTTCGATGATGCTTTTACCCGCGATTTGTTCCGCCATCCTGCAAAGGCGCGGACAGCGAGCTCGCCCGCAGTAAACGTGAAGGAGACCACTGAAAACTTCTCGCTCGAACTGGCAGCACCGGGTTTGGAGAAAGCCGATTTCAACATTGACATGAAGGATCAACTCCTCAGCATTTCAGTGGAGAAGAAAAATGAAAATAAACAAGAAGGAGAAAACTATAGTCGCAGGGAATGGAGTTACTCCAACTTCCGGAGGTCGTTCTCAATTCCAGAAAATGTGGATGCTGCAAAAATTGCTGCCACCTACACTAACGGAATCCTGATCGTTGTACTCCCTAAAAAGGAAATCTCTGTTTCAGAAAGCAAAAAACAAATTGTGGTTGCTTAAGCATCAAGAAAAACTCCTTGAAAGGAGCGTGGTACATACCTAACAATGTGAACACGGTTATTGGTTAACGACCAGATCGCCCTTCCGCCCACAAGCGGGAGGGTTTCTGGTTTCATGGAGGTAGGTTGAGCAATTAGTTTTACCGCAAAATGATTCGCATACTTTCCATACTCATTGTTGCAGCGCTGATAGTTGCTGCCTTCACCAGCACAAATCTTTTGAATGATAAAATGAAAATTTATTACGTGTATGATCCGCTGTGTGGCTGGTGTTATGGATTTAGCCCGGTGATGATGAAACTACAAAGGGACCACAGTGATGAATTCGAAATCGAAGTGGTTTCCGGTGGTATGGTCACAGGTAAACAAATTGGGCCAATGAGCGCAGAGAAAAGGCGCTATATCAAAAATGCCTACAAACGTGTGGAGCAAATGACGGGTGTGAAATTTGGCGAAGGCTATGTGAATGGCACACTCGAAAGTGAAACATGCATCCAGACTTCAGAAATTCCGTCCATTGCTCTGGAAGTATTCCGTGCAAAACACCCGGAAAGATCACTCGAATTTGCACATGCCATCCAGCATGCGATTTTTTCTGATGGAATGCAACCTGCTGTTTTGGAAAATTACAAACCACTTGCGGAAAAATTTGGCATGGATGGAAATGAATTCATTGCATTAATGAGCGATAGCAACCACATCAACAAAGCCAGCGAACAGTTTCTTCTTGCATCACGCTGGGGAGTTCAGGGGTTTCCTGCTGTGCTTGTATTGCACAACGACAGCCTATACATGATCGCCAATGGTTATACGAGTTTCGAAAATCTTCTTGGTAGCATCGAACAAGTCAAGAAGCAGTAATCGCGTCAGTATTTACGGACACACTGCACCAAACAAGGCCATAAACAATAGAAGGTCGCTTGTGTTCACTGCACCGTTTCCATCGAGATCAAACGAGCCGCAGGAAGAAACACAACTGAACTCAGCCATGAATAACAGCAAGTCTGAAGTGTTGATTACTCCATTTCCATCAAAGTCACCCACACAAGAGGTAAGGCATGAATAGTCGCATGAGCCATCATCACACCCAGCCGATGAAGCATAATTGCAGGCTCCAACATCAGTGCATCCGGGAAGAAGGCATGAGCCGTTATCACAGCCACTGGCAGGATTGTAATTGCAGGCAAGCGGATTCGTACAGCCGGGCATTGTACAGGTTCCATCATCGCATCCGGCCGTTGAAGAATAGTTACAAGCAATTGGATTTGTGCATCCGGGAAAAGTGCAGCTTCCATTGTCCTGAGTTGCTGAAGGGTTGTAGTTACATGCGGTAGAGTTGGTGCATCCGGAAACAATCACAGTGGCGCAGAAACTATGTATTTCGGATGCGCCAAAATCAGCAACCGTCATGTTCACTAAAACATTTCCAAGATCATCTGTCAATTCATAATCACCATCCACATCGCAACTTGCCCACTGCGATCCTCCCACTCCATCGCCATAAGCATCATAGATATTAAAATTGTAACAACCAGTGTTGAGACACACATCCCAGGAATAAGTCTGTTGGTCGCCCAATGTGCCTGATGATTGTGAATAGAGAATTGTTCCGCCCGTATTAGTGATGGTCCATGAAGTTTCTTCTCCCCAGCAATCGGTCAGGATTGTTACATGATGAATTGCACCGCTCTGGCAACTGCCATCATCGCACAATGCAGATGCATCATAGTTGCATGCTGCGGAATCTGTGCATCCGTCAGGCATCAGGCACGTTCCGTTGTTGATTGTTGCAGCGGGATCATAGTTGCAAGCCGTTGGCGAAGTGCATCCAAAAATTGCATCGATCACCTTGAACGATTTGTAACCTTCTGGCGCAACGATTGGACGCACCTGTACTTTTCCGTTGTTCGCAATGGCCTGCACATAATAATAAACCGTTGTGCCAAAAGATTGGGTTGGAATGGAAGCAGTCCATTCGTTTCCGCCAATACCCGACATTGCAATGGATGAATAAGTTCCACCCAATGTTGTCTTGTAATAAAGTGTTGCATTCGCAATGCCACTTTGGTGATTGATGTAAGCCGTGAGCGGATACGCATTGATGTTGTCGTTCGTGTCCTCAAGATTTTTGTAACTGATGAGCAATGGATCATTCACGCCAATTTCGTGGGTGATGCAATGGATGGCACCACCTGCCGAAATAATGTTCGCACTAGAGTTGTCGCAATCAATGGGAACAATGTTGTATCCGGGAAGAGCCTCCTGGTAAATGCGGATGGCGGTGGTATCGTACTGTGTGTAGTATGTGGGAAGAATTACAGTCTTGTTTACAAAAACCGAATTCGCATACGTGAGGTACCAGCCACCTTCATCGGGATAGTTCCCGTTAGACTGCTGGGGTGGTGCAGGTATCTCGATGATCTTAAATGGTGTTCCCCACTTTGTAGTGAAGTTGTTGAGCACATAATTTATGTTCGCTTCTATTTGCGGCCCATCTGCCACGCCTTCAGGATACTTTGAAAGAAGGATGGTTTCTTCGTCAATCAACTTCATGTGCATGTCTATGTGATGAATTCCATCGAATGGTAGCACAGGCATTTTTATGTAATTGTCAATTCCCATGAAGTCGTTCATGATGCCATCAATTTGTGCTTCTGTGTGATTGGGAAAGTTGGTCCATCCTGCACTGCCTCCCATATTTTCCATTAGCACAAGTTCCGATGCGAATGCGGTTCCGAATCCATCGCTCATAAAATTTCCACCGGTATTCATCAGGTTGTTGGGTGCCACAGTGGTGTTGTAAACTGAAAGCCCAAGGTTGTTGCCAACTGCATCAGGAGTCAAATCATCGAGCGGGCGTGGGCGGTTGTAAATCCAATCCACCAGAAAAAGATTATCCACTTCATTTCCATAAACGTTGTTAGGACCATAGTCGCGTTGCCAAACAGAATTGAGTCCCGACTGGATGAAGGTGATATTGTCCAAAGTCATTGGTGGACCGCCTGCATTGTTTGCAGTGAGGTAGCTCTGTGTGGTTGCAATGTTTGAAGTGAGGATAATGACTTCACATTCCAGTTTAGCTGCGGCCACAATTTTTTTGTTGATGATCGGATATGAAATCCATGAAACCACCAATGCTTGCAATTCTTCCCACTCGGCCATGGTGCGCATATTGGTGTAAGGTGGTGGAGTGGTTATGTTTCGTACATCACCTACCTGGAACTCTGCGGCTTCAATTTCCTCGGGCGTGAGGTTGTGCGGAAGACCAACATCTTCTGTCTGTGCAGAAGAAAATTGATTGAAAGAAAAAAGGATGAATGAAAGCAAGAAAAAACGACTCATGATTTTTGGAATTTATAGAGGTAAAGATAAAGGTCGTTCTACGAAAAGTTTTGAACCCCATCACTGCCTGAAGATGGTTACAACCTCCCTTTACTTTCAGGTTCCTGTTTTCTCACGAATGAAATTCATATTCCACCCCAGCCCGAAAGAAAAACGCAATTCCGAAAGCGGAATACTTCCACCACGAGCGATGTGTGTTGCATGCACATACCTCGCTTCAAGGAAAAGATGAAACCATTTTTGGAAATAATAATTGAGTCCTGCATTAACAGCAAACAACGGATTTACTACAGGCTTTTCAGGATATACTAATTCGAGCAGGCCGTATTCGATTCCAGATCGAGCTATGGCAATTCCTGTTTGCAGGCCAACGAATGCATCAAGATGTGAGTTTGTCTTGAAATGATAACTCGCTCCGGAGAACAACTGGTCGTTGGAAATGAGATAAAGCTTCATGAGTTCATGCTCCTCTTCAGAAACTTTCAATCCATAAAACCCATCTCCCCGCAAAGAAACTTTTTCGTTGAGGTAATACTCCGCTGTACCCTGTAAATAAATTGTACTGTTTCCCGAATGCAAAAAAGTTCCCGCAGCAAATGTTCCCGCGGATCGAAATAATCCCTTGCGGATGTATTGCCCTGATTCTTCTTGTCCCTTTATGAACAATGAAAAACAAAAAATGAAAAAAGTAATGCAAGGAATTTTTTTCATACTGACTTCAATTTGAAACCTGCTTGCCCCACAAGTCACCCATGTAAACATTCAGGCTGAGCGAAAAAAGAAGGTGCCCTCCAAGATGAGCATCCTCTTCTTCTATTTCAGCTTCATTCCCGGATTCAGAAACGGCAACATGGATTTCATCGCCAAGATGCAACATGTACAAACCAGAAAGTGAAATATCAAAATTGTCGGTGATGTTGTAGTGGGTGCCAAGTCCGCTTGTAACTGCTGAACTCCAGCGACTCAGAGGCCCATCATTGCCATACGTTTTTTCAACTTCCGTTTTGTCAAAGCAATGCCCCGCCATTATATAAGGAGTGAGTTGCCCTTGTTGAATGATGTTGTTCAGCGGATAATACTGCACTGCCCAACCGATGTGGTAGTCGGTGCGCATGGCGAGGGAGGCAATGTTTGTTTTGATGTAATCGGCAAACCATTCTGTATTGAGGCGGTTGCCGAGTTTCAACCGGAACTGTCCTCCTGTGCCGAGGCCATTGTGGCCCGCATCGGTAAATGAACTGAAGGTGCTGCGAACACCGAGTTGGAGTTTGCCGCTTTCCTTATCAGTGTCTGATCTGTTTTGTGAAAAACAGAATGCTGGAAGAATGATGAATGAAAAAATGAGCAGTTGGTTTTTCATGATGTGAATATTGAGGTTCACAAAATGGAAAACCGAATCAAAACATTTTTATTGTGTACTCATCAATGTTGAACACAAAATTTCAGGTGACTCTTAGTACCCTCAAAATTGAGTTCAAGCAAATAGAAACCGTTGGGCAATGAAGAGGTTGACATCCCGAAAATGTATTCTGAGATTTCGTTTGAGCTTCCGCTCAATAAAATTCTTCCGGTTGAATTCATAACTGAATAATCCACAGAAATATTATTCGCGACAAACATTGCTGTGCAAACAGAAGCAGTCGTTGAATAGTAAATTGACGTGTTGTTCAACGAGACATGCAACACCTCATCCGCAGGATTTGGAAAGACAGAAAATCCAGGATTCAAAATCATTTCGCTAACAGCATTTATGACCACAGAAATGGATTCGCTTGAAGCCACGCATCCATTTGCCCCCACTCCCACCACAAAGTATTCTCCTGATTGACTGGGTATGTATGAATTGCCCACGGCACCATTTATTGGGGCACCATCTTGAAACCATTGATAAGAAATTCCTCCTGAAGCATAAATGACAATGCCATCGAAAAACACTCCAATCTCCGGTGCGGGATTCACGACTATGGAAACTGCATCGGTTCCCGTGCATCCGTTTTCATCGGTGCCCAATACGCTATAGGTGGTGGTTTCCGTTGGATACACTACCAAATCCGTGCATGGAAGTTCACAGTCAATAACCGCATCATTAACACTCCATTGGTAATCCGTGGCGCCCATGGCGGCAAGCTGGACACTGTCGCCCTCACAAATAATAACATTGCCTCCGGCTTCCACCACGGCAGTACAACCGGGATTCACGCAGCAGTTTCCTCCATCGCTTATGTTGTAGTTGCCACCGCTCCACACACCGTACTGGAAATAGGAGTAACGCAAACTTCCGCTGAGGTTCGTAAGAAAATAATCGGTGGCCTGGTCCACAGTGTTGCATCCGCCAGGCACAAAAGCCGTGTCGCATTCATAAGCGCAAACCATGTTTTGATTTCCATCCGGATCATACAATGTTGCAGGTGGATATTGAAGAAGTTCTACCAATCCAGCATCAACACCGGTGACACTCGTGCCATCAAGGGTGTAGCCAGCCCACAGCACTTCAGTCACATTTCCGGCATACGTTCCGGTGATGTTTACACTGAGCGGTTCATAGGAACACAAGCCGATTTTAATATCGGCCACGTTATCATCAATATTGATGGTGAGGCTGCCACCATCGTAATTGGAATAGATGATGATGTTGCCCGCAGGATTGCAGATGCCTTGTGAAAATGCATGATGCGAAATGAAGGCAATGCAAAAAATGAATAGTAAAATCTTGTTCATGAGAATTGGATTTTGGAGGAACGAAGGTAGGATCACCGGGTCAAATTTCCATTCCCGCGCTAACAGCCTCACGGTGCCATGCTCCCGAACATTGCCATGAATAAAAGAAGGTCGCTGGTGTTTACAGTTCCGTCATTGGTGAAGTCAGCATTTCCGCAACTGGATGTGCATCCATAAGCAGCCATAAAGAGAAGAAGGTCTCCGGTGTTTACACTGCCAGTAAAGTCAAAAAATAACTATCCCGAGCAAGAATGAAATTAATGCTGTTTGTCGTCCGAGTTTTATGTGTCGTTCTGCTGGCATACGCTTGGTGCTAACGTCAGACTGTGAATTTACCCTACTTGATTCTTGTTGATTACTCACAGGATAAAATCAGACTGATGAATGCGGTACAAACATCGTAAAGAATGCACCTTGCCGCATGGATTTTATTCAACAACAATCGCGACATCAAATCATCATGCACTGCAGCGAAGACCACATCCATGCCGACAATCCCGTGCGGGTGATGGATGCTTTTGTACAAAAGCTCGACCTTGTAAAACTCGGATTCCGGGC
>JAWXCI010000023.1:0-13833 GCA_034408895.1 Flavobacteriales bacterium
CGGTGACGGAATAAATGATGTGTGGCTGGTGCAAGGCGCAAACATCCGCGAATTTGAGTTGTTGGTATTTAACCGCTGGGGTGATGTTGTTTTCCAGACAACCGATGTAACTACACCATGGATTGCTGACAACGATAGCGGAGAATACTTTGTGCCCAATGGTGTATATAACTACCTGGTTAAAGTGAAAGGATACGAAGGAGACGCATTCAAGAAATCTGGGAGCGTGACGGTGTTGAGGTAATTGACATCCCCATAAGGGAGCATACACTCTGGCCAGCCATTGACCGGGTTCTTGACATTGTTAAAAGAACCGGTTGCACCGCATCACCCACCTCTACTTCAGGTCTTCCTTTTAACAAACTTCTAATAGTCCACTTGCCGCGGCTCAGCAATATCATGTGATCTCCTTGTGTGGTTATTGCCCATGCGTGCAACTATCTTCCCCGCTCATTTCAAAAAACACTTATGAAACTCCCTATCACACTTGCTTTCATTTTCTTGTGCATTGTTGCAGATGCTCAAACCTGTTTCAATCAACAACAGTTGTGCTTCCAGTTCATCTCGCCAAAACCCGGTTCTGCCATGCACCACATCAATAGCCGCATAGTGTTTAGGCATGGCGAATTGCTGGATATCTCCGGCATTGAGCAAAATGCATCACTGGTTTCAGTTCAGGGAATGCAAAGCGGATTGCATACTTGCAATGTGTGGCTGGCATCCGATGGCAAGACCATGCAGGTGGATCCCCTCACCGATTTTGCCTTGAATGAATTGGTCGAGGTGAACATTGGCGGATTGCGGTTGTCTGCCAACAACGAACTGCTTGATGCCATCAGTTTTTCATTCACCACATCATCTCAAATGCCACCCTCCTATGGTCCTTTTCCAGTGGAAGAAGAAGTGGAGGAAGGCGACCGCGACTATCCGAATATCACCGAACTGATAAATATCAACCCGGCACCAGGAAACATTTTTATGAACACCACAGGAATGGCAAAATTCAATGCCATACTAGACAGCGCTGGCGGTGGAGTGCCGCTTTGGTTCGAGGAAGGCGATGATACCGGCAACGATTTTAAGCCCAATGAAAATGGACTTATTACTTACTTCAACCGCATTCCGCAAACGTGGTCGGTAATGAATGAATTTACCCAGCTGGTGGATATACTTGAAATGCTCAACGGCTATTTATGCGATGATCACGAGTGCATGTACTATCCCGATGGCCATTATTATTTGCAGTGTTATGACCACCAGTTTTACGACATGAGTCAGTGGGTACCGGGCGGCAACCCGGCAGCCGATGTAACAGGATACGTGTGGCAGGAAATAGATGAAAACGATGACCTCATTATGCAATGGCGCACATGGGACTATTTTGAACCAACAGAAAACGAACACCTTGACCTCACCGGGTATGATCTAGACCTGTGGCACGGCAACTCCATTGAGCGTGATGCCGAGGGCAACATCCACATTTCATTTCGCAACATTGATGAAATCACAAAAATTGATGGTCAGACCGGGGACATTATTTGGAGATTGGGCAATGGCATCATGAACCAGTTCAGCTTTTTAAACGATGATGGTTTTACTTTCCAGCATGATGCCCGCAAATTGGACAATGGTCATTTTACGGTTTACAACAATGGCAATTACAACAATCCACAGCGTTCAAGTTGCGTGGAATACGAGGTGAATGAAAACACAATGACCGTAAACAAAGTTTGGGAATACACCCATCCCGAAAATCTTTTTGCACCCAGCATGGGTGGATGCCGCAGACTCGATGGTGGACACACCTTTATCAATTGGGGAAACGTGGTGAATGACGACTGGGGAGCGCGAGTTACTGAGGTAGACGAGAACTCAACCATTGTTCTCGAGTATGGATTTGATTTCGGATACAATACTTACCGTGCATTCAAAGACGAATGGTTCTTCGATGATTCCGTGATTGGATGCACCGACCCTGCTGCCATCAACTTCAATCCCAATGCACCCATCATCAATGATGTATTCTGCCAGTATGATGAAGATAATGATGGCTTCTCCCCTGAGATGGGAGATTGTGATGATGGAAACAATGAATTATTTCCAGGTGCCGAAGAAATTATCAATGATGGTATTGACCAGGATTGTGATGGTGAAGACCTCATTGTTGAAGTAGTTGATATTGACGAAGATGGTTTTGACAACCTTACCGATTGCAACGATGCGGATGATTCCATTTATCCGGGAGCAGAAGAAATTCCCTACGATGCTATTGACCAGGATTGCACCGATGGTGATCTGGTGGATGTGGATAACGATGGAGTGAACGGACCCGATGATGATTGCAACGACACCGATGATTCTATTTATCCAGGCGCAGAAGAAATTCCTTACGATGCCATTGATCAGGATTGCACCGATGGTGATCTGGTGGATGTGGACAATGATGGCTTCAGTGGAATAGATGAAGATTGTAACGACTTGGAAGAATCTATATACCCTGGCGCAATTGAAATTGCCAATGATGGTATTGACCAGGATTGCATAGGAGGCGATTTAATAATAGGTGTAGATGAAAGTGCAGCATCATTTATCACGCTCTATCCCCTACCCGCCCACCATAGCTTTTACATAACCTCACCCATTGAAGTAGCAACACTCGATTTGCTGGATGCAGGTGGAAAACTAATTCTGACCATTCAGCATTTCCATAGCACTGAAATAAACTGTGCGCAATGGTCCAGCGGCACTTATCATCTTTCTTTTGAATTGCAGACAGGAGAGAAATTTCAGAAAGTATTGCTGGTGAAATGAGTCCGTGAGGCTAATCGTGGTGGGAATAGATTCAATTACTTCAATTGACTTCTTTTCACAAGTCCGGGAGGGACGGGCTTTTGGTAACAACAACATCACATCCTCTCTTCAGCCGTGCACACTGTACATCGTGTTAAGATGACTATGGCTCGCTCGGCTACATCTAATGGCTGTAATCCATCATTACCAAAAGACCGTCCCTTCGGGACTGCAAACAATGACAGACCATTTTACAACACATACTATGCGTAGAACGGGGATTACAACCATGTTGCGGCTTGGAATGCCCGAACAGGCAGTTCGAAAAATATCAGGGCATACAGCCCACAGCAAGGAGTTCTTCAAGTATGTTGCGTTCTCTCAGATATAGTTAGACTCGGAGACAGATAAAGTGTTTGAACGCTTGGCAGAAATGGCGCTTCCGGTAATCTCATTATCCCCCTCCTGGCCTTGGAAACCGTAGCGGTAATCCCCTGCTGAAACGCGCCACGGCATCCCCATCCCGAAGGGATAGTAGCTTTCCATATTTGTTAATGCTTCCCAGTGCACCAGCTTTGAAATTTTATTCAAAAGTAGGGGGCTTTGACCATAGGCCTTATGCCATTTCTGCCAAGCGTCCTTGCTCATGGGTTCGTTGCTCAGTGCGTAACCCGACATGCGCTTAAGTTGCTTATTGAAATACGAAATGCTGGATTGAGGTAATAGAGTTGCCTGCTTGCGATGGCAAGTTCTCAGTGGGAGTAATTAGGGCGACTTCAAATTTTACATTCGGATTGCTTATCTACTTTTCACACCACCCGTAGATATTGAAATAGACCATATATTTCATTCAACAATTCACATGCAAAATTCGGCCTCCAGAGGCTCTAGAGTACTTCACGAAAGAAAGTGCCGCCACCAATCAAGGCAGCGGCACCAGCGTGACACTACTCCTTAGCATTGGGCTTATCTCTGGCGAGTTGCTCCTCAGCGTTGCTTACGTCAGTTTCAGCAAACAACGCAAAACTCAAATAAGAAATCCATATTTACAACTTGCCAAAATCGCAGCCTGTTAAACATCATTGCGCATAGACGCGTTTTACCTGCCACTGCCAAGCTCTGAAATCCGCATTGAAACGTTTTGAAGCGGATTGATACAGACACTCCATTTCATCTGTCCATGTTTCTTTCACATCCATGTGCATCGATGCGCATTTATTCGGATTGATCCAGTTCTGAACTCGAGAAGAGTGGCATAGACTCGTGAGAAATCAAAATGAGTTCGGGTAATACGAACGAGAAATTTGTGCGGCTTGTAAAATTGCGAGTGTGAGCTGCGGTGACAACCCTCACAAACAGGGAAATGATGTGTTCGCGTATGTCATATTCGCCTGAGTTCATTTTTCCAGTTGTTGCAATTGGATTTTAAGAATGTCTACTTTTCTGAAATAAGTTCTTCTGCCAACTTTGAATGGAACTGGTAGAATCGAACGCTTTATCCATTTATGCAAGGTGGTGAACGTGATGCCGAAATGTTCGATCACTTGCCGCCTGGACCAGAGTTCCTCTTCGTTACTTGAGTCCTGAACACTCAGTTGTGGCAGCATTCCTTTGATGATGATTTTCAACTCTTCGGCAAGTATTCGCCTGAATTCTTCCTCGGTCAAATGAAACAGATATCTTGGATTCACACCGCAACGAGAGTACTCTGACTAAAAATCAAACATATAAGGTTGTTCGCGCGGCCTCCCTCCAGGACTTGTGATTTAGAATTACATTTTGGGATTGGGTTTGAATGTCAAATTCTGAAGGAGGTCTGTTCAACGCTTTGTGTCTTCTTTGCTCCAGGTTGAAACTCTTCTCGCAATAATCCTCTTTGCACTTCGTTTCCCTTTTTGTCCGCGGCTTAAACCACCGCTGGCAATCAATTAACCTGCAAGTAATAACCGACTAAATCCTAAAAGGAAAATGAAAACAAACCATCATTTGTTGTGTTTTGCTACCCTGTGTTCCTTTCTTTTTTGTGCGTGCGATGATGCGGATTCACCATCATCCATGAATGCTTCTTCCGGTGTGCCCAATGAAATGTTGGCAGCCATGACCGATGCATCTGCTGAGCCTATTGCATATAAGAGGACAACTGATTTCAAGTTGAATGATCAGGCAATAACAGGTCTTGTTGATATTTACTACCGGTGGAATGACGAACCGCAGACATTCACTATCAATCCGAAAACAGAGACAGCAGTGCATGCTAAAGAAGGCACTGAGTTTCGCTTTCCTCCGGACATTTTTGTTTATCCCGATGGAAGAACTCCGAAAGATGAAATTACCATCACGGTGAAAGAGTTTTACTCCGATGCTGATTTCATAAAGGCCAACTTGACCACCACAAGCAACGGCAGCCTGATTGAAAGTGCAGGCACGGTGTACGTGGAAGCATGGAGTGATGGAAAGAAACTGGAACTGCGCCCTGCCAAATCTTTCCGCGTAATGTTCCCGCGTGATGACAGATACAACATGCAAATTTTCTATGGCACCCGCGATAAACAAGGACTGGTGAACTGGAAAGTGGAAGACCAAATTGAAAGTAGAGAAGAGGATGTTGATGAAACCAGTTGGGAAGACGGTGATGGCGAGTGGAGTTCGTTGTTCGGTGAAAATTCATTCATGTATGTGGATGAAGATACCGGTGAGGAAATCATTGTGACCACCAGTGATAATGGAGCATACTCTCCGCTTGTGAAAGCCGGTGAATGTTTCATCTCACTCAATGAATCAAAGTTGCTCAGCGGATGGAAGTACAACACGAAGGGCTACGCCTGGAAGTTGGACGAAAACAACCAGACCCTCAGCAATTATTTTCTCAGCACGTTTAATCCATCAGAGAAGATGATTGATGACTTCTGCATACTTGGTCTTGAGAGCCAGGTCATCTTTTCATTGGACAAGAAGGGAAGCATCCGTGATTGGTATTTCGGTAAGAAGAGCACTCCTGAGTACGACTCGCTCATCACACAGTTTGTACGCGGCATCCCCAAACTTGATTTGGATGAACTGGTTGGTGGGTACAACACCAGCAACAAATGCCAGATTACAATTGGTAAAGCGAAAGTGGTTACAAGAGAGGAATGGGCTAAACAATTCCGTGCGCGTAACACAGATAAAGAAAATCCCGGACAACCGCTGGCCGCCATTAAAAAGGAGGACCTGGACCACTATGTGTTCAATTCGTCACAACTTGGTTGGATCAATTGCGATCGATTTACCACTGAAGAAAAACTGATTGACTTCGTGGTGCAGAACGATTGGGGCGGAGATGCCACAGTGAACCTTGTGTTCGAGGATATGAATTCTATACTACAGGGATACAACGAAGGTTCACGAATAGTATTTAAGGATGTGCCCGCTGATAAAAAAGTGAAAGTGTTGGGCATCGCGTGCAGCAATTCAAAACCGTACATGACCAGTATGAATACCACGACAAGCGAAGAAATTTTCGACCTTAAGGGTTACAAGGAATTCACATTCGCTCAACTGGATGCCGAACTAGAAAAGTTGAATTGAAGTACAAATTGATAGTGCATTAAGCAGCGCAAAGCATCTGTCAACAATTAGTTGAAGTTGTTTTGCGCTTCTCCTTAAAAGGATTACTACAAGGCGCTCTAAAAATTCCTAAGACTAGGCTTCCAACTTTTTGGAACCTGGAATTTACCAGGTGCAAATGAGGAATTCAAAAAAGTTGAGTAACGAAGTATCCGGGATTTTTAGAGTGCCCTTTATTCAATCCACCCGGAAGGAAATCCGGCAAATGCAACCAAACGTGGTTACCTCACCATCCTTTACATGAGCATTGATGTCCTTGACATAAACGGAGTCAATGTTGCGAACTGTTTTGCTTACTTCTTTCACAGCACTGCGCACTGCATCGTCAATACCTTTTTCTGAAGTCGAGATTACCTCGATCACTTTTACAATAGACATAATATGGAGTTTTAATTGATTTGGTTCGGAAGGTAGTTATAAGAGTTCTTCCGCAAGGCTGCCAATATCCACCCCATCAAAATTCCCACTGGTCATCATCAGGAGATTGGTGTCGTGCCAGTTCATTTTCTTCAATTCATTAACCAGTTCTTTTGAGTCTGTAAACACCCGGATGTTTTCAGTTCCGAATGATGCGCGCACTTGTTCAAGTGATATGGGCGCAAGTTTTTTGTGTTCAATGGTATGCGGATTGAAATAGACAAATGCCACATCAGCTGCGGCCATTGCACCGTGGTATTCCATAAGAAAATTTGCGTTAAGGCTGCTGAACGTGTGCAACTCCATACATGCCACGAGTTTTCTTGTTGCGTATTGTTCCTTCAATGCAGCGGTTGTGGCCTTCAGTTTTGATGGCGAATGTGCGAAGTCTTTGTAGATTACCGAGTGCGTGCCTTCCTTCACCAGTTCAAGTCTTTTCGATGCACCACTGAATGATTGAATCGATTTGTAGAATGCTTCATCGTTTATTCCTGCTTCGTTGCACACCAGCCTTGCCCCTTCCAGGTTTTGCAAATTGTGATTGCCGAAAATCTTCAGCGGCACTTCACCTGATTCAGTGATTAGGTATGTGACGCCATCCTTTATTTCATGTTCGTGAGTGGTGTATGGAATTCTGCCAAATGAAGTTGGATGATTTTCTGCAAGTCGTTTTACATGTTCATCGTCTTCTGAATAAATGAGCACGCCATTGGGTTCAATTTTGTCGAGGAAAATGCTGAACTGCTCTACATAGTTGTCAAACGTTGGAAACACATTGATGTGATCCCACGCTATGCCGCTGAGCAATGCAACGTGCGGTTTGTACAAATGAAACTTCGGCCTTCGGTCAATGGGGGAACTCAGGTATTCATCGCCTTCAATCACTGCAATTTTTGCAGTTTCAGAAAGCCGAACCATACAATCGAAACCTGCCAGTTGTGCACCCACCATGTAATCGCAATCCATACTGCACTCTTGCATCACATGGAGAATCATCGAGGTGATGGTGGTCTTGCCATGGCTTCCACCAATTACAATCCTCCTTTTGTTTTGTGTTTGCTCATAGATGTATTCGGGGTATGAAAAAATTCGGAGGCCAAGTTCCTGTGCTCGTAACAATTCGGGATTGTCGGCCCGTGCATGCATGCCCACAATCACAGCGTCAAGATGCGAGGAAATATTTTCTGCAAACCAACCCATGGTCTTCGGCAGCAGCCCGTGGTTATCTAATCGCGATCTGCTCGGTTCAAAAATTTCATCATCACTTCCGGAAACGACAAATCCTTTCTGGTGAAGGGCAATGGCGAGATTGTGCATGGCGCTTCCGCCAATTGCTATGAGGTGTACTTTCATTTTTCATGAAATTATTGCGACCGCGAACATCTCATTCATTCCACCTTGCCATCCTTCGCAATGAGAAGAATTATTCAAGACTTCGTGTTGATGCCCAATACAAATTCCGCTTCTTTGCAAAGTCATATTCAAAAGAACAATGTCACTCGAAAACTCCGCAAGTCGTTCACACAAAAAAGGCATGATGCCTGAATCGCTGGTATACGTGGGCGAACATCGCGATGCGAAAGTTCGCCTTCGCGTGCTGGATTACAACCAAAGTACCTTTCGTGAACTCAGCATTGAAGAAATTTCACAGTGTGCTGCCTTCACCGCGTCCGATTCTGTTTCATGGATTGATGTGGATGGAATTCATGATGGCCGCATTGTGGAATCGCTAGGCAAAATGTTCGACATTCATCCACTGGTACTCGAAGATGTGATGAACAGCCAAAGCCGCCCCAAAGTGGAGTTCTTCGATGCCTACACCTTCATCACTCTAAAGATGCTGGAACTTGAGGCAGGATCAAAAGAACTCAACAGTGAGCAACTCTCACTCATTATCGGTGACAAATTCCTGCTCATGTTCCAGGAGCGGCCGGGCGATAGTTTTAATCCAATCCGCGAACGCATTCGCACCGCAAAAGGAAAAGTGCGCAGTAAGGATGCGTACTACCTCGCCTATCTTTTGCTTGACACTGTAGTGGACAATTACATTCATGTGAGCGAGGAACTGGCCAAACAAATTGAAGTGCTTGAAGCATCCATATTGAAACGTCCCACTGAATTTACACTCCATCGGATTCTCCGTCTTCGGCAGGAACTTCTCGATTTCAAACGCAGCATTGATCCGCTGAAGGAGGCCATCAACACAGTGACGCGGGAACTGGATGATGAAATTTCGAAATACTACCGCGACCTCTACGACCACATTATTTACGAATCGGAAAACCTTGCGGTGTATCGCGAGATGCTCGCCAACCTGCTCGATCTATACCACAGCAGCCTCAACATACGCACCAACCAGGTGATGAAAGTGCTCACCATTGTCACTACCATTTTCGTTCCGCTCACTTTCATTGTAGGTATTTACGGAATGAACTTCGATTACATGCCTGAGTTGAGATGGCATTATGGTTATCCATCGTTAATGGGTCTGATGTTGATAATTGTAGTTGGGATGCTGCTTTATTTTCGGAAGAAGAGGTGGTTGTGATAATCCCATACCTTTCTCGTTGAGAAAAAAATTTTCCGGCTCCACCCGCATCAATGAAATAAACTTGCACTCGCAATTCATTCAAAACATAATATCATTCCACGTAATCCACAATGAAGACCAAATACCTCGACCTTATCGAACAGACGTTTGACTGGCCGCAGGATGAATTCAGGCTGAACAAGGATGAACTTATTTTTCATGACATTCCATTGATGGATCTTGTGAAGAAGTATGGCTCGCCACTCAAGTTCACTTACCTACCAAAAATTTCTCAGAACATCCAGCGGGCAAAGAAATGGTTCGAGACTGCCCGCAGGCAGGTGCGCTACCAGGGCGAATACCACTATTGCTACTGCACCAAGAGTTCACATTTCCGCTACGTGTTAGAGCGTGTGCTGGAAAACGATGTGCACATAGAGACCTCGTCAGGATATGATATTGACGTGATACGCAGGCTTGCCACATTGCATAAACTGGACAAGACACAGCGCATTATCTGCAATGGGTTCAAGAAGCAGGAATATGTAAATAAGATTTTCGAACTTCACAAGGATGGTTTCCATGACATTATTCCTGTCATTGATAATGAATACGAACTTGAAGTATTCCAGGGAATGGTGGAAGAGCCAATGAACATCGGCATCCGCATAGCAAGCGAAGAAGAACCGAAGTTTGAGTTCTACACATCACGGTTAGGAATAGGGTACCGTTACATCAAGAATTTCTACAAGAAAAACATTCATGATGACCCGAATTTAAAGCTCAAGATGCTCCATTTCTTCATCAACAGTGGTATCAAGGACACTGCCTACTACTGGAATGAATTGGCGAAATGCCTGAAGGTGTATTGTGAGTTGCGAGAGGTATGCCCTACACTCGACAGCCTCAACATCGGTGGCGGATTTCCCATCAAGAATTCACTGGTATTCGCTTTCGATTACCAATACATGGTGACTGAAATCCTGACACAGATAAAGGCCGCATGTGAAGATGCGGGAGTACCTGTGCCGCACATCTATACCGAATTCGGTTCGTTCACTGTGGGCGAGAGTGGTGGAGCCATCTTCAAAATTATTCATCAGAAAGAACAGAACGACCGGGAGAAGTGGAATATGATTGATTCATCGTTCATGACCACGCTTCCTGATACCTGGGCCATCAACAAGCGTTTCATCATGCTGCCCATCAACAACTGGCATGAGGGATATGAGCGTGTTTTCCTCGGGGGACTTACTTGTGATAGTGATGACTATTACACAGCGAACAACACACCAACGCCATTTACCTGCCGAAGTATTACCCCGACCAGGATCAATACATCGGCTTCTTCAATACCGGTGCTTACCAGGAAACACTTGGCGGATTCGGTGGCATTCACCACTGTCTCATTCCACAGCCCAAACATGTGCTCATTGACAAAGACCCAAAAGGAAAACTGAAATTTAAACTCTGGGCGCAGGAACAAAAACCGAGAGAGGTGCTGGGATTGTTGGGGTATTATGATTGAGAAATACAGGCGTCACTATTTGGCAACGCAGTTCATACCTTCGCACAATACCAAGATTCAACCATGCGGAAACTTTTACTCTTTGTCCTGTCTTGCATTTCAATTCACGCTTACTCGCAAACGTTCACAGCATCTCCTGATGTGGCAGTGCCCGATGATGGCAGCTTTTATTCGTTCTACATCGAAGTTAGCGGATTACCGAATGCCATTGATCTTAGTTTCGGTATCGAAAGAATCTGCATGAATTTCTATCACTCATGGGATGCCGATGTACAAATGTGGCTCATCGCTCCAGATGGAACGCAAGTGGAACTATCCACCGATAATGGCGGAAGTGAAGATGGTTATATCAATACCTGCTTCACGGAAAATGCTTTCTTCAGTATCACATCCGGTGCGCCACCTTTCACCGGCACTTACAATCCCGAAGGCAACCTCAACGACATCAACAACAGCCAGAATCCAAACGGCACATGGACGCTTTTATTCTGGGATACATACTGGTTTGCCGATAGTGGTTGGCTGTACGAATGGAGTCTGACATTCACCGATGAAGTTCTCAATCCTGAACCCGATCCCTTCCAATTTGAATTCTCCAATCTTCCCCTTGTTTACATCAACACTGCCGGCCAGGGAATTCCTGATGAGCCTGGAGTTATTGCATACATGCAAGTGATTGATAATGGTGAAGGAAATCTCAACTATAAAACTGATCCATTTACTTACGAAGGAACCATTGATATTGAACTGCGCGGGCAAAGCACAATGGGCTTCCCTAAAAAATCTTATGGCCTGGAAACAAAGGATAATTTCGGGAATGACTTGGATACAACATTTTTAGGTCTTCCTGCCGATGAAGACTGGATTCTCTACTCACCCTACTCTGAAAAATCTCTTCTACAAAATGCTCTGAGCATGGATCTCGGTCGCGCTATGGGCGACTACCACAGCCGCACACGTTACTGCGAGTTGTATGTCAATGATGTTTATGATGGCATTTATCTCCTCATGGAAAAAATAAAACAGGAGAATGATCGTGTGGATATTGCTGACCTTAACGTTGATGAAAACACAGGAGAGGATCTCACAGGTGGTTACATTTTTCGTTTGGATTGGGGTGGTGATACCGGCTGGCAATCTGAATTTGCACTTCCCGTTGATCCCAACGCTTATCCCTGGTTCCAGTTCGTTTATCCACGGCCGGAGATCGTAACACCTGAACAACGGGATTACCTCGAAGCTTACGTGGATAGTTTTGAATATGCTATCAACGATGAAAGCTACATGTTCGGTGGAAAACGTTATGATAAATACATTGATCTTGCATCGTTCGTTGACAATTTCATCGTGAACGAACTTTCAAAAAACGTGGATGCTTATCGCTTGTCGAGTTATTATTCAAAGGACAAGAACGGGAAAATTATTGCGGGCCCTCTTTGGGATTTTAACCTCTCATTCGGCAATGCAGATTATTGCGATGGTGCTGATGACAATGATTGGAACTTTCAGGTATGTGGCACATCCGGCCCAAGCTGGTGGCCACGCATGTGGCAGGATTCTGTATTCACCAACCTGCTCAAGTGTCGCTGGGATTATCTGCGCACCAACCTCCTCAGCAATGAATCCATGGAAGCGCGAATTGATTCCATGGCTGCACACCTCACCCTTGAAGGTGCTGTGGATCGCAACTTCTTGCGCTGGCAAATACTCGGTGTGTATGTGTGGCCGAATGCATTGCCCTATCCGGTTACTTATGATGAAGCCATCTGGCAACTGAAGACATGGACAGTCAACCGCATGGCATGGATGGATGCCAATATCATTGGTAACCCCATGTGTGTTCCATACCTGGTGAACAATGCACAGAATGTTGAGTTGTTTGAAGAACAAAATTTCCCTCCCAATTGCTGGACGACTTCCGATGCCGATGGGGACGGTGCAACATGGCAGGGCAACGCACCTGTTGGCGGGTATGAAAGCATTCAAAGTGTTTATTCCAATTCATTCGGCACATTCGATCCGGATAGTTATTTCGTTTCTCCACAACTCACTCCCATTGGTGGTGAACACATCACATGGTACGCAGCAAGCCAGCTTGAAGAAACGTCAGAGCACTACCAGGTGCTGCTATCCACAACAGGAATTGAAGCCGGTGATTTCACCACTATTCTTTGGGAAGAAACCATTTCAGGTGACGAGTGGCAATACCGCGCTGCCGACCTGAGTGCATGGTGGGGGCAAAACATCTACATCGCATTTCGCCATTTCAATTCAGCAAATAATTTCCAATTGCGTATTGATGAAATACGTTATCCCACATGGACAAATCCTGCGCAGGATTGTACCATTGGTGTTGAGGAATCAAACATGACAGGTGCATTCAGTCTTTGGCCGAACCCTGCCGATGACAAGTTGACCGTTCATTCGACACAACCTATTGGACACATCAGGATGTGCAATGTCATTGGTGAAGTGGTGATGGAAAGATCATTCAACGAAAACCGACATGTTGTTCTGATAGATGTCAAAGATCTTTCTGCTGGTATTTACTCATTGCAAGTGAATGGAAAGGCCGGAGTGAAGGTGGTGGTGGAGAGCAGATGACAGTCTGGAGACTTTCAGTTAAAGTGCTGATGGCAGATTACAGTTTCATTCCATTCCCATAAGTCAGAAAAAAACAGTTGCAGTAATCCTGTAATTGTTAGGTGGCCGTTCGTCTTAATTTTAGACTGAAACCAAAACTGCTGCATCATGATCTTCAGTACCCGAATCATTTTAGCTTCAAGCATTGGAATTTATGTTCTGATGTAATCCTTGCCCAACCTCAAAATGCGAACTCGCCAATGGGCAACAAGTCCAGACATGAAGTGGTCATGAAGTTAAAGCAAGCAACAAATGAACTTTCCCATACCTCAACCTAAAGTAGAAATAATTAGGTGACCCATCGTTGAACTATCGCAAG
>JAWXCI010000024.1:0-104095 GCA_034408895.1 Flavobacteriales bacterium
AAGGCCAGGTGGCATACTCATTCCCTTCGGATGGGCGCTTTAAAAACAACATAACCGAAAGCGATGTGAAAGGGCTTGAGTTCATCAAACTGCTGCGCCCGGTGGAGTATAATTTCGATACCAAGAAGTTTGAAGAGTTCCTGACCAAGAACATGCCCGACAGCACAAAGGCAAGGCATTTTGAGGATACAGATTTCAGCGCGTCAACTGCCATACGTCAAAGCGGCTTTGTGGCCCAGGAAGTGGAACAGGCAATGGAGGAAAGCGGCTATAACTTCAATGGAGTACACGCACCGGCAGATGAGAATGACAATTACAGTGTTGCCTATAGTTTGTTTGTGGTGCCATTGGTAAAGGGGATGCAGGAGCAACAGATGATGATTGAAGAATTGAAACTCGCACTTGAACAATCCCAGAATGAAAAAGTGCAAATGCAATTTGATTTTGAAACGCGCCTTACTTCCATCGAAAACCGCTTACTCAACAAAGAACAACGTTAACTCACTATCCACCAAAACAGCAGAAACATAAATAACTTTGAAAAAATTACAACATGAAAACATTTGTCATCACCATCATCTTTCTTCTTTGTTCTAACCTCTTGCTTCTGTCGCAAAGCATAGAGCGCAGCGTAATCTCCTCCTTCGGGTTTTCATACTCCGGTGCTACACTGCAAAGCGATTGCACCGTTGGTGAAGTAGTAACCGCAACAGGAAGCAATGGCGGAATCATCATCACCCAGGGTTTTCAGCAACCCATGTTGGCCATCAGCACATGCCTTGGCGACTTTGATAATAACGGTGTGGTGAACGTGGGCGACTAGCTCATCTTCACTTCCGAATTTGGATGCGCTTCATCTTGCGGTCTTACCGATATGGATGGAAACGGTGCGGTGAATGTGGGCGACCTTCTCATTTTCTCGAGTGTGTTCGGCAATGTGTGTCCGTGATCGCTTAGTCGCTAAGGGTTCACTATTGGCATCACCCGGCTGCCGATTAACTTTATTGACTGCAAAAGTTTTGCGTGTGGCAAGCCAGCATTATCCATCTGGAAACTAAATCTTGAAATACCACCCAGTGCTTCGCTATGACGAAGAATCTTACGGGCAACATCTTCCGGGTTACCAATAAGCAACGCACCACGCTCATCGTTCTGGGCATCAAAACCTGCCCTGGTTACAGATGGCCAGCCACGTTCTCTGCCAATACGTGTAAAGGTTTCAGCATAGCCTGGGTAGTAATCATCAGCAGCTTCCTCAGTGGTGTTGGCCACATAACCCAGGGAGTGCAATCCCACTTTCAATTGTACCGGCAGATGGCCTGCCCTTTTTCCTGCCTCTCGATAAAGGTCTATCAGCGGACGGAAACGGTGGGTATCACCTCCAATTACGGCCACCATGAGCGGTAGTCCCAGCGTGCCAGCACGGGCAAAAGACTCCGGTGTACCGCCAACTCCTAACCAAATGGGTAGCGGATGTTGCAGCGGTCTTGGGTAGATAGCCTGATTCCTGAGTTCGGGACGAAATTGACCCGACCAATTCACTACTTCATTATCCCGGATAGTGAGCAGGAGATTGAGTTTTTCAGAAAACAATTCGTCATAGGCATGAAGGTTTAAACCAAACAGCGGAAAGGCTTCTGTAAAGGAACCGCGCCCCACCACCATTTCAGCCCGACCCTGCGAAACCAAATCCAGCGTTGCGAAGTTTTGAAATACCCTTACCGGGTCGGCTGCACTCAATACTGTAACTGCACTGGTGAGGCGGATACGCTTGGTGCGCCCTGCGGCTGCGGCAAGAATAACTACAGGTGCCGAATCCAAAAACTCTTTGCGGTGATGTTCCCCTATTCCAAATACATCGAGGCCTGAAACCTCTGCCTGTTCTATTCTCTCAAGCAATTCGGATATGGCCTCCAAACTGTTGGTTGCAGTACTTTTATTATTGTCCAGGGTGGCTGCTGCGAAACTATCAATCCCAATTTCCAAGGTACTTTTCTTTTGTAGTTCTTTTACCTGCTAACATGCGGATTGCTCTGTGGTTAGAGTTTCACCAATTTAACTTCCGTAATGCTGTGCCCTTCTCTGTACTCAAGCGTATAAAAACCTGGAGTCAGGACATCTATGTTGATTTTGGTTTCATTATTAAGAGTCTTTTGCCCCATCATTTCTTTTCCGGTTATATCAAAAATTCTGGCTTCTCCCTTTTCATTTGTTCCGTTAATGGTAAACTCATTTTCAAAGGGATTAGGAAAAACAGAAATGCTCAATGGTGGGGTAATTTCATGAACCCGGATGACCATCCCGCACAGCCCCGTTACCTGCACGGGAACATTGCTGGCAGTGTTGGTTCCGGTGCCAAGCTGACCATCGTAATTGCTTCCCCAGGCATCCACCGTTCCGTCAGTTTTCAGGGCAAGGGTATGATTATTTCCACCCGCCAGGGAGAGCACTCCGGAAAGATTGCTCACCTGCACGGGAACATTGCTGTCGGTATTGGTTCCATTTCCCAGTTGACCGTAGGTATTCAATCCGCAGGCCCAGGCCGTGCCGTCATTCTTTACTGCCAGGGAGTGAAATGAGCCTGCTGCAATGGCCATCACATCTGCCAGAAAACTGACCTGCACGGGAACATTACTATTAGTATTGGTCCCGATTCCCAGTTCACCGTAGTAATTGGAGCCCCAGGCCATTACTGTCCCGTCAGTCAACAAGGCAAGGCTAAGCCCCAGGCCGCCACCTGCTGCAATGGCAATCACACCTGAAAGACCAACTACCTGCATGGGGATATTACTATTGGTATTGGTTCCGTTTCCCAGTTCACCATAGTAATTTTCTCCCCAAGCCCACACGGTGCCATCACTCTTCAGGGCGAGGCAATGAAAACCTCCTGATGCAATGGCGATGATACCAGTGAGGGAACTTGCCTGCACAGGAGTATTGGAATCCGCATTGCTTCCATCGCCAAGTTGGCCAAAATAATTTCTACCCCAGCCCCACACTGTGCCGTCATCTTTCAGTACATGGGAATGATAACCCCCTACTCCAATGGCGGTGATGCCGGTGAGGTTGCTCACCGGAACCGGCATGGTGCTATCAGTATTGGTTCCGTTTCCAAGCTGGCCATCACCATTGTGTCCCCAGGCATAGGCAGTGCCGTCATCTTTCAGGGCAAGTGAATGATAGCCTCCCCCGACAATGTCAGTTAGGCCAGCGAGGGTGCTGACGGGGACAGGCATATTGCTGGCAGTAACGGTTCCGTTTCCAAGCGCACCATAGAAATTCCAGCCCCATGCCATGGCGGTGCCATCATCGCAAATGCTAAGCGAATGTCCCGCGCCTGCGGCAATGTTTTGTGAATGGGAGAAATGCGGCTGGGCCATAGTGACTATGGCCACGATTGCTATAAAAAGTTTTTTCATCCTGGTTATTGGTTACTTAGTTGATTATTGCTTTGGGATGCGGTGTTGTTCCGCAAGCGTACTCCATTCTCCGCACTGCTCCAAATTATTTCTCCAATTCCAACCTCCTCAACACAAGAGCGGCATCGGTTCTTATTTCCACTAAAAAAACCCCCTGAAGCCAACCCGCTTGTATCAACGGCAATCCGGTTGGCACCGGAAGGCAACAGGGTGTGGTGGTGCGCTGCACTTCCCGGCCACTATAATCCGTGATTCGAAGTTCGACTGCAGATGCTTGGGGCAGGGTGATGCCTAATGTGGTGGCATGGGTGGCCGGGTTGGGAAATAATGTGGCCTGCAATGCGGGCATGGCGGGTGGTGTGGACATGTCCAAGGGGGTTTCACTCAGCCTTACATTGTCAACAATGAAGTAGGAGCCATCTTCTTCTGGCACTTCGTCAGGATCAGTTATTGTGAAAGTGATGCGGGCCTTTGTGGCTGGTTCTATATAACCGATGGGCAAGCTTTGGGTGGTAAAAGTTGTGGTTTCGGTACCGAGGTAAATGGTGCCGTAGCCCATTTGCAAGTCGTTGTCGTCCATCATTTCAATGCTGATGTTGAAGCCATCGTCACCCACTTTGTGAAACTTGTAATCGAAGAGGCACCAGGTGTATTGTGCGTCAATGGGAAAGGTGCCTGCCTCCTGTGGGCCGGTTTGCACCAGCGGGTTGAGGTAAGATTCCAGTTCACTGTCGTAAATCACATCTACCCGCACGGCCGAGCCTCCGCCATTGCCCGGCACCTGGTTGATCAGCATCACATTTCCGGGGGCTTCCGATACGAACCACAGGTCGGGAACAAATCCAGTCCAATCTTCAAAATCGCCATTGGGGGCGGGTTGAGTTTGGGAGTTGGCTGTAAAACCGGTTGCGGTGAGGACCACGATGGTGAGTAGAAGGTTTTTCATGGGATACGAGAATTGCTGACAGTTTGAAACAGAACTTCTGTTTGATTGATTTTTTTAGTTATAGCTTTTGTTTAGCGGTGACAATATGGTCGTTGGTTCCTGTTGTTGTATTGCACTGGTCGCCAAAATTATTACCGGCAAAGGTGAAGCAAGTTGTGTAAGGATTCAATTACGAGCCGGTCGAAGGGTCGAAGCGGGGAGAAGGTGGCCGAAGGCCGGAAGAGGACCACCCCTTTTTTCGCTCCCTCAAAATCATAACCGCACACTCAATATGTTTAAGCTGCGGAAAAAACTCTCCTGAATCTTTACATCAAATACAAACAAAATGAAAACACCCAAAACAATTCTTACAGCAACTGCCCTAGTGGTATGCTTCTTATCCCATGCCCAATGGACCAGCGACCCCCTCAACCCGCAATTGGTGAGCAACGTGGCATGGAACCAGAACGGAGTTCAGCAAGTGCCCGATGGCAGTGGCGGCACCTTTGTTTACTGGCTAGACTCACGTGTGAATGGTTATGTTGATACTGACATTTATGGCCAGCATTACAACGCGGAGGGTGTTCCCCAGTGGGAGGCCAATGGCCGGCTCATAGTGAACCCTTTGCTCGGTTATACTTTTTTTAATGTGATGCGCAGCGAATCGGATGGCGAGATGATTTTAGGCTGGTGTGACAACAACGATTCATTAAAATTTCAAAAGCTCGACAACCAGGGCGCAAAACTTTGGGCGAATGATTTGTGCGTGGCAAGAAAGGTTTCTTGCGCTCCGCCAACTTACGTTCTTGGCATTGCTTCATTCCGTTTCATGCGAGATGGATTGGGATATTGTGTGGCTACTGAGGTAGTTTATTGCGGTGGTGCCAATGGTCACCGCATAACACGCTTCACCAGCGATGGTGTTTTAACAGGATGGTTCAATGGCGAACCGGAAGGCTCGCAGTATTACTCCGGTGCATGGGGCATTGACAAAACGAATGACGGCACGAACGAAGAATATCTTTTCTACACCGATGGAAATGGGGCAGGCGCTCATGCACGCGTGATGCGTGTAAGTCTTGCGGGCGACACCGTGTGGGGACCTCTCGATGCATTGGCCGGGACCAACGGACTCAACTATTTCTACGATGCAAAGAGTGATGACAATGGAATTGCAGTTCTCTTCCAATCAACCGGCCCGCAAGGTTATACCGACCTTTTTATGCGCAAGTTGAATCCCGATGGAACCTGGGCGTGGGGCGGCAGCACCACCATTGTGTGCGGTGCCGATGGCACGCAAACATTGCCTCATTGGCAGCAGGACGAAGAGTTTTATTATGTCTGCTGGGCCGATAGCAGACCCGGAACCAACCCCGGCAACTACGATGTCTATGCACAGAAAATTGATAAAAACACTGGTGCCATTCAATGGGCTGTTGATGGTATTGCAGTGTTCAGCCAGTCCAACTACGCACCTTATCCAGAATGTGTGGTAACAACGGATGGCGAAATGATTGTATGCAGTGAAGCATCAATCGGATACGGTGGTTTCAATGCACAGAAAATAAACCCCGATGGCACTCTGGCATGGAGTCCTTCGGTGCTAATTGATAATGCACTCTACCTCCCTTTTTACAGCGACTACCATCTTATCATTTCTGACACCAACGTGATAGTGGCGTGGGCAGAAACAAATCCCTATGGCGGAGCCGATGGTATTTACATATCGCGCTTCAACCAGTTACCTTCAGCATGTCCCGAAGATTTGAATGATGATGGTGTAATCAATACTGCCGACTTGCTGCTCTTTATGTCTTCATTTGGATGCACAGTAAATTGTGGAGATGCCGACCTCAGCGGAGATGGGGTGGTAAATACCAGCGACCTGCTTTTATTCATGAGTGCGTTTGGCGGAGTGTGTCCTTGAGTACTGCTTAACTAGAAAACCCCCGAAGTCGCGGCTGTTGCGTGGCTTTGGGGTTTTCTAATTATCGCACGACCACCATCCTCCTATATTGTTTATGCTCATCATCATTGTGAGCAGCCACTTCATAAACGCCCTCTGCCCATGTGGCAGCACAAAGCTGAATGGCATTTTTAACTGGCCCGACAGCAATCGGGTTTGGAATTGAAAACACCAACTCACTCACCGCATTGTAAACTTCAACCGATTGAATCCGGGTTGATGATTTCAAAGTGAAAACATCGGATGCGGGGTTTGGAAAAAGTTCGAGTGATATATGTGCCGTTTCATCAACCGATAAAATGAAAAAATTTTCTGTCCATGCACAACCGGGGGTGTTGCATCGCATCAAAAAAATAAATGTTGGTGATTCCCGATGGTGAATTTTAATGTGCCAATTCTCTCCCGCATTTGTGGTGTGAATCAAAATATTGATGAAACCGCGACCACCGAAATGTTGCTGGAAGAATTGAATGATGTGCAGTATGAAGCCCCACTTATTCTAAGAGACTGTAAACAGTATAGCCAAGCAGAACCAGTGTCATAAGTATTCCAAGGACACTAACTACAGGAATGTTTTTAATACTAAATGGAATGCGGTAGGGACGTTTCAGGTCTTTCTTCCGGATGCGCAGAATAATAACTGAAAGATTCACAACAATGAAGGTGACGAAAATGAAAGCAGTAGCTATGCGGGCTATCGTTTCAATGTTTCCGATGAAGGTAAATCCGCACATAATCACCAGGATTAAGATAAGTGCCGCCACAGGAGTGTTACGTTTAGGAGAAACAAACGAAAACAGTTTCATCGCTTTTGTTTCCTTGGACATCTGAAGCAGAACACGCGAGCTTCCCAGCATATTCGAAAGGATGGTATTGGCTGTTGCAAACAGGGCAATCACCGAAATAATGAGGATACCTGTTTTGCCATATGTCGTTCCCATCACATCAGCAAGCGGGCTTTTGGATTTGCCCAGTTCCTCGTATGGAATAACACTGACTACGCAAACTGCCACCAGCATATATATCACTACGACAATAGCGCCAGAAATAAACAAAGCCCGTGGAATATTCTTCTCCGGATTTTTTGTTTCTTCCGCAAGTTTCACAATATCCTCAAAACCTATGTAGGCAAAAAACGCCAGTGCCGATGCCGCCAGAATGCTATTGTAACCTCCGGCTGGCATGGCGAGGTAATCCACTTCACCGATTGACGGCAATGCCGCAACAATCACGAATACTAAACCTCCTGCTTCAATGAGGGTGAAAACAATATTCATCACGGAAGACTGCCTGATCCCGGAGATATTCACGATAAAGATCAATGCAACAATGCCAAGAGCACCAATGAGTACACCAACACCCATCAGCCCCGACAGGTAGCCGGCAAACCCAATGGCAACTGTAGCTCCGCTGATAATACCGTTCAGGGAAATGATCAGGCCTAACAATATCCCGGTCTTTTTACCGAATGCTTTTTTCGCATACTCATATTCACCGCCCGCTTTAGGAAATGCTGCGCTTAATTCTGCATATGAAAATGCAGTACACAAGGCAGTAAGAGAAGCGATCAGGAACGAGAGCCAGATGAAGTTTCCACTCACGCCCGCCACCTTACCAATGAGTGTATAAATACCGGCACCCAGTATAGAGCCTACTCCGAAGAATACACACTCAGCAAGGCCTAATGTTCTTTTTAGTTCTGCCATAATTTTTGATTGGTCAGCTTTTATGGGCTCCGGTTTTTTCTTGCAAGGTTAAGGACTTTCAAAACGCGGCCTAAGGAAATGCAATCGCCATGACGAGGGGGATGTATTAGAAGAAACCAACTGGTGTATCACCCCAGCCAAAGTTTAAAAGCCCCCGCTTTCTCCCTGCTCACGTCCACGGTTTCTGTGTTGGATGTCTTCAGCTTTACCAGCAGCTTTCCGTAGTGGTCGGTCTTAAAATTCTCCACCGAGTTGAGGTGAATGATGTACTGGCGGTTGGCACGAAAGAAGATCTTAGGGTCTACAATTTCCTCCAGTTCATCCAACGTTTGGTAATCGGTCACTTACTCTTTTTTATCGTTGGTCACTATATAGATAAGCGTTTCTTTTTTGAAATGAGAGATTTCGTTTTCAGGAAGAACCAGTTGTGCACCCGCATGGCGAGCCATGAAGCGATGCTTGTAAATAGGGGGCTTTGATGGGGCAGAAAGTTGTTGAATCAATTCACTGAGTTGTTCCGGCATAATCGAAGGATTGCTTTTCGCCTGATGAAGTGCTTTCAGTTTTTCAATTGCACGAAGTAGTTCATTCTTATCAACAGGTTTCAGCAGGTAGTCCACACTGTTCACCTTAAATGCGCGAATTGCATATTCATTGTATGCTGTAGTGAAAATGATGGGCAGATTGATTTGCGTCTTTTCAAAAATATCGAAGCTCACACCATCGCTAAGTTGAATATCCATAAACACCACATCGGCCTGCGGATTCTTTTGAAAATATATAACCGCTTCCTCAACGGATGGAATGATGATTTCAACTGTAATGGTGCTATCCACTTCAGCAAGAAGTTTTACAAGATTTTTTGCAACAAGTGGTTCGTCTTCTATAAGTATTGCTTTCATCCTGATCTGAGTTATACGAGCGGAAGTTTTACAATGAATTCAGTGGCGGTTTCTTCCACCACAATTTGTTTTTGAGTGATATACCTGTAAAGTGTTTTCAGTTTTTCCATTCCCTGTTTGTTCGATGTTTCCACATTACTTTTTTTCTGCAATGTATTTTTTACAATGATGAATTCGCCATCACTTGCTATTTCCAGCATCAATGGTTTGCTTGCGGTAATGATGTTGTGCTTCACTGCATTCTCAATCAGGATTTGCAACGTGACAGGAACAATTTCGC
The DNA here is from genome assembly GCA_034408895.1 of Flavobacteriales bacterium. Lineage (GTDB taxonomy): Bacteria > Bacteroidota > Bacteroidia > Flavobacteriales_D > Sanyastnellaceae > UBA4660. The sequence continues at coordinate 9,199 of JAWXCI010000024.1, forward strand.
GCTCCAGATCATCGGGCTGCAAATTGTAGTTTACAGAAAATCCCTCCTGAAAACGTGTTTCGAGAAGGAAGACATAGTTGCGGATGAAATCGAGTTCGGTTTGAATGCTTACGGTCTCTTTGTCTTTGTTCTGCAACACGTAGCGATACACTTTGGAAAGATGCTGCAGGAAATCGCTGGCCAGTTGCTGGTCGTCCTGTATCAAACTGTTGAGTGATGAAAGAGAGTTGAACAGGAAATGCGGATTGAGCTGGTTGGTGAGGTTATCGTATTGCACAGTTGCTTTTTCGCGTTGCAATCGTTCGTTGTTAAGTGCAAGTTCGTGTACAATGTTTCGTTGTTGCTGCCTGTATAAGAAAGAAAATGTGTGCCGTCAAACAGGTTGAGTCCCGAATGGGTTCCAATCCACATGTATCCATCGTTGTCGGTAAACATGCAGTTCACAATGTTGTCCGACAATCCATTTTCTTCCGTGATGTGTGTGAACCGAAAGTCATTTGAACTTACCTGGGCATGAGTGCTGTGCGTTAACGAGCACAGCAGCACCACAACCCCTTTTGATAGCAGCGCAGAATGGAGGATGATATGTCTTTTTTATTTCCAACTTCAGATCGCGGGTAGAAAGTGATCAAATGAAAGAAGGGTTGATGTGAAGTACAATTATTAATGTGCGAAGTGCCGAGAGTTTGGAGGTGAGGCGGAGGAAAAGGGCTGCGAAGTGCAAACGAGATGAAGGAAGCGAAGGCTCACTCCTGCGATGTGAAAGAGAAATTGGATGAACCGAAAAAGGATTGGAAATGGAAGAAAGGGTTACAGGCTCCCCTTGGTTGGATACTTCACATATCACTTCTTTCAGCGCTCGGTGACCAATAATATTCCCACCTCCAATTGAAGTTCTGATAACTCCTGAACTTTTTTACCAGTTCCCAATACATATCCTTTTCAAGTTTTGTCCAGCTAATTCCCCTGAGCCATTGCCTGTCACTTTCATTGAGCGGAGAACTTTTATCTGAAATCAAATTTGTAAGAAATATCCGGTCAATGGGTGGATGGATTATTTGAGGTAACGCACCAACTCCTTTGCATGGAATTACAACAGAAGTTTTGAGGTAGATTGAAATAATCTTGGCTGCACGACCATATGAACACTCAATCGAACCAAATGAATTCATCAACTCATCAGCCCACTTCTGATGAAGTTGATCAAACTCAACCGGGCTACAGGAGGAGCGCTGCACAAATGATCGAAGGTCAGTAGTGTTAATTGCTTTCTTAATATTATCGGTTGGCGTAAACGAGCGTTGAACGGCCCGCGCAGCTGTCCACATCGCATAGCGGTGCAGGTGTTCTTCAAAAGAGTAGTTAGTCATTTCGTTGCATCTTAAACTGAAGCTTGTTCTAAATTCATGGTCAAAGCCGAAGCTTCAATCATTGTCCTTCAAGAAAATTTACAAATACCCCGAAAGACTCGGGGCACTTTTCCACCAAAATTTTGTAATCTACATTTCGCAATATGGCCTCTGCATCAATGGTGTCTTTGTACTTCCTGTTTCTCTCGCGAAACAATCTCTCTGTAATACGCTTTGGTGGCTGATCATGGTTTTGTTCTTCTTCCGGTATTCGCCATGCTGCGGTCAAAGTGTGAACTTGCAGGTATGCGCTCATTGCTTCCTTGGCTGCGAGTAGCAATACCTCCAAATCATGCTTGAAACAATGAACATGAAAACGCTGAAGCAAAAAATCAATATCACTTATGTTGAGGAGTTCTGCCTCGCTCTTGAATCTGGCAATGACCGACTCTTTTAACTCTTCTATTGTTCTTGCCCCATTAAATGGCGGATACAAATCAGGCAAGAGCACAACTTGGTAATGCCCCTGATTTCGCAGTATGCCTATGGCTTTCTTAGTTCCTTTTAAGTGAACATTCCTTTGACTGTCGAGCGGAAAAAAATCGATGAATACTGTCTCTGAAAATTTCCTTACGACAAGAGGTTTCAACAACGACTCAAGCGCAAGCTTGTCTGATGGCCCTTCTACATAAACATACACTTGCTTCATGACTGCTCAGAGGAGAAGTGTTCCAATTCGTTGGACGGGTGCAAACGTTCTATTTCCTCTGTTCCGAAATCGCGCAGTGAGTCAAGAAGGACTTGCGAACTATTCGGTTTCAGGAATCTCGATTCACCATCGGTCTTTTTGAATACCGCAATATTTTCTAGAGAAAAACGGCTGAGGAAATAGGATGAATGTGTTGCAAGTAACACTTGTGTGCGCTGTGAAAGTTGTTCGAACAAACTCGCAAGAATTGGCAAAGTGCGCGGATGTACGCCCTGGTCTGGTTCATCTATGCAAACCAGACCGGGTGGGTCGGGATGCAGACAAAGGGCAATCCAGCAAATCAAACGGATGATTCCATCCGACAAGTCAGCAATGCTCAATTGTTTATCAACCCCATGTTCTTCCCAAAATGCAATTACTTCTCCCGGACCTCCTCTGGCCGGTACGCTCAACTTTCGGAAACCCGGAATAATCTGGCGCATGTGGTGTTGCATTGCTTGGAATGCTGCACCATGTTCCGATTGAAAATAATTCAGTACTGCACTCAGATTACTTGCATTCTCTGCTAGTTGTGGCTCCTGGGAGGTTAAAACACTTTTGCGAATCGCACTATTATCTATGTTGAACGAACTGTAAAATCTCCAGCCTGCTATGTATTCCTTCAGCTCGTACAATGCTCTGAAACGCGCATTGTTCACTGTGCTAAGTGCAAGTTGATTTGGTTTGCCCAAAACAATGTCTTGTTCTTCAAGTCTTCGGGTTTCAGGATTGTAAAATTTTCCCGTTTGATTCCTGATGTTCAACAACAGAAGTGGTCTGTCAAAACCAGGCAATGGCCTGGATGATTCTACTCTTTCAGATATTACGCTTGTATTCCCCTTTGGGCCCAGCAACTCGCCTTGATAGCGCAATGTTGTAGGCATTCCAGTGTCTACCTCCACACTCCACCATAACCTCTCAGGTCCGGGTATATGAAATATGTTTTGTCCAATTGTGCCAGCAACAATCTCAGGTGGTATGTCTGTGACACAACTGTCACGCAAGAATTTCAAAAACTCGAACAAGCTGCTTTTGCCACTGCCATTGGCGCCCACCATAACTTCCAGCGGAAGAAAGCTTGCATTAAAATCCCTGAATGGCCTGTAGCCTTGAAGCTTTATGGATGTTATTCGTGCCATCTCTTGCGGTTTACTTTATCTCCGTGTCAAATCTACCATTCCCCACATTCCTATACTCATTCTGTATCTGGTTCCTGTCCTTTATGCTAAGGTCTTTGAAGGTGTCCAGCACTTGCAGCATTTCGCTTTCGCCTATGGCATAGAGGTGAAATACCAAGGACAGTTAGCTGATAGAAACCAACTCGTAATTTGATTTCTCTTCGTTGGTTACTTTGTTTGTGATTTTCGTTTCCAGCAGTTCAAAAACACATCTGTCACCAATGTGATTTATTCGAACTTGCTCCAGAAGGGCAATCGGAAACGTTGTTTTGTAGGTAGCTTTATCATCAGACTCAATTTCGAGTTTTCCTTTGAGGCTTTGTGCAACAAGTTTACCTGAGATGGAAATGGGTTGAGGTACGCCTTCTGTAATTTTTGAAATGGTGTTGGACAATTTTTGCATTGCGCTGCTATTTCCTTCCCATTGCAATATTGCTTGCTCCGGTGTGCGCCATGTGATGTCCAATTCTAAATCGCTTTTTATGGTTGATGAGAGCAAGCCATTGAGTTTTTTTACTCCAGACTTGCCTACACTCCCTGCGTTGGTCAGCATTTGTTCCGCCACACTTGAAGTCAATAATGTCATCAAGGAGCGCATAGAGTGTTCGAAGAGGCTGTTGCCAAACAAATCTGGCTTGGTAGTTCCTGTGATTAGAACACGGGTAGAACCCGGAACAAGTCTTTCAAATGTTATTTCAGTGCTTCTTCTCACAATGTCCATGGCCCCTTTTTTTTGCCTCGAACCAAATTGGTAATGCTTTCCTGTATCAATCAGTGCTTCTGCAAATTGCTTAGCAAATGCCCCAAGCATCTCCAACGGCAAACGTCCAGCCTGCGCTGCCTTGCCTCGGAAACGTAACTCTACAACTTCTTTCTCCCTAAGTTGTTTTTGAAATTGCACGTTGCCCCTAAGCTCCTCTAATTGTTCATTGGTATTTTTTACCATACCCTTTGCGAATAGGCTGTTTGGATTTAGTGCCAAATCTTGTTCGTAGCGCAATAGGGTGCTCTCAGACACCCTTATCAACTCTTCTAATTTTATTACACTATACACCGGGTTTGATTTGAATTTTGAATATTCCTTTTGAATTCAACTTGCGCGCATCCTTTCCAAAGTTCTCTGTCCACTTTTCCACTTCATCTCTATCATCCTTGTCTATGAAATAAACATCTAAATGATACCTTGAACGAACCTCGTCTCTTTGCATGAACAGAGATTGAAAGAATGCTGCTTTTGCCTCTGGCAAGTTATCAATATCTTCCCTGTTCATCAGAAAAACCATATCCACATCATCAGGCTCCGGTTTTTCGGTGGTGAACGAGCCATCAATCCAAACTTCTGTACCAACGCCTAGCGCTTGTACCTCGCTCATAAACACCTGTAAACGGTTTATCAACTGTCTGCGATGTTCGTTGTTGCCAAAAGGCTCAAGGAAAAACTTGTCCAATTGCCACAGACCTATTTCCTGAAATCTATCAGGAAGAAGTGCTGGGTATTCTCGTTTCAACTCCATTTTAGGGGCAAGTTTGCAAATATGTTTCGGTTAGTTCATGCTTTCTGATCAGAAATATTCACACATTGAAGTTTCATTGAATCCCCACCTCAAATCTACCATTCCCCACATTCCTATGCTCATTCTGTATCTGGTTCCTGTCCTTTATGCTAAGGTCTTTGAAAGTGTCCAGCACTTGCAGCATTTCGCTTTCGCTCAGGGCACATTCGACATGCTCAGTGTGAACTCCGAGGTGAAATATCAAGGCAACTATTTTGTTCTCCCACTGCATGGTTTCTTTCACTTTTTTCTTTTGGGATATGATGTGGGTGACAAGTAGTTCTATCTCCGTTTCGTATTGAATGGCGGGGATGGGGAGTTGTTCTACTTTGTATTTGCTCCACATGGTTGTGCCCATTCTCACGCATATGCTCAAAGATTCCCTTGAACTTGCTGTAGAGATTGTTTTCGCCTTCGTTGGTGAAGAATTGGGTGGTTGGCATGCCGTGGCCAAAGTATGAGATTAGGCCAATTGTGAGGTGAAACCCGCCCTTGCCACGGGCGGTTTTTCTTTTTCAGCACTTCGCAATCATTTCGCACCACTTCGCACAGTTAAAGTTGAATCCGGATTTGCGGTTCCGAAATGTTTGTGCCGTCAAATCAAAAAAACAAAACAATCAAAAAACAAAAACCAATGAAAACACATTCTCACGAATTCAACTTAAAAACAACAACAATGAGTAAAACATTCAATTCAACTATCAAACTTTTGATGTGCGTGTGTGCCATCGCAATGACTTCTGTTTCGGGGGCACAACGCCCAAATAACTACACTGAAATGGAAGTGGGGAAGGGGTTAACCTACTTCCTGGGAAATACAACCGGTGCGAGCAACGACTGGATGGAAGAGGACGCTGTGTCTTGCTATACCCCGGTGAATGCTGGTGGCAACCGCTGGTTCCGGATGTATTGGGCAGGCTGCGACAGCTACCCGATAACCCTCTCCACTGACAATGCGGGAACGAACTTCGACACGAAGATTCATGTTTACTATGAAGTGACTGGTACAGGTGCACTGGTGTGTGTGGCGGGTGATGATGACAGCGGGACGGGTTTCACATCCACAGTGACGTTTACCGCAACTGTGCTGAAGGTGTACTGGATACGTGTGGGCGGCTATGGTGCGGCTTCGGGTGATTACAAACTTTCAGTAGATACTGGCTTTGGCGGCTGCATGGATGCAAATGCTTGCAACTACCTGGCACTGGCCGACTGGGACAATTGCTATTGCATGTATCCCGCCTACAACGGTGAGTGCAACGTAGCATTGGAAATCGAATCTGGTGATACTTATTGGGGATAAAACAATTGCGAAGACATTTCTGTTTCAGGTGTTGGAGGAGGTTTTTCGTGCGCGGACAGAGATAAGGAAATAAGTGACGTGTGGTACAAGTTCCAGTATACCGCAGGCCAGACGATACTGGCGCTGGAAGGAAACAGTGATTTCTTCGACCAGCCATTGCAGAACGGGCGCATGGGAGTGTGGGACGAGTGCGGAGGAACAATGCTTGCCTGCAACATTGGACCAGGCTCCTCTTCCAGCCCGATTATTTCATGTGCGATGGTTTGGAAATTGGCGAATACTACCAGCAGGTGGGAGGCTGGGGCGCAAGCGGTGGGCGATACCGGTTCACGTTTGAAAAGTATGACTTGAAAGGATGCACCAATCCGCAGGCGGTGAACTACAATGCCTGTGCAACAGAAGAAGATGGTTCATGCAATACCTGCACAGCCGACCTCGACAGCAACGGTGTGATAAACGTGGGGGATCTTCTGTTGTTCATGGCGTTGTTCGGAGGCAACTGCAACTAATTCTTCCGTTTGCTAAATGAAATGTGCCGTACGCTAACGCGTTTCGAATTGAGTAAAATGATTGCAAAACATTTGTCAGCGAATTTTTCAAACCACCCACGTGCAAACGAAGAAATATAAAATAATCAGGAGGACAGAAGATGTAGTCATCGTATTGCTTCTCATCCTGATGGCATGGATGGTGGTAGAAATTCTACAAATGAGGTGAACCGAATATGACAGGCATTAGGGCACTCTAAAAACTCCTGATGAAAGCAGCCGCTCACCTTTGAAACAAAAACAACGAAAGCAAAATCAACAAAAGCAAACAAAAAACAACAACATGAAAACAATAATGACAATCCTTGCACTTATCATAGCGATGATGAGCGCCAACGCCAGCGATGTAACACTCGTGGTGAAACAAATTGACAACAGTGGCCTTGTGCAGGCAACACCTATCGCCTGTACGCAAAGGTGAGCACTCTTGCCAAATCCATCCACGCGATTTTTGGAGCTGTTCAGAACAGCCTTATCATTAATTCCAGTGCGGCAATCTGGCAAAGCGACCTTGGGGGTTACAGTGCCGGAAACGTAAACGAAGAGTTCTTTACTTATGACCCTGCATTGCAATTCGACTCTTGGTTTACCCTCGGTTTTGAGAATAACGAAGGCAGCGATTTGTGGGATTTGGGAATGGACTTTTCTGCTTTCGAAAATGGAACAGGTTTCAGTGCTGACAATGGAGCATGGTTTCTTCTTACAACTAACGAACGCTGCTTTGCCGATGAAGATGGATTGTTGCTGCTTGCGCAATTCACCACCAGCGGAGTGGTAAGCGGAACATTGAACGTGCAGGGTTGGGAGGGGCCACAGAACTCATGGCAAGAACGGGGGCTTACTTTTTCTACAGAAATTCTGATGAATGCAAACGAAGAAGAAGTTGCTATTGATGTAATGAGCGTTTTGACAGAAGTTGAATCGGAAGAAATGGTTGCGGAAGAAATTTCAAATTCAGAATCCGAAGTGCAAGGTGTTGCTTCAAGCGTGATGAATGCGATGAGCGAAGATTTCTCTTTTGAAATTTTCCCGAACCCGAATAACGGAGAAACCATCAACGTGGCATTGAGCAATGCAAGTGATGTGGTAATGGTTCTGAACATCACCGATGTGACAGGAAAATTAGTTCACTCCGAAAACATTTTGCCTCTGCAGCAGCACGTGAACATGACCTTCAACGGAAGACTTTCTGCTGGTATGTGCAATGTGAGCGTGGGTTCACTTACTGAAAAACTCATCGTGCAATAATCAAAACCCCCAAGGCGCATGAAACGCCACCGCAATGTTTCAAATTGATCCCGATAGCTATCAGGATTGGATCCTGTCAACGGGAGGATGGGCTTTAAATACGTCCCCGGCAATCACATCTAAATAGAAACTGTTATGGCACTTCTAAAAACTCCTGATGCCTCACCTGAGGAGTTTTTAGAGGTGCCCTTTTACAAGTTGAAGATGTGGTTGCCGGTTTTTTTAATGTCGTGCGAATTTTATCACGGTTCTCAATCTTCAGGTTCTGTCTCACCTGAAGTAGTTGGTTTTACTTACTCCTGAGAGCGTCCTTCACTTCAGTAAGCCGCCTGCGCGAGATGGCCACATGTGCGCCATCACTCAACACCACTTCATCTTTGGGTGATATGTTTTCAATGTGTTGCTTGTTGACGAGATGCGATTTATGGACACGAAGAAATTTTCCTTCACCCAGCATCTCTTCAATATCGCGTAGCGTTTTTGATGCAAGGAATTTTTTGCCGCTTGAAAGAAATATCATGGTATAGTTGGAGTCGGCTTCGCAACGGATTATTTCTCCGGCCTTGAAATGATGTTCACCCTGCTTGGTTGGAATCACTAACTGGAAATTGTTTTCATCCTGCTGGCTGAAATTGTGCTTCAGGTTGGCAAGCCGCGCTTGAGTAAGAATTTTTTCTGATTTCTGCTTGAACCGTTCAATCGCAGATTTCAATTCATCATGCTTTACCGGTTTCAGCAGATAATCAAGTGCGCTGTACTTGATGGCCTGAATTGCATATTGGTTGAATGAAGTGATGAAGATGACTTCGATTTGTGTGGTGTCAAGATGGTCGAGCATTTCAAAACCATTCATCACCGGCATCTGAATGTCAAGAAAAATCAAATCGGGTTTTGAGTGATTGATGAATTCGATAGCTTCCAGAGGATGTTCGAAATCGGCCACGAGCTCCAGTTCATGCCGGAATGCAGCGAGGGTGTCTTTCAAATCACTTCGCACAAATGCATCATCATCAACAATAACTGCCCGGATCATCATGAGTTGTAAATGTCAGGCAAAGATGCAAGAGACAAAGGTTGTTGTTTGGATGTTCTATTGTTTGAATTTTTGGTTGTTTGATTGTTTGTGGAACATTCAAACAATAGAACAATCAGTGTGTCAGACTACCCTGAGATCAATGCCGGAAAGAAGAAGAATGATAAGGATGGCGCCCAGCGCAATGCGATACCAGCCAAATGCCTTGAATCCATGCTTCGTTAAAAAGGCGATGAAGAATTTTATGGCGAGCATGGACACTATAAAAGCCACTGCATTTCCAACCAACAATTTCATCATGTTATCCGATTGAAACAATTCCGGAACTTCATGAATGCCTTTGTAAAGTTTGTAACCGGTGGCAGCGAACATGGTGGGCACTGCAAGAAAGAAAGAAAACTCTGCGGCCTGTTTTCGTGTGAGGCCTTGTGTCATTCCGCCAATGATGGTGGCCGCACTGCGCGACACTCCGGGTATCATGGAAATGCATTGGAATAATCCGATGATGAATGATTTCCGGTAAGTGATTTTCGTTTCCTGTTTCGGATTGAGAATGCGGTCAATGAAAATCAAAATCAATCCACCGGACAGCAAACTGATGGCAACAATCATCACGCTTCCCAAGGCCGCATCCACATAATCATTGGCCAAAAAACCAATAACCGCAGCGGGAAGAAATGCCACGAAAAGCAAATAGTAAAAGTTGAGCGACTGGAAAAACCTTTTCCAGTACAACACCACCACGCTGAGTATTGCACCAAACTGGATGCTGATAATAAATGTGCGAGTGAACGCAGTGTCCTCCACGCCAAGAAGGTGCTGCGCAATTATCATGTGCCCCGTTGAGGAGATAGGAAGAAACTCCGTAAGCCCTTCCACTATTGCTATGATGATGACTTCAAGAAGACTCACAGAGGATGTGGGATGTTAGACATGAGATGTGAGATGACCGGAGACCGATGACGGATGAACTGAGACGGTGACTGGTGTGCAAAATGAATCTGTCAGGAAAAGTTGTCCTCCGTACCAATTAGCAATTCTTTTTGTTATGCCTGCCTACTGCTCCCTGCCGACTTTTTCCTTGTACATAATCGCGTAGCCCACCATGCCGTATCCCAGCAACACCACAATAGGTGCGAGGGTGATTCTTCGCGGTGAAAAGATTTCCGGGTCAAAAACATTAGGGTCTTCGCTGCCACCGCCCGACATGAGCAGGTAACCCAGGATGATGATGCCGATGCCCGACAACAGGAAAATGTAATTCTTCCTTGAAAAAACAAATGGACTGGATGTGGGGTTGGTCATGACTTATTTAATGCTTGCGGCCAAATGTAAAGAGAGAACAAAGACCGATGACGGCTGACCGAATACCGAAGGTTTCATTGCAGCTAGCTTCAACTATTCTGCTTTTACCAAAAGGTATTGTCACCCATTCGTGAGAAACTTCGCTCAGGGTGACAGGCGTTGCGATAAAGTGAATAAAATGAAGTGGCGGGCGCGAAGCGCCCGCCACTTCATTTTATTAAATACACTTGTCCATGTCACCCTGAGCGAAGTCGAAGGGTTTTCTCTTTACCATAATCAATGGCGCCCTTAACACTTCGAATAGGCCTGTACTGTCGGAGTCGAAGGGTGCATAAGGAAAACTGCTTCAATCCATTGCAAGAGACCCTAAGAATTACCTTCGCTCTCCATGAAAGAATACTACGTAAACATTCTTCTTTGTGCTGATGATTCTTACTATGTGGGTGTTACCAACGACCTTCAAAGGAGAGGGGAAGAACAACAGTTCAGCATAGACCCGAACCACTACACTTCCATCCGAAAGCCATTGAAAATGGTGTTTTATGAATTGCACATTGACATCAATGATGCGATAGCGCGCGAAAAGAAAATCAAGAAATGGACACGCGCAAAAAAGGAAGCGCTGATAAAACATGACACTCAAAAGCTGAAGGAATTGGCGCGAGGTTGAATGGTGAATACGTCTTGAACAAAAGTGAAGGAATAGGATGCCCTTCGACATTGTTTGCATTGAGCATTTCGACAGAACTTGTATTGTGCGCAGCCGAAACGCTCAGGGTGACATGGGTAGGGACACCACCCAAGCTCTCTACCAACTGAGCTATCCAACTGTCGCTTCCTCTGATTTGAAGCCCTTCGACTTCGCTTAGCTTGATAGGCGGGCGTTAACGGGGAAAAAGAGAAGGCGGGCTGCAACCGACCGAAGGGTGCTCATGCATTCCTTTGAAGGAAATCGTGTTATGGATAAACGCGATGAAGGATCGGGCAATTTGCAAAGAATGCCCGGGTGGGATTTTCAGATCACTCAAAATGCACAACACTATCTCATGATAATTTTGCACCAACACAATCAATCGCCACAATGGAGAATGTAGTATTAACGGTTCCGAGCATAATGATTCACCACCATGCCTGCCATATGGCAGACACGCAGCCATATATCCACAACGAGTTGAACTGGCATCATACCATCAACGTGAAAATACTTCCACGCGATAAAACGCAAAGGAAAATTATGGTACGCTATATCTATTTATTGCACCTGAAGACCGATACCAAAAAAACACCCCTGATCTTGTTTGATACCACCAGTGTGTTTTACGTTACCCGCCAGCATTCTGTTGAAACAAAGCAGGGTGTTTTGTCGCTGTGCACTGAACTGGCACTATGCCATTTGCTTGGTGCCTATGCTGGTGCAATGCAAGGCACACGGGCTATGGACTTTATGCCTCCACCCGTGGGATATGGCCAGAACCATGAACTCATTACATCGTCCGTGCAAAAAAACTGGAAAACATGAGTATACAAATTGCCACACTATCCGTGAGGCATTCAGAGTTTTCTGTGGCCCCTGATTTTGATCCGCAGCTTCCGCTGATTGTCAAGGACTATTCCTGGTGGGGTGATATCGGTTTCAACGTGAAGCATAAAGAAAATTCAATTGACGAGCTATCCATCCATAGCACCGTGCAACTGTTAACCGCCATGGACAAGCGCCAGGTGTGCAAACTCCGGACAGACTCCTGCTTCAGCATAACCACAGGGTTGAGCATGGAACTAAAGCGCAAAGTGTTTCGCAGACTTGCTAACCAAACAGTGGCACACCAACAGGGCGGTTGGGCGTCTTTGCACAAAAATGCATTCCTTCGCCTGATGATGCCCCAAGGCTTAAACTCCATTGAACAGATTTGGGACAGGGTGGAGAAGGAAATTTCTGAGCAATGGCCTTGAGCGGGGCTTCGATGGATGATCACTATTTGAAGTCTGGAGATCTAAAGATGAAATCTCTGTCTCGTTGAGATGGGTATTTCTTTTTTCTTCTTTTTGGTTCGTTCATATGTGCCTCATTTGAGTGATGCCAGTCGATTGCGTGACATCCAAAATCTGCGCTCATTTCGCGCGTTTATTACCACCATTTCACCACCGTGCTCAAACTGAAAACAGGGTCTTCTAAAAAGCATCAAGTTGATCCTGAAAAATAAACATCCCTTTTTTTAAAACTTATTTCCATACACCTCCGTAATAGCGCGAGGTGTTTGAACATTACACCTTGATTTAAGTTTTTGTTACATCAGATTTATCCACCCCTAATCATTAAAAAAGCTATGCAAATCAATACATCGACAAGGCCGCTGCTAGTGGCTTTCTCAATTTCAATCCTGTTGGCCTCTTGCCAGTCGGATAACTCCGGATCGGGAGAACTTACAGGACAGGGCGACTCCACCATGAGCAAAACCGGTTCAGTTCGAAAAATAATTTATTCCATTCCACCCCCCATGGAAATGGTGTCGCTCATCAAACAATCGGGCGCCCAGTTCGACAAGAGCATACTGAACTCCGTGGACAGGGCTAAATCTTACACCGGGGAATCGAAACTTGCGCTCAACCTTGGCATTTATGGAAGTGCGCTCAGCTATGCTTCCATGTTCGACCAAAAGCAGGAGGCCATGAACTACTTCGCGGCATCGCAAGAACTGGCCAACAAACTTGGTGTCGAAGATGTGCTCCAGAACGACATTCCTGAGCGACTTAGAAATAATGAAGAGAACCGCGACTCGCTGCTCAACATTGTGTCCGAGACGTATGCTGATCTTAACGATTACCTCAAAGAAAGCAACCGTGAAGAAATTTCCGGTTTAGTGATAGCAGGTGGTTGGGTCGAAGGACTTCATCTTGCCACTTATTATGCTATATCCTCAGGAAATGCCGAGCTGAAACAACGGGTTGCTGAACAAAAACTTTCCTTAGTCGAATTGATCAAGTTGCTGGGCAGCTACTCGCCACGTCCTGATCTTGCTGAAGTGCTTAATGATCTAAACCAGATAAGGGCATTGTTCGATGAAGCTCAAACCACCACAGGCAAATCGAGCCAGGAAAAGGATGCCTCGGGAACGGTGGTGATAGGTGGTGGAAACTCTATAACCATGTCGGACGTAACGCTGAAAAAAATAAGCGACAAGATCAAAGAAATCCGCACGAAATACATCAGTTGAACCCTAGCCTAATACACTCACACTATGAAAATATTCAAATACCTACTTCTGATAGCAACAGCGCTGCCGCTGGCCACTTTTGCTCAATGCCGCTCATTCACCAAGAGCAATTGCCTGCCTGTACTTCAAGGATATGTGCAGAATGATAACTACAATTCAGCAGTGCTCGTTCCTGGCGATGAAGCAGAGTTACTTCTCACCTTTTACGCTGGCAAGGACTACCGTATAGTGGTGTGCGCCCAGCCACGCATTGGTGATGTGGACTACGAGATAACGGATACCAACCAGGAGTTGATTCACAGAGGCAACACCAGGGATACTAACATTTTTGATTTCCGTATGGCCACTACGCAACAATTGATTGTGCGCATTCAAGTGCCGGAACTCACTCACGAAACTGCCATAGTTCCTGATGGATGTGTGGCTGTGATGGTGGGCTACAAACAGGAATAAACTCCCCGATTCACTTCTGATTCATAAAATGAAACAGGGCTGCTTCAATTTGAGGCAGCCCTGGTTTTTTTTGCATGGTGAATTGCTTAGTCTTTTTTCTTAGCTCATTTTGAAAGGACAAATTTTACTAGAAGGGTCATGTAACTTTTCACCACAAGTCCGTTTATCATTGCAGGAGTCCATGGTGGGGAAAGCTTAAGAAGACGCACAGCTTCCAGTGCCAAAGTTTGGCCGTCTTGCGGTTGCCTCACCACAGTAATGTCAGAGATTATTCCCTGTTTATCCACAATGAATTTCAAATAAACGACACCCTCAACCTGATCTTCTTGTGCTTCTTCGGGATAAACGACATTATCAGTAATAAACTGGATCCAGGCATCCATCCCCCCTGGAAATTGAGCCAGTTCTTCGCTAAACTCCATCGCTTCTTCGTCTTTAACTTGATAGACGATGTTGTCGGCTGGAGAAAGCGTGTCATTCTGTGCAAACGATGACGCTGCTGATAGAAACAAAACGAAAATGACAATGTATCTCATCGGAAAATCTGCTTACTCAAAAACAATCTTCCTCACATTTCTCACGCCACCCACTTCCAACCTCACAGTGTACAATCCGCGCGGCTGTTGCGCAATGCTGAAGTTGTGAGTGCCTGATGCGAGTTGTTTCTCAGCGATAACTTCTACCAAGGCACCGATGCTGTTGTAGAGTTCAATTTTCACATCGGAAGATTTCTGCAATGAAAATTCAAGGGTTGTTGATGTGGAAGTCGGGTTGGGGAAAATCCTCAACATGGACTGTTGTGCAACAGGTTGAATGTTTGTCCAGGTTGTTCCATTGGTGTCCAATCCCGAAATGTTGATGTCATCCAGCCAGATGTTGTTGCCGCCCTTTCCTATGAACTCGAATTTGATACGGAACATTTCCGTAAGCCAGTCGGGATCGGAAAGTGCAAGTTCATTGCCTGTCCATTGTGATTGGCCGGTGGGAGCGAAGGAGAAGTTGGTAGGATTTACGGTAGGCAAATCGGTCAATCCCTTGTGCACTTTTTTCAAATACCAGTAATCGCCACAGTCTCCCGTAACGCTTATGCGCAAACGGTCATCGGTTTCGTTCTGTTTGTTGGCATACGCCCATTTGTAACTGAGATACACTTCCTGCATAGCGCTCATGTCATACGTGGTGGAAATCATCTCATCAATATTGTCTGCAATAGTGTTGGCAGAATTGTTCAGTTTAAGCGAATTGGTTCCGCTGTATGATGCGCTGGGCGATTGTTGCCATGTGGCATCGTTGTTCTGGTTGAACAGCGACCAGTTTTCGGCAGGCCAAACAGATTCAAACCCTTCTATGAAAGGTGCTTCATTCATTCCCGGAACTATCACTGTGATGTATTCATTCACGGTAACTGAAACCTCGTCCTCACCATTGCCTACGGTAAGCATAATGGTATAAACCCCTGGAGTATCGAAAGTGTGTGACGGATTCTGGTGCACATCGGGATCAGAACCACTTAGAGTATTTCCATCCCCGAAATTCCAGTTCCATTCAGTAACCCCGTGAAAGGAGTTGTCATTGAATTGAATAGTTTCACCGGCACACACTGTGTTTCGATCCGATGTAAAAACTGCCGCACACAAAACGGGTTCCAACGTTCCTGAATTGATAAGGTTGGATTGTGTCCATAGTTGGTTGCGCTGAGCGATATTGGATTGAATGGCGGTGCGCATGCGTGTGCGCTGACCTTCAGTAAACATTTTTGTGCAATAGGAATACTCCATGTAGTTCTGCACATTGTCAATCTCATTTCCGCAGGATGCTCCATCAAGATTACAGGAACTCCATCCAATATCATCAGGGGTGTCGGCCACATTATCGTCCGAATTGCAATTGCCGGCAGCACCGGGATTATTGTTCTGTCCCCAGCAATGAAAGAGGTTGAGCCAATGCCCCACTTCATGCGTGAGCACTCTTGATTTTCCTACGGAACTGGTTCCGATTGAACCGACATAATCACTTTTTATCACGATGCCATCTTCTCCTGCACCGAATACCCCGTTTACCGCAGCGGGCATATAGGTCCATCCGGCAGCGCCTGCTGCTTCGGCACATATCCACACGTTCATGTAGCGGTTTCGCGGCCATTGTATGAGGTTTTTCACGTCATCGCTGCCATCATAAGTGAGGTCTGAAATAAGTCGTGTGATCCCGGATGTGCAGTTGCCATCAGGATCAAGGCCTGCCAGGCGAAATTCAATCTCCACATCAGCAGCGATGTCTATAAAAGGAGCTACCACATCTTCAATGTCTTCATTCAACTTGCGAAAATCGCGGTTGAGTATTTCCACCGCGTCCAGTATCTGCTCATCGCTTATGTTTTCCGAACCGTTGTTATGAATTACGTGGAAGACAACTGGAACAATAAATACCTGGTCGCCCCCGCCTCTCATCTGTTCCTCTTGCAGCGTTAGTTCTTCCAGGTATCGCATTGCATCGGCAGCATCGGCCTTTGCCTGAGGATGTTTAGCAAAGAATTTCTCGGTTTGCTCCGTTTGGCCGCAGTACCGAACTTCATGATGCTGTGCCATTCCAGTGACAGAGACAGCAATTAAGATAATTGAAAAAAATATTTTTTGCATTACAGATTTTTTAAAGGAGCACAAAAGTAGGAGCCTTATCAGAGACTGGTTGTTACAGCCCTGTTATGATTGCTCCCTAATGGTATTCCTAAAATAATTGACTTCGGGGTTAGAGGAATTTGGTTTTTTGGTCCGGTCCGCAACGCATATTTTTCTGTTCATGTCAGGCAATATCTTGTTGGTTGAGGGCAATGAGATTTACATCGAAGGTATTTGCAATTAGGTTCATAATGGGATCGCATTTTATTTTCATTAGAATACGGTCAGTTTGTGCCTGGTCGTAACCCATCACCAGGTAGTCGCGCAGGTGAAGGTGTTTTACTGAGTAGTAAAATCCAGTGATAGCATAAGGCCCAAACGGAATAGAAGGAATATCGAAAGTGCTTCCGGTAAGATTAAAAACAGAATTGGCGAGATAACCTTTAGGTTCATTCATGCCTTTGAAACGGTAAAAGTATTTGGCTGCAGTGAGGCGCGAAGTGGCACGAGGGTCAGCCATGCAAATCAATCCGGCATCTGGTTTTTGTTTTTCTCCCTGGCGTTTAAGCACATCTAGATTATCGGCAGACTTGCGCCTGATTTCTTGTTGCACTTCGTCCCAGAAAGGCACTTGTGGTTCACCTCCATCCAGGCGTATCAATCCGTGAATGGAATAGTCGAGGATACCGGCAGTTACTTTAAGGTTGAGTCGCTTGAGGTCGGGATCATGTTCGATCAAGTGTTCGAGATTTGTTTTCTGAAGGCGCGGGTGTGTGCGCAGCAGGTCAATACTTTTCACCCAATCACCTGCAAGAAATCCATCGTGTGCATACACATCGCGAAGCAGTGTACGAATGTCTGCATCGCCACTCACCATTTTTTCCACTCCATTGTATTTGTAGGTAAGTTGACGGGCAAGAATAAGTTGCTCGATTTCGATTCCAAGGCCGCTTGCATGCAGCATCCCGCAGTTGAGCGGTGAGCCATCCTTAACACGCATCTCATAAATGTGCGAAACGTAATCTGTGTTCGAATCTTCAGTAAGGTCGCCATGACTCTGGATGTGTACGAAGTATCCTTCTTCGGAAATGTCGGCAGGAATTTCTTTCTGGTAATTGAGTATAATGTGTTTCAAATCCTGATAAACATCCTTGCTCACAAACGAACCCGCAGCACGTATAACCTGCACCTGCACTCTTATGCCGCGCTCGAGGTATTCACTAATTTTCGAATTCACAGTATCCACCTGGAGCTGGTTGAGGTCGCGGGCATCTGCACAACCGATGAGGATGTGGAGTTGGTTTTTGTTGGACATGGTTAGGGATGAAATACAATTAGTCAGCGATGATAAATCAATTGCAGTATTTATGGTCAACCATAATCCTGTACTGCACTTGCGGTTACATCTTGAACAATGCAAAAGCGTGCGTCCACTGATTGCGCAAAAATCCTGGAGCGCACCACAGGCTTACAAGTGGTTCTATCGCACGGGCGCTTTCCACTTTGCCGAAATCTTCGGTGTTCCATCCGAACTGGTCAAGAATTGTTTTAACATCGGCTTTTGCATCATCGCTATCTCCGCAGATAAACATGGTGGGTTTGCCCTGAGGGAAATTCGGATTCACCATAAATGCATTGCCCACACAACTGAATGCTTTGACAAAATTTGCCTGAGGCACTGCGGATTGTAGTCGCTCCATCAATGAATCATTCGGCCCAGTGAAAAGGGCCAGCACTCCGTTTACAGGAGGCTTGGAGTGGTCAATGGGATTAGTGGTGTCAATAACCGTTTTGCCTGCCAAATTTTTTTCTCCCGCAAGTTTTATTGCATCCAGTGCGGCATCACCTTTCACGGTGAGTACCAGTATTTCGCCAAACCGCGCAGCATCTTCCATGCTGCCTGTATGAGCATTTGCACCCGCAGTTGTCTTCCATTCATTCAGTTTTGATGCATCACGCGAGCCAACCATTACTGGATATCCGTGATTCAAAAATCCTGTGGCAAGCACTTGCGCTACTTGCCCGCTTCCAATAATTCCAATTTTTTTCATAGTTGATTTTTTGTTTTTGAATTTGCTTTACTAACCTTGCGCTAATCACTGCCGCCTGCCTACTCCACACCTTGCGTGGCAACTATTTCAGCACTCGTTGTAATGTGTGTGTTGAGTAATTTGCTGATAGGACAGTTTGCTTTTGCATCGGCAATGCACTCATCGAATTTTTCTTTAGAGATGTCTGTTTTTACTTTCACATCAAGGTGTGATGATGTAACGGTTCCATTATCCAGTGCAATGGTGCATTTGGTTTCAATATTCTGCGGAATTGCTCCTGCGGCTTCAAGCACAAAAGCAAGTTTCATAGAGAAACATCCTGCATGGGCAGCTGCCACCAATTCTTCAGGATTGGTTTGTGCACCATCGCCAAAGCGCGAGATGTAGTTGTAAGGTGTTGAAGTAAGTACTCCAGTTTGCGAAGTGAGTGTGCCGTTTCCTTCTTTTCCGGTTCCATTCCAGTGGGCTGTTGCGTGTCTTTTCATTTGTTGAATTTGAGATTTGGCGTCCTGGTAGCTATCAGGATGGGGATTTGTTGATTGGGTTGATGAACGATTTGTTGAATTCGTGATTATTAATATGCTTGGTAATTTAAGTTCAATTTCGCACGTTGCGTAGTGTCTCCTTATGCTGACTGCTGACTCCTTGCTGCCGACTAATTCACTTCTAGTCGAAATCCAACTCCATGAACATTCACAATTGCAATTCCCGGATCGCCACTTAAGTACTTACGCAGTTTTGTGATGAATACATCCATGCTTCGCCCTACGAAATAACTGTCATCTCCCCAAATCATGTTGGCGATGAGTTCGCGTTCCAGCACTTGTCCCTGATGTTCGGCCATGAGTTTGAGCAGGTCGGCTTCTTTCTTTGTCAGCTTTGTACGGGCCTCACCAATTCTCAATTCATAGTTTCCTGAATCGAACTGGTATTTGCCAATAGTGAGTTTGTGTTTTTCCTTTGGATCATCCTTGAATTTCGGGTTGCGTTTAAGAATGGCGCGAAGTCGAAGAACCAATTCTTCTGTACTGAACGGCTTGGTAATGTAGTCGTCACCGCCTGCACGAAATCCTGCAATCTTGTCTTCCGACATTCCCTTTGCAGTGAGAAAAACAATGGGTACTTCCTGGTTGGTTTTTCTTATGTCCTCGGCCATTGAGAAACCATCTTTTTTTGGCATCATTACATCCAGCAGACACAAATCGTATTGCTCTTTGTTGAATTGGTTGAGTCCCTCCTTGCCGTCTTTGCAGAGGTGAACTTTGAAACCTTCCATCTTCAAAGTGTCCTGCACCACGAAGCCGAGGTTCATATCATCTTCCACTAAAAGAATGCGCGGTTGTTTGTCGTTTGTTACTGTAGTCATGTGGTTTTAAATTTGAGGGTGAAGGTGCTGCCTTTTCCGCGTTCGCTCTCAACTGTAATAGTAGCCTTGTGCGCTCGCAAAATTGTTTTCACATAGAACAATCCCAGCCCGAAACCTTTTACATTGTGAAGATTGCCAGTGGGAACTCTGTAGAATTTATCGTAAATCATTTTCGCATGATTTTTATCAATGCCGATACCATTGTCGCGAATTTTCACCAGCAAATAGTTTCCTTTGTTTTCAGTGGAGATATGTATCTCCGGTTCTTTTTCAGTGTATTTGATAGCATTGTCAATCAGGTTGTGAATCACGTTGGTGATGTGAACCACATCGCCTTCTATGTGATGTTGGCTTGCAATAAGCAATGATGAAATGGTTCCACCTTCCTCTTCCACCCTCAATTTCATGGAATCAATATCGCGCTGGATAATTTCATGAACGTCAATCAGTTCCTTCTTTACGTTTACTTTTTCGGGTGTGAGTGTCGCAATCTGCAAAACCTTGTCCACCTGTCCCCGCAGCCTTTCATTTTCTTTTTTTATGATGGTTGCGTATTGCTTCAAGCGTTCTGGTTGCAAAGCAATGCCGTTGCTCAATAACACTTCCGTTGAAAGTCCGATGGTAGAAATAGGAGTTTTCAACTCATGAGTCATGTTGTTGATGAAATCCGTTTTCACCTCCGAAAGTCTTTTTTGTTTCAGGATGATGAAAATGGAATAGCTGAAGAAAATGAATATGAGAAAAATGATGGCGGTGGTGTACATCCAGAAGTCCATCTTTTTAAGGATAATGGTGGTGCGTTCCGGAAAAAACACACTGAAGTAATGGCTGTCCTGCGAAAACTCATCGGTGGGTGCAATCGCTTCGGGCCGTTCCCTTTCACCCTCATTACTCATGTTTACACGGCCGGAGTAAACCACAGAATCGTTGAAACAATCGTAGATGCCGTATTCATAAACTTCTTCAATGCCGCGTTTCTTGAGTGCATTGTTTAGCAATGTTTCCAGCAAATACGGATGTGGAGTTTCGTTGATGTTCGCTACGAAATAGTTGCTGGCTTTTTCCACTACACCTTCCGTTCCAGCGCTGTCCTTATTCATGTCGAGAATTTGCACCACCACCGTATCCAAAGCAAACGTGACTTGTTCATGAAACCTCTCTGCTTCGATGTTGTAGGCAGTCTTTACCCAATACACCTGGCCCGCAACAATAGCAGTGAGGGAAATCACTCCAAGCAATACGATATAGATGATGACTCTGCGTTTCATTCAGCGGGCGAATAAGCGAAGGCCTCTGAGACTCCTGAAAACACCTTAACGTTTTCTTTGGCCAAAATACGTGAGCCGGGAATGGTGAATGATGCGTTGCGTGATTGTTCAATAGCCAAATACCAACAAATTTCTTGCAGCCTTGAGGGAACATTTCTGGTAAGTGGAATACGCCTCAACTGCCGCGCTGCG
This sequence comes from Flavobacteriales bacterium, assembly GCA_034408895.1. Classification (GTDB taxonomy): domain Bacteria; phylum Bacteroidota; class Bacteroidia; order Flavobacteriales_D; family Sanyastnellaceae; genus UBA4660. Next base: position 30,621 of record JAWXCI010000024.1, read on the forward strand.
TATTTCTTCCGTGGTTTTTCCTTCCACCCAGTTCGCGATGGCAGCTTCCAGTGTGTAGGCTTCAGGTGCCATGAGGTGTGTGGTCCACACAAGAGGATTGGCTCCTGTTTTTTGCAAGTAAGGAGAGAAATAATTCTTGCTGTAACAGGCCAGCACTATTGCGTCTTTAGCAACAGTTGCCTTTGAATAATCTACAAGGCTCAAATCAAATTCCATCAAACCACAGTGTCCGCAGTAGGCCACGAGAGATGAGTTTCCTCCAGCTGAAATAGTTGTCCCGTTAACTGCGATGTCGCGTTTCAGTGTTCCGCCTGAGGCAAGAAAAAAATCATGGATACACTCCTTGATTTTGGCGCCATCATATGCTTCGGCAACAAGGTAAATGTTTTTTGTCTTGTGTTTGAAAGTGCATCGTTCAAGAATGTTGGCTTGCGGATTCTTCAATTGTTCGAGCATCGTCCAGTCGGCATCTTTCTTGAAAAAAGTTCGCACTCCATAGCCACATCCCCAATAAAGATTGGCATCCGGGTTTTGACCGTTGCCGATTTTCTCAGGAACGGGAACAATGCCTTGGTTTACGTTATCGCACAAGGCCACAAACACATGAATGACTTTGACGGATTGTGAGAATGCTGTTGCAGTAAGAAGCAGAAGTGCTGCAAGAACAATTTTTGAAGGCATGATTTAAAATTTTGTTTTCAGCGTTGGTGAACGATCGTTGCTGGAAAAAATTTCACGCAACAAAAACGGGGCCTTGAAAGGACCCCGTTTCTGAAAAAGATATTATTCAAATTCATCACTCCCTCTTTCCGAAAATGCGGAGAAGGAACATAAACAGGTTGATGAAACTGATGTACAAAGTGAAGGCACCAATGAGTGCAAGTTTTGTGGCTTCCATGCTGCCGTGTTCCACTCCACTGCCTATACGTTTCAGTTGTTGTATGTGGTAAGCAATAAGACCGACAGTGAGAAAAACACCAACACAAGCAAGGATGTAATTGGCCTGCCCGCTTGGGAAAAAGAAATAGCTGAGCAATTGAACCACGATGAGCACAATAAACCCAATTCCGAGGATCATTCCCAGCTTGGTCAAATCTGTTTTTGTTGTGTATCCCAGCAACGCAAATACCCCGAATGTGACGGCAGTGATTGCAAATACTTGTACGATGGAAGTTGAAGTATATGCCAGAAAGATGAATGACATACTCATACCCATCACCACAGCAAATGCAATGAATACGACTGCAAGGAGGGGAGTGGATAATCGCTGAATAGCTCTTGCGAAGAAGAGTGTGAACACCAAAGGGGAAAACATTACGATGTATCCAAGCGGTGTTAGACCGGTTTCAGTTGCCAGCAATCGCAGCAAAGGCTCTGTGTGACCAAACACATAAGCCACCACGCCTGAAATAGCAAGGCCGATGCCCATATAGGTGTAAACATTAGCGAAGAATTTTCTAAGCGATGAGGTTTCGCTTGTGTAGTCAAGAATCGTGTCTTGTGATTTGTTCAGGAATTGATCCATTGTTTTTTTTGAATTTTGATTGTTACATGAGTTTTGAAGATAACAAAGAAATGAATTCTTTGCGTGTCTTGTCGTTGTTTAAAAATTCGCCTGTGAATGCAGAGGTCGTGGTAACCGAGTTTTGTTTGCTCACTCCGCGCATCTGCATGCACAAGTGTTGTGCCTCAATCACCACTGCGACTCCCAAAGGTTGCAAAGTGTCCTGTATGCAATCCCTCACCTGCTCGGTAAGGCGTTCCTGCACTTGCAACCTGCGGGCAAACACATCCACTATGCGTGGGATCTTGCTCAGCCCGACAATATGTCCATTGGGTATGTATGCGACATGCGCCTTGCCAAAAAACGGGAGCATGTGATGTTCGCACAGGCTGTAAATTTCTATGCCTTTCACTATTACCATGTCCGTATAGTCCTCCTTGAACATAGCAGAGCGAAGAATTTCTGCTGCATCCTGCCCATAGCCTTGTGTCAGGTATTGCCATGCTTTGGCTACCCGTTCAGGTGTCCTGGCCAAGCCATCACGCGAGCCATCTTCACCTATGCCATCTATAATATGTGTAACGGCATCAGAGATTTTTACCAATGCATTTTCCTCCTCGGGAGTGCGTATGAGTTTTAATTCCATAGTGAACCAATGTTAATTCCCACCGAAATATTCTACGATGTTGTTTTCGGTTTCATAGAGTTTTATGCTATGAAGTTTACAGCCTTTTGCAAGAATATCTTTTTCAAGTTGATCCCAGATACCAATACAAATGTTTTCGGCTGAAGCCATTTGCCCCTGCATAAAATCCACATCGAGATTAATGTTCCGGTGGTCGAGCTTTCCAGTCACTTTCTCCTCAATGAGGTCGCCCAGGTCTTTAAGATCCATGGCAAAACCTGTCTCGGGATGGGGTGTCCCCTTCACGGTAACGTACAGGTCGTAGTTATGCCCGTGCCAGTTGGGGTTAGAACATTTACCGAATGTTTTGAGATTGGTAGCCTCATCCCACGCGGGATTCCACAGCTTGTGTGCTGCATTGAAACGCTCCCTGCGGGTGAGGTAAACTGTTTTGTCTGACATCGTTTTATTTTGGGCGGACGAAGATAATTGAACCACAAAACTCAACTGGATTTTGAAATTATACCTGGATGTGGCCTTACTATGAATTCAAGCCATACACATGTATTATTTCCAAGGAATACACACTGAAACACTTTCTTCTATGTGGCAATCAGTTTTTCATTAAGCATAAAATCCATCTGATCATGAAAAGTGTGTTACTCACAATTTTTGCAACATCAGAGATTGTTTGAACACTTACTGATGAAGACAACAATTTGATAGCTTCCGGTGGAGCGCCCCTTACATTGGTTTATATAGCTTACTTCTTTACGGGTTGCTGGACATTATACTTGACCGACTCTTTCGGAGACGGGTGGCGGACTATTGGCATTGGGCAGTGCAGAGTTGACGAGATTTTGTTCGGTTTTTTCAAAAAGGTAGGCGAAGTTGGGAGACGTGCACATCAGAATATGAGTCTTCCGAATCACTGCTTGCGGTCGTTACAGAGGCTATCGGAACTCCACTCTTACTTTTCGCCCATGTCAAAAATTCTCATCACCGGTGGTGCCGGCTTTATAGCCAGCGCGCTTGCCGCCAAACTTGCTGAGGAACCCAAAGATCATATTGTCATTGTAGATAATCTTGAAACGGGTGAACTGAAAAAGGTTCCTGTTTCGCGACACAACAACATCACATTTATTAAGTGTGACGCGAATGATTTTAAGGACATCTCTTCTGTGTTCTTCGCCTGGAAGTTCGACTTTGTGTTTCATTACGCAGCCCTAGTGGGAGTGAAGCGAACACTAGAACACCCGGTAAAAGTTTTGAATGATGTGGAGGGGATAAAGAACATCCTTAACCTTTCGAAAAACACCGGGGTAAGGCGCGTACTCTTTTCATCTTCATCGGAGGTGTACGGTGAGCCGGTGGAATTTCCGCAAAACGAAGACACCACTCCGCTCAACTCTCGCCTGCCGTATGCGATTGTAAAAAATCTTGCAGAGGCCTTTTTACGATCTTATCAAAAAGAGTACGGTCTTGATTTTTCAGTCTTCCGCTTTTTCAATACGTATGGTCCACTGCAAAGCGAAGACTTCGTGATTTCACGATTCATTCGTGCTGCACTCGAAGGCCGCATCCTCACAGTTTATGGTGAGGGAAAACAGACTCGCACATTTTGTTTTATTGATGACAATGTGGACGCATGTGTGAATGCATTCCGAAAAAGTCTTTTTGTAAATGATGTAGTTAACATTGGTTCGGAGGTTGAAGTTCCCATACTGGAACTGGCGCAAATGGTGATTGGCATTACAGGATCCGCCTCAAAGATTGTTCATGCACCTGCACTGGAAGAGGGAGACATGACACGCAGGAAACCAGACAACACAAAGATGCGTGAACTCCTTGGACGCGATCTCGTGTCGCTTGATGAAGGATTGAAACGTATCATCACCAACTGGACTCATAAGTGAATGTGCGGCATTAGCGGAATATGGAATTTTCGTGATCGCTCTGGCGCAGAAGCGGTGGTCGCGAAAATGAATGATGCATTAGCTCATCGCGGTCCTGACGCTGCCGGATTGTGGTCCAACGAAATGGTGGTGCTGGGTCATCGCAGGTTGAGCATAATTGACACTTCGCCTGCCGGCAACCAACCCTTTTTCTCGAAAGAGAAAGACCTCGCAATGGTTTTTAATGGCGAGATTTACAATTACGTTGAACTGAAACTGAAACTTGAAAATGAATTTGAATTCGTAACGCATAGTGATACGGAGGTGATGATTGCGGCCTATCGCAAATGGGGCATCGCATGTGTTGATCATTTCCTTGGCATGTTCGCTTTTGCATTGTGGGATGAAAACATAAAAACACTTTTTGTTGTTCGCGACCGGCTTGGCATTAAACCAATTTACTATTCAGTTACTGATCAGGGATTGATATTCTCATCGGAGCTTCGTCCCATACTTGCTTCCGGCTTGGTGAAGAAAAAAATATCACCGGAATCGCTTGCTGATTACTTGCGATATCAAACCGTTCACGCACCCGATACAATAGTATGCGATGTAAAAATGGTGATGCCGGGTCATTTCATGCGATGCGCGAAGAATGACATCGATACAAAGTGCTATTGGAAAGCTGAGGAAAAAGCAAGCCGTGATGTGGCATCACTTCCAAAGGATAAAATTCAGAAGCACATAGTTGATCTGTTGCACAGCAGCGTGGAAATCCGGATGCGTGCCGATGTGCCTTTCGGGGCATTTCTTTCTGGGGGAATTGATTCAAGCATAGTGGTAGGATTGATGAGCAGGATTTCGGCTCATCCGGTAAAAACATTTTCTGTCACTTTTCGCGAAGAAGAATTTGATGAAAGTAGTTTTTCGAATGTGATAGCGAAAAAATTCCACACTGATCACACCGAGATAAAACTCAGCGCAAATAATTTTCTGGAGCTTGTTCCAGAAGCACTTGCTGCAATGGATCATCCGTCAGGCGATGGTCCGAATACGTATGTGGTAAGCAAAGTGACCCGTGCTTCTGGAGTGAAAATGGCGTTGAGCGGTTTGGGTGGTGATGAACTCTTTGCGGGATATGATGTGTTCAGGCGCATGAAGGAGCTTGAGCACAAACGATGGCTGAAGCTCGCCCCGAAGTTTGCGCGAACGCTCTCTGGAAAATTTCTTTCAGCGCTCAAGCCATCGGTGTCGTCAGAGAAAATTGCAGAGAGTTTGCGTCAGCCTGAAATTGATTTTGCACATCTGTATCCGCTAACACGGCAGGTTTTTTTGGATGAAGCGGTAATGAAATTGTTGAATGGAAATTTCATTCAGGACAATCCTGTGAAAAAGACCATCCGGCAGATTTCCGCTTCATGGCTTCCGCTTCTTTCAAAAGTTTCTGTGGCTGAAATTTCAACGTATATGCAAAATGTTTTGCTTCGTGACACGGACCAAATGAGCATGGCTCATTCCCTTGAAGTGCGCGTTCCGTTTCTCGATCATCGTTTAGTGGAGTTTGTTCTGGGTGTAAGTGATGATGTAAAATTTCCATACACCCCAAAACAACTGCTTACCGAAAGTTTGGGCGATCTCCTGCCGCGCGAAATAATTGATCGCAAGAAAATGGGCTTCACTTTTCCGTGGAGTGCGTGGATGAAAAATGAACTCAGGTATTTGTGCGAAAGCAACCTGAAGGCACTTGAGGCTATCCCGATCCTCAATCAACACGAGGTGCAAAACCTGTGGAAAAAATTTCTTGCCGGTGATCCACGCATCACCTGGTCGCGAATATGGCCACTGGTAGTTTTGGGAAACTGGATAAAACAACACGATGTCTGTTGAGCGAAAAAAAATCCTGGTATTTGCCGATTGGTTCCTGCCGGGTTTTAAAGCTGGCGGCCCCATCCGTTCAGTAGCCAACCTTGTTGCTGCATTGCCTGAATTTGACTTTTTCATTGTAACCCGCAACACCGATCATCATTCGACCCATCCCTATCCGGATATTGAAACCGGAAAATGGAATGTTCACTTGCCAAATGTGCAGGTGATGTACCTCGAAGAAAAAAAAATCACGCGAAGAGCAGTGGATGAAATCATCGGCTCACAGCTCTTCGATTGGTACTACCTCAACTCACTTTTCTCGAAACGTTTCACACTGCTTCCGTTAAGGTTGTTGAGGAGAAGAAAGCTATATGACAAAATTATTCTTGCACCACGCGGCATGTTGCATTCCGGAGCACTCGGTGTTAAAGCGGGTAAGAAAAAAATATTTCTTGCATTGGCAAAAACGCTGGGCTGGTACAACAGTATAGTGTGGCATGCAACAGGTGAAACAGAGCAAGATGAAATTCGTGCGCATTTCGGGAAAGATGTGCGAATAATTCTTGCACCCAATCTTGCTTTATCACCACTACTGAAAATTTTAGGGCCGAAGAAAATATCAGGCGAAATGCGATTGATTTCCGTTGCACGCATCAGCCCGGAAAAGGGGATAAAGGAGTCCTTGGTGTTCCTCAAATCAGCTCAACTCCAGGGCGCGATAACAGTAAATTATTTTGGGACAGAACAAAACGCCTCCTACCTCGAAGAATGCAGGGTAATAGCTGCCGGCATTGAGGGTTGTGCGATTTCTTTTCATGGTGAAATTCATCCCACTGAAATTCCTTCGGCACTGAGCTCCCATCACTTTTTCTATTCCGCTACATGGGGCGAAAATTTTGGTCACGCAATTGTTGATGCATTGGCTTACGGAGTTCCTGTATTGATAAGCGACCGCACTCCATGGCGAAAGCTGGAAGAGAAACAAGCCGGTTGGGATTTGCCATTGGATAGGGAACCTTTTGCTTCGCAACTGAAAAAGTGTTTGGATATGGGCAATGAAAAGTATCATCAGTTTTGTTCAGGTGCTGCAACGCTGGGAAAAGAAATAACAAATGACGAGAAGAGTATTGAAGCCAGCCGTGCACTTTTTAGTTGAAGGTGTTTATTTTAGGAAGGCTCACCGTTTACCCTTTGCCTTTGTCTTTTGCATTTTGCCTATTGCCAATTGCATTCCCTTTCTTTGCCCCCAATGGCCTCCGTTGACCTGTCTTCATTCAACAACTCGTGGTACCACCCCGGCAACCATGTGAAACGTGTGCTCTGGTATTTCTGCAATCTTGTTTTTTTCAGGTCTGGATTTTTATGGATGGGATGGAAGAAATTTCTGCTGCGGGTGTTCGGTGCACATGTGGGAAATGGAGTCATTATCAAGCCTCATGTAAGCATTAAATATCCGTGGAAACTGAAAATCGGAAATCATTCGTGGATAGGAGAAGGCGTTTGGATTGACAATCTTGGTGAGGTTGTGATTGGTGATCATTGTTGCCTCTCTCAGGGAGCAATGTTATTGTGTGGCAATCATGATTATTCCAAAGTGACTTTTGATTTAATGATTGGAAACATCACCCTTGAAAATGGAGTTTGGATAGGTGCAAAATCAGTGGTGTGTCCTGGTGTCATTTGCCGTGAACATTCTTTGTTGAGTGTTGGTTCTGTTGCAACAAAGGAACTTGAGGCAAGGGGAATTTACCAGGGCAATCCAGCCAGCAAAGTGAAAGAACGAATCATCATCACTTCAAACTAAGAGAGGAGAGAGTTTGAACATGAAAGTTTCCATCATCACCATTTCATTTAATAGTGCTGATACCATTGAAGACACTATTCAATCCGTTTTATCGCAGAGTTATCGTGATATAGAGTACATAATAGTGGACGGTGCTTCGAAGGATGACACAATGAACGCTGTGAATCAACACCTCGATGAAATTTCCAAAGTGATTTCAGAAAAGGACAGGGGTATCTATGACGCGATGAACAAGGGCGTGCAACTTGCCACAGGCGACATTGTAGGCATCCTGAACAGTGATGATTTTTATGCGGATGAAAACGTGGTGAGTGATGTGGTGAAGAAATTTTCAGAAACCGGCTGCGATGGTTTGTATGCCGATCTTGTATATGTGGATCGGGAAAAGTCTGACAAGATTATCCGTACATGGAAGGCAGGGGAATACAAACCTGGAAAATTCAAGCGCGGTTGGATGCCACCACATCCTACTTTCTTTGTGAAGAAAAAATGTTATGATGAGTTTGGATTGTACAATATCAAATTGAAATCAGCAGCCGACTACGAGCTGATGTTGCGCTTCATTCACAAACACAAAATCGAAGTGAGCTACCTACCTCGTGTTATCACAAAAATGCGCACGGGCGGTCAAAGCAACATCACACTGAAGAACAGGTTAAAAGCAAATATGGAAGACCGCCTTGCGTGGAAAATGAACGGCCTGAAACCTGGATTTTTCACACTTACGTGGAAACCAATTTCAAAAATATTTCAATTCCTCAAACCTCAAACACCCCATTGAATTTTCCACGCTATGCATGGCTATTGCTATTTGCTTTTTGCCTTCTGATTTTGCCTTACCTCATTTTTGACTTAAAATGAAAATCTACACTAAGAAAGGAGACACCGGTTCCACTTCACTTCTTGGAGGAACACTTGTTCCCAAGCACCATCTGCGCATTGAAGCTTATGGAACTGTTGACGAATTGAATTCGCACATCGGTTTGTTGCGTGATGTTGCAGGAGAAAGCCACCAGACTATGCTGCTTGAAATCCAGGAACGTTTGTTCACTCTGGGAAGTCATCTTGCGCTTGATCCTGCACATGAGGGGAAGATGAAACTTCCACACATTACCGAGAGTGACGTGCAAAAACTTGAACAGGAAATGGACCAGATGGAATTGCAGCTTCCGGAAATGCGCAACTTCATTTTACCCGGAGGACATCCATCCGCTTCGCAATGCCACATTGTTCGATGTGTGTGCCGCAGAGCAGAAAGATGCCTCACTGCTCTCCATGAACAGGAAGCCACAAATCCCGTTTTGCTCATCTATCTCAACCGGCTTTCCGACTACTTTTTTGTGCTTAGCAGAAAAATTTCACAGGAAAATGATGTTTTGGAAATACCCTGGAAGCCTCGTGGTTAGAGGCATAACCGGGTATTTGTGCATCCCGCTAAATTCAGTGTCGGGCGCACGATCAAAACTTTTACATTCGCGCCTCGTTTTACGGGACGTTATATAAAAATTTTACCACTATGTATTGGACGTTAGAACTTGCCTCATACCTCGAAGATGCTCCCTGGCCTGCTGTTAAAGATGAGCTTATAGATTTTGCAATGCGCACAGGTGCACCACTCGAAGTGGTGGAGAACCTTCAGCAAATTGAAGATGACGAAGAAGTCTTTGAAAACATCGAAGACATCTGGCCGGATTATCCTACCAAAGAGGATTTCTTCTTCAACGAAGATGAGTATTAAAAAAATTTACCGGATGGTGAATGAAGGCTGTTGCGCTAAGGGTGTAACAGCCTTTTTTGTTAGGCGATAACTTTCTTGAATTCACCCTTGACCACCATCCTTACGGTTTGCCTCGATCGTTGTTCCAGCAAAATTTCTTTTCCTGCCGTGAGTTTTCTTAGCGTCTCATCGTTGTAGTGACGAACAGTGAGCAACACAAGATTTTCGTTGTACTTCACTTGATAATTGTGATGCAACTCTGCAAACAGTTTTTCAAGTTTGTAATCATCTTTATCTGTAACAAGTGAAAGTGAAATTGCGGAGTTTTCCATCAGCCGAACACGAATTCCAAGCGAAGCAAGCACATCGAAAATATCTCGCAGGTTGTCTTCAGCCACAAAGCTGAAATCGCGAGGGGTGATGGAAATCAAAACTTGTTTGTCTGTAAAGATGTAACTGGGAACAAGATGGTCGTAATCCATATTTTCCTGAATCACTGAACCTTCTTCATCCGGATGAATAAAAGATTTGATGTGTAGCGGAATGTTCTTGTTCTGGATTGGTTTGATGGTTTTCGGGTGAATAACGCTGGCACCGTAGTAGGCAAGTTCGATGGCTTCGCGAAAAGAAATTTTATCCAGCTTCACTGTGTCCGAGAACCATTTGGGGTCGGCATTCAGCATACCGGGAACATCTTTCCAGATGGTGACACTCCCTGCATCGAGAAGGTGTGCCATGGCCGCTGCAGTGAAGTCAGACCCTTCCCGCCCGAGCGTGGTGGTGTTGCCAACAGAAGTGCTTCCGATGAAGCCCTGGATAATGACAATGTCTTTATTCTCCAGCAACAATTTCACCTGTTCTGCACCTAGTGCACTTCTGTTCCAGTCCACACGTGCATCGCGATAACGGTTGTCTGTTTTAATAATCATACGTGCATCCGTCCAGGCACTTGAAAAATTGTTTTTTGCAAGAAACGCTTGAACCATTGCGGTGGAAATCAACTCGCCAAAACTCACCACCTGGTCGTATTCCATATCGAAATCGGAAGAACAAGGTTCCATCACTTTCATCTCCAATTCTTCAAACAAATCATAAACTGCGTTCATGTCGTCTGATTCTTCACCGAACAAATCGTTGCCGATGGCAATATGAAAGTCCCTGATTTTTTTAATGAATGGTTTGTAATCCTCTTTATGAAACCGGGCGGCATGTAGTTCTTCCAGTGCGTTTGTGATTTTCCCCATAGCGGAGATTACTACCACGATTTTTTCTCCTGCAAACATTTTCAGAATGGCTGCAACGTTTCGCACGGCCTCAGCATCCCGCACCGATGCGCCACCGAATTTGAAAACGTTGAGGCCGGAGCTAGGATGACCGATGACCGATGGATTGTTCATGATTCAAAGTGGTTGAAAGTTTGTGAGCTGAGCTTTCGTGAGTTTTCCAGTTACCCATTCATCATCAAACTCAGCGTTGTACTTGCGGTAGAAATTCAGTGCCGGTTCATTCCAGTCCAGAATTTGCCACACAAGCGCAGCATAGTTTTTTCGTTTGGCCAGCAGGGCGACTTCATTGAACAACATTCGGCCAATTTGTTTTCCGCGAAAGTTTTCTTTTACCACAATGTCTTCCAGGTAAAGGCATCTTCCTTTCCACGTAGAATAACGGATATAGTGGATAGCCATACCCACAATTTCCTTGTCCAATTCAGCCACGAACATTCCATAAACCGGATTTACACCGAATCCATCACGCAGCATTTCTTCTTCCGTGTTGGTTACTTCCCGGGGAGCACGCTCATATTCCGCAAGTTCATTCACCAACTCTAATACCTGTGGAATATCTTCCTTTTTACCCTCGCGAATAATGACATCCATAATGCGGCAAACTTAAATGGGTTCAATACTGCCTGGGATCAAAGTATCAGCAGGCTGTCCAAGGCACTTTGCGCGACCTGATCGTTCCCATAACCATCACGAAGGAAAATGCGTAAAGGGATTTCAAATCGTACAAGGATGAAAAATTGGTTGATGGTTTCTTCGTTGATTTTATTCTGTTCCTTCGCCCTATGCCAGGAGGATTTAGCTATGGCTCATGCGGATTATTCAGGTGGCCATTTCGAACAAGCCATTGAAAAACTAAATGCTAAAGGGCGTAACGAGCTTTCGCCCGGGGCATACATGCTTCGTGCAGATTGCTTGCACAAACTAGGAAAATTTTCAGAGGCACTCAATGACTATGACCGTGCGAAACTTCATGGATATGCCAACCCTGACTTATTGTTGAATCGCGGGATTTGCCGGTCATCTGCCGGGGCTTACGACACTGCTAAACTGGACATAGTGGCTTACCTGGAATATGACCGCGAGGATCCGAAAGCGTATTACTGGCTGGCGCACATCGAATACCTGATGATGGAAAACAATGCAGCATTGAGATATGTGGACGAAGCCGTTGCCCTCGATTCTTTATATGAAGAAGCTTACTTTCTGCGCGGAGCCATTTTCGCTGATCAGCGGAAGATTCTTCTTGCAATGGAAGATTTTAAAACTGCTTACTTGATTAACCCAAAACTACACCGCGCAAAATTTCACTTCGCCACACTCACCATGGATCTGGGGCTAAACGAACAGGCAAAGGAGATACTTTCGGAATTGTTGCTGGAGGAAACTGATTTCAGTGATGAAATTTTTTATTACCGTGGTTGGTGTTCCTACACGCTGCATGATTCCGATGGTGCTTGCAATGATTGGGTGGAGTCTGCCAGACTTGGCAACCACGATTCCGAAGAAAGCCATCGCAAGGGATGCCTGGACAAAGGGGGAATGCCGCGAATCAAACGCAGGAGTTATGCAAGATTTTGAGAAGACGGGAGATCAATGTGCAAATGTGCTGATTTGCCGATGTGCTGATGCCGAAAACCGAAGGTCAGCGACCGGAGACCAGAAACTGACCGCTGCCGACTGTCTACTGCATACTTCTTTTGTTGAAATCTTGGTTTAAAAGCAAGCCACTTGTTCACTCGATTTTCAAAACACGGGCTTGTAGGTTTGTGTTGTGATTAGCCTTCTCGACATACTCATTTTTATTCCGCTCGCTTTTGCAGCCTGGAAGGGCTGGAAAAATGGCTTCGTGATGGAATTGTTTTCCATCCTCGCACTCTTTGCCGGAATCTATCTGGCAGTGCGGTGTTCCAATTTTCTAACACACTGGTTGCGTGACACCATGCAGGTGAAAAGTGAATACCTGCCTATCATCGTTTTCATTTTAATCTTCGTTCTTGTGTTGGTAGGACTTTGGTTGTTGGGAAAGAAAATTTCAGAGAACGTAAATGAAGCAAGTGGTGAAAAACTTAACAAAGCCGGAGGTTCTATTTTTTGTTTGTCGCGGATGGTACTCTTCCTCAGCATCATTTTCATTTTGCTGAATGCAGTGGATGAACGCTACAATATTCTTCCTAAGGAGCAAAAGACAAATTCATTATTGTTTGCCCCCATCTATAAATTCTCGATGGCAATTCTGCCTGTGGTGGAGAACAGTGAGTTTTACCGTAAGTTGAAGGAGAAGGGATTGGATGATGCCATCCTCAACACTGAACCCAAAGAGACTGCATCAAATGAATAGCGGTTTACAGATTCATTTCTATCTTAATTTCTGAAATTCTTATTCTGCTTTTCTCCACAAAATTTTCATACGATAAATTTCGTGCATCACCCCGAAGCGAAAAATAAAACTTGATCTTCGGCTCTGTTCCGCTTGGCCTTGCGGAAATTTTGGATCCGTCTTCAAGAAAAAATTGCAGAACATTCGAATGCGGAAGATCTAATGTGGAAATTTTTCCGGTGAGCACATCAGTGGTAGTGGATTGCTGTACATCCACCAATTTCACAACACGAGAGCCTGCAAGTTCCTTTGCCGGATTGATTCGCAGCGTGGTCATCATTGCATCAATTGCTTTCAATCCATCAAGACCCTCTATTGTTTTTGTAAAAAGTTCATCGAAGTAAAAACCAAACTCAGAATAAATTTTTTGAAGGAGTTGCCAGATGGTGGTAGAGTTCGCATGGCACCATGCCGCTATCTCGCTCAACACTATGGATGAAATGACAGCGTCCTTGTCCCGCACAAAATCGCCCACGAGATAGCCATAACTTTCTTCTCCACCACAGATGAAGTATTCTGTTCCCTCTTTGCTGCGCATCACTTCTGCTATGTATTTGAAACCTGTGAGTGTGTCATAACATTTCACTCCAAACTTTTTTGCGATGGCTGCAATCAATTCAGTTGTCACAATCGTTTTTGCAACGAACTGTCGTCCGTCCAGAATGTCCTTTCGTTGCCATTGCATTAACGCGTAATAAACAATGAGACTTCCGGCTTGGTTGCCGTTGAGCAAAACCATTTTTCCTTCGTTGTTGCGTACAGCAATCCCCACACGGTCTGCATCCGGATCAGTAGCCAGTACAAGGTCGGCACCAGTTTTTTCTGCGAGTTGAAGTGCGAGGTCGAGCGCTTCTTTTTCTTCAGGGTTGGGAGATTTCACTGTTGGAAAATTTCCATCGGGTGCGGATTGTTCTTCCACAATTTGAATGTTCGAAAAACCAACCGCACTCAAGGCCTTCGGCACTATCGTGATGCCTGTACCATGAATTGAGGTGTAAACAATTTTCAAATCCGCGGCTTTTGCAATTTCTTCTTTAGAATGAATCACAGTTTGAAGTTTCGAGAGGTAGGCTTCCTCTACGCTATCATCGAGAACATGAACCAGTTTTTCATTGCGCGAAAAACTCACCGACTCAATTCCGTTCACAGAACGCACTTCAGCGATAATGCCTTTGTCGTATGGCGGAACAACTTGTGCTCCATCATTCCAGTAAACTTTGTAGCCGTTGTACTGCCGTGGATTGTGGGAAGCAGTGATCACAATTCCCGCATTGCATTTCAAATGACGGACGGCAAACGACAAAAGGGGCGTGGGACGCAATTCACGAAAAAGAAAAACATGAATGCCATTTGCACTCAATACATCCGCTGCCACTTTTGTGAAATAGTCTGAGTTATTTCGTGAATCATGCGCAATGGCTACAGAAATTTTTTCACCCGAAAATTGTTTCTTCAAATAATTTGCAAGGCCCTGCGTGGTCATTCCAATTGTGTAGCGATTGATGCGGTTGCTCCCGACCCCCATCACTCCGCGAAGACCTCCGGTGCCAAAGTCGAGGTCGTTGTGAAATGCTTCCGTCAATGCTTTTGAATCATGCCTGAGCATGTGTTCAATGGCCGAACGCGTTTCGTCATCAATGGCAGCATTCAGCCAGCGCTGTGCTTTTTCTATCGCGATGTTTTCTGATTCAGAATTGGTTTTCATGCTCTGTTTTCCAAGAGGCCATACACGAGGCAAGACCTTCCTTCCAGTGTAAGGGTGTTATGCCTGTGTTGAAGATAAACTTGTTGTTGTCGAGTTTTGAGTAGGGCGGACGCAATGCTCTTGTAAGGTAAGTGGATGATGAAACCGGGTGAACTGGTACTGATATTCCGGCATCTTTCAAAATCTCCACAGTGAAATCGTACCAGGATGCTGTGCCCTCCTGAGCGTAGTGATAAATTCCGTGGTCAACATGCTCAGTGCGCACAATTGTTTTTTGCAAAAGTTTCAATACATCCTCAGCCATATGTCGTGCATAAGTGGGCGATGAAACCTGGTCGTTTACCACAGTAAGCTCACCTTTTTCCTTAGCGAGGCGAATCATCGTTTTGAAAAAATTATGTCCGAAAGTGGAGTAGAGCCATGAAGTGCGAATGATGAAATGACGTTTCAGTTTTTCGTCAAGCAATTTTTCGCCTTCCCATTTCGTGCGGCCATATGTGGAGAGTGGATGTTCTGCATCCTCTTCGCTATAAGGTGAATTTTTCTTTCCGTCAAAAACATAATCGGTTGAAAAGTGAATGAGCAGGCTTTCAGTTGCCGCACAAGCTTCTGCCAGGAATGCCGGTGCATGGGCATTTGCCAACTGTGATGCTTTTTTTTCTGTCTCCGCCTTCTCAACATTTGTGTATGCAGCACAATTGATAACAGCATCAGGCTTTAACTCTTTGACAAAATCAAGCACATGCTGATGCAGACACACATCAAGCGTCATCTTATCGGCAAAGACAAAATCAAAATCACTGAAGGCACGCGCTAAGAGTTGAAATTCACGGCCTAGTTGGCCATTGGCTCCCGTTACCAACACTTTATGTTTGATCGAACTTTCCATTGTGGAACGGGCGAAATTATAGGAGAGGCCAAATAGTGGAGAGTTTATTACAACGCTATTTTGTTCAACAGTTTTGCGGTTAAAACCCGGCTCACTCGCCAAATCACCATTTCATTAAACCAATAATTTTCCCGCGCTGGCATAAAGATTGGTTTTCAGCGTCCTCATAAAACACAACACAATGAAAAAAATCTACACTGCATTTCTTTTTGGCTTTCTCTCCGTATCACTGTTAGCACAGAAGAATCCACGCAAACCGACACTGGGCTTTGGGGTGCAAGTGGTGCAGCCACTCGGCCAGTATGGTGATACTTATGACGGATATCCTGCTGGTTTCTCCGGCACATTTACCGGTCCAATAGGTCGCTCACCTATAGAAGTTGGAATGGGCGTGGCATGGAATAGCATGGGTTCACAGAACGAAGAGGTGATGGTGAGCACAGGTGTATTCGACAGTGAAGGTGATGAAATTGTGAAAGCAGGAAAAATGAAAATTGGCATCAACAATTATCGCTATACAGCCATTGGTCGTTTCAAACCTTTTGCAGGAATGATTCAACCTTATGGTGAAGTGCTTGCAGGTTTCGAAAACTATTCAACCCGCACGGTAATTACCATGGATGATAATCCTTCCAGCGATGCTAGGGATCGCAATGTTTATCAACGCGATTTTGGTTTCGTTGCCGGATGGGCAGCAGGACTTCGAATAGAAATGATTGAAGGCGTGATGGTAGAGGGTCGCTTCGAAAACCTTCGCGGAAGTGAGGCTAGTTATGTGGATCAGGAGAGCATAACGATTGATGACGGCCATTCCATTTCGTTTGATACAAAAACTTCGGTGACGGATAAATACGCCTACACTTTAGGTATTGCTTTCAGGTTCTGAAGATAAGTTTCCGCAAAGACGCAAAGGGAAAGCAAAGGGAACGCAAAGCCAGCAAATCTTTTACAGTTATGATTTGCTGGCTTCACTTTTTTGTTCCAAATAATTTCACAAAATGAAAGAGTTGTTCACTTCGAACGGATGGCATCCACTGGATTCATCCGGGCAGCCATCCATGCGGGAATGATGCCTGAAACCAATCCGGTGATCACGGCTATCACCAATCCAAGAACAATTCTTTTGGTTGGAAGCATAAAATCGAAATCAACGAACGAACCCAGCAACAGGAAGATGAGATACACCAACAACAAACCAATGGCACCACCAATGAGGCACAACGCAATGGACTCGAAAAGAAATTGCGCCATTACAAAAGAGTTTTTTGCGCCAAGTGATTTCTGAATCCCAATAATGTTGGTGCGCTCGCGCACTGAGACAAACATGATATTGGCAATATTGAATGCTCCGATAAGTATCGCGCAAATTCCAATCACAATTCCAACTTTGTCAAGAAAACCCATCAGTCCTTCAATTATTTTGCTGATGGTGCTGGCCTCATTCACCGAAAAATTGTTAGGTGCTCCGGGTTTTATTTTTCTGACAGGACGGAAGTTGGCCACAATTTCATCTTTCATCTCGGCAGCGGAAATTCCTTCACGGGGCTTAATCAAGATAGCTCCGTCATCTTCACCCAGGTTGATGAGCCGCTGACTGAAATGAATGGGAAGCAACACGGCCTGGTCGAAACCATTGCTGAATAATGCAGCGCCCTCCTTCGTCATTACACCAATAACAGAAACTTTTTGCCCACCCACTTTTATCTCTTTACCTATTGGATCGAGCGAACCAAAAAGTTCTTCGCGAATTCGGTCACCGATAATGGCGAAGTTGCCACCGCCTTCGCATTCAATGGGCGTGAAGTATCGCCCCGATGCAAGTTTTACCGCAATCACTTCGCGGAATTCGTAAGTGATCCCGATAGTGTATGATTCATTGAAATAACTGTTTTTGTATTCTGATGTTTTTACCGTGAATGCACGGTAGGCCACGTTTTGTGCCGAGGTCAATCGTCCGCGCAGTTCTTCCATCTGTTCAAGTGTGGGTTGGGGCCGTGCGAAGTATTTCCACCACTCGTATTCCTCGTCACCCTCATCTGGTGCTCCTATTGGCATAATCTGAATCATGATGATATCATTACCAATCATGTCGAAACTGCCCTTCATATCAGCCTCTAAACTGTCCACCAGGCTGAGCACTATTATGATGAGAAAAATTCCGATGGTGACCCCCAAAAGTGAAAGGACGGTGCGCAGTTTATTAGCAACCAGAGCCTGCCATGCAAACAGAAAACTCTCGCGGAAAAGTCGAAGAATGAGTGCCATCGTAGCTCGCGAAACTAATCTGTTGGGTTGAATGTGCTTCTCCCGATTTTGATGAAAGATGAATAACCGAAACCAGTGAGACCGGGAGGGTGAGACTAATTTCGCCCCCTCGATTTTCAACCGGCTGTTCCGGCTTCAACCTAAAAAGCATTACCAAATAAATTCTATTCCTCCATGCCCACCAAAAGACTTCAATCTGCACTAGTTTCAGTATTTGATAAGGACGGATTGGAACCCATTGTTAATGCACTCCACCAACTCAACATCACCATTTATTCCACGGGAGGAACGCAGGATTTTATTGAAAAACTTGGTGTGCCGGTGAAGGCCGTAGAAGACCTCACCGGCTACCCATCCATACTTGTAGGAAGGGTAAAAACACTTCACCCGAAAGTTTTTGGGGGAATACTGGCAAGGCGAAATGATGAAGGTGATCGCAATCAACTTGCTGAGTTTGCTATTCCTGAAATTGACCTTGTGGTGGTTGATCTCTACCCTTTCGAGAAGACCGTTGCATCAGGTGCATCTCATGAAGATATTGTGGAGAAAATTGACATCGGTGGAATTTCCCTGATTCGTGCAGCAGCTAAAAATTTCCGCGATGTAGTGATTGTTTCATCGAAGAATCAATACAACAACTTACAGGAAATTCTCCACTCTGGCGGAACAACTTCTGAAGAGCAGAGAAGAAATTTTGCGCGCGAAGCATTCGATGTTTCATCGCACTATGATTCTAAAATCTATCAGTGGTTTTGTGGTGATGAAATTCATTCACTTAAAGTGAGCGAGCAAAACGGTGCAATGCTTCGCTATGGTGAAAACCCTCACCAGCGTGGTATTTTCTTCGGTGACCTGGATGCAATATTTGAGAAGATGAACGGCAAAGAACTTTCCTACAACAACCTGCTGGACGTTGACGCTGCGGTTTTGCTGATGAACGAATTTGCACAAAAGAATGACCCCACGTTTGCAATCCTGAAACACAATAACGCTTGTGGAATTGCCTCGCGAAAAACCATCAGTGCTGCATACGAAGCAGCACTGGCCTGCGACCCTGTTTCAGCCTTTGGAGGAATTCTTATAACGAATGTGGCAATTGATGCAGCAGCGGCAGAAAAAATAAATCCGCTGTTTTGTGAAGTGGTAATTGCACCAAAGTTTGAAACGCAGGCGCTGGAAATATTGGCGATGAAACCAAATCGGATTTTGCTTCGGCAGAAGAAAACAGATTTGCCCAATGCCCAACTTCGCACCTTGCTCAATGGTGTCATCTGGCAGGAGCGTGATGCAAAATCGGAACGCGAACACGACCTGAAACTTGTAACGGAAAAAGAAGCCGCTACTCCTGAAATGAGTGATTTGCTCTTTGCAAACAAAGTGGTGAAGCATACTAAAAGCAACACCATTGTGCTGGTTAAACATCATCAACTGCTGGCAAGCGGCACCGGCCAGACATCGCGCGTGGATGCATTGCGACAGGCGATTGCCAAAGCGCATTCATTCGATTTTGATCTGAAGGGTGCAGTGATGGCCAGCGATGCATTCTTCCCCTTTCCTGATTGCGTAGAAATTGCGCATCAGGCCGGAATCACAGCAGTAGTTCAGCCGGGCGGTTCCATTAAAGATCAACTTTCAATTGACTACTGCAATGCAAACAAGATGTCCATGTATATGACGGGGATTAGACATTTCAGGCATTGAAGATTGTATGGAATCATGTCGAAATTTATTCACGCAAAAGCCAGGGCAAGCGCAAATGTGGAGGGTTTGTTTTCACGAGTTTTTTACTTCTCTTTCTCTCTCTGCTTTAGTGCCTTAGTGGTAAATCGCACACATTTGCCTCATGCAATCCATAGTACCTCCTTATCTCAAGCCCGGTGACACCATAGCAATTGTTGCTACAGCGCGCTGGCTCACACACCAGCAATTGCAACCAGCGCTGAACATACTTCACTTGTGGGGGTTCAAAACCAAGATTGGCAACCACGTTTTCACACCACACTTTCAACTTGCCGGAACCGATGACGAGCGCACCGCGGATTTTCAAACCGCACTCGATGACCCAGCGGTGAAAGCAATTCTCATTGCACGCGGTGGTTATGGAACAGTGCGCATAATTGACGGTATTGATTTTTCAGGCTTCCTGAAAAACCCAAAATGGATTTGCGGTTATAGTGATGTAACTGTGCTTCATTCATTGCTCAACGCGCAGGGTATCGCAACCATTCACAGCACCATGCCCTATTCATTTCCAAAAGCAACAGCAGCAGCGCTGGAAACGCTCCGCCTTGCACTCACTGGTGAGTTGAATGAAGTGACATGGTCAGTAAAAATCCTCAACTCCGAAGTGCCAGTGCCCACCAAACCAGAACCCATCCCGCTGATTGGTGGAAACCTTTCCTTGCTATACAGCACACTCGGAAGTAACCGCCAGCCCGACACCTTTCGGGAGCCTACTGAACCCTGCATACTTTTCCTTGAAGATGTTGACGAGATGCTCTACCACATTGACCGTATGATGATGGCACTGAAACGCGCATCTGTACTCGAACGAGTGCAAACCATAATAGTGGGAGGATTGACACAGATGAGGGACAACACTACAGCTTTTGGATTTCCCGATGAAAACCCGTGGGGTTTTTCTGCTAACGAAACCGTGCAGCGTTTAGGAGACATGCTGCAAATTCCGGTGTTGTCAGGATTTCCCGCAGGGCACCTGGATGATAACCGCGCATTTTACCTTGGAAGAAACGTAAGCCTCAAGTTGAATGATAATGTTGCCAATATCACTTTCGCTGATTGAGCACGGCCTGCCCATAAATTTTTTTTGAATCGGGTTAACAAGCCAAGAAGCTGGATTTATATTGAAACATGAAGTGCTGTGTAATCTGCCAATTCATACCGTATAGAAAAATACCGAAATGCAATCTTATCATACTGATGGCAAATGGCTTTGCTCACATGTGGGCAACAACATTACACTTCTGAAGATTCAACTTCATTGCGATACTGCAATTCGCTTAACCGCTTGTACAAACCTCCTTCGCGTGACATCAGTTCATCATGGCGGCCTTCTTCTATTATTTTACCTTTTTCGAGCACAAGAATTTTATCGGCATTGCGGATGGTGGAAAGGCGGTGGGCGATTACGATGCTCGTACGATTGCGCATCAGATTGTCCAGAGCTTCCTGAACTTGCCTTTCACTTTCGCTGTCGAGCGAACTGGTGGCTTCATCAAGAATGAGGATGGTGGGATTGCGCAACACTGCCCTGGCAATCGCAATGCGTTGGCGTTGACCACCGCTTAGTTGAATGCCCCGCTCGCCAACTATGGTTTCAAACTTTTGAGGAAAAATTTCTATGAAGTCGAGTGCATTTGCTTTTCGAGCCGCTTCTCGAATTTCATCTTCGCTGGCCGATGGTTTTCCGTAGGCAATGTTTTCGCGGATGGTGCCACCGAACAGAATTACTTCCTGCGGAACAAAGGCCATTTGGTTTCGCAATGCTGTGAGGTCGTAATCTTTTGCAGGCTTGCCATCAAAAAGAATTTGGCCTGAGACGGGAACATAAAATTGTTGAATGAGTGATGCCATGGTTGACTTGCCGCTGCCAGATGGACCAACGAGTGCAACAGTTTGGCCGGAGTTTGCATGAAATGAAACATTGCTTAACACAGTAACATCAGATCTGGATGCGTAGTGGAACGTCACACTATCAAATTGTACATCACCGCGAATTGGAACGGACGTTTCTTCCTCAATCATCCTTACTGGTTCTGCTTCATATCCTAATATATCCAGCACGTTTTCAATGGAGCCTATGCTGCGCTGCACACTTCCGATTTGTGAAGCGATGCCTCCGATGCTTCCGGCAACAAGGCCTGTGAGGAGAAGGAAGGTGAAAAAGAGTTCGGAGGGCAGTTCACCACTTTGCATGAGTAATGCTCCCTGCCAGATAACAAGTGCAAGCGCACCAAATGCAAACACGATAATGAAGGTGGCAAACATTCCGCGCCAGCGTGCACCGCGCATGGCAAGGTTGCGCACATCGCTGATGCTTTTGCCGTAACGCAATACCTCGAACATTTCGTTAGTGAAACTTTTCACGTTTACTATTCCTGTAAGTGTTTCGGAAACGATGACGTTTGATTCTGCAACTTTGTCCTGTGTCTGTTTGCTGAGTTTGCGGATGAATCTTCCAAAGACTACTGCGGCTACCATGATGACAGGAAGTGAACACAACATAACGAGTGTGAGTTTGGGTGAATAGCTCACGAGCATAGCGATTCCAAAAACAATGACGACCAGTTGGCGGATGATTTCGGCAAGGGTCCAGGTAAGGGTTTCCTGAATGAGCGTGATGTCGGAAGAGAGGCGTGAGTTCAAATCGCCTACTCTGCGTTCATTAAAAAACTGCATGGGCATACAAATGATTTTCTGGTAGGTGTCGTTGCGGAGGGAGCGCATGGCGTTCTCGGTAACGTAGCTGAATACATAGACACGGAGGAACGACACCACGCCCTGGATGATGAGCAATACAAAGAGAATGACGACCACGGTTTGGATGGAATCAATAGCAAAATCGAAGGAAATGATTTGGTTGAGGTAGCCGGTGTTCATCTGGCCTTCGAGTTCTTGTGTAATGCTGTTATCGTTCACTCCAAGTCCGGCAAGCTGACCAAGTAAACGTGTGATGATGAGGGTGAAACTGCTTGAGAACAAGAGCAGCATCACACCTAACCAAAACCAGAAGCGGTAGGGTCGGATGTATTTATAAAGACCCCAGGATCTGCGCAGGGAGTCACGGGAGATTTTCTTCTTGGGTGGGTTTTGTCCGCTGTCGTTGTTTTCTTCCATAATAGAACGGGCGAAAGTAGAGAGTAGGCTGGGTGCAGGAAGCTCCCGCTACCTGCCTGCGGCTGGCTGTGCAATCGGGATGGTAGCGCAGGCGGCAGTAGGCTGTATGCGGGATGAATTGAGTTTGGTTGTTTAAATTGAACCGCTTCACGAACCGGAATACTACTTGTGAAATGAATAACAGGGAAGTTGCATGGAGTTGAGTGCCGGTTATATTTGCGCCCCTTTAGAAAAAAGGAACAGTAAACAACTCACATCAGCATGGCACAGAAACGCACCTACCAGCCCTCCAATACCAAACGCAGAAACAAACATGGTTTCCGCAAGCGCATGAAAAGTGTGGGTGGCCGCGCAGTTCTGGCTTCGCGCAGGGCGAAAGGCCGCAAGAAACTCACTACAAGTGATGAGCGCAGGCACAAAGGGATTGAGAGGCTCTAGTTAGTTTCCAGCTCCGGTTTTGGAGTTCCACATTCTCTAGTCGCATATCCATCCATCCCGCTGGCTATAGTTCACAATAATTCAACAGAAAAAGCATAGGTCTGTCTTTCAATGGCGGCCTTTTTTGTTTTTAAGACTCTCATACAAGTTGCGCTTTACGAATCCAGCCATGCCTTAAATTCTGCACCGCGCTGACGGCTAACAATTACTTCTGTTTCGAATGGAGGTGAAAGTTCAAGCGCAAACCGATTGTTGAAGTGCGGTTCAATTTTTTTGATGGAGGAAAGAGAAAGAATCATTGCGCGGTTGATTCGAAAGAATTGCTCTGGATTGAGTTGTGATTCTATTTCGTCAAGAATCGAGTCGAGCAGAAAACGGTCGTTCTTAGTTGTAACTAGAAATGAGTTGCCATCATCGCTGAAGAAGTAGGCCACATCTTCCACTTTCACGAATGCAAGTCGCGCTGCAGTTTTAATAAGAAATCTTTTCTTGAAATCATCCTTGCGTTCACTTATGGCTTTTAGGATGGATGAAAAATCGGGTTGCTGCGAGCGGGAATAAATCGTCTCAAATTTTTCAATTGCATGTTTCAGTTCCTCCAATTCTACCGGCTTGAGCAGGTAGTCAACGCTGTTCACCTTAAATGCTTTTACCGCATAGTGGTCGAATGCAGTGGTGAAGATGACCGCAGCACTCACCGCGGCTTTCGAAAAAATATCGAAACTCAATCCATCGGCCAGTTGGATGTCCATGAAAATGAGTGCGACTTTAGTCCCTGACGAAAAGAACTCAACGGCCTCTTCTACGGAGTCAATCACCCGCACCACTTCCGCCCGTGGTCTCACTTCTTCAATGAGCCTTTGCAGGCGCTTGGCTGCGGGCTGT
Organism: Flavobacteriales bacterium; assembly: GCA_034408895.1. Taxonomy (GTDB): domain Bacteria; phylum Bacteroidota; class Bacteroidia; order Flavobacteriales_D; family Sanyastnellaceae; genus UBA4660. The sequence goes on from JAWXCI010000024.1 coordinate 54,734, forward strand.
TCATCTTCAATGATGAGTACTTTCATATTCTTCGATAGAAAGAAGTGGTAGCCTTACTTCGAAATTTTCTTTTGTTTCGTTTACGGATATCTCTTTCCCGAAAGTAAGGCGATAGCGATTGTCAATATTTTGCAAACCCACTCTGGTGCCTTCGCTTTCCTGTGCTTTGAGGTGAATCGGGTTGGATATCACAAGTTCATCATTTTCCGACCGTATGGAAACTACCAGCGGCTTACGCTGAGAAACCACGTTGTGTTTTACCGCATTTTCAATCAGCATCTGCAACGACATAGGCACAACAAATTTTTTCTTTGCACTGTCCTCAATCGAAATTTGGAACCGGAGATTTTCTTCGAATCGCGTCTTGAGCAGGAAGATATAATTGTCCGTGCACATAAGTTCTTCTTCCAATGTGAAACTGGTTTTATCACGCAGGTCTAATATGCATCGATACACCATCGAAAGTTTCTGCACAAACTCCACCGCTTTGTTTTGGTCTTCGGGAATAATGCTGGCGAGTGTGTTGAGCGAATTGAAGAGGAAGTGTGGATTCACCTGGTTCTTCATGGCTTCCAGTTGACTGGTCACATTTTCCTGTTTCAGTTTTTCATTGGCCGCAATGCTTTGTTTCCACATGTTGATGAAGTAAGCTGCTTCGTAAATGGTGGTGACCAGTGCAGTTATGAAAATGCTTGAGCCAAATGTTTTCCAGTATCCGCCTTCGGCATGAGCCCAGGGATTGTTTGGAATTTTATCTTCAACAAACCTGAGTACCCATGCCACAAGCATTGTGTAAATGATGATAGCGATTGATTGCACAACCAGGCGCCTTTTCAACTGTTCAATGCCGGGAAATCTTTTGCGGTGAAGAATCACTATGTACCGATCACCTAACCAGAACAGCGCAGTGAATCCAACCGAAGGAATAACACTCTGGAAGAAATACGCTAAACTTTCTTGCCATGACAGTCCCAGAAACAACGCAGGCATAATCAGCGCCAGTAGCGGAATAGCAAAGACCATGAACCACCGATCGTTAAATCCGATATACTCGCAGTTGTGTTTGTGTTTGTTTTTAAACATTGATCTTTTAACCTATAACAAAAAACTAAAACCAGATATTCCAAACAACAATTGGAAAAAATCCTGTCTGATAAACTGTTTCAATTTCTCCGCTTCGCGAGTCGAAATTCTGGATGAACACGTTTTGTTCGTTGGTCACGTTGCGGATGTCCAGCGAAATTGCCTGCGAGTATTTCGGGCGGTTCATGCGGAAACCAATTTTGAAATCGGTACGAACGTAGGCTTTGTACTGGTCGGCAAATGCGTTCGCTTCATCACGAACCTCTTCCTCTTGCGCAATGGATTCTTCCAACAGAATTGGAGTGAATCTTCTGCCACCTGCATAAGTTGTTTTGAAGTCAAGCGTCACAGCGTTGCTCTTGCCCACTTTCCATTCCTTTCCTGCAAGAAGGTTGAATACATAGTTGCCGTTGAAGGCAGAATTTCGTTCCACACCATCGCTGCCTTTGTACTTCGAATCGAAAAGTGAAGTGGTAAATAGAAAATAAAATCCTCTATCCAAAAACCGTTCAAGCGTGAGTTCAATTCCGTAGTTAGTTCCTGTCCCTTCGTTCATCAGGTCACCTTTGTTGGGCATGACGAAATCCGCACCGGTGTTGAGGATGGAAAAAGTTGATGGCAAGCGATCCACCGCGATATCATAGAGGTACTGATAATACAACTCTGTTTTCAGGCGCAGGTTTTTTCCAAGTTGATTGTCGTACCCTATCACACCATGAACGGCTTTGTTGAAGTCGAGTTCTTTGTTGTTGGCAAGAGTGTTTCCCAAATCATCTTCCTCCCGATTGAAGTACACAACAATGGGTTGAAGTTGGCTGTGCATTCCCGCTCCAAAACTCAGCGATTGTTTTTCGGTGAGCGCATACCGCGCACCGATGCGCGGCTCGACAGATGTAGTGCTGTTGTACAAAAAATGCTGTGAGTAAACTCCCGTGTTTATTGTCCACAAATCGGTGGGGCGATACTGCCATTGCGCAAATGCACGCGCGAGTCCCGTCTGTCCTTCAAAATCTCTTTCCTTGTAATAGTAGTTGCCCACATAGCGCACACTGTCCTCCACATCGAAGTCGAAAAAATTGTACATCACGCCACCCTTCACGGTGTGCTTAGCATTGATTTTTGAGTTGATGGTGTAGTTGCCCTTTAATTCATTTTGCTGTTGAAACACTCCGAAAAATCGTGTTGGATTTCCATCAAAATCCAGCGTGTCAATCCATCCTTCGGTTCCTCCTGTTGTAGCCGCAAGGGTGAGTTTGCCAAATGTTTTTTCTGAAAAGAAATATGTGTGGGTCATTCCCGCAATTGCTGTTTTGCTGTGGAATTGTTGTGCTTCATTGTCGCTTGCGTACAAATTGTTTTCGCCTTGCTGCTCGGGTTTGAAATGAATGAAACTATTTCCTCCCACCCCGAACACAGTAAAGCGTCCCGCCTTCTCTGTCGGCAAATCGAGTTTGAATGTTACGTCTTGGTATTCGGGTACAGCCGTTCCTGTTCCGAAATCAACACCAAGGCCGGTGAGAATTCCCAGAAACGAGTACCGCGCATTGATGATATAGGAAGATTGTCCTCCTTTCTTGAACGGACCTTCGGCACCAAACTCAAGGCCGTTGAAACCAAGTTGAGCCATGTACTCACGTTTGTCTTTGTTGCCGCTTCGCAATTTCAGATCGAACACACCGCTGAGTGCGTTTCCATATTCTGCTGCAAACGCACTTGTTGAAAAATCGGAACTCGAAAGATTGTTAGCATTGAGGAGTGAAATGGGGCCACCTGTAGTTGCGAGAGTTGCAAAGTGATTTGGATTTGGAACATCAATTCCTTCCAACCGCCATAAAACTCCAGTCGGTGAATTTCCGCGAATCACAATATCGTTTCGGTCATCGCTGGTAGTTCCCACACCCGCATAATTCTGTGCCATACGCGCAACATCCTGAAGTGTGCCGCTGTAGCGCTGAGCTTCTTCCATGTTGAGGGTGCGTGTGGAAACGGTGCTCATCTCGTTTTGTGCTTTGGCCTTATCATCTTTAGCTGTTATCTCAACTACTTGCAAATCGGTAACACTTTCAATCAGTTGGATGTTTATCTCCAGTTCTTTTCCGGAAGTGATAAGCAAGTTGGAAAGCATCTGTGGCTCATAGCCCAGGTAAGCGACTTCAATACTTTGTCTTCCTACGGGAACATTTTCAAGGCGGAAATTTCCGTTGGCATCGGTTGTTGCCCCTTTTATAGGGTTGGAATCGCGCAAAACAACAGGGACACCCGGAAGTGGGAATTGGCTATGCTGATCCAGCACAACACCCCGTATAGCAGAGGTAAGTGACGGTGCATCCTGAGCATGGAGTTGAATTGCTGTGAGAAGGATTGAAAAAAAAATGACGAATAAGTTTTTTCCCGACTGCTTCGGGATTTCACCTTTTGATTTTGTGTTTATGGAGTTCAACATTTGGGTTTGTGGTTTTGAATTTTGTGGCGAAGGTGTAAGTGTGTGATTGGTTCCTTCGGGTTAATGAAAGTGAAATGTCGCTGCGTAAGATTGAACTGATTGAATTGCGAGATGAGTGTGGTGGTGTGAGGCTGTTTCAAAAGACAAATGAAAAAATAATCTCACGTGGAGTCGCAAAGAAGCAGAGAAATCAATAAAAATTTACTATGTGTAAACCTCCGCGCTTTATTCGACTCTTTGGTGAAAAAAAAGCTGCCGCTCATGAAACGGCCTCAATGTGATGATGCTGACCACGCCTGAAGCGTGGGAAGTCCCTGCACTTCGCAATGAAAGACGAGCAGTGGCAGAAATCTGCTCAGATTATTTTGAAACCAGCATGCTATACAACTCTTCCGTGCTGACAAATTTTTTCCATTTTTTTTTCGCGAGAACTTGTGCGCAACTGTGTGTCACCGCTCCAGAATTTTCCACGAATGTGTTCGGTTAAAGCGATGAATTCGGTATCGTCAATATCAATATCCCGAGCAAGGTTTTCTGCTTTTGCAAAAATTGCTTTCGGAATGAAGCCCGGGTTTATGAACCGGATTTTTTTATTGATGAGAAATACGGCCCTGTTCAATTCTGAATCGGAATACTTCGAAAGTTTTTTAAGTTTGCCTTTGTGCTCTTCGATTTCGGACAGAAGTTGCTCGGTAGAATAGAAATTCAGTGATGTTTTGGGTTGAAGAATTATCCGCGCAATGCGGCTGTTGGTATTCAGTATTGAGCTGAATGCGATATTGGTGTCTACCACAACCCTCATAACTTCAGTCTTGACTTCGACTTAGACCAACGGCCTTTCTTGATTTCCTTTACCAATCGATCAACCTGGCCTTGTTTGGCAACAGATTTTTTCGAGAGTTCCTGGAACTCTATCCAATTGGCCATATCCTGTATGGTGTCAACCCCGAAGTTGCCGGATAACCTGAAGATAACTTCTTTTTTAGTTCGTTCAATGATCATGGTCTTGCGGTCAAAGATATTGGTATCAACAATCTACCCCGCGCTACCAGATATTAAAAAAAGTTTCCAGCGCTCTTTCAAAAAACAATTTTTTCTCACAAAGACAAAAGAGAAGCAGAGAAATAACATTTGCTTTTACTGTTAAAAGTTTTTGCACAAGGTTGTGAGTATTGGTGCACTAAACTTGGTCTATTGAGTTGCCAATTCCACTACCGATCGCGGTTGGGTATTTCGCAAAGCCTCTGCAATTTGTGGAATTTTTTCTTTGGGCGCAGGCAATCGGTTATCGTAACAAATCAAAACCAACACCTCCATTTCCCTTTTCCCTTTCCCAACCACTTCGTCCAACCAGTCTGTTGAAACCTTCCTCTTCCCGAAAAAAATCGGGACTTCGTTACTCTCAGCATTCCACCAACTCCTTCCGTTCGTAGGGTAATTCCTTCATTGCTTCTATTTCATATGTCACTGTTGAAATCTTCCTCCCAATTCCTAAATAAGACTACTCACGTTATAGAATTTTACCACGAGCGGCCACCCCTTTGTACCTTGTGCCGTATATAGTTCGATTTACAGGCTCTGTCCATGCAATGGCATCAACAGACATACACCAACCCTTCTGAAAATCATGTTAGGATATACTTCACATTGGAAAGCAAAAGCCGCATTGGGCCTGCTTATCTCTTCCGCCCAGTTGCTTTGTGCACAATTCACATTTCTTCCCAGCGACAGCTATCTGCTCAGCACCCTTTGCCAGGGACAAAGCATTGATCATTGCATCAGCGTATCGAGTGCTGGAAACAATCATGCAATCCAAAGTTTTTCCGGAAACGATGGACCCATTGTGATAGCTCCACCTTCTTCTCCTTACGATACATGCTTCCGCTACACTGCATCGTTCGGTTTTACAGGATTTGACACAGTGGATTTTGTAATAGCCAACAACCTTGGCCAAACGGATATACTTGAAATTGTGTTCAAGATTGTGAATCCGAATACTCCCATTGATGCCGGCCCCAATCAACAACTTTGTTCGGTCAACACCACTACACTGAGCGCGGTGAATCCTGATCCGTTGGCTACTGGCTTCTGGACAGTAATAGGAGGAACAGGAATTCTTACAAGCCCCAATTCACCTACCACAACAGTTACTAACCTCTCCCTGGGAACTAATAGTTTTTTGTGGCACCAGAATTATCCGTGTGATGCCAACTTTGATCTGATACAGGTGTTTCGTTACACCGGAACTCCTCCCGTTGCCAACGCAGGTCCCGATGCATTTCTGTGCAGCGGCACCACCTACACCATGCAGGCAAACAGTCCCGGAGTGAGCGCCACCGGGACCTGGGAAATCACCTGTGGAAATGCTTCAATAAATAATATCAACTCCGCCTCAGCACAGGTTTCAAACATTGGCCTGGGCGTCAATTGTTTTGAGTGGAATATTGATAATGGTCCGTGCCCCGGAGGCGAATCGGTGGACCAGATGTTCATTTATGTGTACAATCAAAACCACCCTGCTGCCAATGCCGGGCCGGATCAAAATCTTTGTTCAACCGGGCTAACATCCATTACGCTTTCCGGAAATGTTGCCCAGCTTCCTGCCACAGCGCAATGGACACAGGTGAGCGGGCCGAACACGGCAAACATCCTTTCTCCTGCAAGCCCCACTACATCGGTAAACGGAATTGTAGTAGGCCAATACGTTTTTCAATACACTATTAATAATGGCCCATGCGGAAGCCTCACCGATCAAATAATAGTGAACGTTTTTCCCGGAACGCAGGCGGCAGCCAATGCTGGCCCCGACCAGCAACTTTGTCTTCCGGCTAACAACACAACACTTGCGGCTAACAGTGTAACATTTCCGGCAGTGGGAACATGGACTGTAATTTCAGGTACCGGATCTTTTGCAAACCTGAACTCACCCACCACTACCGTGAGCGGACTTTCAACCGGAACCAACACTTTTCGATGGACCATCAACAATGGGCCATGTCCTCCATCCACCACTTTCGATAACGTCAGTATCATCATTTATCCCAATTCGCAAAACACAGCTAATGCAGGGCCTGATCAAAGTTTATGTTTCAACGGAACTCCCCTCAGCACCACATTGAATGGAAGCAGTGTCACTTCTCCTGGAACCGGAACCTGGTCACAAATCAGTGGCCCGAATTCCGCAAACTTTTCATCAGTGGTGGTTACCAACCCTACTGTTTCGAACCTTATTGTTGGCCAATACACTTTCCAATGGAATGTCAACAATGGTCCGTGTCCCGGAGGCGGAAGCAATCAGGTTTTGATCACCATATATAATAATAGTATAACATTAACGAACGCAGGTCCCGATGGCACACTGTGCACACCCACCACCAGTTGGATAATGGCGGCAACTGCGCCTACGTTTCCTGCCACAGGCAGTTGGAGCACCATTGCGGGTGCGGGAACATTTGCAAATTCCAGTAGCCCCACATCGCTCGTCACCAATCTTGCGTTGGGCACCAATACTTTCCGATGGACGATAAACAACGGGGCGTGTGGCTCATCGGTTTTTGATGATGTAACAATTACTGTATTCAACAACACGCAGGCAGCAGCCAATGCTGGTCCCGATCTCGAACAATGTTTTAATGGAACTTCCCCCGGCACAATGACCGTGGCTGCAAATCTTGCAACATTTCCTGCCACCGGAACATGGACGTTGGTGAGCAGCACCGGTCCGCCCAACCCTGTTATCACAAGTCCATCAATTGCAACCACCACCATTACCAACCTCTTTGTTGGCACTTACGTTTTCCAATGGACGATCAATAATGGTGCATGTGGAAGTACCAGCGACCAGATGACGGTCTTCATTTATTCACCATCGCAAACGGCAGCGAACGCTGGTGCTGATCAACAGATTTGTTCCACCACACCATCAGTTAATCTTTCTGCTAACCCACTCATTCCTCCAGCGACCGGAGTTTGGACTGTGCTTGCAGGGACAGGAACATTTACTCCGAACAATGGGTCCAACACTACAGTTACCGGAATGTCCATCGGTACAAATACATACCTGTGGACAATTGATAATGGTCCATGTGCAACGCCATCCTTATTGAGTGATGCCATGAACCTCACAGTTTTTAATGCTGCACAAACTCCCGCTGCTGCAGGAGCAGATCAAAACATTTGTTCAACAACAACAACAGTTACGCTCACCGGAAACACTCCTCTCTTTCCTGCAACAGGACAATGGATAGTGATCTCAGGAACCGGAACATTTGGTTCGCCAACTTCCCCGGTTACTGCGGTGACTGGAATGAGCGTGGGATGTAACCTGTATCAGTGGAGCATCAACAACGGACCCTGTAGCCCAATAACTACTGATCAGGTAACGGTATGCGTGAATGATGTGAATGCTCCGCCTGCAAATGCAGGAATTGATATTGACCAATGCGTCCCTAATCTTTCAGTCAATCTCAATGGAAATACTCCCGTGTTTCCTGCCACAGGATTGTGGACCTTGATCAGCGGTTCGGGAGTAATGGTTGACAATGACAATCCTAATACACTGGTAACAGGATTGGGTATGGGCCCCAATATTTTCCAGTGGACAATTAATAATGGAGCATGCAATCAGATAACGTCCGACCAAGTAGTGGTGACCATATTCGCCAATGACTTGACAGGTGCCGATGCCGGGCCTGATGCAGAATTGTGCACGCCCACCTCCACTTATGTGATGCAGGCAACGGCAGTTGCTCTTCCGGCCTACGGAAACTGGACTCTCATTTCCGGAACAGGAAGTATTTCAAGTATAGTCAATCCAAATGCATCAATCACAGGCTTGACAATTGGCGAAAATATTTTCAGATGGACGATCTTCAACGGTCCATGCCCTGGCGGAAGTGACTTTGATGAAATGAGCATTTTTGTTTTTGACCAGAACCAGGACAATGCCGGTGCAGGCCCCGACCAGTCGTTCTGTTTTAATGGCATCAATCCTATCAATGCAATCATGAACGGGAGTGAAGTAACTTCTCCCGGAAGTGGTGTGTGGACAATAGTGCAGGGTGGAGGCAATCTTCAAGACGCAGGCAACGCGAATACACAGATCACCGGAATTCCTGTTGGCATCAACATTTATCAATGGACGGTTGACAACGGCCCGTGCGCTAATTCCACCACATCAGACCAAGTCACGGTATTTGTTTATGCAGCATCACAACTGGCAGCTAATGCCGGACCCGACCAACAACTTTGTTCTACCAATCCCAATACAACGCTTTCCGGTAATTCTTATACCACACCAGCACTCGGAACATGGACTGTATTGCAGGGCAATGGAGTTTTCGCGAATGTCAATTCGCCCACAACCGCTGTCAGCGGATTGCTTGTCGGAACAAATGTTTTCCAATGGACCATAAATAATGGCGTGTGTGGGCCTCTTACAACTGACCAGATAACAATAACCGTATTCAACAATGCACAACTTCCTGCAAATGCGGGAGGCGATATTGAAATATGCAGCGACCAAACTTCAGTTGCGCTTTCAGGAAACACATTCAGTTTTCCTGCTACCGCGCTTTGGACAGTTTCAAGTGGTGCAGGAATTTTTTCTGATAACGACAACAACAGCACGAATGTGATTGGTTACAGCGTTGGAACCAATATTTATCAGTACACCATTTTTAATGGACCTTGTTCTCCCTCTACAAGTGATTTGGTAACACTGACCGTAAACAACAATTTGCAGGCAACAGCATTTGCGGGTAACGATCAATCGCTTTGTCTTCCTCAAACTTCAATCACACTTAGCGGAACAGCAGCACCATTTCCTGCAGCTGGACTTTGGACATTGATTTCAGGAACGGGTTTCATTACAACCAATACTTCAAACACAACCACCGTAACCGGTTTAAGTGTAGGTGAAAATATTTTCCGTTGGACGATTGACAACTCTCCATGCAGCCCTGCACTCACTTTTGATGAGGTTAGCATTTTTGTTTACAGCAATGTTCAGTCACCGGCTGATGCTGGTGAAGACCAGGACTTCTGTGAACCTGTGAGTTCGACTGTGCTTGAAGCCAACACTCCCATCTTCCCGGCAACCAGCCAATGGACTATAGTATCTGGTACTGGAATTTTCGATAACAACACCGATCCAAATACACAAGTAACCGGACTCTCGCAAGGCGAAAACACATTCCTTTGGACTATTACAAATGGCCCGTGTGTAAACCCAATTACAAGTGATGCGGTGAGCATTTTTATTTATGATGATGAACAACAGGAGGCCAATGCCGGTGAAGATCAAATTCTGTGTTCGCCAACCAACAGCACACTACTTAGTGGAAGCTCCGTAATTTTTCCTGCTGTCGGAACGTGGACCGTAATAAGCGGTTCTGGAATTTTCGTGGATGAGAATAATTCAAACACGCAAGTGCTTGGGTTAAGCAACACTGAAAACATCTTCCAATGGACAGTTGACAATGGCCCATGTCCTTTTGGGATCACATCGGATCAGGTTAGCATTTTTGTTTACACCACAACGGCACCTGTGGCCGATGCAGGCCCCGACCAGGAAATATGCACACCGGAGGACCAGGTGACCATGGCTGCAAACAACGCGGTTGATCCAGCAGTGGGAACATGGTTTCTGGTGGCCGGCCAGGGAATAATTCAGAGCATCAATAATCCGAATTCACTTGTCACCAATCTGGGCGTAGGTGAAAACATTTTCATCTGGACCATTAATAATGGAGGTTGCGGATTTGGAAGCAGCAGCGATATGGTAAGCATTTTTGTTTTCAGTGATGCTGCACCTGATGCATTTGCAGGCGAAGACCAGGATTTGTGCACACCTCAATCTTCCACCACGCTTGAAGGCAATTTGCCGGTGTTCCCTGCTTTTGGCGAATGGACACTGGTGGGCGGAACGGGAATTATTTCTGAACCGAACAATCCCAACACAGAAGTAACAGGACTCACCATTGGCGACAACGTTTTCCAATGGACGATTTACAATGGTCCGTGCCCGAATGCAGTTACATCCGACATCGTAGAAATTTCTGTTTTCGATGGTGGTGCGCCCGAAGCATTTGCCGGTGACGACCAGGAATTGTGTTCTCCCGATTCCGATACTTTCCTCAATGCTGATCCCGCGGTATTTCCCGGCATTGGAACATGGACAGTTCTTTCTGGAACAGGAACTTTCCTGAATTCAAATAGCGCAACCACATTCGTTGAGGACCTGAGTATCGGTCATAATGTATTCCAGTGGACACTTGATTATAGCACCTGCGGAACGCAAGCCGACATCGTGGACATCATTGTTTATGATTCAATGCAAGGTGAAGCAGAGGCAGGTCCTGACCAGGAATTCTGCACCCCCACTTCCACAAGCACTCTTGCAGCAGATGCAGTTCTTAATCCAGGATATGGAACATGGAGTGTGATTTCTGGTGCTGCTGAAGTGGATGAAGTAAACAATCCAACTTCCGGGGTCAACAATCTTTCACAAGGAGATAACGTGTTGTTGTGGACAGTTTACAACGGCCCATGTCTCACTACACCATTGACCACCGATACGATGGTCATCTACATGTTCGACAACACGCAGCCACCCGCAAACGCAGGTATTGACCAGGAGTATTGCACCCCCACCTCACTTACAACACTCACTGGTAATGGCTATATATATCCAGCATCAGGTCTTTGGCAATTGGTGCAGGGCACAGGAATAATAAATTCTCCAAACAATCCGAACAGTATAGTAGGTGGTTTGACGGTAGGTGAAAATATTTTCACATGGACCATCTTTAACGGCCCATGCGATCCGCCTTTCACTATTGACTCGATTAGTATTTTCATTCACGATGCCACACAACCCGATGCTGATGCAGGACCCGACCAGCAATTCTGCTGGCCAATCAACTCCACAGCACTCAATGGCAATTCCATCATCTTCCCTTCCGAAGGAACATGGACACTGTTGAGCGGAACCGCAATCATTTCTGACATTCATGATCCTAATGCATCGATGACCGGCTTAACCATAGGTGAAAATATTTTCGAGTGGACAGTAGAGAACGAACCATGCAACACCACCACAGATATAGTAAGCATTTTCATTTATGACAACACACAGTTTGATGCTGATGCGGGCCCCGACCAGGAATTGTGTTTGCCAACAACCAGCACTTCAATGAGCGGAAGTGACTACACATTTCCCGGAAGCGGATTGTGGACATTGATCCAGGGAACAGCAACAATTGAAAATCCAGTGTCACCCACCACCAACATAACAGGACTTGAAGTAGGTGAAAACATTTTTGTGTGGACAATATTGAATGGCCCATGTGCGAATCCACTCACCACCGATACAGTTTCTATTTTCTTGTTTGATGACAATGCCGTTGTTGCAAACGCGGGTGATGATCAAAGTTTCTGCGAACCTGTTTCTTCCACTTCATTGACTGCAACACAGCCAGATGATCCTGGAGTGGGAACATGGACAGTAATTTCTTCACCGGGGCCAGTTGTATTTGCAGATATCAACGATCCGCTTACTGAAGTTTCGGGATTGATAGTAGGTGAAACCATTTTGTTGTGGACCGTCTATAATGGCCCCTGTTCGAATACGAACACCACTGATTTGGTCACTATCTTCATTTATGAAGAAGAACAACTCCCTGCAGATGCGGGTGATGATCAGCAATTTTGTTCTCCCGTTAACAGCACTATCCTCGATGGCAATACAGCAACTTTTCCAGGCTTCGGATTCTGGACAACAACACAGGGTTCGGGAGTTATCGTGGATGCTTCGGATCCTCAATCACCCATCAACAATCTTGGATTTGGAATAAATATTTTTACCTGGAACATTTCCAACGGGCCATGTGATCCGTCCTTTTCAAGCGATGACGTGATGATCGAAATTTTCGATAACACTCAGGACGATGCCAATGCCGGTGAAGATCAGGAAATTTGTCTGCCTACTGTCTCAACACAACTTGATGGTTCAGAAATAACAACGGATGCAAGTTCTGGTGTATGGACGATCATCCAAGGCTTTGGAAATTTTGTTGATGCCACAGATCCTCTTACAATAGTTAGTGATTTACCGGTTGGTGAAAATATTTTCCAGTGGACAGTTGACAACGGTCCTTGCGGAACCACAAATGACCAGGTCAGGATCTTCATCTATCCTGAAGATGGAGTTGCGGCCAATGCAGGCGAAGACATTTCCATCTGCACTCCACAGAGTTGTGTGACACTTGACGCTAACACTCCCGATGATCCGGGAGTTGGAACATGGACGATTCTTCAAGGCTTTGCGACCATCAGTGATCTCAATAATCCAAATGCAGAAGCGTGTGGGCTTGGAGTAGGTGAAACCATTTTGTGTTGGACGATTTACAACGGCCCTTGCGCCATTACTAATACAATGGATTGCATAAGCATTTTTGTTTATGATGATTTCAACGAATTGGCCGATGCCGGTCCCGACCAGGAATTGTGTTTGCCGCAAACGTCAACAACAATGGCTGCCAGCGTTCCAACGTTCCCTGCTTTTGGAACATGGACACTCGTAACAGGATGCGGAAATTTTTCTGATGTCAATGATCCGGGCACAACTGTTTCAAACTTGTGTGTTGGTGAAAATATTTTTGTGTGGGAAATTTTCAATGGCCCTTGCACAAATTCTATCACCACGGATACCGTCAGCATTTTCCTTTATGATGACAATGCATCTTTTGCCAATGCAGGAATTGATCAGGAGTGGTGCCTTCCAATCACCACAACATTATTGAATGCAACAACACCGCAATCACCAGGAGTGGGAACATGGACCCTCACACAAGGTACTGGAATGATTGTTTCGCTCAACGATCCTAACTCGCAAGTGTTGGGATTGAGCGTGGGTGAAAACATTTTCTGCTGGAATATTTACAACGGCAACTGTCCCAATTCAAACACGGTGGACTACGTCAGCATTTTTATTTTCGATGATGAACAGGCAGCAGCCGATGCCGGTCCCGATCAGGATGTATGTGTTCCTGGAAATGCAACAGTGCAATTGGATGGCAATAATGTCATTTTTCCTGCCGATGGAACTTGGACAGTGGCACAAGGCAGTGGAACTTTCCTGAATGCCAATGATCCGAACACGGTGGTGAGCAATGTTCCTCCCGGATGCAATCTTTTTGTGTGGACCATTTCAAATGGCCCTTGTGATCCATCAATCACAACCGACACTGTTCAGGTCTGCGTTTTCATCAGTACACTAGCAATTGCCAATGCCGGCCCCGACCAGGAATGGTGTTCCCCGATTGACAATACACTCCTGAATGGAAGTGCACTTGGTGGCGCAGCAACGGGACTGTGGACATTTGTGTCAGGAACAGGAACCATCATTGACCCAACCAATCCCACCACACAAATTATTGATCTCGAAATTGGCACTAACATTTTCGAATGGACGGTGGACAATGGCCCTTGTGGAACCACCAGTGACCAGGTTACAATCAACATCTTTGATCCAAACGCAGCCGTGGCTGCTGCCGGCCCTGATGCATTCTTCTGCACTCCTACCAGCACTTTCACTATGCAGGGAAACACTCCGGCAGTTCCGGGAGAAGGCACATGGATCTTGCTTACAGGAACGGGAGCGATACAGGAAGAAAACAATCCAACAACTCTTATTACAGGACTTGCAGTTGGCGAAAACATTTTCTTATGGTCAATCTATAATGGTCCGTGCGCACCACCCACCGTTGATGTAATGTCCATCTTCATCTACAATGAAAACACTCCGGATGCTGATGCAGGTCCCGACCAAGAAATCTGTCTGCCTGACACCGATGCTATCATGGATGCATCACCCGCACAATTTCCTGCCATCGGGACTTGGGCTTTGGTTGATGGAACAGGAAATATTGTTGACGTGAACAATCCCAACACAACCATTACCGGGTTGAGTTTAGGAACAAATTGCTTCGTGTGGATCGTTTACAATGGCTCATGTATTCCTTCGATTACCACTGATACCGTTTGCGTGATGGTATTCGATCCGGGTGTACTTCCGAATGCCGGCCCCGACCAAGAAATTTGTACACCACAGAGTACAGTAACAATGAGCGGATCAATTCCGCAGGATCCCAATTATGGTTTCTGGACGTTGATTCAGGGTTCAGCAACTATTGATTCAGTCAATGATCCGAACACCACGATTTCAGGTCTTGCGGTTGGTATCAATATCTTCTCATGGAGTTACTACAATGGTTCATGTCCGGACGGCAACCCTTCAGATGAGGTAACAATTTTTGTTTTTGATCAAGGGCAACTTCCGGCAGATTCAGGTGTGGATCAGGAACTCTGCATGCCAACTACTACAGCTTCGCTCAACGGAAATTCTGTAATTGTTCCGGCAATCGGGACATGGACTTTAGTAAATGGAAGCGGAGACATCATGAATCCGAATGACCCTAATACACAAGTGATGAATTTGGGTATCGGTACAAACACTTTCATGTGGACGATTGACAACGGCCCATGTCCCGGTGCACTTACAAATGACACAGTGGACATCATGGTATTTCCATCCGATGAACAGGAAGCCGATGCCGGAACGGATGTGGAAATCTGCACACCGACTAACTGTGTTACACTTAATGCAACTCCGGTAAACAATCCTGCTGTAGGCACATGGGAAATAATTTCCGGAAACGGAAGTATTGATGATTTGAATGATCCGAACCCGGAAATATGCAATCTTATCATAGGTCAAACGGTGCTTGAATGGACTGTGTATAACGGACCTTGTGCCAATGTGACCACCGATCAAATGACGATTGAAATTTTTGATGAGTTCGCTCAGCTTGCCGATGCCGGTGAAGACATTGAAATATGCGCACCCGATAACCAGATAACGATGAATGCTTCGGTGCCTGTATTTCCGGGTTGGGGTGAATGGGCTATCACCAGTGGAACCGGCACAATTGATAATCCCGACTCTCCCACCACAACAATTTCTAACCTCAATGTGGGAGTTGTCGTTCTCCAGTGGTACATCTACAATGGGCCTTGCGGAGAATCATTCGATGAAATCACTATTACCATAAATGATCCCGACTCACCCAATGCCGATGCAGGTCCCGATCAGGATTTCTGTGATCCACCCACATCCGTTCAGCTTGATGGCAACACTCCTATTACACCGGCTTACGGAACATGGACACAAATTGCAGGAGATACGAATGTGACCTTCAGCGATCCTAATGACCCGAATGCAACAACCTCGGCACCTGCATTGAATGAAAGCGCATTTGTCTGGACTGTTTACAACGGTGCATGTGACAATGGAATCACCACCGACACGATGTGGATTTATGTAAACAGCAGTGCAGTGACAGATGCCAATGCCGGACCCGACCAGGAATTTTGTGGCCTTCAAAACATTGTTCAGATGCAGGCAAGTTCTGCTGTGGGACTTGCTGTGGGAACATGGTCAACGATTTCCGGAGGCGGAGATTTCGCTGACATCAATGAAGAGCAAACTGAAGTAACGAATGTTCCGTTTGGCATCAATACTTATTTGTGGACAATGGACAACGGTATTTGTGGAACAACATCAGACGAGGTCGTTATCACCATTTATGATCCTGATCTTGCCATTGCATATGCAGGCGAAAGCGCTGCTATCTGCGAGCACGAATTCTTGACATTCAATCTCAATGCAAGCGCTGTGAGTCCTCCGGCAACCGGATCATGAACCATCAATGAAGGCCCGATCGAACTGGACGATATGAATGAACCCGATGCGCTGGTTCTATCCTTAGGAGAAATTCTCGTTCCGCTCGAAGATGTCATTTCATGGATGACATGGACGGTGGACAATGGAGTATGCGGTTCCAGCAGCGACTCTGTGGTGTTCATTCTTGAAGACTGCCTCACCATAAAAATACCGGATGCCTTTTCACCCAACGGAGATGGAACGAACGATGTGTTTGAAATTCCCAATATCGAAAATTACGAGAATAATAACGTCCAGATTTTCAATCGCTGGGGAATGAAAATTTATGAAGCTGCTCCTTATCTGAATGGCTGGGATGGAACGTCAACACACAGCGCAACCATCGGGGACAACCTTCCAGTGAGCACCTACTACTATGTGTTGGATTTGGGTGAAGGTGGAGCTGCATACAACGGATTCATTTACCTGAAACGATGAAAATTGATATGATATCAAGGAAGCTTGCACATGCTGTAAGCCCCATCCCTCCCCTTCCCAAAGGGAAGGGAGCTGCCTACACATGCGTATGCCCTTCCCTGGGAAGGGGAGGGATGGGGCTATATGTTTAATTGATCAAAAAAAAGATTATGAAAAAACTGAAAAACATATTTTTTGTTGCGGTCTGCATGAGTGCGATTACTTCAACAGCACAACAAGACCCCATGTTCACGCATTACATGTTTAACACGCTTGCCGTAAATCCTGCTTATGCGGGCAGCGCAGACTTGTTGAGCATCACTGCGCTCCACCGCTCGCAGTGGATGAACTTCGAAGGAGCGCCCACCACACAAACACTCACATTGCACACTCCGCTAAAAAAAGAAAGTTTCAGTTTTGGGGGTTCCATCATTAACGATACTCATGGTCCGGTGAAACAAACAGGAATTTATCTCGATGGTTCGTACCGTATATTTTTTGACAATGCCCGGCTTGCATTCGGGTTGAAGGGTGGCGTCAACCTCTTCAGTGCCGATCTTATTGAGCTGAACCCGCTTGAGGATGGTGATCTCGCATTCTCCCAGAACATCGAAAGCAAACCGCTTCCCAATTTTGGTTTTGGTATGATGTATTACACAAGAAAATTTTACATCGGCCTGAGCGGACCAAAACTTTTACAAAATGGATTGATTGATGGTGAACTGCCTGAATACACCGACAACGAAGAACGGCAACACATGTTCCTCATCACCGGTGCACTATTCGAATTGAGCAATTATGTAAAATTCAAACCATCATTGCTCCTCAAAGCAGTGAACGGTGCACCACCCGGTCTTGATCTCAGCGCACAATTTCTTTTTTACGACAAACTCTGGATTGGTGGAATGTATCGCTGGGAAGACGCTGTGGGTGCCTTGGTGCAATACGAAATCAATAACAAGTTCAAGTTTGGATACAGCTACGACTACACCCTTTCCGACATAGGCATGTACAGCGATGGCTCGCATGAAATCATGTTGGGAATTGACATTGGCCGCAAACCCGCAGGCGATGTTTCTCCACGTTTCATGAATCGCTGGTTCTGATTTTTTTGAATGATGAAAACCTTCCACCCCTATTACACAATGATGAAAAAACATTCATCCCTTTTGTTCCTCTTGTTTTTGTTTTTCATGATGCCGTTAGCCACCACTGCCCAGCGAGCTAAACTGAAAATTGCTGATAAACACTATAAGGCGTTTGACTACATCACAGCAGCGGAAGTATATCAGGATATACTTTCCAATGAAAAGTGGGCAAAGGATACACTTGTACTGCGCAGGATTGCTGAATCGGAATTGAAAACAGGACAGTGGGGCAAGGCCGAAGGGCATCTTCGCATACTGGCTGGAATTCCAGATGTGCGGGTTTCCGATTTGCTGGCGCTTGCCGATGTGCTGAAGTTCCAGGGTAAGTATGCCGATGCACAAATGGTGTATGAACAAATTGTTTCCAGTGAACCGGGCAATACCATAGCAAGAGCGCACACCGAAAATCCTGACTACGCGAAATACATCATGCGCGACTCAAGTATTTATACTCTTAAGAATTCTTCCATCAATTCTTCTTCATCCGATTTTGCTCCAGGATTTTTTGAAGGATCCAAAATCATTTTCGCCTCAGCGCGCGGAGAGGGTGCGGGTGGAAAAAAATTCTACAACTGGAACCAGCAGCCGTATCTGAACGTGTACACATCAGGCATCATGTTAGACAGTACGCTTTCAGGCGCCACATTGATGAGCAGTACTATCAACTCACGTTTTCATGAAGGAACAATGACTTACGATGTCATCGGGAAAACGATGTATATCACCCGCAATAATTACGTTTCCGGCAAGCGGAATAAAAGTGAAAGCGGCCAGTTGAACCTGGGAATATTTACAACGAAATACAACAGCGATGGCACATGGGAATCGCTCGAATCATTTCCACACAACTCACCAGAAAACTCGCTCGCACACCCTGCATTGAATGACAGCCGCAACCGGATTTATTTCACCAGCGACATGAAAGGTGGCAAAGGCGGAACGGACATCTGGTACAGCGAGTGGACCGAAAGCAGTTGGGGTGCGCCAAAAAATCTTGCAGATGTGAATACTCCCGGCAACGAAATGTTTCCGTTCATGGTGGCCGACAGCATTTTGTATTTCTCATCGGATGGGCATGTTGGACTTGGTGGTCTTGATATGTTCTTTACTGATCTTTCTTCCGCTGAACCGAAAATCCGCAACATGGGTTATCCGGCCAATTCGCATTACGATGATTTTGGCGTTATCTGTTTTAAAAATGAAACCACCGGATACTTCACTAGCAACAGGCCAGGTGGAAAAGGCTATGATGACATTTGGGAATTTAAACTTCATCCACCCGATTCAGTTAATGTGACGGGGCTGGTAACGGATGAGCTGAGTATGCTGCCTGTATCCAAAGCCCTGGTAACCATCGAAAATCCGGATGGCTCGGTACTGCAAACATTAACGGACGACCAAGGAGCATACACGTTGCGGTCACCCTGGAAAACAGAGTTAATAATAGGCGCGGAGAAAAAAGATTACATCCCAAATACCATCACTGCAACGCTCGACCCGCGCTCTACAGTTTTTGAAAATGCAAACATCCCGTTGCGAAAACTTGAATTTGCGATACAGGGAAAAGTGTTGTATTCCGAAAACAATCAGCCAGCTGTTGGCGCTACGGTAAACCTGATGGATGCGCAAGAAAATGTACTTGAATCAAGCAAGATAGGCAATGATGGGAAGTACATCTTCCCTCTTGAAACTGGAAAAAAATACATAGTGGAAGCATCAAAAGAGGATTACATAAAACTCTCCACCGAGGTGAGTACGATAAACAATCCAACCAAATTGATGACGTACGATTTCAAATTGTTCAAGCCGGAAAAAGGAACTGTTGTGCGTCTTGACAACATTTACTATGACTATGCGAAGTGGGACATAAGGCCAGATGCTGCTGCGGAGTTGTATAAACTTGTGCGCATACTTCAAGACAATCCAACGATGATCATCGAGTTGAGTTCGCACACGGATTCACGCGGAAGTGATTCTTACAACCTCGGGCTTTCCGATAAACGCGCAAACAGTGCGGTGAAATACATCATCTCGCAGGGTATTGACAAATCGCGCCTTGTAGCCAAGGGCTATGGTGAAACCAAATTGCTGAACACATGCAAGGATGACGTGGATTGCACTGACGAAGAACACCAATACAACAGGCGAACGGAATTTAAAATTCTGGATATTTAGGTATTGCAACTTTAAATCAGAGAAGTGCAATGGATCAAGCGACAACTTCAACAGGAACAGCGCGTTTATGTAAATGAGTGCGTAGCTAATAGCATTACTCTTTCAGTAGTCTGGGTTTTCGATTCGCAGGTTCAGGGCAGGGCGCACGAGTATTCAGATATGATATTGCTCTGGTTTCCGATGAGTTCACTATCAATTTTTTGGACAACAACCGGAAGACTTCACTTCTCGACTATAAGCATCCCGACATCGAAGTGCATCCCTTCAATACAAAAGGCTTTGAGACAGAATTGTCCCCTTATTTCGGGAATGAAAAGCACGGGTATCAGCCTGCTGTAAACACGGGCATCGCTGCGCACAGCAGCATTTACCCGGAGCAACGAATTTTATTGAGTCACTTTCTTTGTCACATGCTATATCCTGAAAAACTCATTGATGATTTTCTCCTGTCAGCCCTGAATGAAGATGTGGGAGAAGGCGATCATACTACGCTTGCAACTATTCCGGCTTATGCAATCGGCCGTGCAAGGCTCCTGATTAAAGATCATGGAATACTGGCTGGAGTAGAAATTGCAAAACGGGTTTTCCATCTCGTAGATCCGTCCCTCATTGTTGAAATTTTACTCACTGACGGACGTGCAGTTGGCCCTGGCGATGTTGCTTTTGTCGTTTCGGGAAGTGCACGCTCCATTACCACAGGCGAGCGGCTTTCACTGAATATAATGCAGCGCATGAGTGGCATTGCCTCCAAAACAAATAGGGTACAGCAACTGCTTGCGGGAACAAAATGCAAAGTGTTGGACACCCGAAAAACAACTCCCGGATTTCGGCACTTCGAAAAACTTGCAGTGAAAATCGGGGGTGGAGAAAATCATCGCTTCGGATTGTACGACATGATACTGGTGAAGGACAACCATATTGATTATGCGGGAGGAGTGGTGCCGGCATTGCAGCAGGTGAAAAAGTATTTGGATGATACGCGAATCAACCTAAAGGTGGAAGTTGAGGCCCGCAGCCTGGAAGAAGTAAAAATGATTTTGCGGGAAGAAATTGCTTTCAGGATTCTGCTTGATAATTTTTTATTACCGGATTTGAAACAAGCAGTGCACTACATAGATGGCAGAACACAGACTGAAGCGAGCGGAGGCATAACCGAAGAAAATGTGCGCGACTATGCGTTGTGCGGAGTTGATTTTATTTCTATGGGTGCTCTTACGCACTCTGCTCAAAGCCTCGACATGAGCTTGAAAGCGGTGAAGTAGCAATTGCTTTTATTCGCAGCCAATGGCAACCAGGCTTGGAAAAACCATCAGGAAATGGAAGTGGGTGAAAAAACTCATGAGCTATCTCGATCGCCTTTGCCTTCCGGGATTTCAGGGTATGTCCGTGCTCTACGTGGCGAAATTTTTCTGGGAAGGAATTGTGATGGGCGCTTTCCCCATGCGTGCAGCAGCTATCAGTTTCAAATTATTTCTTGCATTTTTTCCCGGTATCATTTTGTTGCTCTCGCTCATTCCTTATATCCCTTTAGAAAATTTCCAGGTAAACCTGATTGATGGTCTCCGCTCATTTTTTCCACCAGGAGATTCATTCTTGCTGGTGGAAAATACGCTGACCGATTTGGTGAACAAAAAGCACAACACACTCCTTTCCGTAGGATTTATTCTCACTATTTATTATGCATCGAATAGTGTAAACGCAATTCTTCTCGGCTTCAATTCCAGTTACAACCTGGAGGAGCGCGGCAACCCCTGGGCAATGCGTATCGCATCGCTGGTATTAATTTTTGTGTTGGGCCTTTTCATGGTTCTTTCCATAGTACTAATTGTGTTCAGTGATTTTTTGTGGAGCCATCTCCAGGATTTGGGAATCATTACAGGTTCAGGGAAAAATTTCCTTGTGGTGGCCAAGTGGTTCATTTCAGTGTTGCTGATGTACACCGTCATTTCCACCCTCTACCAAGTGGGAACACCCAAGCGCAGAAAGAAACTGCGATTTATGAATACAGGTGCCACTTTCGCCACCATCTTCTTCCTGCTCGCTTCTATTGGCTTTGCCATTTTCGTGGAGAATTTTGCCAACTACAATTCGCTTTACGGTTCGCTGGGTACACTCCTGCTGCTCATGATCTGGCTCGAATTCAATTGTACGATCCTGCTCATTGGTTTCGAATTGAACGTGGCCATTACAAAAGCAAAAAAGAGTGTTCCGGTTTTGAAAGAGCCTTTGCGAAACACTTTGAAAGAAAATTAGGATACCACGAAAATCAATTTCATCCTGCCCTTCATTTTGCAACCATGCGTTTCATCATTCATTCGAATATCAGGAATGCGATGGTGCTAAGCGGTGATTGGGAAATGAATTTCCTAACTGCAACCTAGAGCTTGTTTAAAATATTATCAATCGATTCGTTATGCGTCTTTTTCGCCTATACTTCGTTGAAATATTTTTCAGATAGCAACCACCATCGAAAAAAAATCTCGCATTCTCTGGACAAAAAATACGTGGATAACCAACACGATCATAAAATCTTAACCAGGCTCTTAGACACAGATTAAAGATTGTTTATTTGTAATTGATCGAGGAGCACACATGTTTTTTTCGTCAGTTGTTTACGCGTAAAACCTATTGCTCCTTCTGTGGTTGTGTTTCTTCCGCTCTTCCAGTCGAGGTAATAATGACTCAGTTCCTCAGTGATTCCGGAACTATTATTCCGTTCGAATACCACGCCTGTTTTTGTCTCTGCCAGAATTTTTGCGGCATCGCCCTTTGCGGGACCGATTCCGATAATCGGCTTGCGCGAAGCCATGTACTCATACATTTTTCCGGGAGTGTTTCCTTCGGCAATATTCGTGTCGGCAAGTACCAGCAGCAGCACAGAAGATGTGGAATAAAGTGTGGCAACCTCAGAATGTGGCACTGGCGGATAGAACCTAACGTAGCGAAACAGCAATTTGTGTGTTCTCATTTCCTCCAGCAGTTTCTCGTTCACTTCCCCATAAAATTCAATTACGAATTCATTGCTTTCAATGCTCAGCCATTTTATTAATTCCAGTGCGGCATCTATAAATGGTCGGGGATCACGCAGTTCGTCCACGCTGCCCAAATGCCGGACTGTGAACTTATCATTTCGTTGAGGATTGTTTTTTTCAAAATCCTTTTGGTCATATCCGTTAGGAATGAGTTCCACTTTCCCTGCCCCTAGAAACTTAAGTCTGCGCACATGATACGGGCTGATGGTGAGCACCAGGTCGGCAATATTCAGCACGGCACTTTCCAGTTCACGGTTTTTAGCTCGCGCCTTTTCACCGGTTTTCAGTTTGTTCCATATATCCCACTCGCTCCATGGATCGCGGAAGTCGGCCACCCATTTCAGTTGCTCATTTTTTTTCTTCAGCGCCAATGCTACGAGGTGCATACTGTGCGGTGGACCAGTGCTGATGATGGTATCAATGGCATTATCGCGAATATATTTTGTGAGAAAACGAACGGAGGGTTTCACCCAGGTAATTCTAGGATCCGGGATAAAATAATTTCCGCGAACCCACGTACTGAATCGCTGGAATAGTGAATTGTTTCTTTCTGAAAGAAGGTCTTTTTGTTTGGGTGCATTTTTTCCAAACCATCTGAATGCTGCCTGGTACACGCGCAGCGGTTCGCGGATTTTTCGTTTAATCACTATTACTTTATCGTTCACTTCATCCAACAGCGAATCATCCCTGACATCGAATGTTGGATTTTCCGGAGTATAAATGTGTGGCTCATATCCGAATTGAGGCATGTAACCAGACATCTTCAGCCAGCGCTGCACACCACTGCCACCGGAAGGTGGCCAGTAATAAGTGATGACCAGGACTTTTTTCATCAACCGAATTTTTTGTTGCGCAAGTGTAATTGGCAGTTAGCCATGCTCAGTTGAAATTCATCTTTCGTTGGGTATCAACTTCCGCAATACTGGCAGAAGCTACTTTCGGGATTGTGCCGGAACCACTCCAGCGAGAACATGGCTTGTATGAATTCAAACAGTTTAGTTTCAAAAGCGGATAACACTTCATTATCCAATGAATGACCCTCACCTGCATCCAGCCATACCATTCCCTGTGAGTATCTTGGGAAAGAAAAAATTCCCGCCTCGCATTTGGAGGCCGGAATATTTTCACTCCGGCAATACATCAGAACGTAACACATTACCTGCAACAATTTTGATTTTTTCGGATCAGAGAATATGCTTTCAAGATTGGCCGGATCAAGTTTCAGGTCTTTGGCTTCCACTTTTCCGCTTTTATAGTCAATGATGCAAACCTTATCACCACACAGTTCTATCCTATCTGCCTTGCCTTTTATTTTCCATTGATAAGGTATGCCGTTACTACTGCCCGCGAGTACACCGCTCAATTCACATTCAATCGCCAGGATTTTTCGCTGTATATTATTCTGTTGTGCCGGCTGCAATTCTTGTTGTTCGCGCTGAATGAATTTCCGGAGCATTTCAACAACAACTTTCCGTGTAAGAAAATTTTGCCCCGACATAAAGTCGGTGATTGCTGCGGCATTAAAAGCTGTATCCACCTTGCTTTCCAACGTGCGCAATTGGATTTCGAAATCATCTGCTGTAGGAAAGGCATTGATAAAATGCCGGTAAAACTCTTCGAGGACATGGTGTGCTATACTGCCCATTGTGGCAATTCCCACCTCCTCTTCCACTTCTTCCCGTTCGCCAATACCGATGATGTACTGGTAATAAAAATCGAGCGGACAACGGATGAATGTAGTTAGCGCGGAGGGTGAAATTCCATGGGTGAGCAGGGTTTGCAAGCGTTCGTTGCAATAATGATCGAACGGAATGGCAACGCCCCCCTTTTGCCCTGGCGAAATAGAAGTAGCGCAGTTTTTCTTCTCGATAATCGAATCGCTGTTTGCAATGGGCAACTCATATTCAAGTTGGGCGATGTAGCGGCTTGCTTCTGACTGCGCGAAACTGGACGAGTGTTGCGAATAAAACAAATCAACTGTTGAAGCGCGTTGCAATAGCCGGTAAAAGTTGTAGGCATAAAGTGCATCGCTGTGCTCCTGGGTGGGTAGTCCGTAAATTTTCCTGATGTCGTAGGGAATGAACGATTGATTTTTCCCACTTGCCGGAAGCGTTCCCTCGCTGGCACCCAACACAATTACATGGTCAAAATCGAGAGCGCGGGTTTCAAGCATCCCCATAATTTGCAATCCGCCCAAGGGTTCGCCTTCAAGTGGAATCACCTCGCGCGAGGCAATGCGGTCCAGCAAAAGTTTCAATGCGGCCAGGGTTAAAGTTCCGTTGAATAGAAGCAGCATTCCTTCGAGCCGTTGCAGCAGCGCCCTGATGTGTAAGGCGTGGGTATTCATGATTTCATCACGCGATGATTCCAGGATTTCTGAAAGCAGATGGTACAGGTTTTTTATGAATCTGACGGGCGCCACCTCTGGCGGAAATAACAACCCGAACAGAAAAGATAGCGAGGGAAAATCTTGTGTCAATTCTTTAAGAACTGGTGCGGTGATACGCGCATAATTTTTCGCAACAAGATATTTCCTGAGTTGAGCAGAATGGGTCGAGGTAAATTGTTTCATTGCAGGATGCGAGAGCAACTGCTCAAACTGGACGTGATGAATGTGCAATGCCTGTTTCGATTCCACCTGTACTAGAATTTGCAACCACTGATGGATGAAACCATAGAGTGCACTTTGACTTAGTGGAAAACCCAACGTGACATTCACCAGCTCATCCGTTTGCGGCAATGAGCGCAATAGAGGCTCCATTAGATTTTCATCGGCAAGCACTACCACTGTTTTATTCCAGACTAAATCATTTGCGGCAAGAAGTTGAGAAGAAGCAGCGCATATGCCAATGGCGGTGGATGCCCGGTGTACAGTGAGGTGCTTTTTCTGTTGCGAGATTTGATCTGATATCCAATTCAATTCGCCAAAACGCTCCAGGTATTTCCGGATGAAGAAACCGGCTTCGTGAATTTTGTTGTCCACGTAAAAGGCCTCCGCATCCCAACATGTTTCCGCCTTTTTTTCTTTTAGAAGGATGGAAATAATTTTTTCCTCTGCTGCTGAAATTCCATGCAAACCGGCAAAGACAATTGAATGGTTGTCAAATGTTTTTACACGATCAAGAACATTTTCCGAAGCCAGGCGGGCAATTAAACCTGAGCTGAATACTTCACTTTCTTTTTGCCATTGCCTGAAATTTTCACAGAGGGATCCCAGTTGATTCCAGAAATGAATGAATGCTGTTTGTTGGTTTGACAAATCATCTCCGCTTAGGCTCCACTCTTCAATTTCCTTCACTCTTCGCAGGTCGCTGAACAATTGTTTTGTATCCGTGAGATGTTGGTCTGCTTCATTGAAATCAGCCAAAGCTGTAAACCCCCACTTCAGGAAATTTTCAAAAGTCTCGCAGTGATGTCCTAGCTGCTTTTGCAGGCATGAGTACAACCCAAAAATCAGCTCAATTGAATTCGCGGTTTTTTTCCCGGCCAGGCTTTCCGTGAATTGAGAGATCGTGCACAGTTGCGGTGCCCACAGCGATTTTCCGGAAATTTCTGCAAGATGTTTTTTCAGGTACAACCCTGCGCGCTTACCTGGAAGTACTACTGTGATGCTGTCCAGCCTGCCACCATATTCGTCCAGCAAAAGTGTTGCGACACGATGCAGAAAAAAGAATTCGTTTTTTTCGCTCACGATGCCAAATAAACAATTCTATTGTGTAGAGGCCGAGACCCTGTGAATCATTTGGGTCGAAGGTGTGTGTACGCTACTCTTTATAGTGTAACCAGTGAGCAACCAGAAATTGCTTTTCAAGCAAGCGGAAAACTGAAACACTTTTGCAGCCATGAACTTTCCGCAATACAAAAAACTCCTGAATGAAAAGTCATGGTACAAAATTGAAAGCAGCACACGGATGGTTGAGGTAGTGGTTATCGGTAAGTCGTATATGGTGCATCAACTGGATGCCAAAATTCTTCCCGAACGAAACCTAATCATGGACTTGATGGCAAACGAAGGAGGAAGATGGATTGAAATTTCAAAGAATGAATTCGAATCTTTTGTTGAAAAATGTGAACGTGAATTGACCAAAAGACTGTAGCGCAAATGGTGATGCGTGTGTATCCCAACTGACTTGCAAACCGGCAGATGCCATACCCGCCCCTACATTGGCACCCGTGACAAACATTCAACAAGATATTTCCTTAAAACTCTTCAACACATTCGGTATTGACGCGAGCGCGAAATATTTTGCCTCCTTCGAATCTGTTGACTCACTGTGTGAAATTTTAAGCAACAACAAAATCTCGGCTGAAAAAAGACTTGTGTTGGGTGGCGGAAGCAATATCCTCTTCACCCGCGACTTCGATGGTCTGGTTTTGAAGAACGAATTGCGCGGCATTGAAGTGGTGCGCGAAGACGACAATCATTTTTTCGTGCAGACTGCGGCCGGGGAAAACTGGCATGGTTTGGTTTTGCATTGCATCAACAATCATTACGCTGGAGTGGAAAATCTTTCGCTCATTCCGGGTTGTGCAGGTGCTGCACCTATGCAAAACATCGGTGCTTATGGCGTTGAGATAAAGGATGTGTTCCATTCGCTTGAAGCATTGCATATGGAAGACCAAATAGTAAAAACATTTTCGCTGGATGAGTGTGAGTTTGGTTACCGCGAAAGCATTTTCAAGAACAGGGAAAGGGGCAAGTGGATCATTACTTCGATGACGTTGAAGCTGAACAAGCGCCCTGTTTTCCAAACTCATTATGGAGCCATTGAGGAAGAACTGGAAAAGATGAATCTCGACCGGCTGAACATTGGTGCCATCTCTCGCGCAGTGATTAATATCCGTTCAACGAAACTTCCCAACCCGGTTCAAATGGGGAATGCCGGAAGTTTTTTTAAGAATCCCGTGGTTAGTCGCGTTGTGTTTGAAAACATTAAAGCACAACACAGTGATGTGGTGGCTTACCCGGTAAGTGAAAGTGAGGTGAAACTTGCCGCAGGCTGGCTTATTGACCGTGCAGGATGGAAGGGAAAATCATTTGGCAACTATGGAGTGCACCACAACCAGGCACTGGTGCTGGTGAATTACGGTGGTGCAACAGGACAAGAAATTTTCTCGATGTCGCAAAAAATTCTGGAAGATGTGGAAGGTAAGTTTGGGGTGAGACTGGTGAGAGAGGTGAATTTGGTGTGACTGTGAGTCGGGAATAAGTGTGCCATTACTTCAGTTTCAACAATGTTCCCGCATCCACCCTGTCCGATGGCAAAAGTGAATTCAGTTTATAAAGTTTTTTCAACTTAATACCATACCGTTGCGAGATGTCACGCAGGGTATCGCCTTCCTGAAAAGTATAAGAAGCTTGTGTGCCGGAACTTCGTTTGGGTTGGAGGTAAATTATCTCTCCTTCACTTAAGATTTCATGATTCGCCAGATCGTTGTACTTACGGATTTGCCATTCCATCATTTCTAAATCTTCAGCAATACTTTGTTGAGTGTCTCCTGATTTTGCAACAATGAATTTAATCTTGTTTTCGCTCAGCTTGATTTCATGACCCGAGGAAACATTGATGGTCTTTGATTCATCCTTGCTTTCAGTCTTTTTATTCTGCGTTGATTTGTTCTCTGCTGTTTCATCTTTTTTCCCATCGCTGGAATTACCTGAATTGCCACAAGGTTGTGCAGGCAATTTTCCCTTCTTTATGTACTCCATTCCTTGTGCATCATATTCATGGAGATTGTGTTTCTCCACAAGGCTGATGAGTAAATCGGGATACTGGGAGTTTGTTGCATATCCACATTCCTTTAATCCTTTCGCCCATTTCTTGTAGTCATCGGCATCGTATCCGAAAAGTTTTTCGTAGCGCTTTTTCTTCAGGAAGAGGGAATGATCTTCGAAGGACTCACAGGCATTTGTGTATTTGCGGAAACACTCTCCGTTGGTTTCATCATCCTCATGAATTTTTTTCCCGCCCCAATCATTGTGGCACTTAATTCCAAAATGATTATTGCCTTTTTCAGCAAGGCGACTGTTTCCATTTCCGCTTTCCAACATGCCCTGTGCAAGGGTGATGCTTGCAGGAATTTTATGAACCACCATCTGGTAGATTGCTTCAGCCTTCCATTGTGTGATGTAGTCAGTGGCGGAAAAATTAGCAGGAAGTTGACCACGTTGTGACGTGGGAAGTGCTGACCCTTCGCGATGAGAAGCTCGCAGGGAGATGTTATCGGAGAAAATTCCGAGAGACAAAAATGTCAACCGGACAAGAAATGTTTTGAGATGAAATTTGTTGAACTTCATGATGTCGGCACCTGAAAATCGTGCCGCACAAAAGAAAATCTAAAGGAAATCTTTTGATGGCATGAATGGATAGAAGTGCGAACAATCCTGTGTTCACAGCTGTGTAGGGGAATTCCATGGCATTGGTTCCTTCGCGCAATCGTGCTCTTTGGTCAACTCTCCTTTTTCGTTGTAGAATTTCCAGATTCCTGTTGGCTTACCAGATTCCAATTGACCGACTTGGAATAACTGGCCGTTCTCGTGCCATGTCTGGTAAGGCCCGTGAAGCACACCATCTATGTAAGTATTCATGCTCCATTTGTTGCCATTGTTGTAATAACTATACCAGGTGCCGTTGCGTTTTTCCGATTTGATTTCGCCTTCTGCTTTGGTCTTACCGTCTTCGTACAAATACTTCTCTGCAATTTTTGAGGAATCTTGTTCAGAATAAGTGACAATGAATTCGGGTTTGCCATTTTCGAAAGTGCGTTCAATTTTTTCTATGCCAGAGATATTTTCCGAACGACAGGATATGAATAGCCACAAAGACGCTAAGACGT
The DNA here is from genome assembly GCA_034408895.1 of Flavobacteriales bacterium. Lineage (GTDB taxonomy): Bacteria > Bacteroidota > Bacteroidia > Flavobacteriales_D > Sanyastnellaceae > UBA4660. Next base: position 84,653 of record JAWXCI010000024.1, read on the forward strand.
AAAGTTTCACAAAGGGAAATTTCATTCTACTTTTCACGATTGATGGTGTAATCCACAAGTTGCTGCAAACTTTCACGAGCCGAAGATGCGGGAAATGTTTCGAGTATGGCGATGGCTTCGTTGCGAAATTCCTTCATTTTTTTCACGGCATAGTCAAGGCCACCATGAGCCGAAACGTACTGAACTAATTCGCGCACTCGTTTCGGTTCGGTGTTGTGATTTTTAACCGTGTTGATGATCCTTCTGCGGTCGGATGAGTTAGCATTTTGCAGAGCATAAATGAGTGGCAAGGTCATTTTGCGTTCCTGTATGTCAATGCCCGTTGGCTTCCCGATGTCCCCATTTCCATAGTCGAACAAATCGTCCTTCAGCTGGAATGCAAGTCCAACCTTTAAACCGAATTCGCGCAGTTTTTTACTAGTCTGTTCATCAGCACCTCCGGCAATGGCACCACTCTCGCAACATGCGGCAACAAGAGATGCGGTTTTCTGTGCAATGATTTTGTAATAAACTTCTTCCGTGATGTTCAGCAATCTTGATTTCTCTTGTTGCAGTAATTCTCCTTCACTCATTTCCTGCACTGCACGGCTGGTGATCCTCAGCAAATCAAATTGTCCTGCTTCAACACTGATCATCAACCCGCGCGACAACAAATAGTCGCCAACCAACACGGCAATTTTATTTTTCCACAACGCGTTGATGGAGAAAAATCCCCTGCGCATATTCGCGTCATCCACCACATCATCATGCACCAATGTTGCGGTGTGCAACAGCTCAATCATGCTTGCAGCAGTATGAGTGTTCTCATTCACAACACCGCACATTTTGCTACACAGAAACACGAACATGGGTCGCATTTGTTTGCCCTTGCGCTTTATTACATAATGGGTAATCTTGTTGAGTAGAAAATGATCGGAACGCATGGCATTGCGGAAATGGTCTTCGAATTTTTCCATTTCCTCCGCCACCGGAATTTTGATTCTATCCAATTCGTTCACAACGGGGACGAAGTTAGGTTGAGCGCTATTCACAGAATAAGCTATAAACCTACCTCGACAAATTCTTGAGCTATGTTATCGTGCCTGAAACTGGGAAACATTCTGCACTACAAAAGGCAGTAAAGACACCAAACTATCTTCGCCCACCTTTCATTTTTTATGGAGTACGATTTCCGACAAATAGAGCAGAAGTGGCAACAACGCTGGCGCGAGCGCAAGACTTACAAGGCCATTGAATACGCTGAGAAGCCAAAATTTTATGCGCTGGATATGTTCCCTTATCCAAGTGGTGCAGGTTTGCATGTAGGTCATCCGCTGGGGTATATCGCGAGTGACATCATTGCGCGCTACAAACGACATCAGGGCTACAATGTGCTGCATCCTATGGGGTATGATTCTTTCGGATTGCCGGCAGAGCAGTATGCTATACAGACGGGGCAACATCCGGAGATTACTACGAAGACAAACATTGTACGGTATCGTGAACAGTTAGATAAAATTGGTTTCGCTTATGATTGGGATAGAGAAGTGCGTACAAGCAATCCCGATTATTACAAATGGACGCAATGGATTTTTTCGCTCATTTACAATTCCTGGTTCAACAAGACCACGAACAAAGCAGAGCACATGAGTACACTCATCAAAAAATTTGAAGAGAACGGAAATCAAAATGTGAATGCAGTGATTGAGGATGATTGGTTCAAGAACCTCAACCCGACCCTCTCCCAAGGAGAGGGAGCGCCCTTCGATTCAAATTTGGTCACTAATAACCAGTTCTTCTTTGGCAAGGATTGGCAAGGAGATTTTACTGCCACTGATTGGAAGAGTATGAACCCGGAGCAACAACAATTGTTGTTGATGAATTTTCGTTTGACTTATCTCGCTGACTCATGGGTGAACTGGTGTCCTGCGCTGGGAACTGTGCTTGCGAATGATGAAGTAAAAGACGGCAAGAGCGAACGAGGTGGACATCCGGTGGAACAAAAACTGATGCGCCAATGGAGTATGCGTATCACTGCGTATGCACAGCGATTGCTGGATGGACTTGATGCTATTGACTGGCCGGAGAACATCAAGGAAGTGCAGCGCAATTGGATTGGGAGAAGCGAAGGTGCTTCATTGAAGTTTCGGGTTTCGGGTTCCGAATTCCTGGTTGAAGTGTTCACGACAAGACCCGATACCATCTTCGGAGTGTCGTTTATGACGCTTGCTCCTGAACATGAATTAGTGTTACAAATCACCACACCTGACTACCGTGAAGCAGTAGAACAATACATCGCGAATGCAAAACTGAAAACTGAAAGAGACAGACAGGCGGATGTAAAAAATATCACAGGACAATTCACGGGTGCTTATGCGCTACATCCATTTACCGAAGAAAAAATTCCGATTTGGATTGGTGAGTATGTGTTGATTGGATATGGAACAGGCGCTGTGATGGCCGTGCCCGCAGGTGACCAACGCGACTGGGACTTTGCAGCGAAGTTTGGGTTGCCCATTCCAAACATTTTTGAGGGTGTGGACATCAGTGAAAAAGCAGAGCCTTCGAAAGATGCGGTCCTTGCCAATTCTGATTTTCTTAATAACCTCACCCCTCACCCCTCTCCAAAGGGAGAGGGGAACAAATCCTCATCCATAAAAAGAGCAATAGAAGAAATTGAAACAAGAGGAATAGGTCAGGGCAAAGTGAATTACAGGATGCGCGATGCTGTGTTCAGTCGGCAGCGGTATTGGGGTGAGCCGTTTCCGGTTTACTACAAGAATGACATTCCATATCTCCTAGATGAAAAAGACGGGCAGGTGACCTTGCCCGAAGTGGATAAATATCTGCCCACTGAAGATGGCGAGCCGCCCCTTGCCCGCGCAAAACGCGAAGCATGGAATGTGTGGAAAGGAGACCGCATGGAATACAACACCATGCCCGGCTGGGCTGGCAGTTCGTGGTATTTCCTCCGCTACATGGACCCAAAGAATGAAAAAACTTTTGCTGCGCGTGAGAAGATTGATTACTGGAACCAGGTGGACTTATACATTGGTGGTGCGGAACACGCCACCGGTCATTTGCTCTACTCACGCTTCTGGACAAAAATTCTCGCTGACCACGGCTATATCGGTTTTGATGAGCCGTTCAAGAAGATGATTAACCAGGGGATGATCTTGGGCAGGAGCAGTTTTGTTTATCGGTTCACCTTTGTTGATGACAAAGGCTTGGTATTAGGTCCTTACAATAGTTCCAAAGATTATCTGCTGTCTAAAGAATATTATGATAAACTAAATGAACACCACTACGACATTGACGACATTAAAGAATTAATTCGTCTACAACTTGGCAATGATGAGTTTCAAAGAATCATGGATTTTGGTTCTTATAATATTCAAAGCCTTTACGCTGATATCTCTGAAGTGAATAATGATATTTTGAACACGAGAGCGTATGAGAGATGGTTTTTCAAACAACTTGCCGGTGATGAGAACCGTTTCGATGAGCTGGATGGCGTTGAGCGAGGCAGGTTTATTTCTTTCATTTTCAACGATGAAGGCAAATACATCTGCGGTTGGGAAATCGAAAAAATGTCCAAGTCCAAGTACAACGTTCAAACTCCAGATGAGCTTGTAGAAAAATTTGGTGCTGACACATTGCGCATGTACGAGATGTTCCTCGGTCCGGTTGAGCAAAGCAAACCGTGGGATACAAAAGGCATAAGCGGTGTACACAATTTCCTACGCAAACTGTGGAGACTGAGCCACGACAAGGACAACAACTTCAGCGAGAGTGATGATGCACCCACAAAAGCAGAACTGAAATCGCTGCACGCTGCAATAAAGAAAGTAACAGAAGACCTCAACCGCTTGAGTTGGAATACTGTCGTGAGCACGCTCATGATTTGCGTGAACGAACTGACAGAACAGAAATGCAACAAGCGGCAAATAATAGAGCCACTTTGCATTTTGCTTTCGCCTTATGCACCACATATTGCGGAAGAACTTTGGGAGAAGTTGGGTCATGCCACTTCCATTACAGATGCTCCATGGCCGGTATTCAACGAAGAGTTTTTGAAAGAGGATGCGTTCGATTATCCCGTTTCATTCAATGGCAAAACGCGTTTCTTCATTCCGCTAGGTGTGGAACTTTCTCAGGACGAAGTGACCAAGGCTGTGCTCGCTCATGAGCTAACTTTCAAATACCTCGATGGCAAGGAACCGAAAAAAATCATAGTGGTTCCGAAAAGGATTGTGAATGTGGTGGTGTGACACAAAACATCTCAACACCCTGCTAACAAACGATTTCAACAATTGCTCAAAGTTTTAGCTGGGAATGCTTTGCGGCAAACCGCAACTTTGCGCACGTAAGTTCCTTCGTAGAATTTTCATCCCGATAACTATCGGGACTGCATTTCCAATTTCTATTTTGATATCCCGGCCAACTATCCAGCGAATTTTCGACACTGCCATCATCGAGGAAGTAGTGGGCGAATTCGTGCGCCTTAAAAAGAGTGGCACATCGTGGAAAGGACTGTCACCTTTTGCCAATGAACGCACGCCATCATTTTTTGTGGTTCCGCACAAAGGCATCTACAAAGATTTCAGTTCAGGAAAAGGTGGCAACGTGGTGGACTTCCTCATGGAGCACGAAAAACTTTCGTACCCGGAAGCAATGCGATGGCTTGCTGCCAAATACAACATCGAGATTGAGGAAGACGCTCCCAGTGAAGAGCAACTGAAAGAGCGAAGCGAACGTGAACAACTTTCTGTGGTCACCGATTTTGCGCACAAGTATTTTCAGGAACAACTGCACGAAAGCGAAGAGGGAAAAGCAATAGGTCTCGCGTATTTCCAGGAGCGGGGATTTCGTGATGACATCATCAAAAAATTCCAGTTGGGATACAGTCACGATAAATGGGATGCGATGACCCAGGCCGCACTCGAAGGACAATACAGCCTGGAGTACTTGAAGAAGGTGGGATTAACACGAGAGCGGGATGGCGTGTCGTACGATTTTTTCCGTGGACGGGTGATGTTTCCCATCCACAACATTGGCGGGAAGGTGATTGCTTTTGGCGGAAGAACACTGAAGGCAGAAAAAGATATTGCGAAGTATTTCAATTCACCCGAAAGCGAACTCTACAATAAGAGCAGTGTGCTCTACGGATTGCACCTCGCGAAAAACGCCATCGTGAAATCCGACATGTGTTACCTGGTGGAGGGATACACCGATGTGATTGCGCTTCACCAGGCGGGAGTAGAGAATGTGGTGGCCTCCAGTGGTACAAGTTTGACGGAAGGACAGATTCGACTTATCAGGCGCTACACCCCCAACATCACGATACTTTATGATGCTGATGCCGCTGGTATTAAAGCATCGTTTCGCGGAATTGACATGATATTGAAGGAAGGAATGAACGTTCGTGTTCTGTTGTTCCCTGATGGTGATGACCCTGATAGTTTTTCGCGCAAGCATTCCTCAACGGAAGTGCAGGAATTCCTTGAAAAAAACACGCGCGATTTCATCGCTTTCAAGACATCACTACTATTGGATGAAGTGGGTAACGACCCGGTGAAACGCGCAGAACTTATTCGGGGAATTGTAGAGAGTATTGCGCTTATTCCGGACGCCATCAAGCGAAGTGTGTACACTCAGGAATGCTCGCGACTGATGAACATGGGTGAACAAGTGCTTATCACCGAACTCAACAAAGTCATCCGTTCTAATTTTAAAAGGCAGTCGAATGAACAACTGCCGGTGCTGGATGAAATTCCTGCCGATGGAATTCCCAATACTGAAATTGCAGAACCGGAATTCACCCTGTATCACCAGGAAAAAGATTTGATCCGCTTGCTGCTCGCTTATGGCGAAAAGCAGATTGAAATTCCTGTGGTCAATGAAGAAGGTGCTGAAGAAAAAGTTGCGGTTTCCGTTGCCGAGTTTTTGATAGGCAGCATACAGCACGATGAAATTGTTCTGGAGACAACGGTGTACTCACGAATTTTTTCAGAGTATGTCGAGTTTATTTCAAAAACAGAATTCCCGGAAGCACGATACTTCACATTACACAATGACCCCGAAATAAGCACCTCTACCACTGACCTCGTTACCTCGCCTTATCACCTCAGTGAAAACTGGACGCATCACCACAGTATTTATCCTGAAACGGAAGACATGCAGCTGCGCAAAGCAGCGAAGGATTGCATTTATCGCCTGAAACTCCGCAAGGTGATGTCCATGATTCGTGACATCGAAAAGGAGTTGGAAGAACACCACAAAGACGAGGAAAAGTCGGACCACCTACAGCAAGAAAAAATGATGCTCGACAAAGCGAAGGTGGAGTTGGCGAAATATTTCGGGACGGTGGTGGTGTGATTTTAAAGAATCCGCCCATTCGGGCAAGTCTCCCTTGCGGATAATGTATGCCAATTTCATCTTCTCAAGCTCCTTCGTCATTGGCTGTTAGTGATAGTGAGGCTCCATATGTGCCCGGCTAAATATCTTAACTGGCCTGATGAAATATTGATTAGCCCGGATAAATAATCAAGACGTTCTGCTGAAAAATGATTACGTGAGAATGATAAATGAATACAAGTTGAATTCAGCCGGGAAATGAACATGAGGCATAATTAAGCTTCGGAAACTACTGGCAACTTGACCCGAACTCGCCCATGAAAACCAACATGTCTGCCACATTCACCACACCGTTATAATCAAGATCACCAAGGCATGTAAACGATCCGAAGTTCGCCATGAAGATGAGCAGGTCTGTTACGTTTACAATGTTGTCATTGTTCATGTCGGCCGGGCAGGAGATATCATTTTCCACTATGCCTGAAGCAACAACAGAGCATGCACCATCACTCACCGTCACAGAATAAATTCCATCGCTCAGCGCTGTTGCAGTTGGTGTTGTTTGAAGTTGGCCATCATCCCATTCGTAGGTATATGTGCCAGAAGCTGTAACCACGGCTGTTGCTGTTCCATCAACAAGTCCACATTCAAAGGACGTAGTGGTGACGGTCACTGAAAAATCACAACCCACATCATCGAACCCAAGTTTTATCACAAATGCATCGGAACTGAATGCGGTTGAACTCAAAGCAAATGTTCCTGATGTGGGATCGAGATCCACATTGGTTCCGCTGAACAATCCTCCGGCATGTAGGTTTCCATTGCGGTAGCGAAGTACATTTCCGTAATCGGAATTGGTTGAACCAAGAGAAGACGCCCAAAGGAAATTTCCAGTGTTGTCGAGTTGCACGAAGAAACAATCACCGACACCATTTGATGCAATCGTTGATGTTCCCCCACCGGGATCAAAATCAACGGTGCCGTCAAACAAACCGGACACATAAACCGCGTCATCTATTCCACAAGTGATTGCATATGCTGATTGAAGTGTTCCTGCGGGACCAATTGCTTTTGCCCAGATAAAAACTGCGGCAGCATCCAATTTCAAGACGAAAATATCTCCGTAAAAAATGGTGCTCTCGCCTACAAGATCGAAAACTCCTACACCTGGATTAAAATCTCCGGTGCCGCTAAAATGTCCGGTGATGAGCATATTGCCGGAATCATCCAGCGCCATATCATATGCCACATCGGAACCACTTCCGCCAAACATTCCGGCCCAGATAAAAACTCCGTTGCTGTCCCACTTCAGAGCGTATGCCTGCGAGTTAAAAGTCCCCGCATTCATCATAAACGAAGTGCCATTCGGATCGAAATCCGTGTTGCCCCAGAAATGGCCGCAGGCATAAATGTTTCCCGCATCATCTGTTTCCACATCGTAACACGTTTCACCACTGGCGCTGCCGAATTTTTTTGCCCACAGGTAAATGCCATCAGGGTTGAGTTTCAGAATAAAATTGTCTTGCGAACCTGTCGGAATAAGATTTTCCGTTGCGAATCCCGGATCAAAATCAACGGTTCCGGTGAACACGCCACTCACCACAGCGTTGTTGTTCGTGTCCGTGGTAAAACCATCAGGATAATCTTCGCCAGTACTGCCAATGTTTTTTGCCCAAATGAAATTTCCATCGGGAGAATATTTTGCAACGAACAAATCAAGATCACCTGCCGACATAATGTCGAAGTTAGAAGGCCCCGGATCGAAATCAACGGTTAGTCGGAAACCACCGGTTACCAATACGTTTCCTTCTTCATCCAGAGCAATATCTGCGTATCCATCCCACCCCGTTCCACCGATTTTGAACGCCCAGACAAAACTGCCATCCGGAGCATATTTTGCCACGAAGTGATCCATTACCCCGGAGTTGGAAAGGGTGAAATTACCGGCACCCGGATCAGCATCCATAGTGGTGGACCAGAACCCACCGCACACATAAACATCGCCAGCTGCATCAATGGCCATCCCGCTTACAAAATCGGAATCGGCACCGCCAAGGCCCATGGCCCATGTAAATTCCTGTGCGCTGATATTGTAATAAATAAGAACAGAGAAAAAGAATGAGTAAACTTTTTTCATTCGGATTGATTTTGATTGCGTCCTCTTGGCAAAGGTTGGGCCGCAAGAACTATCAAACCACAAATCACGAATTAAGTTTCAACACGGCAAGAAATGCTTCCTGTGGAACTTCAACTGAACCCACTTGCCTCATGCGCTTCTTTCCTTCTTTTTGTTTCTCAAGAAGTTTGCGTTTGCGGGAAATATCTCCACCATAACATTTTGCCGTCACGTCTTTTCGAAGCGCACTCAACGATTCACGCGCTACGATTTTGGCACCGATAGCAGCCTGCAATGCAATCTCGAATTGCTGCCTCGGTATAAGTTCTTTCAGTTTGATGCAGATTTTCTTTCCAAGCTCAAATGCATGGTCGCGGTGAATGAGTGCTGAAAGTGCGTCCACCTGGTCGCCATTGAGGAGGATATCCAGCTTCACCAAATCACTTTGCTGGTAACCGATGGGATGGTAATCCAGCGAAGCATATCCTTTTGAAATTGTTTTCAGGCGATCGTAAAAATCAAAAACAATTTCGGCCAATGGCATTTCGAAAACCAGTTCAACCCTGTCGGTGGTAAGGTAAATCTGGTTTTTGAGCATCCCTCTTTTTTCGATGCAAAGGGTCATCACCGCACCCACATATTCGCTTTTCGTGATGATGGATGCCTTGATAAAAGGTTCCTCCACGAAATCAAGTTTGTTGGTTTCGGGAAGCTGAGATGGGTTATGGATTTCCAGTTTCTCACCTTTTACAGTGTGGGCATAATAGGATACGTTCGGAACTGTTGTGATCACCGTCATGTTGAACTCGCGCTCCAAACGTTCCTGGATAATTTCCATGTGCAGCATTCCCAAAAACCCGCAGCGAAAACCAAAACCAAGTGCCTGCGAACTTTCCGCTTCGAACACAAGGGATGCATCATTGAGTTGGAGTTTTTCCATCGAGTACCGCAACTCTTCAAAATCATCCGTGTCCACCGGGTAAAGTCCCGCGAACACCATAGGTTTCACTTCCTCGAAACCGCGAACGGGTTCTGTACAAGGATGTGCAACAGTGGTAAGCGTATCGCCCACCATTACTTCACTCGCTGTTTTTATTCCTGAAATGATATAACCAACATCACCAGCACCTACAAATGGCCTCGGCTTGAGTTCGAGACCGAGAATCCCTACTTCATCGGCTTGGTACTCGCGCCCGGTCATCAAGAATTTTACCTTGTCTCCCTTGCGTATAGTTCCGTTCATAACCCTGTAGTAAGCAATGATGCCGCGAAAAGAATTGAAAACCGAATCGAAAACCATGGCCTGGAGAGGTGCCTTGGGATTGCCCTTTGGCGCATGAATCCGATCACAAATCGCGGCAAGGATTTCATCAACACCCATTCCCGTTTTTCCACTTGCTGCAATAATTTCTTCGCGTTTGCATCCGACCAGATCCACCATCTGGTCTCTCACCACTTCCGGTTCCGCATTCTGCAAATCCATCTTGTTCATGATGGGAATTATTTCCAAATCATGATCAAGAGCCAGGTATAAATTGGAAATGGTTTGAGCCTGTATGCCTTGTGTTGCATCCACAATAAGCAGCGCGCCTTCGCAGGCAGCAATGGCACGCGAAACTTCATAACTGAAATCCACGTGGCCGGGAGTATCAATCAGGTTGAGCACATAATCTTCGCCTTTGTAGTTGTAGTTCATCTGGATAGCGTGGGCTTTAATAGTGATGCCCTTCTCGCGCTCCAGGTCCATATCATCCAGCGTTTGCGCCACAAGCTTCCTTCCGTCCACTGTTCCAGTCACTTGCAACAGCCGGTCGGCTAGGGTGCTTTTGCCGTGGTCAATGTGAGCGATGATGCAGAAGTTGCGGATGTTTTTCATGAATAATGCAGGGAAAATTTTTGCGGGCGCGAAAATACGGTGTACTGTTGGGTGACAGGGTTTCAGCTTAGTCGCAATGGTCAAATCAATGCGCCTCCAACCAATTGTTCCCAGTATTCATATCCACTACCAGCGGCACTTTCATTTTCACCGCACAGCTCATTTTTTCACGGATGATGGGTTTCAAAATTTCTACTTCTGATTTCAGTACATCGAACACCAATTCGTCATGCACCTGCATAATCATTTTTGATTTGAACTTATGTTTTTCAAATTCGCGGTGGATGTCAATCATCGCCACCTTAATAATGTCGGCTGCGCTTCCTTGAATCGGTGCATTAATGGCGTTGCGCTCCGCAAAACCACGAACGACTGCATTGGCCGAGTTGATGTCAGCGAGGTAGCGCCTCCTTCCCAAAATGGTTTCCACATAACCTTTCTTCCGCGCAGATTCAATGTTCTCTTGCTGATATGATTTCAGTCTTGAAAACTGCGTGAAGTAAGAGTCAATTATCTGCTTCGCTTCTGCTCTTGGAATTCCCAAACCTTGCGCAAGACCAAATGCTCCCTGCCCGTAAATGATTCCGAAGTTCACTGCTTTCGCTTTGGAACGCATGGCTTTGTCCACTTTGTCAATGTCAACACCAAACACTTTCGCAGCAGTGGCTTTATGAATGTCTTCACCGGCAAGAAATGCTTCAATCATGTTTTCATCGTTGCTCAGTGCAGCAATGATTCGCAATTCCACCTGCGAATAGTCGGCAGAGAGAATGGTGTAATCCGGGTTTCTTGGAACAAATGCTTTGCGTATTTCCTGTCCGCGCGGTGTGCGCACCGGTATGTTTTGCAGGTTTGGATTGTTGGATGAAAGTCTTCCGGTGGCTGCAATGGTTTGCATGTAATTAGTGTGAACTCTGTTAGTGTGTTTGTTCACCATTAGCGGCAATGCATCCACATACGTGCTTTTCAATTTGCGCACTTCGCGGAAGTCGAGAATTTTGGAAATGATGGGATGATTGTGTTCGTATTTACTCAGCGTAGCTTCATCAGTGCTGTATTGCCCGGTCTTGGTTTTTTTCATGTCGGTAGCGATTTTCATTTTGTCAAACAAAATCACACCGAGTTGTTTGGGAGAATCCACATTGAATGTTTCCCCAGCGAGTTCGATAATCTCTCCTTCGAATTTTGAAATGTCCTTGGCCAATTCTTCAGAATAGTTTTTCAGGAATGCCTCATCCACATTCACGCCTTCCAATTCCATTTCAGCCAACACGGTAATAAGTGGCAACTCCACTTCATTGAAAAGTTTCCGCACTTCGGTTTTATCGAGTTCGGGGTCGAATATGTTTTTGAGTTGAAGAGTGATGTCAGCGTCTTCAGCCGCATAGTCCTTTATCTGTGCAGGTTCCAGGTCAGCCATCGAACCTTGATTTCCTTTCGCAGTTTTCTTCCCGATAAGAGTTTCGATTGAAACTGGAGTGTAACTCAAATACACTTCTGCAAGAAAATCCATGTTGTGTTTTCCATCTGGGTTGATGAGGTAATGCGCCACCATGGTGTCGAAAGTTTTGTTTTTCACCACTACACCATACTTCTTCAACATCTTGAAATCGTATTTGTAGTTCTGCGCGATGAGTTCTTTTGATGCGTCTTCAAAAACAATTTTGAACTTACTGACGACTTCGTGCGCTGCCTTCTGTTCTTTCGGAACAGCCAAGTAATAAGCCTCGCCCGGCTTCACCGCGAATGACATCCCGACAAGGATTGCATTGATGGGTTCGATGTCGCTGGTTTCGGTATCGAAGCAAAAGGATTTTGAGGAAAGAAGTTTTTCCAGCAGTGCATCAATTCCTTTTTCATCATCCACCAACACATAATCGTGCGGCACATCGTTGATGGTTTTCAGATCTTTTTTCGGAGCAGATTCTTTTGCTGCGGCAGTATCTGCTTCTTCATCAAAGAAAAGTTCGCCTTGTTTGGCTTCAATTGGTTTGCCCGGTTCTTCACCCAACAATCTTTTAGCAAGTGTTCGGAATTCAAGTTCCTCGAAAACTTCTTTCAATGCCTGTTTGTTCCATTCCTTCACACGCAGTTTTTCTTCTTCAATTTCGACAGGCGCATCCAAAAGAATTGTGGCGAGTTTCTTCGAGAGCAATCCCTGCTGAGCAAACTGTTCTACATTTTCTTTTTGTTTGCCTTTCAGTTTATCTGTGTTTGCAATCAAACCCTCCACACTTCCGAATTCAGCAACAAGTTTGGTAGCGGTTTTTTCACCGATACCCGGAATGCCGGGAATATTGTCCACCGCATCGCCCATCATCCCAAGAATATCAATCACTTGTTCCACTCTTTCAATTCCGAATTTTTCCAGGACCTCAGGAACACCCAAAACTTTCGCGGGATTGATTGCAACAGCTGGGCGATAGACAAAAATGTTTTCTGAAACCAGTTGACCATAGTCCTTGTCACTGGTCATCATGTAAGTAGTAAAGCCTTCCTTCTCTGCCTTCTTCGCCATTGTTCCTATCACATCGTCAGCTTCGTATTTACTCACCTGATAAACCGGGATATTGAACGCCTCAATAATTTTCAACAAGTACGGAAATGCAATCTTGATGTCTTCGGGAGTTTCATCGCGGTTGGCTTTATAGTCTGCATATTCATCTGCGCGAAGTGTGCCATCGTGCGGATCGAAAACCACAGCAATGTGTGTGGGCTTTTCCTTGTTGAGAATTTCGAGCAGCGTATTGGTGAAGCCGAACATGGTTCCGGTGTTTAGCCCCTTTGTATTGATTCGCGGGTTCTTGATGAAGGCGTAGTAGGCGCGAAAAACAAGCGCGTAGGCATCAAGCAGGAAAAGTTTTTTGGGGATGTTTTGTGTGAGCATAGGTTAGATGATTGTACCTCTTGGGTTTTTGAACCTATGAGGTCGGTGTTGGTTACAAACGTAATTGCTTATGAATTCTAGTTCTGGTGTCCCGGCCTCAGCAAATCATTCACTGTCTTCACTGGATTGAATGTGGAAACAGGGACTTCCACAAATACCGAATTCCACAAAGCCATGGAGCCATTCCAGAGTCCGGGCAACTCAAAGACTTTGATCACACGGCCCTCATGAAATTTCTCTGACATGAACCCTGTGCTGTGGTCCACAAAGTTTTGTAGGTCGTAATTTTTACCTTCGCGATTTCGGATGGAACAAACAATATCTACCGGGTTGAAATGTGTTGCACCCGCCAATATTTTCGACTGGAGAACATCATGCAAATCCACCTGCGATTTTTCAATGATTTGTTTTGATATATGTCCGTCCGGCATTTTTACCCAGAAGGGACCACCTCCTGGTTCACCTTCGTTGCGCACCATTCCGCACACACGCAGTGGCCGGTCCAGTCGCAGTTTTATGTATCGCTTTAACTCCTCTCGCGACATGCCAAGTGGAAGGCCCGGTTGAAACCATAGTTGGATAAACTCCAGGGCGTTTTCAATAACGCCATCAGAATTGTCTTCGAGTGCTTCAAGAATCTGATGAATCCCTCCCTTCAATTCAAGGAGCAAACCTGCCAGAATTTTCTTGAAGTAAACGGTTTCTTCCCGTTGCGAGTCGGTGGTCACATTGTCAATGTTCCTGATGTAAATAATGTCGGCCTCCACCGATTGGAGGTTATGGAGCAGCGCACCATGGCCGGCAGGGCGTATCAAGAGTTGCCTATCGGAGGTGCGGGCAGGATGGTTTCCTTTATCCAGCGCAATCACATCGGACGATGGTTGTTGTTGTGAGTACTGAATTTCAATCGGGTCAAAAGGAAAATTGGAAAGTTTTTCGTCCAGAAATTTTTTTGTGGTTTCCCAGTGATCAGGCGACAATGTGAAATGGAGCCGGCATATTCCTGATTTTTCTTTACCGTAGTGCAGCGATTCTGCGATGTGTTCTTCGAAAGCAGTGCGCACGGTGTCGGCATAACGATGAAAAACCACCATGCCTTTGGGGCAGTTGCCATAATTTAATCCTTCTTCCGCCATGATGAAATCAAAAATTTCCTGCCACCGGTTTTCATTCACCCATTGGGCAATGGATACACCTCGTTTGGTGAGTTTGTGACTCAACTGATCATAAAAGGGAAAGTGACGGAAGTGGAGAATAAATTCTTCAGCAACCTCGCTAAGGCTGGCTGGATTGTAGGCAAGCAGATGCCTGAACATTCTGCTGGCCGCACCTGATGCCGGAATGAATTTTAATATGGAATTTCCTTTGTGCTGTTGTTCAAATGTACCAAGCAGCCGGTGGCATTCTGAAGCGGAGAGCACCATCACGCCATCACCGGTTGTGCATGGACGTTCGAGTTTTACTGGTTTAATGCCATAAACCAATGCGTACAGTTGATCCAGTAAACTCTGGGTGCTGATGCCGTGCGCCTCAAGTTGGGCTATGTCTTCGCGGGTGAATTGCATATTTGTTTAGAAACCGCGAAAATCAACACTCGCATCCTGTTCTAATATGATTGGTGGAAAATCTGGGGATTCCGAGCAAAAAAAACCGCCCCTTGCGGTACAAGTACCAACAATGAGGCGGCCTCCACCCTATATTTTTTCATGCGCTGTTCAGCGCTCCAAAACGTCTTTCAATTGGATATATACTTCCCCGCAATTTTCCTTAACCCTGTAAACAAGCTGAGGTAATCGATCGAGATTGCGCAGGTGTTTACTGTCCTGTTCAATCTGCAGGATGTCGGCTTCCATATCGCGGATGCCAAGCATAGAGACACTCGACTTCGCTTTGTGGGCAAGGGGATGAAGCGACAGAAGTTCATTCTTCTTTACACATTCTTCCATTTCTTTTACGTAGAGGGGAACTTGTTGGAGAAAAAGGCTGATGATGTTATCAATCATTTCGCGATTGCCCTGGAAAACCTGGTTGAGGTACGATAGATCGTACCGTAATCCGGTAGTGGTTGTTTGCATATCTGTTAAAGTTAGTTAGTGGCTAATACCGATGTTGTTCCAAAGAGGTTTCAATATCATGAAAAAAATTTGACCCCGGCTATCTTCGGCCAACTCAAAAACATGTTTTTTATCTTATGCTGAAAGTACTGGTAACGGGCGGTGCAGGCTTTATAGGCTCGCATACAGTTTGCGAATTGGAAGCGTCCGGAAGTCGTCCCGTGATTGCAGATAATTTTTGCAACAGTGAACAACGGGTGATGGATGGATTGGAAAAAATAACTGGCCACGCTCCCGTTGTTCATCGCATTGATTGCACGGATGTGCAGGCCATGCGCTCCATGTTCGCCCATGAAAATTTTGATGCAGTGATCCACTTTGCGGCATTCAAGGCTGTGGGCGAATCGGTGGAACATCCGCTGAAATACTACCGCAACAACATCACTTCTATGATGGTGGTGCTGGAAATGATGAAAGAGTTCGATGTGCAGCACCTGGTGTTTTCAAGTTCATGCACGGTTTACGGCCAGCCCGATCATCTTCCGGTTACCGAAGAGTCACCGCTCAAAACTCCGAGTTCGCCATACGGATTTACCAAACAGGTGTGCGAACAGTTGGTGAAAGATTTCATTGCATCAGAAAAAAAATTCAGTGCGGCCTTATTGCGATATTTCAATCCGGTGGGGGCACATCCTTCCGGTTTTAATGGCGAACTACCTATGGGATTGCCTAATAATCTTGTTCCCTTCATTGCACAAACTGCTGCCGGCATTCGCAACGAAGTTTCTGTTTTCGGGAGCGATTACAACACGCATGACGGCACGTGTATCCGCGATTATATCCATGTGGTTGATCTTGCCAAAGCGCATGTGAAAGCATTGGCATGGTTAGTAAAGAACAAGGGAAAATGTGAAGCATTCAACCTTGGTAGTGGCAGAGGAAACTCCGTGCTGGAAGTGATTCGTTCGTTCGAAAAAATCACAGGCAAAAAACTCAACTACAAAATCAGTGATCGCAGATCAGGCGATGTCGAGCAGATATGGGCTGACCCATCAAAGGCCAATCTTGAACTGAACTGGAAAACTGAACTTTCGCTTGAAGATGCGCTACGCGATGCGTGGCGTTGGCAGCTGAATTTGTAGCGGGCATTCAAGCCATAATCACCACCACATTGACTACTGTTCCAAGCAAAAATCCTGCATACACCTGGCCGGGAGTATGAGCATCCAATTGAACTCTTGCATACCCTGTAAAACCCGCAACGAGAATAGACAGCATCACAAAACCCATAACGGGGGCCTGATGTAAATAATTTAGTGCAAGCAGTGTCCCAAACAATCCTCCCTGTGCGAGCATGTGCACGGAAATTTTCCAGGATAAATTGATCGCCAGTGCAACTGCGAGCGAAACAATCACAGCAAGAAACATCCTGAAAATTTCCTGCGGCAGAAGATCCATCCTCCACTTCAGCAGGACATAACAAAGAATAAAGTAGAACATCACCAGCATATAGGGTCCTGTGCGCTCCGTTCTTTGCTTCAATTCCAGACCACTCAGCATACCAAACCGCACCATGATCATCATGCTCAATGCCGGGGCTATGATGCACATCAGGAGAAGAATCAGCACGTAGTAGTTTACCATTTCATCCATCAGCAGCATGGGGTCAACCGTTGTTGCACACAGGTATATAAGTGTGGGCATCCAGAGCGGATGAAAGATGAGAGAAATGATTTTTGGAAAAGACATCCGCTAATTTGAAAATGAGCTAATTTGAAAATGGATCAAAGCTCTTTTCTTAACCGCGCCACAGGAAATTGCAATTGTTCCCTGTACTTGGCCACAGTTCTGCGCGCAATGTTGTAGCCTTTTGCCCGAAGCACTTTTGCCAGCTTGTCATCAGTAAGCGGCTTGCGTTTCTCTTCTGCCTCCATAGCTTCTTTCAATATTTGTTTCACTTCGCGAGAGCTTACTTCATCGCCATCATCGGTGGATAGGCTTTCCGCAAAAAAGTATTTCAGCAGATAAGTGCGATAAGGCGTTTGGATGTATTTGCTGTTGGCCATTCGACTAATGGTGGAAATATCCATGTGGACTATCTCGGCAATGTCTTTCAATATCATAGGCTTCAGTTTGGTTTCATTGCCTGTCAGGAAAAACTCGCGCTGGTATTCCAGAATTGCCCTCATGCAAATCATTAGCGTATCGTTCCGCTGTTTTATGGCATCAATAAACCACTTGGCCGAATCAATTTTTTGCTTCACAAACATCATTGCCTCTTTCTCTTTGGGTGCCTTTGCTTTTGTTTTTGAGAAATGCTGCATCATGTCCTTGTATTCGCGCGACACTTTCAGGTCTGGTGCATTCCTTCCATTCAGCACCACTTTCAATTCATCGTTTTCTACAGTAAGTAAAAAATCGGGAGTGATGTGTTGGACAGTTCGGGTTACCTCCATGGCACTGTTGCCAGGTTTTGGGTTGAGGTGCAGTATATATTGGATGGCAGGCTTTACTTCCTCGATGCTCAGCTCAAGCCGCTTCGCGATTTTCTCGTAATGTTTTTTCGTGAACTCCCCAAAGAAATCGCGGATAATAACTTCACCCAGTTGCACATCTTCGTCAGCATCTTCATTCCGTTTTATTTGAATAAGAAGGCACTCGCGCAAATCGCGTGCACCCACACCGGGCGGGTCCAGTTGCTGGATTTTGGCCAACACCCGTTCGAGATCTTCCTGTGTACAAGATATGTTTTGAGTGAAGGCAAGATCATTTACAATGGACGGAATTTCCCTGCGCAGATAACCGCTTTCGTCCAGGTTGCCAATAAGGTATTCGGCAAGTACGCGTTCCATGTCATCAATTTGCAGCAAACTCAATTGGGCATAAAGCATTTCCTGAAATGTGCGGCCTGCACCCAGCGGAGTTTCGCGGTCGTCATCGCTTGCACTGTAATTATTCGCGTAGAGTTTGTAATCAGGAATCTGATCGTCATCAAGGTAATCGGAAAAATCGAATTCTTCCTCCTCGTTTTTGTTTTCCGTTATTTCATCGGCCTCCTGCTCGTCTTGAGTTTTTGCTTCTTCCTCCTGCTCGTCCTGCCCCTCATCCAGTGCCGGGTTGCTTTCCATCTCCTCCTTGATGCGCTGGTCCAGTTCCATAGTCGGTATCTGCAGCATCTTCATCAATTGAATTTGCTGCGGTGAAAGCTTCGCCTGTAGTTTGTGTTGAAGTGTTTGCTTGAGCATGAAAATAATTCTCCCGGGGCTAAAAATAGAGTGATGAGTGATGCACTGCTCTCAGCACAACATGTTCCCATCATCCATCAGAAATAAAGTAGAAAACTTTTGAGAGTCTTTCGCGCCAACATTGCAGCAATGTTGTTGTCTTCGCACCGCGTGTAATTTGCTCGGAATTCTACATCTTTGCCACACAAAGTCAAAGCATCAGTGCAATAAAAAAAACAATATATTGGAAACAACAACTGCAAAAGCAATCACCGTAGAGACTACAGTGAACGCTCCCGTAGAAAAGGTGTGGAAACTTTGGAACGGCCCCGAGCACATCATTCAATGGAACAATGCTTCAGATGATTGGCATAACCCAAAATCAGAAAACGATGTGCGCGTGGGTGGAAAATTCAAGCACACTATGGCTGCAAAAGATGGCAGCGTGAGTTTCGATTTTGAAGGCACTTATACAACAGTGCGCGAACATGAACGCCTCGAATACACCATTGCTGATGGCAGAAAAGTGCAAGTGACTTTCACCGCAGAAGGCAATAGTACCAAGGTGGTGGAAACTTTCGAAATGGAAAACGAAAATTCAGAAGAATTGCAGCGCGGTGGGTGGCAGGCGATACTAGGCAGTTTCAAAAAATATGCTGAGGCATGGTCGGGAGTAATGGGTCTTGAGTCTTGGGCAATTAACTCTTAGCTCAAGACTCAAGAACAAAAAAAACCAATTTCTACAATGAACAACTCAATTTACCCTTGCCTGTGGTTTGATGGCAACGCTAAAGAAGCAGCGGATTTTTACTGCTCCGTTTTCAAAAATTCGAAAGTGACTTCGGAAAATCCGTTGGTGGTGATGTTCGAAATGGACGGGCAAAAATTTATGGGACTGAATGGCGGCCCCATGTTCAAAATCAATCCCTCCGTTTCATTTTTTGTGGTAT
>JAWXCI010000025.1:0-15353 GCA_034408895.1 Flavobacteriales bacterium
CATCGGTTTTGATGATTGTTACACTTGGATTCACCAGACCTACACAGCAACGGATGATTGCGGAAACGAAACAACTGTGGTTCGCAACATCAACATCGTGGACAATACACCTCCGGTGATAGTGTACGAACCTGCTGACATCACCATCGAATGTGATCAACCATTCCCAACGGATGCACCGATCTTCTCTGATAATTGTGATGATAACCTCACTGTTGTGCTGACTACCGAGGTAGAAGGTGATTGTCCTTACATCTGGACTTACACCTGGACTGCAACGGACGATTGTGACAATAGTGTTTCAGTAACCAGAATTATTACTGTTGTGGATACTACTGCACCTGTTATTGATGAGTACGAACTGGAGATTTATGTGTCCTGCGAACTTGTGGAAGGCTGCATGTTGTCCGCTACTGACAATTGCGACCTAGTGGTGGATATTGAAGTTTCTGACCAGATAGAATTCAGCGGTGGTTGCCTTGGAACACTCTACCGCTCATGTACTGCCTATGATGAATGTGGCAATAGTGCATCGGCCATGCAGATTATCCATATAATTGATGAAGTTGCTCCTGCACTTGTAAATATTCCAGCGGACATCACTGTGGCATGTGGAGATCCAATTCCACCAGTTAGCAATGATGTGTTTGCAACCGACAACTGCGATCCCGAAGTGGACATTTCATTTACACAAACACAAACTGGAACAACTTGTCCTTATGACATCATTCGCGAATGGGTGGCTATTGACCAGTGCCTGAACATTACCACAGCAATGCAAACAATCCATGTAACCAATGTTGGACCCGTGGAAGAAAATCCATGTGCCGGAGACCTTAATGATGATGGTATTGTAAATCTTACAGATCTGCTTGTACTTACCGCTTACTTTGGATGTGCCGGAGAATGTGGCCCTGCTGACATTAACAACGATGGCAATGTTAACATTACCGACTTCCTGATCTTCAATAGCTTCTTTGGCCTGATTTGCCCATAAGCAACTTTTGAAGTAATAAAAATTGAAAAGCCCTGTTCCTCTTTTTTGGAACAGGGCTTTTCGTTTTATTCAATGGCACGTTTATGAATTGTTGTTGGGATAGCTCTCGGGATGGTGACTTCGTGGTTTTGGCATAACATCTTTCAGAGTCATGAAGAACTATGAAGTAATCCGCTGGAAAACTTATGAGGATGCGAAATAATTTATGAGCATGCAAGCTTCCATACAACAAAGATTAAAAGGATGTAAATCCTCTGACGAAATTTGCCATTTACTATCAACAATGAAAAGCATAAAGTCTGAGAGCATATTCCCTTGCCTGATACTCATTGAATATTGGCGTGGATGCTGTGCGCGATTCTTAGCTAGGACAATTCATGCAACTTTCATTTTCACAACTCTTCTGCTCCCGGGTCTCTCTTCTCTATCTCAATCCTCTGGCCATCAGGTCAAAATTCATCCTGACTACATCAGCTTCGGAACGGTTGGCCCTCAAACAGATCGTGTGGCCGACATCATTGTGGAAAATTCCGGCAACGCAAGTGTGCAATTTCTACGTCACACTTTTTCTGATGAGTTTGAAGTGAGACAAACATCAAAAACAATTTTGCCCGATTCGAGCATTGTTATCCGAATCAAATTCAAACCGAAAAGAAAAGGTGAATACAGCGAGAAGGTGGAATTGTGGTTTTCCAGCATGAACACTCCGCTGAAAATTCCTGTGGATGCACGGGTAGAATATGTGTCGCCTGCCAGCGATACTTCCTGTCCCGATTTCAATTCGCGAAGGGCGGAGTGTTGTCCCACCAATATGTTTCTTGCCGAAGTGGTGGACAAACAAACCGGTGAGGTGATTAAGGATGCACTGATTGAAATTTCGGAGCAGGGAGTTGTCCAGAAAAAACTGAAGACCATGACCGATGGTCGGGTCACGCAATACATTCCCATTGGCTACTACAAACTCATCGCATCGAAACCAGGATACACTACACATAAAGTAGAATCTTATGTAAACAGGAATTACAGTTTCTTCCGTTTTGAAATCGAAAGGAAATCAGAACCCAAACCTGATACTCCCATTGTTCTGGCACCACTCCCATTGCCACCAAATCCACCTGAAGTGGTGGAGCCGGCAGTTATCGAAATACCCATCATTATTCCAACAGAACCTGTGGCTCCGGTAGCGGAACAGATGGTCGAACTAGAACCAGTTGATTCCATTACTATCGTTATTGGTGGATTGCCGGATGATATTGAAATGGTGGAACCGGAAATTCTTCCGGTTGAATTTTTTAGCGCGAACAACATGGTGTTCGTGGTGGATGTATCGCAGAGTATGGCCACGGGAGAAAAAATGGAGTTGATGAAGAACAGCCTGTTTCAACTGACTTCGGCCCTCCGTTCCATTGATCGTATGGGGTTGGTGAGTTACTCATCGAGCGCCACACTGCTGTTGCCTTCAACCACGGGCGATATGAAATCTGAAATAAAGGCCATGGTGGAAAAGTTGGAAGCAGGAGGTACTACATCTGGGTATAGCGGGTTTAAAAGTGCATACGGTGAAGTGAAAAAACATTTGATTGCCGGAGGCAATAACCAGGTCATTGTGATTACCGATGGAATCTTTGGGGTGGAGGACAGCGAGAAGATTAAGAAACTTGTCGCGAAAAATGCGAAGAAGGGAATTCGCACGTCCATAGTTGGGATTAAAAGTGCCGCTTTTGCGGGGAGAAATCTTGCCCAATACACAGA
This sequence comes from Flavobacteriales bacterium, assembly GCA_034408895.1. Taxonomy (GTDB): domain Bacteria; phylum Bacteroidota; class Bacteroidia; order Flavobacteriales_D; family Sanyastnellaceae; genus UBA4660. Next base: position 2,750 of record JAWXCI010000025.1, read on the forward strand.
GATAGGCAATGGAGCGTTTGTGCTGATTGAAAATGCAGCAGACCAGAATGCGTTGATTGAAGAAATAAAGAAACGAAGCGCAAAATGATTTCTTGTAAAGTCGTTTGAGCGTTTGAACCATAGCGTGAGATATTCGCCTCGCATGAAATCATCCTTCACCATCGGCATTGCTGGCGGAAGCGGTTCTGGGAAAACAACTTTTCTCCGCTCGCTGCTTGCCCACTTCGCACCGGAACAGGTGGCTGTGGTGGGGCAGGACAATTATTACAAGCCATTGCAACAGCAGCAGACGGATGAAAATGGTGTCCATAATTTTGATCTTCCCACTTCTATTGACCGCGAATGTTTTTTCAATGACATGCAAAAGCTCCTGCATGGTGAGGCCATCGAAAAACGCGAGTACAATTTCAACAATCCGCTATGGGAACCACAACGCATTACTGTATGTCCGGCACCTATTATCGTCATAGAAGGTTTATTCATTTTTCATTTTGAAGAAATAAGGAACCAGCTTCAATACAAAGCATTTCTGGATGCACCGGTTGAAGAGCGATTGCAGCGCAGGCTAAAACGCGATGCCACCGAACGCGGCTATCCCGAACACAAAGTGCGTTATCAATGGCAACACCATGTGCTGCCCGCAGAGGAAAAATACCTGCTGCCTTTTCTTGATGAATGCGATTTGGTGATTGACAGTGCCGACCACTTTGGGGAAGGGCTGAAAAAGATGATTGCGATCATCACAGCAAAATTGAATGATGAAGATTAAAACAACAAGATCAGAATATTGCAACCTCAAGTTGCCATTGCATCTGAAATCCTGTTATGACCCTTCTCAGTTGTGCGCAATGTTTACTCTGTTCAACTAACGCTGTGCTAAAAAACTGCGACTGCTAATGACTAAGCGCCCAACATCATTTCTTTGATACTAACAATGAAAATGCAAAACATACTGGTGATATCAACGGTTATTTTTACTGGACTGATGGCGGGATTGTTTTTTTGCGTTCACTTGTTCAGTTAGTTTAGGACTGAGAAAACTCGGAGATGTTGAGTACATCACCGCAATGCAATCCATCAACAGGGCCATACAGAACCCCATCTTCTATGGTGTTTTTTTCGGTGCCATGTTGTTACATCCCTTCAACACATTCGTAAACTATGCTCAGGTTGCTGACACCCGGTTTTGGCTGATGCTGGCAGCCGCCATCATCTACTTGGCCGGAGTTTTTGGAGTTACCGTTTTTGGGAATGTTCCGTTGAACAATGTGCTGGACAAGTTCAATATTACCCATGCAACGAATGAGACGATGGCTGCACAACGCACCCTGTTCGAAGTCAGATGGAACAACTTGAACCTAGTGAGAACAATTGCTTCCATACTTTCATTTTCGCTGCTTGTTGTTGGATGTTTTTCAACACAGCGCATAAGTTGAGAGAATATGCTGGTTCGGATTTGCTCCGGGGGAGCGGCTAAACTCAAACCGTTTCACCCGCCTCAGAACCTGCCGGCTTCACCCGATGGCATTTCCTCCACCACTTCTTCTTTCTTCTTTGGGTGAAACCTCCGCTGGAAAATCAGGATAAGAATTATCCCAAGTGTTATGCTGCTATCGGCCACATTGAAGACGGGCGGGAAAATTTCGCGCATCCTATTGCCCCATTGTATTTCTTTTGTTATGTGGAACATATCCACCACGTTGCCCATTAAGAAAGGGGCATAACCGGGGCCTTCCCTTGTGGCCACGCCCATGTAACCTGCGCTGTTATCATAAGGAGCACCATTGTCGAACATCAACCCATAGACTGCGCTATCAATTATGTTTCCCAACGCTCCGGCTATAATGAGTGCTACGCACAAACGATAACCGATGTGTGCCTTTTTCTTTACCAAAGTCCACAGATAGTAGCCAATGGCCATCACCACCACAATGCGGAAAATGCTAAGGGTAAGTTTCCCCGCTGCACCGGGCAGCACCCAGCCGAAAGCCATACCGGGGTTTTCCACAAACTGCAATTCGAACCATCCGGGTATAATGTCCATTTGTTCCCCGTAATGGAAATTCATCTTAACCCATAGCTTCAGCCACTGGTCGAAGACGAGCACTAGGAAGATGGTGAGGAGGGGGATTCTCAATTGAAAATTGGCAATTGGCAATCAGCAATCAGCAGCCAGCAATTAGCAATTGCCAATTGGCCACGTATGTTGCGCTTGCCAATTGCCTGTTGCCAGTTGCCTATTGCATATTGCCTATTGCATATTCTTCGCTTCGATGCTCAGCGTGGCATGTGGTACTAGGCGCAGGCGCTCTTTGGGAATGAGTTTGCCTGTTACTCGGCAGATGCCGTAAGTCTTGTTTTTGATGCGCAGCAATGAGTTATCCAGTGCAGTAATAAATTTTTCCTGCCTTGCTGCCAGTTGTGCTACTTCCTCGCGGCTCATGGTTTCGCTGCCATCTTCCATCATCTTAAAAGTGGGTGCAGTGTCATCGGTTGAGTTGTCGCCACCGTGCGAGAGGGAAGAGCGCAATTCGTCAAGGTCCACTTTGGCTTGCTTTAGTTTCTCGTTTATCAGCACTTCAAATTCCTTGAGGTCTTTGTCTGCGTAACGCTTGCCGTCTACCGATTGCTTTTCCTGCAATGCCTTAGTCACCTTAGAGTTTATAATGGGGTTGGAGGGTGTGGCCACGGTATGTTCTGCATGAATGTCGAACCTGAACTGGGGGAATGCGGGCTGGTCATTTTCATCGGGTTCTGGTGGTGCCGGGGGAGCATTCTTCTTCATTTCACTCTTCCAGTCCTTGGTGCGTTTAGGGCGTTTTTTTCTGCCACTTGCGGTATAAAGTTGCACCTCATGAACGGGTTTGGCAGGAGGAGCAGGCTTGGCCTCTTTAGCAGGCTTGGCCTCTTTAGCAGGCTTTCCCACCTTTGCCGGTTTAGCAGGCTTTTGTGCCTTCACCGTTTTTGCCGGCTTAGCAGCCACAGCTTTTACAGCTTTTTTAGCAACCGGCTTTGCTACCTTTTTTGGTATTGGCTTGGTAATTTTTTTTGTTGCTTTCGCCTTTCCTAAGCTTTTAGCGGGAACTTGTTTCTTAACCACTTTGGCGGGAGTGGTTGCTTTTTTAACCGGTTTTGATGCCTTTTTAGCTGGCTTCGCTACAGCTTTCTTAACAGGCTTGGCAGGCTTTGTTGCTTTTTTGACGGTCAAAGCGGTCTTCTTCTTTGGGGCTTTGTCTGTCTTTGCAGCTGGTTTTGATGTTTTGGATGCCTTTGCGCCTGCCTTGCTTTTGGCATGGGCTGGTTTCACCGGTGCTTTCTTTTTTGCCATTTGTCAATGTAATTTTTGAATGAAAATATCTGTTGTGATTCCCTCGTCAATTTCAACAGTGATACCGCCTTCGAGCGTTTCCACCAGGACCATCTCCCCTGCTAAAATTTGGGCGCGAATATATTCGGAATTCAACTCTACTGCTTTGGCAAAAGACTGGTGTGTGAGAATTTTCACACTGATGCGGTCTGTCACTTCCAGTCCGCTCTCTTTGCGCATATTCTGGATTCGGTTAACAAATTCGCGGGCTATGCCCTCCTGTTTCAGTTCATGGGAAATGGTAATGTCCAAGGCTACAGTTAAGGCACCATCGTTCACCACCTTCCAGCCGGGAATGTCAACAGGAATAATATCCACATCCTCGCGCAGCAGTTCTATCACACCGCCATCAAAAGGAATCTCGAAACGACCATCCCTTTCTATACTCCTTATTATCGAGTCACCGTTGACCAATGCAAAAGCCTGAACCGCTTTCATGTTCTTGCCACACTTTGCACCAAGGGTCTTGAAATTGAGTTTGAGATTTTTTACGATATGAGCTTCCTCTTCAGTCACCAGTTCAAGTTGCTTCACGTTGGTTTCAGCCAAAATCAAATCGCTAACCAACTGGATACGTTCTCTGTCTTTTTCGTTCAGGATAGGAATACGAATGGATTGCAGCGGCTGCCTCACCCGTATGTTTTCTTTTTTCCTGATGCTCAAAATCATGGAAGAAATTTCTTGCGCGAAGCCCATACGCTCCTCGAGTTCGAGGTCAATAAGATTCTCTTCTGTTTTAGTGAAGAAGGAAAGGTGAATGCTGTCGTGTTTCAGCGGGCTTCCCGATTTCTTCGCGCTGTCGCGAACACAATCCGTTAAGTTTTTATACAGCCAATCACTAAAGAAAGGTGCGAATGGAGAGGACAGTTGAGCTACCACATGGAGGCATTCGTAAAGTGTGTGGTAAGCAGCAAGCTTATCTGCTGTCATTTCGCCTTGCCAGAATCTTCTGCGAGAGAGGCGAACGTACCAATTGCTCAGGTGTTCATCAACAAAGGCTTCTATGGCGCGGGCAGCAGGGGTCGGATTGTAGTCGTCCAATTCTACTGTGACTAGTTTGATAAGGCTATGAAGTTTGGAGATAATCCATTTATCCAGCTCGCTCCTATAAGGAACGGGAGTGATGCTATGCTCATCTATCCTGAAGCCATCAATGTTTGCATAGATGGCAAAAAAAGTATATGTATTATAGAGTGTACCAAAGAATTTGCGCTGCACTTCGGCAATGCCATCTACATCGAACTTGAGGTTGTCCCACGGTTGGGCATTGGTAATCATATACCATCGCGTAGCATCAGGGCCGTACTTCCCTATGGTGGCAAATGGATCAACGGTATTGCCCAGTCGCTTAGACATTTTGTTGCCGTTTTTGTCGAGGACAAGGCCGTTTGAAATTACGTTTTTATAGGCTACCGAATCGAAACACATAGTGGCTATGGCGTGAAGGGTATAAAACCAGCCGCGTGTCTGGTCAACGCCTTCGGCTATATAATCTGCGGGAAATGCCTTGCGCTCGTCAATCAATGATTTGTTTTCGAATGGATAGTGCAATTGTGCATACGGCATGGCTCCGCTATCAAACCAAACGTCTATCAAATCACTTTCACGGAACATTTTCTTGCCAGATGGTGAAACAAGAATGATGTCATCCGCATAAGGTTTGTGCAAGTCAAAAGTGTTGTAGTTCTCTGTTGAAAAATCATTGGGTGTGAAATCAACTAATGGATTCTTCGACATGAATCCTGCGGCCACTGATTTGTCTATCTCTTTCTTCAACTGATCTGCGCTTCCGATGCACACTATTTCCACTTCTTCATTTTGTGAAGCAGAATTATCATTCGAAGGAATGTCGTGGCCCTGTGGGTTGGCCTCTCCCCCTTTGAGGGGCGGTGGGGCTGTAGTCCACAATGGCAGTGGAATTCCCCAAAATCTTGAACGCGATAGGTTCCAGTCATTGGCATTTTCTAGCCAGTTGCCAAAACGGCCAGTTCCTGTTGCTTCCGGTTTCCAGTTGATGGTGTTGTTGAGTTCCACCATACGGTCGCGCACTTCCGGAATCTTGATGAACCATGAATCAAGCGGATAGTAGAGAATCGGTTTATCCGTGCGCCAGCAATGCGGGTAGCTGTGTTCGTACTTCTCCTTTTTGAATAGCTTGTTTTCGTTCTGCAGTTTCAAGACAATTCTTTCATCAACGCTGAGATATTCTTTCAGCTCCTTGATTTTCCCTGTTGATTCTAAGATTCCTTTTTGCTTTTCGAACTCAAACTTTTTCTCTTCGTCACCCAGGTATGCTTCTTTAACGAACTCCTCACCATAAAGGAACACATCATCCTTCACCTCAGGCAGAAACCTTCCTCTTCTATCCACTAGAGTGAGCGAGCCAATTCCATTTTGTTTCGCCACCCGAAAGTCATCAGCACCAAAGGATGGCGCGATGTGGACGATACCGGTGCCGTCTTCTGTAGTTACAAAATCACCAAGTACAACTTTGAAAGCGTCACCGTCTGTTGGTTGCACGAAGGGAAGAAGTTGTTCGTAGCGCAGGCCTTGGAGTTCCCATCCCTTGCATTCGCCAAAAACAATGAAGGGAATATTTTTGTCTCCCGCCTTATAGTCTTCGAATTTTAGTTCAGCATTCTTTTCCGGAAAATACTTGTTGAGCAAATCTTTTGCGAGAATTACATTGACTCGCTGATGAGAATACTGACTTATTGTTTGAACAAACAAGTAGTCAATTTTACCTCCCACAGCTAAGGCCGTGTTGGAAGGTAGTGTCCATGGAGTAGTTGTCCAGGCCAAGAAATAAATCTCACCTCCAACCGCTTGACTCAGTATTGAACCCAGATCCTCCACAAGTTCTTCAAATAATTTCTCATTGTCCGAATGGTCTTTGAGAAACCGAAACATCGCCACTGCACTCGTATCTCTCACTTCTCGATAACAACCCGGCTGGTTCAACTCATGCGAACTCAATCCAGTCCCCGCAGCCGGAGAATAAGGCTGAATGCTGTAACCTTTATATAATAGTCCTTTGTTATAGAGTTGTTGTAGCAGCCACCAAACACTTTCAATGTACTTGTTGTCGTATGTAATGTAGGGCTCACTCATGTCCACCCAATAGCCCATTATGCGCGTCACCTCCTCCCACTTATCCGTGTACTTCATCACCTCTGTGCGGCAGGCTTTGTTGTAGTCTTCTACCGAAATTTTTTTGCCGATATCTTCTTTGGTAATGCCCAGTGTTTTTTCGACTGCAAGCTCGATAGGCAGGCCGTGCGTGTCCCAGCCTGCTTTGCGTTTCACCTGTTTTCCTTTTAGGGTTTGGTATCGGCATAAAATGTCTTTAATGGCGCGCGCCATAACATGATGGATACCGGGCATGCCATTGGCGCTTGGTGGGCCTTCATAAAAAACAAACGAATTTTTTTCATCGCGCTCAGAAACGGAGCGCTCGAAGATTTTTTCTTTTTCCCAAAAAGCCATCACTTCCTCCGCGATTAAGGGAAGGTTGAGGCCTTTGAATTCTCTGTAAAGCTGTGCCATTGACACCCAGTTTTTGGGGGCGCGAAAATAGTTGAACCTCACTGCTGGTAACTCATTCTCCAATATGCAAGATGGTCCAAGCTCATTTCAAAAATGCCAGTTCGTATTCTTCAATGAATTCACTGCGGTTTCGAGATCATGCCTTTCTAAATCTCAATTTTTTCGATGCACCTATCGAAGAAGAATTTTCACACCAACGAAAACCTTTTGCCCAAAGCATAAGTAGAAGGCCTCGCTGGACTGCGACTAACCATCGCGAAACAGCGGTCAAACCTGACCTGGCTTTAAGTGATATTTTGAACCATAACGCAATGCCATAGCGGCTTTGGCGATTATTCCGCATCAACGGAAGAAGCATGTGCCAGCCACCATTGGCCAATAAATGATTATGAAAATAGAGCTTATCAAAACAGTCCGGGAAATGAATCCATCTTTTGTCTTTTCTTCGAAAAACAAGTTTTTCGCACATGCCACCACAGGGTTAATCCTGAGTCTTTCCGTTCCACATTTCTCAGTGGCGCAATTGGTGGTGGATGATTTTGCCACCAACGCTGCTATGATTGCGCAGCTGGAAGGAAGCGGCATCAACATTATTGATGCGAGTTTCACTGTTTACGGGACTGCACACACCCGACAACTGGGCTTATTCACCAACACGCCCAGTGCTGAACTACCATTAACAAACGGGGTGGTTTTCTCCACCGGATATGGTTCCGATGCAATTGGCCCAAACAATACTGGCGGTGGTAACTACACGGATGCAAGTGCCGGCACATATTCCGATCCCGATCTTATTCTGCTGGAAGCAAGCGCTACCAGGGACGTAATTTTTGTGGAATTTGATTTCATTCCGAAACTGGACACACTCCAGATCGAATTCGTTTTTGCATCAGAAGAATATCCTGAATGGGTGTGTAGCGGTTACAATGATGCTTTCGCCTTTTTTGTTAGCGGTCCTGGCATAGCGGGTCCATTTTCTGGCGGTGCTGAAAACTTTGCCCAACTTCCTGATGGCACTTATGTTTCAATTGACAATGTGAACGATGTGGGCACCTGTGTGCCCAATCACTCCCCATACTACTACAACAACACAGGTGGAGTTTACTTGCAGGCAGATGGATTAACCATTGGTCTTACTGCTTTTGGCGTGGTACAACCATGTCAGACCTATCACGCAAAAATTATTCTTGCTGATGCAGGGGACAGTGTATGGGATTCATGGGTTTTCCTGAAAGACTTTTCATCGCTAGGTCAATCAGTGGTCATTGATGCGGACGCCACATTCGGTCAGGCCGTTGAAGGATGTGCTTCAAGTCTTTTTACGGTAACAAGAAGCGGGGACATTGGTGTTTCGCTTCCGGTTACGTTTACCCTTGGTGGCACAGCCACATTTAACACTGATTACACACTTACCGATTTGATGGGTAACCCATTCAGTACTTCTTTCACTTTCGCACCTGGTGAAACGACTAAGAACTTCTGGATACAGCCCGTTGCAGATTGCAATGTGGAAGGTTCAGAATCTGTTGTTATTACTTATATCTGGACGGTATGTAGTGAACCATTCAGCGCCACTTCTACATATTCCATTGATGACCCCTGGGTAAACCTGGTATGTCCTTCAAACATCACAGTGACGGCACCCTCAGGAACGTGTAGTGCTATAGTGAACTCTTCCTTGCCAACCGGAACTTCAAATTGCAGCATCTCACTTTCAAGAATTGATGGTGGGCCAGCTTTTGGCAGTTCATGGCCGGTGGGCATTTATACAGTTACTTATCGCGGCTATCCCGGTTCTTATTCTGCCGGAGGCTTGAATTGCATGTATGATGATTGTTCATTTACCGTAACAGTGAACGACCAGAATGCTCCGACTATCACTTGTCCGGGAAACCAAACTCTCACGATGAACTCATTGTGCCAGGTTACAATTCCGAATTACATCGCTTTGGTGACTGCCACCGATATCTGTGATGTTTCTCTCACCATCACACAATCGCCTGTTGCCGGAACAGTTGTAACAGGAGCTGCATCAACAACGATAACGATGACGGCCACGGATGATTCAGGCAACTCTGCATCCTGCACATTCCAACTAACAAAAAATGACTTCACCACCGCCATCATTATTTGTCCTTCGAACATTAATGCGATACCGGGTGTGGGTTTGTGTTATGCAGCAGTAACAGTTCCTGTGCCCTCAGTTACTGATTGCAGCACTTACACTTTGGTAAATAGTTTTAATGGGACTGGTAACGCAACTGGAAACTATCCGGAAGGAACAACAACTGTTGTTTGGACTGTGACGGATGTTGCCGGCAATGTGAGTACCTGCTCGCACACAGTAACAGTGAGCCAGTCCACCGCTTATGCGTGGGCAAGTGCAGTAAATGATCCCAACTCATGTGTCACCGCAACTGAGCAGGCATTCTGGCAAACCCTCGCAGCCATCACTGCAACGGGGAATGATTTGCTCAAAACCGGTGCTGCCGGTCTTGGCAACAGCAACGCATTTTCATTGAATGATGTGAGCAACAACGGTTGGGTAACTATGACAGTGGTTGAAACCAACACGGAAAGATATTTTGGTATCAGCGCGGTTGATGCAGGCAATGGTTCTGGCGGAATTGACTATGCCATCCGCTTAAGAAGCAACGGACTGCTTCGCATGTATGAGAATGGCACCAACATGGGTGACTTTGGTGCTTATGCCGCAAACGATGTGTTGAGAATTGCAATAGAGAACAACGTAGTAAGGTATTACAGAAACGCAACCTTGCTTTATTCTTCACTTGTAATTCCTGCCAGTGTTCCATTTTTTGTGGACTGCGCAATGAACGAAACGAACAGTTCACTCAACGATATTTTCATTATCAATCCATTCTGCGGAACATTCGCTGCGGGTTCATCAGGAATTTCAGGAACACTTGCCTACCAATGGTATTTGAATGGAAGTCCTGTTGGAACAAATTCTTCTACATACACAAACTCTTCGCTTGCTGATAATGCGCAGGTGACCGTCACTGTCAGCAATGGTGGTTTGTGTTCGGAAACTTCTGCGGCTGTTGTAGTTGATGTTCCGGCAATGAGTTGTAGCGGAAGCAACATTACCACTACAACTAGTGGTGGATTGTGTTCAGCACCGGTCACAATTCCAAATCCCACAGTGACGGGAACATGCACGGGGTATTCCGTTACGAATAATTTTAATGGAACAACCAACGCAAGTGGAACTTATCCGCTCGGAACCACTACGGTGGTTTTTACTATTTCTACTTCATGCGGAACTTTTGGAACCTGTTCCATTACTGTGACAGTAAACGATGATGATGCACCAACTATCACATGTCCGGCAACACAAAGTTTAATATTAGATGCGACCTGTTCAGGCGCGATGGGTAACTATACTACCCTGGCTATAGTGAGTGATAACTGCACGGCTTCAGGTTCAATTGTGGTAACACAATCACCAGCCGCGGGTTACGCAGTAACCGGTGCCGGTGTAGTTCCAGTTATACTTACTGCAACGGACGCAGCGGGAAACTTTTCCACCTGCACTTTTAACGTGAATGTGATTGACAACAGCACACCAACATTCGCTACATGTCCTCCTGACCAGACATTAAATCTCAATGCTTCGTGCCAAGCCACCATTGGTGACTACACAGGGCTTGCAACTATCGGAGACAACTGCTCGCTATTGAACAATCCCGGTGCGTCATACGCTTCGGCAAACAGCGGCAATCTTGGTGGAAACAATGATGGCGGCACGACTCCTTACACATTTACTTACACCCCGGCTGCGGGTGTCAACCGTTTGATTGCTCTCACCATCACATTTGAAAATGAAGGAGCGGCTCCGACCTATGGCTTGAACAATTTCGGAACTGTGATGTATGGCAACAAAGTGATGACACAGGTTGCCAACGTTTCGCTTTTTCCTGCCGGACAAAACGGAAGCCGAGCGGCAGTGTATTATTTGAAAGAAGCGGATATCGCCACTGTAGTTGGAAATACGTTCAATATTCCATGGACATTAACCGGTACTTCACCAACTAACTACAGCATACATGGAATTTGTGCAGATGTATTCATGTTGCAGAACATCAGCCAGACTACGCCAATTGAAGATGTGCAAACTGCTACAGCTTCACCTAACGTTACTTCTGTTACAGTGCCTTCCGCGCTTCCCGCCAATCAGGGCGATTTTATGATTGCGGTTTGCAACTCTGGCACCTCTACTTCTAACGTAAATGCACCTGCTACCTATACCATGTTGAGTGAAATCAATGTGACCGGTTCGCATGTTCATGCAGTGGCTTATAAAGAATTGACCGCTTCGGGCAACCAACAGCCGAGCTTCACTACAGTGGCTTCAACTGCACGATTGCTTATGGCTTCGATTGAAGTGAACAGCAACGGATACATTACTTATTCTCAAACACCGCCTGCCGGAACGTTGATAACTGGCGTGGGTATAACACCAGTTATTGTGGTGGCGACAGACGCCAGCAACAATACCGACACCTGCTTTTTCAATGTGAATGCAGTTGATGTAACGAACCCGACCATCACATGTCCGGGTGCACAAACACTTGTGCTCAATTCTTCATGCACAGCGACACTGGGCAACTATGTTTCCTTAGCCACCACTAGCGACAATTGCTCAGCAGTTACGGTGACGCAATCTCCAATTTCGGGATCTTCGGTTTCAGGTGTTGGAACAACAACGGTTACTATAACCGCAACTGACGCAAGTGGAAATACTTCGTCCTGCACATTTAGCGTGAACCGTTTGGACAATACGAACCCGACCATCACTTGCCCGGCTGCACAGACTATTGTGTTGAACGCTTCATGCGCAGGAGTTTTAGGAAACTACACTTCGCTTGCAACAACTGCCGACAATTGTTCTGCTCTCACAGTTACACAATCACCTGCTGCCGGAACCGCTGTGAGCGGAGTTGGAACAACGACTGTAACTCTCACTGCAACCGATGCAAGTGGAAATACTTCGAACTGTACGTTCAGTGTGAACCGAGTTGACACCACGCCTCCCACCATCACATGCCCTCCGAACATTACCATCCCTACTAATGGAAATAGTTGTATCGGAACATTAAGCAATGCTTTACTCGGAACTCCGGTAACTTCTGACAACTGCGGAGTTGCTTCTGTGACGAACAATCATCCTTCAGCTTCATACAATGCGGGTCCGAATACAATTACCTGGACTGTTACTGACAATAGTGGCAATACAGCAACATGCTTACAAACGTTAGTGGTTGTGGATAATGAACCACCAGTGATTGCATGCCCAGCTGCACAAACCATTGTGCTCAACGCATCATGTGCTAGAGTTTTAGGAAACTACACTGCACTTGCAACAACTGCCGACAACTGTTCTGCAGTGACAGTAACGCAATCACCCGCTGCGGGAACTGCTGTAAGCGGAGTTGGAACAACAACGGTTACTCTCACCGCAACTGACGCAAGTGGAAATGCAACGACTTGCACTTTCAGTGTAAATCGTGTTGACAATACCAACCCAACCATAACTTGTCCTGTTGCACAAACAATTCTGTTGAATTCATCATGTGCAGGAGCACTTGGAAATTATACTGCACTCGCGACAACCAGCGATAACTGTTCAGCTGTTGTCGTAACACAATCACCTTCCTCTGGAACTGC